>JACOUN010000028.1 GCA_016177805.1 Rhodocyclales bacterium
ATTTTTCGTCAGGCGCAACGGAACACCAACGCTGTCACCTCTTCGCCTGGCTGTCGCTCTCTCCCGTTCTTACCACGATCTGCGCTGCAAAGAGATGGCGGCGTTCCGGTCCTACACCCAGGTGCACAGGGAGCACAGAAGCAAGCGTAGGGCGGATGAGCGCAGCGTTATCCGCCGCATGCGATTTCCATTCGGCGGATAACGCCTGCGGCTCATCCGCCCTACTTTTTTGTCATGGCAAAACAGGGGGCAGACCACGATTTTCAGCCGCTTCAAGAACGGCGGCGCTTCCTCACGATGCAGGAGGCGCTGACTTCAAGGTCAGGTGGCCCTGATCTCGTCGAGCAGGTCGGGGTGGCGGTTCAGCACCTTGAGCAGTTTCACCAAAGCCAGTGGAGGCTTGGTCTTGCCGTTCTCGTAGCGAGAAAAGGCGTTGATGCCGCCGCCGAAGATTTCGGCGGCTTCGCGCTGGCCGAGGTGGAGCTTCTTGCGGACGCTGGCGATGAACGCGGGGTCGACGATGGCCGCGTTCACCTGTTTGTTGAATGTCTGCATCTCGCGCATGACGCGCTCGGTTTCCGCCATGTCGGTGATGGACTCATCGCACGCGGGGCAAAAGTCCGCCGTCACTGCGGGAATCACGGTGGTTTCGCCCTTGTAGGTGTAGGGGAGGTCGCGGGTGTCGTGGATCAGCTCCGCCGCGCCGCACACTGGACACTTCATGTTCATAGCTCCTTGAAGGACACGATCAGCACGTCATCGATGACCGTCAGCTTCAGGTACACGTCGCCCGCCTGCGTGCTGGGGCGGTATACGTCCTGCCATACCGTGTGATCGGCATGGGTGGTCATGCTCTTGTAGAAATCCGCTGGCGTCAGCGCCGTCACCACGGCCAGCATGTCGGAGAGTTCCAACCCCAGCGCAGTGGCCCCGATCCTGGCCGAATGGGTTGCGCGGACTTTTCCCGTTTCTACGAAGGCTTTGACCACGGGCAGCTTGCAGTGCGGGGTCGGTTTGTCCATGTGCGCATACTAACCTGGTTGGTGAATTTGGCAAGTAGGTTATCTGTCGACGCTTATGAGCAAGCCCGCGTAGGGCGCAATAGGCGATAGCCGTATTGCGCCGGATGATGCCCTGGTACATACGGCGCAATGCCCTTCGGTTATTGCGCCCTACTTTGATGTTGGCGCAACGGAGCGCTGACGGCGTCACCCGTCCGCCTGACTGCCGTCCTCTCCGGTCCTTGCCGCGATCCATGCCCGTGCCGCGTCGCGCAGCGCGACGGTGTCGTTCCAGTCCTGCCCCTGGGCGCGCAGCGGGGCGCCGATCAGGATGTCGACCGGGTGGCGTTGTGGGCGCCATTGGGTGTCGCGCAGCGTCTGGCGGGTGCCGCGCAGGCAGAGCGGGATGACGGGCAGGCCGGCGGCGCTGGCGGCGGAGAAGGCGCCGAGGCGGAAGGGCTGCAGGCCGGGGGCGGCGCGGAAGGTGCCTTCGGCGAAGAACAGCAGCGCCTCGCCGGCGCGCGCGCGGGCTTCGAGTTCGCGGGTGTGCTCGATGCTGCGTACCTGATCGTGGCGTTCGACGAACATGCTGCCGAGGCGGCGCAGCGGGATGGCGGCGAGCGGTGATTGTTGCAGTTCATGTTTGGCGACGTAGGCGAAATGCGGCGGCAATACGGCGGTGAGGAGCAGCGCGTCGAGGTAGCTGGCGTGGTTGGCGACGATCACGCAGGGGCCGGCGGCATCCACGTGGTGCAGGCCGTCGACGCGCACCGGCAGGCCGCTCAGTGCCATTGCGAGACGGCTGCAGGCGCGGGCGCAGCGGCGGCGCAGGGTCAGCGTCGGGGTGAGGGTGATCAGCAGCCACGCGGGTGGCACGAGGGTGGCGAAGACGGTCCATGCCCACGCCGACCACAGCCAGCCGCCGCTGGCGCGCAGCCGTCGCGCCAGCCCGGTGCGCAGGCTGACGGCGGCCAGGCGCAGCACTTGCAGCCACGGCGCGCGCAGGCGCTGCATCAGGGTGCCGGCTTCGTAGTGTTCGCGGCAGGCGCTGCGCCGGATCTTGCCGCTGGAGGTCTTGAGCACGGTTTGCGGCGGGGCGAGCACGATGTCGTCGGCGGGTTGGCCGAGCAGGTCGACGGCGAGGTGGCCGATCTTTTCGCTCAGGCGGGCGCGTTCGGCGGCGTCGGTACTGCGCGTCTCGGCCAGTACCACGAGGCGCTCGCTGCCGGTGCGCGGGTCGCTGGCGGCGAATACCGCGACGCCGCCACGGCGGATGCCGGGCACGCAGCCGACGGCTTCTTCGAGTTCCTGGGGGTACAGGTTGTGCCCGCCACGGATGATGATGTCCTTGGCGCGGCCGGTCAGGAACAGTTCGCCGTCGGCGAGGTAGCCGAGGTCGCCGGTGTTGAGCCAGTCGCCGTCGAAGAGCGTGGTGTCGGTGTGGTGGAAATAGCCGCGGGTGGCGGAGGGGCCGCGAAACTGCACGCGTCCGGCGTGGCGTTCGGGCAGGGGCTGGCCGGCGTCGTCGACCACCCGCAGTTGGTGGCCGGGCAGCACCGCGCCGCTGCATACCACCTGCTGCGCGGTGGCCCGGTCGACGGGCACCGGCTGCGCCCGGCCTTCGGTGGCGAATACGTGGCGGTCGATGTGGTCTATGCGCGGGCCGCGCCCTGGCGGAGGGAAGGTCAGTCCGACCGAGTTCTCCGCCAGTCCATAGACTGGGGTCATGGCTTCGGGGGCGAAGCCGTAGGCGGCGTAGCGTTGGCAGAACCGTTCGAGAGTGCCGGCGGCGACCGGTTCGGCGCCATTGAAGGCGAGCCGCCAGTGGCTCAGGTCCAGCCCTTCGAGCACCGCCGCGTCGATGCGCGCGGCGCAGATTTCGTAGGCGAAATTGGGCGCGGCCGAGACCGTGCCGCGTTGGCTCTGCAGGGTCCACAGCCAGCGTTCGGGGCGCGCGAGAAACGCCAGCGGCGACATCAGCACCAGGCGGAAGCCGACCGCGAGACTGCCCAGGCAGGCGCCGATCAGGCCCATGTCGTGATACAGCGGCAGCCACGAGACGAACACGTCGTCCGCCGTGACGCCGGTGGCGACCGTCATCGCGCGCAAGTTGGCGAGCAGGTTGGCATGGGTCAGCACCACCCCCTTGGGCTGGCTGGTGCTGCCCGAGGTGTATTGCAGGAAGGCCACGTCGCCGGGCTGCAATTGCGGCCAGCTTGACGGCGGTGGCGCGTGCAGCAGGTCGTCCACGGTATCGACCGCGCGCAGCGCCTCGCACTCGGCGCGCAGCAGGTGGCCCAGCAGGCGCACCCGGCTGTCGGCGACGAGCAGCACCGCCCCGGCGTTGGCGACGATGACGGCGATGCGGCGCATGTGGTCTTCGAGCTGCGACGGGCGGGCCGGCGGATAGAGCGGCACCGGCACGCCGCCAGAGTAGAGGATGCCGTAGAAGGCGGCGAAGAAGCCGCGACAGGTCGGCAGCATGATCGCGACCCGCTCGCCGGGTTGCAGCCCGCGCGCGAGCAGCCCCGCCGCGAGGGTGCGGGCTTCGTCGCGCAGCGCGCGGTAGCTGATGTCCTGCGCGCTGCTGGCGCCTTCGTCGTAGAGGCGGATGTGGGTCCACTCGGGGTGGTGGGCTACGTGCCAGTCGAGCAGCGCGGTGATGGTGGTCGCGTCGGCCGGCGCCGCTTGGGCGCGGGTGAGATCCGCCTCGTCGTTGCCGATGGGCGGCGCATCGACCGGTGCTGCGCCCGCCGCCAGCAGCCGCAGCAGGTCGCGCGGGGTGTCGGCGGTGACCAGCGCCTCGTCGTCGAACAACTCGCCCGGCCGGCCGAACTCGCGTTGCAGGCGCGCGAGCAGTTCGACCCGCGCCAGGCTGTCGAGGCCGAAGTCGCGCTCCAGGCCATTGTCCAGCCCGAGCCGCTGCGCGTCGGCCGCGCCATGACGCAACTCCGATGCCAGGCCGCGCACGATGGCGAGCAGGCGGGTTTCGTCGAGGGAGGGAGGGGGAGGCGAGGTCATGCGTTTGGCTCAGGGACGCAAGCGGGGGTCGAAGGAAAAGTCGCGCAACACCTCGATTGAGACATCGGCAAAGCGGGGATGGTGCGGGTTGATGAGCAGGTTGCGCGCCTCGACCACGATGGCGGAGGGCACGAACAGCGCCAGCGCTTCATTGTCGCGCAGGAATCGTGTTCCCGCCGCTTTCGTCTGCCGCAGCGGCGGGGAACCCGCCCAGCCGGGGGGCAGGTCCGCGGCGTTGATGTCCCGGTACAACTTGTCTTCGTCGGGGAGAACGAATTCGACCAGCACCAGATCGTCAGGCAACACCGGGCCGGTGTGTGCGAGTGACTCCAGCGCGCAGATTTCGACGCTCGCGCCGCAGTAGATGACCGGGGTTCCGCGTTCATGCCAGCGCCCTTCGGCGTACAACCCTCCGGTTCCCGCGCGGTCGGTGGCGTATTGGCGCTTGGCAATGCGCCATGCTTGCATCAGGCCGCCATTCCGTAGCGGATCGCCTGCAGGATGCGCTCGACTTCCCGGCCGCCGATTTCGGTGTCCAGCATCGATAGCGGTGTTGCGTTGCCAAGCGCGAGGTTGTTCGCCGACAGCCATTGCCTGGCCTTGTCGTCGGTGCCGAAGACATCCGTGGCGAATTGCGCGATCTGTGCGATGCGGGCGAGGCGTTCGGTGACGCCCGGATCGAGCAGCTCGTTGCGGGAGACCTTGCGCTTGGCCGTCGTGACCGGCAGGTGTACGACCCCGAACAAGGTTTCCTGGCTGACCTGCAGATCGGCCGCCGCTCCGACCAATAGCGGCGCATTGACGCCGACCCGGATGTGTTCGATCTGGTCGAAGCCGTTCTCGGTCATGAACGATTCGCGAAAAGCCCGCCAGCCTTCTATCTCGCCGCCGCGCCTGGATGCTCCGCCCGAGTACCCGGCCGTGCTTGCCGGCTCGGAGGCGACGAGTCCGTGGCCGGCCGATCCACTCGGGTAAGGAGAGGCGTCACTCGCGGCTGTCTGTTTGCGCGCTCTGGCACCTGGTTTGCGCCCCTTCGTCTGCTCCGGGTTCGGCATGTCGCGCCTCGGTTGGTGTCCATATGGGCTACAAGTATAGGCCATATTGTTGACCTGTGGCGCAAGATCATGCCGGCTGTCGGGCAGCCGCGCAGGAGACTGATCCGTCGCGCTATCGCTTGATCAAGCGTAGATCGGTGACGAAGTCCTGCGGCTCACCGATCTCGATCTTGCTGAACGAGGGGTGCAACGGGTTGAGCAGGTAGTTGGTTTCAGCGGGAATGACCACGCTGGGCACCGCCAGCACCGCGCTCGAGCGGCGTCTGGCCCAATCGCCGCCGATGGCCTGTAGCTGTTCACGCGCGGCGAGCGCGCGCCAGTCAGCGGGAAGCTGGTCCGGGGTGATGCGCTCGATCTTCAGATTCCGGGGCAGCCGGGCCGCGATCATGACGTAGCGGGCGCGCAGCGGCTCGTCCTGCACCAGCAGTTCGAGCATCGCCAGTGACTGGCTGCCGGCGGTATATACGATCGGCACGCCCTTGCGGTTCCAGCGCCCCCCGAAGAGGCGGGCGCCTTCCCCCGAAAACGCGGATTGCGCGTATCGCGACGTGAGCAGCCGCCAGACGGTCAGCATCATTCCGGGATCAGGCGAACACGCCGTGCTCGATGCGGCCGAGGGTGTCCCTCACGCTTTCCGCGCCTATCTCTGTATCCAGCAGGGACAGCGGAGTCGCGCCGGCCAGGGCGGCATTGGGCGATTTCAGCCAGTCAAGGGCGGCGTCCAGGTCTTCGAAGACCTCCTCGGCGCGCTCGATTACACGGGCGAGGCGCACCAGCTTGGCCGACTCCTCGCTGTTGAGCATGCCTTCCTTCTTGCGCCGTGCCAGGGTGCGTTCCGGGATGGCGAGCGCGACCGCCAGTTCGGAATGGGGGATGCGCAGGGTCTTGGCGAGGGCATCCACTGCCGTCGAGGAAATACCCTGACGGATGATCGATACCCAATCCAGCGGAGTACGCGGCCTGGCCTGCAGGACCTGCTTGCCTCCGAGCAAGGTTTCAACCGAGAGAACGGGATGCGCCATTGCCGCTGTGCTCATGTCGGCGCTCCAATGTTTGCCATGTGGCATTAATCATACGCAAAAATGGCGTTTCAGACAAACGCCGAACGATCCCCGGTCGAGCGACTCTTCCTCAGCGCGCCGCAGGCAGGTGCGCGTCCAGCCAGCGGTGCAGCGCGCAGTCGGCGGGCCAGTTGCGCAGCAGGCGGGCGCGGTCGCGGCGCCAGGCGCGGTTGAAGCTGGCCTCGGTGCGGTGCGCGGTCATCGCGTCGAGGTCGATGGCGACGATGCGCTGGTCGTGCCACAGCAGGTTGGTGGCCTTGAGGTCGCCGTGGCTGATGCGTTCGCGCCGCAGCGCGTCGAAGAACGCGAGGATGGCGCGGGCTTCGGCGGCGGGCGGGGGAGTGTCGGGGGTGAGGTGGTCGCGCAGGTTGGGGCCGGGGCAGTGTTCGGTGATCAGCCAGGCGCGGCGGCGCAGCGGGCCGAGGCGCGCTTCGATCAGTGCCAGCGGCGCGGGCGTGGCGATGCCGAGGAAGCCGAGCCGGTGCCCCTGTTGCCACGCATGCCAGGCGCGGCTGGGGCGCCACAGGCGCGACAGGGCGTGGGCGGGGTTCTTCAGGTTGTAGCGCTTGATCACCAGCGTGGTGCCGTCGTGCACGATGCGCGCGACGGTGCAGGTGCGCCCATTCTTGAGCAGTTCGGCGCCATCGAAGGCTCGATCCGGATCGGCGACCAGCGGGGCGAGTGCGCGGGCGTGGCTGCGCGCCACCGCGACGAAGCGGCGGCCATCCTGCCGTACGGCGAAGCGCGAGCAGTCGCGCACTGTCTTGGCCATGAATGAGTTGATGCGCCAGGCGCGCACACGCGCCAGTTCGTGCGCCAGTCGCGTTGGTTGCCATGCGCTGGTGCGCCCGCCCCGATAGGCGGCGAGCAGCTCGGTGTGGCGTGCGTCCCAGGCGGTGGGCAGTTGCGCGAGCAGGATCGCGAGGTTGCGGTTTGCATCGGTGTCGGACAGCGGCGTGCCGGGGGTGAGCGCGCGTACTGCGTCGCCGTCGATGACGTACAGCGTGTCGTGGTGGCGCAGGAAGTTGCCCAGGTGCAGGTCGTCCTGCACCAGCCCTGCCTCGTGCATGCGCCCGAGGGTGCGCAGCGCCGGGCCGATCAGTTCGAGCGCGGCGGTTTCGTCGTCGGCGGCGGCTTGCCACAGTTCGGCGAGGTTGTCGGCGGGTTCGAGAAAGCGGCTCAGCAGCACGTGCCCTCCGCCGGCCAGTTCCGACCCCTGCAGCAATGCCGGGGTGGCGATGCCGGCGGCCTGCAGCGCGGCGATGCCGTCGTACTCGCGCTGCCAGTCGCGCCCGCTCTTGCGCCCGATGAACAGCTTGGCCAGCACCGTTTGCCCGTTGTAGCGCGCGGCGCCGACGATGCGCTTGCCCGGCAGTACCCGCAGCACCCGCGTCAGCGTCACGGTTCCCGCGCTGTCATCACCGCCGCGCAGCCGCACGCGCAACGGCAGAGGGGGGTGGCGACCGGCCGCGACCAGCAGCGCGGCATCGAAAAACGGTGCCTCGGTGGAATCGGCCGGGCTCATTCGCGCCCCGCGAAAAAACGCAGGATGCGCGTGATGTGTGCCCGGTCGGCCGGTGTCAGGCGCGGCCGCTGCACGTAGTCGAGGTAGAAGCGCAGCCGCTGGGTGCGGCTGAGCTGGCGGCGCGCGACCTTGTCCAGGCAGGCCAGATCCTTGACGATGCGGTAGCCGAGCAGGGGCTCGCGCCAGTAGGCGCCGCTGGGACAGTCGATGAGGTAGACCGTGGGCATGGGCGCATTGTCCACCAGCAGGTTGCGCCACTTCAAGTCATTGTGCGCGAAACGGTGGGCATGCAGGGTGCGGGTGATCCGGGCGATCTGGCTGCTGACGTGGGCGACCCAGCGCCGGTCGCGCAGGCGCGGGTCGGTGTCGCGGGTGAGCTGCGCCAGGTCGGTGGTGTTGCAGATCTCCTCGGTGATCAGCGCGCCGCGCGCGAAGGCCACCGCGTGGCGCTCCAGCCCACGCCCGACCACGGTGGCGGTGGCGATGCCCCAGTTGCGGAAGGCGATCAGGTTCTCCCATTCGGCCCGCACGCGCGGGCGGCCGAACCAGCGCCGCAGGATGTTCTTGCCCGCGCCCTTGTAACGCTTGACGTAGTAGCGTTTGCCATCGGCGCTGACGCGCAGCACTTCGCTGAGCGGGTCGCGGGTGATGGCTTCGCCTTCGAGCGCGAACACCGCGTCGAGGTCGGCGAACATCCGCCGCGCCTCCGGGCCGAGCAGCACGCTGTCGACACGCCAGCCGTTCATGTGGGCGCTCCGGGGGCGTAGCGGCGCAGGTAGCGCTGTTGCAGGCGCGCGCCTTCGCGTTGCAGATGTGCGAGCAGCGGGGCTTCGTCGCGCAGCACGCGGCGCAGCGGGGCGTCGAAGTAGGTGCGCAGGAAGCGCAGCCGGTCGCGCGTCGTCAGGCCGATGTCGAGGGCCGAGAAGTGCAGCGCTGCGAGATCCTTGTCGCGCCAGCGGCGCGGCGTGGCGTGGCGCAACTGGGCGCGGTGCAGGTCGATCAGCGACAGGCGGAAATCCTCGGCGCGGGGCGCCGGGTCGAGGTGCAGCAGGAAATGGCAGATGTAGAAGTCGCGGTGATTGACGCCGCCGCCGTGCATGCGTCGCGCCATGTCGGCCACGCGCGCGATCAGCGCGCGCTTGAAGGCCGGGGCGGGCGGGTGCCGTGGCCAGTCGCGGCAATGGTCTTCCAGACTGATGGTCGGGGCGAGTTCGCGCGTGATGATGAAGGAGTGCTGGCGCGCCGGGTTGCGGCCGCGCGCGCCATAGGCGACCGACTGCATGGTCGCGACGCCCAGCTCGCCCAGACGCGCGATGGCCCGCCACTCGTTGGCCGCGCCCAGTACCGGCAGGCGCAGCGACAGCAGATTCTTGACGATCTCGCCCCAGCCGACGCCACGATGGATCTTGACGAAGTAGCCCTGCCCGGCGACTTCGGTGCGCAGCGTGCGGCGTGCTTCAAGCTCGCGAAAGACCTCGCCCCGCAGCGCCTCGACCGCGACGAACGGGTCCTGCCCGCGCCACAGGCTGCGGAACGGTTCGTCGAGGAACAGGGTCGTGTCCTTGCTCATTGCGCTTGCGCCAGGATTACGTCGGCCGCGCGCTCGGCGAGGCTGTAGATGTCGGCCTGTGCGGCAAACGTCAGTCCATGCTCATGCCAGCGCGCGCGCAACGCGTCGTCCGCGAGTATTTCGCCCAGTTGGCGGTTGAAATCGTTCTGGTCGAAAGGCGTGGCGACCACCCGCCCGGCGTCGGTATCGGCGATGTAGTGGGCGAAGCCGCACACGTCGGTCACCAGCACCGGCAGCCCGGCCACCGCCGCTTCGAGCAGCACGATGCCGCCGGCCTCGTGATAGGCGGGGTGGATCAGCAGGTCGGCGCCGAGCAGAAAGCGCGGGATGTCGTCGCGCCCCTTGAGGATGTTGACCTGATCGGCCAGCCCCAGCGCGCGGGCCTGACGGCGGAAGGGGGTCGGGTCGTCCTGGCCGATCGCGATCAGGCGGGCGCGGGCGCGCAATGCTTTGGGGAGCGCGGCAAGTGCCTTGAGGCTGCGGTCCAGCCCCTTGGTCTTGAAGCCGGAGCCGATCTGCAGCAACAGCAGCGCATCGTTGCCCAGCCCGTGTTCGGCGCGGAACGCGGCGCGGATCGCGGGGGCGTCGGGCGGGGCGCGGCGGTCGCGGTCTATGCCGGGGGGCAGCAGGTGCAAGCGCTCGGGCGGGGTCGCGTAGTAGTGCGTCAGCACCGGCTGCTGGGCTTTGGAAATGAGCAGGATCTCGGTGTGCGCGGCGGGATCGAACACCGCGCGCTCGTACGCGGCAAAGTGCCGGTAGCGCCCGGACAGGCGGTAAAACGGATTGCGGAGGTTGCGCGCCTTGTCCTCGAAGCATGGGTCGGCGGCGAAATACACGTCCAGCCCCGGCATCTTGTTGAAGCCGATCACGCGCGCGGCGGGGCGGCGGGCGAGATCGGCTTGTACCCAGGCGGTGAACTTGGCGTAGCGGCGCGGGTTGGTCAGTGCCTTGACCGGCACCCGCACGACTTCGAAGCCGGGTGGGATGTCGCCCTGCCAGCTCAGCGTATAGACGCGGATCGCATGGTCGCGCCCCTGACAGGCGAGCGCGACGCGCAGGAAGTCGCGCTGCAATCCGCCGAACGGAAAGTACTTGTACAGGCAGAACGCGAGCTGCATCAGCGCGGCACCGAGCGCCGTTCGGGCGGCTGGTCGGATTGCGGGCGGGTCAGTATCTGTTCCAGCGCGAGCCACACCCGCGCCGGGTCGACGCGGGTGAAGCACAGCGGCTGTTCGCGCGCCAGATCGAAGCGCGCGCGCTCGTCCTCGCTGGCGCGGTGGGCGCAGGTACGCGCGAGGCACGGGGCGCACGCCAGGTCGGAGGCGAGATGGACCTGGTTGTGCCCCCAGGCGCCGGTCAGGCCGGGGTGGGTGGGGCCGAACAGCGACACGGTCGGCACGTCCAGTGCCGCCGCGAGATGGCCCAGGCCGGTGTCGACCGCGACGCAGGCGCGCGCGCCTGCGAGCTGGGCGGCGATGCCGGTCAGCGACAGCGTCGGCAGCACCGTGACGCCGGGGCGCCCTTGTGCGAGTCGTTCGGCGCGCTCACGCTCGGCTTCGTTGCCCCACGGCAGGCGCACCTGCCAGCCGGCGGCGCTGACGCGCTCGATTAGTTGCTGCCAGTACCACTCCGGCCAGTGCTTGTTGTCCCAGGTGGTGCCGTGCAGAAACATCAAATACGGTGCCGGGTCGGGATCGGTGGGCGGGGCGGCGATGCGGGCGCGGTCCAGGCCGTAGGCGCCGGCGGATCCGGGACGGGCGTAGCCGAGCGCGTCGGCAAACAGCGCCCGCACCCGCTGCACCGCATGCTGGCCACCGGCGACGCTGTGGCTGCGGTGGTAGAACAGGCTTGCCAGCCCTTCGCGCGCCGAGCCCCGGTCGAGGCCATGCACCGTGGTGTGTGCATAGCGTGACAGCCAGGCGCTCTTGAACAGACCTTGCGCGTCGATCGCGAGGTCATGGGCGGGCGGGCTGGCGAGACTGCGCACGAAGGCGCGCCACTCGCCGCTGCGCCAGGCCTGCAGCGGATGCTGGCGCCAGCGCCGTACCGCGACCGGGATGACGCGGTCCACCGCCGGGTGCCAGGCCGGAATCTCGGCGAAGCGCTCTTCCACCACCCAGTCGAAGCGGATGCCGGGAATCGCGCGCGCCGCGTCGGTGAGCGCCGGCAGGGTGTGGATGACGTCGCCGAGCGAAGAGGTCTTGATCACCAGTACCCGCATCGTGTACCTCAGTCGGTGGGGCTGTGCGCCAGGCCGAGGCTGGCGAGCGCGTCGATGACGCTGGCGGGGGTGATGTCTGTCAGGCAGCGCGTGTGGCCGAGCGGGCAGACGCGCTTGAAGCACGGCGAACAGTCCAGGCGCAGGTAGCGCACCGCGACGCGGCGCGCCAGCGGCGGGGTGTGGTCCGGCGTCGATGAGCCGTACAGCGCCACCAGCGGCACGTCCAGCGCCGCCGCCACGTGCATCAGCCCGGAATCGTTGGTCACGGCGGCGGCACAGGCGGCGAGCAGGTCCACCGCGTCGCCCAGGCCGGTCCTGCCGCACAGGTTGAACACGCTGTCTTCGAGGTCGGCCGCGATCACGTCGCCGGCTTCGCGGTCCTTGTTCGAGCCCAGCACCCACACCTGGTAGCCGCGCTCGCGCAGAGTCTCGGCCAGTGCGGCGAAATGCGGCAGCGGCCACTGCTTGGCCGGGCCATACTCGGCCCCCGGCATGAAGGCGATGGCGGGGCGGTCGGCGTGCAGGCCCAGTTCGGCGCGCACGCGTTGCTGGTTGTCCGGGTCGGCGACCAGATGCGGCAGCGGCAGCGGCTCGGGCAGCGGCTTGTTCACCGGGCGCCCCAGCGCGACGAAGCGCTGCACCGTCATCGGCAGACGGCGCTTGTCCAGCATGCGCATGTCGTCGACCAGCAGGTAGCGCATCTCGCCGCGAAAGCCGGTGCGTTGCGGGATGCTGGCGAAGAACGGCGCCAGTGCCGACTTGAGCGAGCCGGGCAGCACGATGGCCTGGTCGTAGCCGACCGTGGCGAGCTGGCGTCCGAGCTTCCAGCGCACCCCCAGTTCGAGCTGGCCGTGACCGAGCGGCATCACGATGCCGCGATTGACCTCGGGCATGCGCGCGAGGATGGGCAGCGACCATTCCGGCGCCAGCACGTCGATCTCGCATTCGCCGCCGGCCTTGAGCGTCATGAACAGGCTTTGCGCCATGACCATGTCGCCAACCCACGACGGACCCACCACGAGAATGCGACGCGCCGTTTTCATCCCTTTTGTTTTGCCAGCCAGTCCAGGTAGCGCGGCACGCCGGTTTCGACCGGCATGAAGTCGGCGCTGTAGCCGGCGCGGCGCAATGCCCCCATGTCGGCCTCGGTATAGCTCTGATAGCGGCCCTTGAGGTGGTCGGGGAAGGGGATGTAGTCGATCTCGCCGCCCCGGTGCCAGGCGATCGCGGCGCGCGCCACGTCGTTGAAGCTTTGCGCCTTGCCGGTGCCGAGGTTGTAGATGCCGCTGACCTCGGGGTGGTCGAGCAGCCACAGGTTGACCGCCACGATGTCGTCCACGTGAATGAAATCGCGCCGCTGCTCGCCCGCCGCGTAGCCGTCGCTGCCCTCGAACAGGCGCAGGCGGTTGCTGTCGCCGAGCTGCTGGTGGAAGTGCTGCGCGACGCTGGCCATGCTGCCCTTGTGCTGTTCGCGCGGGCCATACACGTTGAAATAGCGCAGCCCGACCACCTGGCTGCCGAGGCTGGGCAACAGCGGGCGCAGGTGGCAGTCGAACAGGAACTTGGAATAGGCGTACATGTTGAGCGGGCGCTCGAACTCGCGCGCCTCGCGAAACACCGGCCCCATGCCATACACCGACGCCGACGAGGCGTAGATCAGCGGCACGTGGCGGGCGGCGCACCAGGCGAGCAGCGCCTTGCTGTACTCGTAGTTCACCGCCATGACCAGGCGCCCGTCCCATTCGGTGGTGCTGGAGCACGCGCCTTCATGGAACACCGCCTCGACCGGGCCGAAGTCCGCGCCGCCTTGCAGCAGGCGCAGGAAGTCGTCCTTGTCGGCGTAGTCGCGGATGTCGGCGTCGGCGAGGTTCAGGCACTTGCGCCCGTCGCTCAGGTCGTCCACCACCAGGATGTCGCTGATGCCGCGCGCGTTGAGCCCGTGCACGATGTTGCTGCCGATGAAGCCGGCGCCGCCGGTGACGATGATCATGTGTTCTCCTTGTAGCGCTAGCCGGCCTGCATGGCCCGCGTGAGTTCGTCCAGCGTCACGGTGGCGGTGCCGACCTTGCCGACCACGATGCCGGCGGCGAGGTTGGCCCAGGCGGTCGCGTCGGCCAACGTCAGCCCGCACGCGAGTCCGGCCCCCAGCACCGCGACCACGGTGTCGCCCGCGCCGGTCACGTCGAACACGTCGCGCGCGCGCGCCGGCAGGTTGAGCGGCGGCAGGCCGCGCGCGAACAGACTCATGCCGCGCTCGCTGCGGGTCACCAGCAGGGCTTGCAGGTCGAGTGCGTCGCGCAGCGCCTCGGCGCGCGCCACCACGGTCGCCTCGTCGGCGCAGTGGCCGACCACCGCCTCGAATTCGGTCATGTTGGGGGTGATCACGGTGGCGCCGCAGTAGCGGCCGAAATCCGTGCCCTTGGGGTCGACGACCACCGGCACGCGTTGTTCCCGCGCCACGCGGATCAGGCTGCCGACCTGCGCGAGGGTGCCCTTGCCGTAGTCGGACAGGATCAGCGCGCCGACACCGGGCAGCGCGGCGGCGAACGCGTCTTCGATGCCGGCCGATTCGAGCACCGCGAAGTTCTCCTCGAAATCGAGGCGGATCAGTTGCTGGTGGCGGCTGATGATGCGCAGCTTGGTGATGGTCGGGTGCTGCGGCGCTTCGAGCAGGTGGCAGGTGACACCGCCCGCCGCGAGCCGCTTGCGCAGCAGCAGGCCGGCTTCGTCGCGCCCGACCAGCCCCACCAGCGCGGTGGCGGTACCGAGTTCGGCGGCGTTGAGCGCTACGTTGCCGGCTCCGCCGGCGCGGAATTCATCGCCTTCGACCTTGACGATGGGCACTGGCGCTTCGGGCGAGATGCGGGTGGTCGAGCCATGCCAGTAGCGGTCCAGCATCACGTCGCCGACGATGAGTACGCGACCGGTGGAGAAATCGGGGAGTGAAGTGTGCATTGCCGTCGTGCCGGAACCTGAACGCGCGATTATCCCATGAACCGCGACGGCGGGGTCTTTGGCGCGGCGCGCCTGCTTGGCTCCGGTCGTTTCGTAGAAGGAGCGGCTTCAGCCGCGAAAAAAGGCGTGTTCGCGGCTGAAGCCGCTCCTACGGGAAGGCTGCTAGGTGCCGTCAACCGTCCGCGAGGGGGCGATCGGCTGCCATGTCTTGAGTGCCTCGGCGGGCGCGGGGCGACCGAACAGATAGCCCTGGTAGGCGAGGCAGCCGTTGGTCTCCAGGCAGAGGCGCTGCGCTTCGGTTTCGACCCCTTCAGCGATCACGGTCAGGCCGAGGCTTGCCGCCAGGGCGACGACCGCGCGCGCGATCGCGACGTCGTTGGGGTCGGTGAGCAGATCGCGGACAAAGGACTGGTCGATCTTGAGCTGGTCCAGCGGCAGGCGCTTGAGGTAGGACAGCGACGAGTAGCCGGTGCCGAAGTCGTCGAGCGAGAAGCCCACGCCCCAGGCCTTGAGGTCGGTCATCTTGGTGATGATGTCCTCGACGTTGTCGAGCAGCAGGCTTTCGGTCAGTTCCAGTTTGAGTTTGTTCGGGTCGGCGCCGGTATCGACCAGGATGGACAGCACCTGGGCGACGAAATCGGCTTGCCGGTATTGCATGGCGCTGACGTTTACCGCCAGCGTCAGGTGCTGCATGTCCGGGTCCCGCGCCCATGCGGCGAGTTGGCGACAGGCCGTCTCCAGTACCCAGCGTCCGATGCGCAGGATTAGTCCGCAGTCCTCCGCGAGCGGGATGAATTCCGCTGGCGACACGTTGCCGCGTTGCGGATGCTGCCAGCGCAGCAGCGCCTCGGCGCCAGTCAGGTGCCCGGCGCGGTCGACCTGAGGCTGGTAATGCAGCGCGAACTGCGTGCCGTGATCGTCCAGCGCCGCGCGCAGGTCCGCTTCCAGCGCCGCGCGGGCGCTGACCACCGACTGCATTTCGGGGCTGAACAAACGCAGGGTGTTGCGCCCGGCGGCCTTGGCCTGGTACATCGCCAGATCGGCCTGCATCAGCGCTTCTTCCACGCTGCGGTGGTGATCGGAGAACAGCGCGATGCCGATGCTGGGACTG
Organism: Rhodocyclales bacterium; assembly: GCA_016177805.1. GTDB lineage: Bacteria > Pseudomonadota > Gammaproteobacteria > Burkholderiales > Rhodocyclaceae > JACOUN01. Next base: position 15,521 of record JACOUN010000028.1, read on the forward strand.
TTGTGGTGTACGTGCCCGGCGAGGGTGTAGGGCTGGTTGAGCGCGGCGAGGATCTTGTTGCCGAGGGTTTGGGCCTGGGCGGTTGCTTCGGTGGTGAGCGCACTGAGGTCTTCCAGCAGCACGACGAACTCGTCGCCGCCCAGGCGTGCGACGGTGTCGGTGGTGCGCACGCAATCGAGGAGTCGGGCTGCCACGGACTGTAGCAGCAGGTCGCCCTTGTCGTGCCGCAGCGAGTCGTTGAGCAGCTTGAAGTTGTCCAGGTCGATGAACAGCAATGCGCCGGTGTGTTCGGTCCGGGCGCTGGATGACAGCGCCTGGCGCAAGCGGTCTATCAGCAGGCGGCGGTTGGGCAGGTTGGTGAGTGGATCGTAGAAGGCCAGATGCTGGATCTCGCTTTCGGCGGCCTTGCGCTGCGAGATGTCGGTCAGGGTCGATACGTAGTGGGTCAGGTTGCCCTCGTGGTCGTGCACCGCGGTAATGGTCAGCCATTCCGGGAATATCTCGCCGTTCTTGCGCCGGTTCCAGATCTCGCCCTGCCACGAGCCGCTGCGGTCGATGCCGTCCTGCATCCGGGCATAGAAATCCGCGTCGTGCCGCCCCGACTTGAGCAGGCGTGGACTCTTGCCCACCGCTTCGTCCGGGGTGTAGCCGGTGATGGTGGTGAACGCCAGATTGACCCGCAGGATGGTGCCGTGGGCGTCGGTGATGAACATCCCTTCCTGGGCTTCGAAGGCGGTCGCGGCAATGCGCAGGTCGGCCTCGGAGCGCTTGCGTTCGGTAATGTCCGAGAACACGCCGATGTAGTTGAGCACCTGTCCGGCCTCGTCGCGCAAGGTCGAGATCGACAGCCATTCGAGAAAAACGCGCCCGTCGCGGGCGCGGTTCCAGATCTCGCCCGACCATGAGCCGTTCACCTCGATCGCGTGCCACATCGCACGATAGAACTCGTCGTCGTGGCGCCGGGACTTGAGCAGGTTGGGGTTCCTGCCGATGACCTCGGTGCGGGGGTAACCACTGATGCGCGTGAACGCGGGGTTGATCGACACGATGCGGCGTTGCGCGTCGGTCACCACCACGCCTTCGGACATCGCGGCGAAGGCGCTGCCGGCCAGCCTGAGTTCGTCCAGCGACGCGTTGAGCGCCTTGCGCGAATGCTGCAAGTCGCTCATCAACGATCGGAACACGTTGCCCAGTAGCGCCAGCTCACGCGGTTGCCGCGCCGGCAGGTCGATGCTGTGGTCGGGGTTGCCGCGCAGGCGCTGGATGGCATCGTGCAGTGCGTGCAGGGGGCGCATGATGGAGCGCAGCAAGGCCCACGCCAGCGCGCCGAACAGCAGCAACCAGATCACGCCTTTGATCAGTCTGGTCTGTGCGTTGCGGGCGATGGCCGCTTCCAGTTCGTCCATGTAGACGCCCGAGCCCACGATCCAGCCCCAGGGTTCGAAATGCTTGACGTAGGCCAGCTTGGGATGGCGCCCGACGGTAACGCCGCCCGAGCCGAGCGGCTTGGGCCACTCATAGGTGACGTAGCCGTTGCCGCTCACCGAATGCGCCACCTCGCGCATCGCAACGAAGATGTTGTCGTTGTCGAGCGCCCGGTAGGGGCCGCGTGAACCGGCACGGCTGGAGGTCGCGCGCAGGTAGGCCGGCTGGTCGAGCGGGTACCCTTCCAGGTCGGGCTGGATCGGGTGCATGATGCCGCTCGGTACGGGCTCAGCGTGATCGATGATGAAGAAATACTCGCGCGTGCCGTAGCGCAGCGGGCGAATTGCCGCGATGGCCTGCCGGCGCGCTTCGGCGTCACCGAGGCGGCCCGCGCGCGCCTCGTTCTCGTAGTGTTGCAGGATGGAATGCGCGGTCTCGACCAGTTGTTCCAGTTGCTGCTCCTTGTGGGTGCGCAACTGTTCGCTGGTGTGCTTGAGGTCCACCAGGTCTTCCACGAACACCGCGATCAGCACGGCGCAGACGAGCAGCCATAAACGGGTCGAGACGGAAATGGATTTCATGCTTGCATGCGTGGCCCGGGATGAGTCGGGAGCGTGTCGAGTGGAACGGGTGCTGCCGTGGCACGGCACCGACGTCGCGCAGTGAACGTTAGCAGCACTGACCGTGGGCCGCGCGACTATCTTCGTTTGCGTGGCGCGGTCGGCGGGTTCGGATTCACACGCCCGCGCGATTGAACCAGCGCAGCACCGCGCCCCACGGGGCGACATCGATGCGCGTCACCTGGCCGCACTCGAAACCCAGCGCGAGCCAGCGTTCCGGGGCGATGCCCAGCAGATGGCCGGCGATCACGCGCAACGGGCCGCCATGGGCGACCACCACCAGTGCGTCCGGGGAGTCGGTGACGAGTACCTCGTCGAGCCAGCCGCGCACCCGAGCGGCCATGTCGCGCGCGGATTCGCCACCGGGCGCGCGAAACCCGAGCGGGTCGTCGGCCCACGCATCGATGGCCGTTCCGATGCGCTGGTAGGGCACCATCTCCCACTCGCCGAAGCTCATTTCCTTGAGCCTGTCGTCCAGCGTCGCGCTACCCAGTTCGGCCGCCAGCAGCCGCGCCCGCGCGAGCGGGCTGGTGTGCAGGCGGTACGACTGCGGCAGCAGCGGACGCAGCCGCGCCGCCACCGCACTGGCGGACTCGGCCAATCCGATGTCCGACTGGCCGTAGCACACCCCGGCCGCGATGTCCGGGCGGGGGTGGCGGATCAGGTGTAGTTCCATGCCAAGTGTCCTGAGAGCTTGTTAAAAAATGCCACTCCTGCCGCGAACGCGCCCGTGTGCCCCGCAGGAACGGCTTCAGTCGCGACAACAGTGTCATTCGGGGCTGAAGCCCCTCCTACGAAACGGCCGTGCCATGCTTACCGTAGGAGCGGCTTCAGCCGCGACCATCCATGCGGTTGGGGTAAAGCCATTCCACGATCGTCATGGCGCTAAATCCTTCACAGGCTCTGAGTTACAAGTGCGTTGCGCACGAATCCGGAAAGTTTGTTCACCCCTGGTTGCTTTGCTCAATGAACTTGCAACTCAGGACACTAGTATTCCCAGATAGCAGACCAGCTCGCTGCCTTGTTGCACTGCGCCGAGGCAGTCGCCGGTATAGCCGCCGATGCGACGTACGAAGTAGCGGGCGGCCCACAGCGTGACGAGTGCGGCAAGTACGGTGACGCTCAGGGCGGTGCCGAACGGCAGCAGCAACAGCGGCGCGAGGCCGAACACCGCCGCGATGCCCAGTTCGCCGCGCCGCAGACGATGCGCGAGCGGCTTGGCGCGCGCGTCGGCGTCGTCGCGCACGTAGTTCAGGGTCCGGATCAGCGTGGTCGAGGCGAAGCGCGACAGCGGATGCGCCACGCACAACGCGCTGACCACCATTGCGTTGCCGTGCGCGGCCAGCTCGATCAGCGCCGCGGCCTTGGCCAGCAGTAGCAGCACCAACGCGACGGTGCCGTAGCTGCCGATGCGCGAGTCCTTCATGATGGCCAGCACCTGGGCGGGCTCCCAGCCTCCGCCGAGGCCGTCCCATGCGTCGGCCCAGCCGTCCTCGTGGAAGGCGCCGGTCAGGCGTATCGTCACGGCCATCGACAGCAGCACCGCGAGGCTGGCCGGCAGCATCCGCGCGAACACCGCGTAGCTACCCGCCCCGGCCGCCGCCACCACCCAGCCCACCAGCGGAAAATAGCGCGCCGCGTGGTTGAGGCGTTCCGCCGAATACGGCACCCAGGCCGGCACCGGAATGCGGGTGAAGAACCCCAGCGCGGTGAAGAAGAGTTCCAGTTGGTGGCGCATCAAGCGGGTTTGTCGCGTTGCGCTCGTGAATGAATCGTAGCGAGCAGGGGCGAGTGCAAGGCGCGAGGGAATGAACGACGAGACATATCAAATGGATAGGCGAGGAGTGAATGAGCGAGCAACGCAGCAATCGACCCGCGCAGTAGATTCATTCACGAGCGCTGACTCCGGCGGATTCAAAGCTTGCCATCTCGTTCACGAACGCGACCGCCGCCTGCACCAGCGGGTAGGCGAGCGCGGCGCCGGTGCCTTCACCCAGGCGCAGGTCCAGTTCCATCAGCGGGGTGGCGCCGAGGTGGGCGAGCTGCACCGTGTGGCCGGGTTCTTCGGAGCGATGCGCGAACACGCAGTAGGCCAGGATGGCCGGGTTCATTGCGTGCGCGACCAGCAGCGCGCTGGTGACGATGAAGCCGTCGATCAGCAGCAGCATGCGCCGTTCGGCCGCGCCGAGCATGGCCCCGGCCATCATCGCGATCTCGTGGCCGCCGTATTCGGCCAGCGCCGCGAGCGGATCGCGATGCCGCCCGCCGCGTGCCACCGCCTGTTCGAGCAGACCGCGCTTGCGCGCGAGGCCGGCGTCATCCAGTCCGGTGCCGCGCCCGGTCACGCTCGCCAGGTCGGCATCGGTCAGGCAGTGGGTGAGCAGTGACGCGGCGGCGGTGTTGCCTATGCCCATTTCGCCGAAACCCAGCACGTTGCAGCCGTTGCCGGCCAGCCCATGCGCGAGTTCGCGGCCGCGCCGCATGCCCCGGTCGGCGTCGTCGGTGCTCATCGCGGCGGTTTCGAGGTAGTTGGCCGTGCCGTGCCCGATCTTGGCGTCGATCAGGCCGGGGCGGGGGCCGAAGTCGTGATTGACGCCGGCGTCGATCACCGACAGGTCGAGCCCCAGCAGGCGGCAGAACACGTTGATCGCGGCGCCACCGGCGAGAAAATTCTCCACCATCTGCCACGTGACTTCCTGTGGGAACGCCGATACCCCGGCGCGGGCGGCGCCATGGTCGCCAGCAAACACCATCAGGTGCGGCTGGCGCAGCGTCGGCGACAGCGTCTGCTGGATCAGGCCGATCTGCAGCGCCAACGCTTCGATGCGCCCGAGCGCGCCGGGCGGTTTGGTTTTCTGGTCGATGCGCTGTTGCAGCGCCGGCTGCAGGGCGCGGTCGGGCGGGGCGATCCTGTTCATCTTGCTCATCATCGTCATGGCACGCTCCGGTGGTTGGGCGGGCGGGATCTTAGCATGCGGGTGCGCCCCGCTCGCCGCCTTCAGATCCGCCGCTAGCGCGCCTGTAGTGGCTGCGCCGTGTCCTGGCCGAGCGCGTGCTGCACGAGCTTGAGTTTCTTGATCCCGTACATGTTCTTGTCCGCGGCCTTGAGCAACGTCGCCGGGGTGTCGCCATCGCGTGGGTAGGCGGCCACGCCCACCGAGGCGCGCATGCTCACCGACGCATCCGGGACTTCGAACGGATGGTCGAAGGCGTTGTTGATCGACTGTGCCACACGCTGGATGTCGTCGATGTCAAATACGTCTTCGAGCACCACGACGAACTCGTCGCCGCCGTACCGCGCGACGGTGTCTTCGTTGCGCACGCAGGCGCGGATGCGCCGCGCGACTTCGATCAACACCTGATCGCCGGCCGCATGCCCGTGACGATCGTTGATCGGCTTGAAACCGTCGAGATCGACCAGCAGCACCCCGATACCCTGATTCTGGCGCCGCGCGCGCCTCAGGCTGTGCTGTATGCGGTCGTCAAGCAGCAGGCGGCTGGTCAGGCCGGTGAGCGGGTCATGGCTGGCCAGATGTTGCAGGTGGCGTTCCTTCTCGGTCAGGATCTGGTTGACCTGGGCAAGTTCGCGGGTGCGTTCGGCAACCTGCTGTTCCAGCAATCGCTGGGAGCGCGTAAAGGCGCGGATCAGGCGCTTCTTGGCCGACAAGGCACGGGTGCGGGCGCGGGAGTGCGCACGCCGGGTGGTGTTGATGCGATGCGCCAGCGCAAACGACAGCAACAGCAACTCGGTCATCGAACCGACCTGCAGGGCGTGGAGGGTATAGGCGTTGGTGGGCAGCCATCCCAGCGCGCGCAGTCCCGTGACGGCGGCGCCGAGCAGCACGGCGGCCCAGGCCACCAGATAGATGCGCGCCTGCGGGCGGCGCAAGCTGACGCAGTGCAGGGCGCAGACCAGCGCGACACCGGCGAAGGCCGGGCCGAGCAGGGCCGCGGCGGTGGCGCCGTAGCGATAGGGCACGGTCAGGGTCGCGATCGCGGTGAGGCAGAACGCCAGCGCCGTGGCGGTCAGCAGCGCGTCAAGGCGGGGGGCGGCCTTGCGCGTGCCGAGAAAGCTGCAGGTGAACAGCGCCCCGAACATGCCGCTCATGGCCATGCCGAAGGGCAGCGCGACATGGCCCCACCATGTCGCGCCGGGCCATACGAACTGGTTGCCGAAGCCGTTCAGCGCAAGCTGGCCGATGATCATGCCGACCGTGCACAGCGCGTACTCCAGATAGCTGCGCTCGCGGATCGCGTAGTAGAGCAGCAGGTTGTACAGCAGCAGCGTCACGATCGCGCCGTAGTACAGGGCAAGCACCGTGTAGGACCACTGGTTGTGCTTGGCGAACGCATCGTCGCGCCACAGCGTCAGCGGAACGGTGAGGGTGCCGGCGGAGCGCACCTGCAGCCACAGCGTCGTGTGCTGGCCCGCCGCCAGCGCCAGCGGGAAGACCAGATTGCGGTGTGGGTAAGGGCGCGCGGAAAACGGCTGGCGGTCGCCCGCCACGATGGGTTCGAGCGCATCGCCGACATACAGCGCCACCCGGTCCAGGGTTGGAAAGGCCACTTCCAGCAACCACCGCGCGTGTGGGGCGGTGTTCGCCTGGGCGGCCGGCGCGGCCACATCGATGCGCAGCCAGTAGATAGCGTCGGAATAGCCGAAATTGAGTTCCCCGGATGCCGGGGACGGCAACGCGAAACCGTCGCGGGCCGGCCCGTCGCGCACCGCATCGATGCTGAGGCGCCGCTCGCGGTCGGTCAGCACGCTCACCTTGCCGGCCAGGTCGATGCGGGCCAGGGTCGGGTCGAGCACCACGGTGGCTGGCAGGTCAGGCGTTGCAGCCGTCGCGGGCGGCTGCAACGGACAGGCCACAAGCAATACCAGCGCCAGTCTCCGGGCTGCTGCCCGCAATTCCAGGGTCAAGAGGAACGGTGCTGCGGCAGTCCACACCTGTAGTGCGCCTCGGCTGTCATACGTCGAACCGAGCATTCTATGCCGGTACGCTGCCGCCGGGGGGCTTCCGTTACCCGCTACGGGTCGTGAGTCGTGCAACCCTGGCCAGCACGGCCCTTGCGAGGTGACGGTAATTGATTGCCGGGTTGGCACGCGGTAGTCTCGCGCGATGACCGATCTTGTCCTTTCCTGGGCGCGCGCGTGGCATGGCGCCGGGGCGTGTTCCGGCGGCGAGGCGGTGCGTGCCGCGCTGCTGGAGCGCTACGCTGAGCCGCAGCGCAAGTACCACACGCAGCAGCATCTGCGTGAGTGTTTGCAACTGTTCGAATCGGTGAAGCAACTGCCCGCGCATCCGGCCGAGGTCGAGCTGACGCTGTGGTTCCACGACGCCATCTACGACCTCACGGGCGCGGACAACGAGGAACGGAGCGCGTCGCTGGCGCGGGCATCACTGCTTGAGGCGGGCGCTGGTCCCGAGGTCGCGTCGCGCGTGGCCGGGTTGGTTATGGCGACGCGGCACACCGCGGTCGCGGCGGATGCGGACGAGCAAGTGGTGGTGGATATCGATCTCGCTATTCTGGGCGCGAACCAGGAGCGCTTTGCCGAGTATGAGCGGCAGATCCGGGACGAGTACGCGTGGGTGCCAGGGTGGTTGTTCAGGCGCAAGCGTCGCGCGGTGCTGCAGTCTTTCCTGGAGCGGCCGCGCATCTATGCAACGCCGCATTTTGCCGCGCTGTTCGAGGCGCGCGCGCGTGCCAACCTTGCCGCGGCACTGGGCAACCGATAGCGCCTACTTCAGGCGCAGCGGCAGCCCCGCCGCGACCAGCGTGACCTGATCGCAGCGCTCCGCCACGGCCTGGTTGAGCCAGCCCGCTTCGTCGCGGAAGTAACGCCCCAGCGGCGTTTCGGGTACCAGGCCCAGACCGACTTCGTTGCTTACCAGCACGATCTGCCCCGTCAGTCCGGGCAGCGCTTCCAGCAGTGCGTCGCGCTCGCGTGCGTAGTCGGGCAGATGCGGGGTGGCGGGCGGTTCAGGCAATGGCTGGTCGGTGGCGATCAGGTTGCCCAGCCACAGGGTCAGGCAGTCGACGATCACGCAGCGCGACGGTGCGGCCTCCGCCCGCAGTGCGTCGGCCAGCGTCGTCGGCGTTTCGACGGTGTGCCAGCCGGCCGGCCGGTCGCGCCGGTGGCGAGCGATGCGGACCGCCATTTCGGCGTCCAGCGCCTGCGCGGTGGCGATGACGGTCACGGCCAGGCCGCTGGCGAGCGCAATTTGTTCAGCATGACGGCTCTTGCCGGAGCGGGCTCCGCCGAGGATCAGATGGGTGGGCATGTCAGCAACGCAGGTGTGGGAGGTGGTTTCGGCGATGGCCGGCGCAGGTGTGCGTGGCGGCAAAAGCGGCTATCATCGCTCGTTCACCCCGAGGGGTGAGCAGTGTTTCAGGTGCCCGAAGGCGGCTCACGCCCCAGGGTTAAACGGGAAACAGGTGCGCGATCGGTGTTCAGCATACCGGATCGACCAAGCCTGTGCTGCCCCCGCAACGGTAAGTGGACGCAAGAGACATCAATGCCACTGGACGCAAGTCTGGGAAGGCGATGTGTCAGGTGCGACAGGTTGAGCAGCCCCTGTCGGCACAGCCCACGAGCCCGGATACCGGCCTGGACGCGCAATGGCGGAAGTGCCGCGGGGTGGCGGCGACGGGCTGGTTTTGCTCTCCACGATACGCCCCGCGTGCTTCGATTCGAAGGATGACTCCGGCTGCGGGGACGCACGTCCGGAGGACAGGGAGAGCTGCAAATGAAAGTCTGTTCAATTGCTGCCGCAGTCGCGGCGGCGTCGTCATGTTCCGTCTACGCGCCGTGGGCGCTGGCGCAGGATAGCGTGGGGGCGCCGGTGGTGGTCACCGCGACGCGCCAGGCCCAGCGCGCCGATGAAGTGATGGCCAGCGTCGAGGTCATTGACCGCGAGATGATCGAGCGCAGCGGCCAGTCGACGCTGGTCGATGTGCTGCAGTCGCTGTCGGGGGTGCGGGTTTCCAGCAACGGGGGCACCGGCGCGAATGCGAGCGCCTTCCTGCGCGGGGCCGAGTCGCGCCATACCTTGTTGTTGATCGACGGGCTGCGCGTCGGTTCGGCGACTACTGGGCAGCCGACGCTGGAGGCGATTCCGCTGGCGATGATCGAGCGCATAGAAGTGCTGCGCGGTCCGGCCAGCGCGCTGTATGGCTCGGAGGCGCTCGGGGGCGTGATCCAGATCTTCACCCGCCGTGGCACGGCCGGTTTCCACCCCGAGGTGGCGGTCGGCTACGGCACCTACGACACGCTCAATGCCAGCGTGGCGCTGCGTGGCGGAGCGGGGCGGCTGAGCTACAGCGTCACCGCCGGGCAGGACGACACCGAAGGGCACAACGCCAAGCACGATCCGGCGTATTGGGCGAGCCGCTGGGGCTCGTCCTACCACCCGGACAAGGACGGCTTCCGCAACCGCTACTTTGCCGCGTCGGCGGCATTGGAAATGCGCGAGCGCGACCGGGTGGGCGTCAACGTGTTCGCCACCGACGGACGCAACGACTACGACACCAATGATTATTACGAGTCGTACCTGGACAAGCGCGTCAGCTCGGCCGGCGCCTACATGGTCAACCAGTTGGCCGAAGGCTGGACCAGCACGCTGCGCGTGGGCGAGTCTCGCGACAAGGTGCGCAACCACCCGAGCGCGACCAGCGAGAACCGCATCGATTCCACCCAGCAGCAGTTCCAGTGGCAGCACGACGTGCGCCTGCCGCTGGGCTCGCTGATGGCGGCCTACGAGCATACCCGCGCCAAGGTCGGCGGCAACACCGACTACACGGTGGACAGCCGCCGCGTGAACGCGCTGCTGCTGGGCTGGTCGGCGCGTATCGACGCGCACAGCGTGCAGATCAACGCGCGCCACGACGATAACTCGCAGTTCGGCGCCAAGACCACCGGGATGTTCGCCTACGGCTACCGCATCAACCCGGCGCTGAGCGTGCACGGCAGCATCGCGACCGCGTTCAACGCGCCGACCTTCAACCAGTTGTACTGGCCCGACACCGGCTTCGGCGGCGGCAACCCGGAGCTGAAGCCCGAGCATGCGCTGAGCCGCGAGCTGGGGCTGCGCTGGGATGACGGCACGCACCACGTCGAACTGACCTACTACAACAACCGGGTGCGCGATCTGATCGCCGGCTGGCCGCCGCAAAACCTCAACCACGCCCGCCTCGAAGGGCTGGAGCTGGCCTACGAGGTCGGCTTCGGCAGCTACAGCCTGCGTGCCGGGGCGGACTTCCTCAATGCCAAGGACGAGGAAACGCGCAACGAGCTGCCGCGCCGTGCGCGCACCGCCGCTTTCGCGCGCCTGGACAAGTCGGCCGGGGCGTGGAACTGGGGCGTGGAGTGGAACGGCTTCGGGCGGCGCTACGACGATCCGGCCAACCAGGTACGGCTCGCCGGTTACGGGGTGGTGAACGCCTACGCCCACTACGCGCTGGCGCGCGACTGGCGCCTGGAAATGCGCGCCAACAACATCCTCGACAAGGACTACGAGGTCTCGCGCGGCTATGCCACGGCCGGGGCCAACGTGTTCGTCGGGGTGCGCTACGCACCGCGCTGAACGCGGAGGCAGATGTAAGTGATCGCCCCCACCGCCCCCGGACGTCGGCGTGCCTTCGGCGTCATCGTCGCGCTGGCGCTCGCGGGGGTGGCGGCGCTGGTGCTGGCGCTCGCCAGCGGGGAACTGGACATCCCGGCGGCGCGCGTGATCGCGGCGCTGTTCGGCTCGGCACAGGGCATGGACGCCGACGTGGTGCGGCAACTGCGCCTGCCGCGCGCGGTGGCGGTGTTCGCCTGCGGCGGGCTGCTCGCGATGGCGGGAGCGCTGATGCAGGTGCTGTTGCGCAATCCGCTCGCCGACCCTTACGTGCTCGGCATCTCGGGCGGGGCGGCGGTCGGGGCGCTGGCGGCGATGTTGGCCGGGCTGGCGCCGCTGCTGGTCGACGGGGCGGCCATGGTGGGCGCGCTGGCAGCGATGCTGATGGTGTTCGGGCTGGCGCACGGCGATGGCTCGTGGACCCAGACGCGCTTGCTCCTGACCGGGGTGATCGTGGCCTCCGGTTGCGGCGCGGTGGTGACGCTGATGTTGGCGATGGCCCCGGATACGCGAGTGCACTCCATGTTGTTCTGGCTGATGGGCGATGCCTCCAGCGCGCGGCGGCCATGGCCGGCGCTGGTGGTGCTGGCGGTCGGGGTGGTCGTGGCGCTGCCGTTCGCGCGCGATCTCAACGTGCTGGCGCGCGGCGAAACCGTCGCGCGGTCGCTGGGGGTGCGAGTCACGCGCCTGCGCGCCCTGGTCTATCTGCTCGCTTCGGTGTTGACCGGGGTATCGGTGACGTTGGTCGGGTCGGTCGGTTTCGTCGGCTTGATCGTGCCGCATCTGGTGCGCTTTGCCATCGGCAACGACCAGCGTGTGCTGTTGCCAGCGGCGATGCTGGCGGGTGGGCTGCTGCTGCTGCTCGCCGATACCGCCGCGCGCACGGTCATGGCGCCGGTGCAGTTGCCGGTCGGGGTGCTGACCGCGCTGATTGGGGTGCCGGTGTTCTTGTTCCTGCTCTCGCGCCACCGCCGCTGACATGCCGGACATCACTCCCGCTACCGCGTTTCTCGAAGCCGAAGGGCTGGCCCTGCAGGTGGGCGAGCGCTGGCTGTGCCGCGAGTTCAGCCTGCGCCTGGGCGCCGGCGAGTGCCTGGTGCTGCTCGGCCCCAACGGCGCGGGCAAGACCACCCTGCTGCACACCTTCGCCGGCTTGCGCGCGCCCACGCGCGGCAGCGTGCGGCTCGCGGGCAAGCCCTACGCTTCGTGGCGCGCCAACGAGGTGGCGCGCTTTCGCGGCTTGTTGGCGCAGCAGCAGCCCGATCATTTTTCCTCCAGCGCGCTGGAAACCGTGCTGATCGGACGGCATCCGCACCTCGGGCGCTGGGGCTGGGAAGGGGCGGGCGACGAGGCCGTCGCGCGCGAAGCGCTGCGCGATGTCGGTCTGGCCGGCATGGAGCGGCGCGACATCCTGTCGCTGTCGGGGGGGGAGCGGCAGCGCGTCGCGATCGCGGCCCTGCTGGCGCAATCGCCCCGGCTGTATCTGCTGGACGAACCTACCAATCATCTCGACCTGCATTATCAGATCGCGATGCTCGAACTGATCAAGGGTCATACCCGCAAAGGTTGCAGCGCGGTGATGGTGCTGCACGACATCAATCTGGCGGCGCGCTACGCCGATCACGTGATCCTGCTCGACGGGCGCGGCGGCGTGGTGGCGGGCACCTGCGCGGCGGTGCTGCGCGAGGACTGCCTGAGCCAGGCATTCGGCCATCCGTTGCGCCGCCACGTCGTCGACGGGTGCGCCGTATTCGTGCCGCAGTGAGCCGCCGTAAACAAGGAGATCAATGACATGACAAACGAACAACAGGAGCGCCGCCACGCCGAGCGCATGGCGCGCAAGAAAGGCGTGGTGGATCGCAAGATCGACGCGGCGCGGACCGAGCGCGGCGTATTGCTGGTCAACAGTGGCAACGGCAAGGGCAAGTCCAGCGCCGCATTCGGCCTGGTGGCGCGCGCGCTGGGACACGGCATGCGGGTCGGAGTGGTGCAGTTCATCAAGAGCCGCAGCGACACCGGCGAGGAAGCCTTCTTCCGCCGCCAGCCCGAAGTGAGCTGGCACGTGATGGGCGAGGGCTTCACCTGGGAAACTCAGGACCGCGAGCGCGACATCGCGGCGGCCGGCGCCGCATGGGAGGTCGCGCATGCGATGTTGCGCGACGCGGGCTATGGACTGGTGGTGCTGGACGAGCTGAACATTGCGCTCAAGTACGGCTACATCGAACTGGCCAGCGTGATCGAGGCGTTGCGCGCGCGCCCACTCGCGCAGCATGTGGTTGTCACCGGACGCGGGGCGCTACCGGAGCTGGTGGCCACCGCCGACACCGTGACCGAAATGCGCCCGGTACGGCATGCGTTCGAGGCGGGGCTGAAGGCCATGCCGGGCATGGAATTCTGATGGCGCGCACGTCTTTGGCCGACATCGCCTGCCCGGCGCTGTTCGTCGCCGCGCCCGCCTCCGGGCAGGGCAAGACCACCGTCGTGGCGGCGCTGGCGCGTATGCACACGCGTGCCGGGCGGCGGGTGCGGGTGTTCAAGTGCGGGCCGGATTTCATCGACCCGCAGATCCACGCGGTGGCCAGCGGCGCGCCGGTGTACAACCTCGATCTGGGCATGTGCGGCGAGGCCGACGCGGCGTGGCGCCTGCATGATGCCGCGCGCGAGGTGGACCTGATCCTGGTCGAAGGGGTGATGGGCCTGTACGACGGCGAACCCTCCGGCGCGGATCTGGCGCGCCGCTTCGGCATCCCGGTGATGGCCGTCATCGATGCGCGCGCGATGGCCCAGACCTTCGGCGCGCTGGCCCATGGGCTCAAGCACTATCGCCCCGGCGTGCCGTTCTCCGGGGTGCTCGCCAACCGCGTCGGCAGTGCGCGCCATGCCGACATGCTGCGCGCCGCCTTGCCCGAGGACATGCGCTGGTACGGCGCGCTGCAACGCGATGCCGAGGTGGCGCTGCCCGAACGCCATCTCGGGCTGCTGCAGGCCAGCGAGATCGACGACCTGGACGCGCGCCTCGACCGCCTCGCCGACATGCTCGCAGCGACCAGCGCGGGCGAACTGCCGCCGCCAGTGTCCATCGCCGCCGCGCCCGCGCCCGAACTGCCGCCCCTGCTCGCCGGAGCCACCATCGCGATCGCGCGCGACGCGGCCTACAACTTCATCTACCCGGCCAATCTCGATACGCTGCGCAGCCTCGGCGCCCGGCTCGAATTCTTCTCACCCCTGGCCGGCGATCCGCTGCCGGAGTGCGACTCGGTGTGGCTGCCCGGCGGCTACCCCGAACTGCACGGCGAGCGGCTGGCGGACAACCGCGCGCTGTGGACCGCGCTCGCCGCGCACCTGGCCGCCGGCAGGGCGGTGCTGGCCGAATGCGGCGGGATGATGAGTCTGTTCGACGAAATCGTGGACCAACAGGGGGTGGCGTATCGCCTCGGCGGGCTGTTGCCCGGCCGCGTCACGATGCAGCAACGCCTTGCCGCGCTGGGGCTGCAAAGTGTGGACCTGCCGGGCGGCGCCCTGCGCGGTCACACCTTCCACTACTCGACCTGCGCGACCACGCTGTCACCCCACGCCACCGCCCGCACCCCCGACGGCCGCGCCGGCGAGGCGGTATACCGCCTGGAGCGGCTCACAGCCTCATACATGCACTTCTACTTTCCGTCCGCGCCGCAGGCGGTGGCGCGGTTGTTCGGCGCGTGAGCGCGCGCTTGCCGGTTCAGGGCGAGGCGCGCTCGGCGTGCGCGATCCAAGGTTCGAGGCGTTTGCCGAAATCGAGGCGGACGCTGTATCCGACGGCGGGTTGGTCGCCCCCGGAAGTTTGAGGCAGCCCGTCGAAGACGCTGTGCCATTGCAGCGGCACGTGGATGCTGGTGTTGCTCAGGTCGCTGATGACACCCGCAGTGCCTCGCTCTGCATCCTGGTATGGCCGGATCTGGCCACGCGCAATGGCGTAGGCGCTGCGATCGGGGTAACGCGCGCGCAGCGCCGCAGCATCCAGACCCGCGTCAACCACGAACAGTCGGGGGCGCTCGAAGCGCTCCTGCCGTAGCCATTGCCGCGCGTCCTCGTCGTCGGGCTGGCGCGCGGCGAACTCGGCGGCACGTGCCAGAGCGGTCTGGTAGGCGGGGCCGTCAAGCTCCAGAACCAGCAATACGTCGCGCGTCAGGCGGTGGCGCGTGGATGACGTCCCGGCGCCGTCATCCGGCGCGCGCGCGGGAGGAAATCCCAGTGCTTCCATCTTGGCTTCGTCGAGCCATGCGGGGCTTCGGTCGTTGTACGACCAACGACCGTCGCGGGCATCGTCGCTCGGAAGAGCCACGCGAAGCGCGCGCCATTCCAGTTCAAGGCTGATGCCGCTGTTTTCGTTGTTGCCCCATCCGTAATAGGGAATGCCGAGCTCGCGCCGGCTCAGCACCAGCGAGCTTTCGGGCTCGCCGTTGCGGTTCCAGGCGACGCCCAGCAGCGCCACTGCGTTGGTGGCGATGATCAGGCCGATGCCGGCGATCAGGGTGTGTGTGCGTGACCAGGTCATGCCGGGCACTCCTCGCTTGCGGTCCACGCGGCGGCACCGCGCATGCGCCGCAGCACCAGCAACAGCAGTACCGCCGTCAGGCCCAGGATCAGGAAGAACAGGTATTTCGGCATCGCGTCCCACCACCAGTCGAACATCTTGGTGTACATGAACAACAGGAAGAAGGTCACGCAGGTGTTGGTCACCTCATTCCATTGCTTGCGCACCCCCAGCCACGTGACGATCGCCGAGCCGGCGAAGCCCAGCGTCTGGTATAGCCCCTCCACCAGATCGGTATTCAGCGCGAGGTAGCTGCCGCCCCCCCAGTTCGCCAGCACCAGCATCGGCAGGAACAGGGTCAGCAGCGCCACGATGCGGTAGGCCTGGGCGAAGCCGGCGTGGCGGTGGTGATCAGCCCACAACGGGACGAAGAACAGCGCGACGGCGGCGGGAAAGAAATTCTCCGGGCGCTCGCCGAAATCGAGCCAGTACATCCCGCTCCAGGTGCCCACGCGTGCCGCCAGGAATGCGATCAGGCACAGCATGCCGGCCACCAGCAGCAGGCGCAGATCGAGGGCGTAGGCGAGCAGCAGCGCCAGCGTCGCCCACGGCAGCAAGGCCTTGTCCGAGGGCGTGATGTTGAAGATCTGGCCGAGCATCGAAATGTTGAGCACGAAGCAGGCGAATGCGACCATGGCCGCGAGCTTGGCGAAATAACCGGTGCTGTCCTTGCGCGCGATCCAGAATGTGGCGGCAAAGGATGCGAGGCTGGCGGAAACCAGCGTGGCGATCTGCGCCGTGGTCGGAAACCAGCCCCAGAACTGGTAGAACAGGAAGAACACGCTCGCGGCCAGCGCCAGGGCGCCGAGCAAGGACACGATGCGCATGCCCAGCGAGAGCTGTTTGGCGCGCGCGTTGTGGTCGATGTCGAAGTCGCGCGCCAGCCGGGTCAGTTGTGCGTCGTGGTGCGATGCAATCGCGCGATGCTGGTCGTCGGTGAACAACACCACCTGCTCGCGCTCCAGCCTTTGCATTTCGATGCTGAAGGCGCGGATCGCGTCGACGCGTTGTTGAGCCTCTATACGGTTGGAAGTCATCGCTTGCTCGGCAGATATGGCCACGGGGGCGCCCTTGCGCGGGCACCTCCCCGTCCGGGAACGGGGCGAGGCGGATTCTGCACTATGCGGGAAACATTATCCAGCCGGATTTCGCACTCGATGCGTCCGGAGCGTCATATGTCGGGACAATGGCGAAGGGGTGTTGCACTCAGGGCATGATTTCGACGTACTCGTACACTTCGCATTCGGTGATCTGCTTGCGTACCGCGAGGCTGGCGCGGGCGAACCAGGCGAGCGGGTCGTGGCGGTCGATTTCCCGTCCCAGGAACTTCAGCAGTTCGCACACCGGTTCCACGACGTTGCGCCGATAGCGCTCGTCCGGTTTGACGTAGCCCAGCCACAGGTTCTTCATGCAGTTGCGCCGGCACCAAGGCAAGGCTTCGCAGCTTTCACAGGGCATGGCCGCCGAAGGTTGCAGCGGGCTGCGCCTGAGCCAGTTCTGTTTCAGGTCGCCCATCTGCATCTCGGGGGCGTACATCATGTCCGGACAGGGGTAGATCTGGCCGTTGGGCATGACGTTGAGCAGGTGTGTGGATACCCGGCACTGGGTCAGGCCGGCGTAGAGTTCGGTGGCCCGGTTCGGCAGTACCTTGTTGCGCACGATGCCCATGATGGGGATCAGCGGGTAGAGGGTGTCGGCGCTGGCGAAGAAGCGCTCGACCAGCTTGATCAGCACTTCCTTGCGCCGTGCCACGGAGTCGTCGAAATACATCTCGTCGGCGACGAATTGCCAGTACAGGTAGTCGAAGGCGCCGTCGCTTTGCAGCAGCTCGTCGAGTTCCTCGAAGGTGGTGGCCGGACTGCCCCAGGTGACCCGCGCCGTGACGCTGCCGCCGATGCGGCCGCGCACCTGGCGCAGGTTGCGTATCACCTGGCGGTAGATGCCGCGCCCGCGATAGCCATCGGTGATGCTCTCGCCCCCGTCGATCGATACCAGCACATTGGACAGTCGCGCCAGCGCCCAGTCTGGCAGGTTGTCGAGCAGCGTGCCGTTGGTCTGGAGCTGGAAGCGGAACTGCGGGAAGCGCTGCATCACCGTCAGCATCAGATCCAGATTGAGGGTTGGCTCGCCGCCGTAGAAGGTGACATAGACCTCCTTTTCATTCAGATGGGTGTCGACGAAGGCGGCGAGTTGTTCGATGTCGTACTCGACGTGCTGCTGCGAGCCGAGCACATCGCCCACGCCGAGCGAGCAATAGGTGCATTTCAGGTTGCACTTGAGGGTGGTGAGCAACTGCAGTTCGACGCGGTTGCCGATGATCGGGGCCGGGTCGGACGCGGGGGGTGCGGTGGTGGTGGGGCGCGGGTGTAGACGTATGGGGGTGCGGGCTTCCATCGCGGATCCTGATCGACTGAGGGCTGGAGGTGGCGTGAGCGCGAATCGGGGCGCAGTTTACCTCTAGTGGTCTGCTTCGCAAATCAAGGAACATGACGAAAACGATGGATTGTGGTGCAGGGCAAGGCGCGAACCGCAGCAATAGTCGTAACTATTGCGAGGATGAGCAACGCCGCCCTGAGCCACAAGACGCGTTTTCGTGTTTCGGTATTTGCGAAGCAGACCACTAGCTCTCGCGGCGGGGTAGCGTCGGCATGTGATGCGGGGTTTTCGCCGTGCGCTACCCCGGAACTGCAATGTGTTGGTCTTGCGTGCCGGGTTACTTGGGTTGGGCGTTCGCCTTGCGGGCCGGGGTGACGCTCAGTTGATCACGCAGTTGCACGATGGACTTGTCGCCGATGCCGGGCACTTTGACCAGGTCGTCCACCGAAGCGAACGGGCCGTTCTTGTCCCGGTACTGGATGATCGCGGCGGCGCGGGCCGGACCTATGCCCTTGATGCTTTCGAGCGCCGCGGCGTCGGCGGTGTTCAGATCCACGGTGCCGGCCGCGAGCGCGCACAGCGGTGACAGCAGGGCGGCAAAGAGCAGTGAGGCTATGGTCTTGCGCATTTGTGATACCTCGTCAAAGTGAATGCCATATGGCGGGATGATTTTGAAATCCGCGCGTCTATATGTCAATCGGGTTGACGGCAGTGCCTGCCCGCTGCGGTGTGGTGTTGCACGCGGCATGCAGCATATGAGATGCGGTCAGCTCTGCGGCATGGATTTCGGCTTGCGCCGGAGTAGCGCGTTGAACGAAAAAAAGGGGGCGAATGCCCCCCGAAGTCAGAAGTATCGGGCGCCGCGTGGCGCCGTCCGATGTTCAGCGCTTGGTCGTGCCGGCGGGCTTGCCCGAAAACAGCGCCGCGCGTGCCTGCGGGCGACGGGCATCGCCCGTGCCGCCGGTGCGCGCGGGCGCGGCGGTCTGCACGCGGCCGCCATTGCCGCCACCGTTGCCGGTGTGGGTGCGGGCAGCGCCGGCGGCTGGGGCCGGTGGGCGTGGCCCCCTCGGGGCGCTGCCGCGCGGGTT
Source organism: Rhodocyclales bacterium (assembly GCA_016177805.1). Taxonomy (GTDB): domain Bacteria; phylum Pseudomonadota; class Gammaproteobacteria; order Burkholderiales; family Rhodocyclaceae; genus JACOUN01. Next base: position 34,227 of record JACOUN010000028.1, read on the forward strand.
GCGCGGGCGGGACGGGTTGCCGGTGCCGTTGCGCGGCGGGCGGGCGTCGTCCTGCTGCGCGGCGTCAGCCGGGGCGGGAACGAAACCTTCCGGGCTGGCGCGCTCGATGCGGCGCTTGAGCAGGCGTTCGATGTCGGCGAGCAGTTTCGATTCTTCATTGTCAACCAGCGAAACGGCTTGCCCGGTGAGGCCGCGCCGACCGGTGCGACCGATGCGGTGGACGTAGTCTTCTGGCACGTTGGGCAGTTCGAAGTTCACCACCTGGGGCAGTTCGTCGATATCCAGGCCGCGCGCGGCAATGTCGGTGGCGACCAGGATGGGTACCGACCCGGCCTTGAAGTCGCCGAGCGCGCGGGTGCGCGCCGACTGGCTCTTGTTGCCGTGTATGGCGGCCGCCGCGATGCCGTTCTTGCCCAGGTATTCGGCGAGTTTGTTGGCGCCGTGCTTGGTGCGCGTAAACACCAGAGCCTGGCGCCAGTCGTGCTGCTTGACCAGATGCACGAGCAATTCGCGTTTCTGCTTCTGCGCGATCATGTATACCGACTGCGCGACCAGTTCCGAGGCGGTGTTGCGCCGCGCCACTTCCACGCACTCGGGCTGGTGCAGCAGGCTGTTGGCCAGCGCGCGGATGTCGTCGGAGAAGGTCGCGGAGAACAGCAGGGTCTGGCGCTGTTTGGGCACGTGGGCGAGTACCTTGCGGATGTCGCGGATGAAGCCCATGTCGAGCATGCGGTCGGCTTCGTCGAGGATCAGGATCTCGATGCCCGACAGGTCGATGGTCTTCTGCCCGACGTGATCGAGCAGGCGTCCGGGAGTCGCGACCAGGATGTCCACGCGCTTCTTCAACGCCTGGAACTGCGGGTTGATGTTGACCCCGCCGAACATCACCATGGTAGTCAGCGGCAAGTACTTGCCGTAGGTGGTTACCGATTCCTGTACCTGTGCCGCCAGCTCGCGGGTCGGGGTCAGGATCAGGCAGCGCGGCCGTCCGGGTTTTTGCGCCGGGGCGGGCTGGGCCGAGAGGCGGTGCAGCACCGGCAGCGTGAAACCCGCGGTTTTGCCGGTGCCGGTTTGCGCTGCAGCAAGCAGATCCTTGCCTGCAAGCACGAGGGGTATGGCTTGCGCCTGTATCGGGGTGGGGGTGGTGTAGCCGGTTTCGGAAACCGCGCGCAACAGGGGTTCGGCCAATCCTAGAGAGGCGAATTCGATTTGTGTTGTGGTCATCTTGAGGATATTGCTCCAGCGACAGCCTGTCGCTCGAGCCGAGAGACACCAATCGAGGCGTGCGGGGGATTATGAAACCCGAATGGGTGTCAGTGGGTCGCGGCCGATTGGCCGGGCGCGCGATAGGCGGCGATTGTACGGTCTTTTTCGCAATGCAGCAAAACTGCCGCGAATGCGTCCGAAATGTCTGCGTGATATCGGGTGAAAACCGGCTGCCGGAGCCGTCGCGGCAAATGGCGCAAGGCCGTGCAGGGCGGGCGATTCTCGGACTATAATCCGCTGCCACGCGCCAACCACTAGAGGGCACAGACTCATGGCCGCAATTGCTTCACGTCTGTCTTGCGAACGTCAACGTCTTTCCCGCCGTGTGCTGCTGCGCGCCTTGCTCGGCATGTCCGTGCTTGTCGGACTGGCGCTGGTCTGGGTCGTGGCGGCTTTTCAGAGTGCCTTCACCGCGTTCGATACCCTCTACGGCGGCAACTGGATGGTGGTGTCGGCCTGGCTGCTGCTGGCGCTGGCGTGCGGTTACGCGGGGCTGCATTGTTTCGGCTGGTTGTATGCGCCCCCAGGGGTGCCGCACGGCATCGCGCTGTCACGCGATTCGGCCTTGTCGCTCTATCGTCTGCTCGATCGCATGAGTGGGCGCATGGGCGGGGTCCACGTTGACGCCGTGTGGGTCACCGGCGACATGAACGCGGCGGTGCTGCAGCGCCCGAGCTGGGGGCTGGTCGGGCCGATGCAGACGCATCTGTTGATCGGTCTGCCGCTGGTGCACAGCATTTCCGAGAGCCAGTTTTCCGCCATCCTCGCGCATGAGTTCGGGCACCTGTATTGCCAGCGACGGGGCTGGGCGGCGTGGGGGTGCCACATGCGGGCCTGGTGGTATCGCACTTTCGATGCCTGCCTGAACGATTTGCCGGTGCTGTCGCGCCTTCCCTTCATCGAGAGCTGGTCGATTGTCGACGTGGAGGTGGCAACGCGCCTGTCGCGCCTTGAAGAGCTTGAAGCAGACAGCGTTGCGGCGCTGTGCGTGGGCGCGGAGCTGGTCGGAGAAACGCTGGTGGAAGTGGCGTTGAAGGAGCGTTTCCTGACCCGTGACTTCTGGAACAAGGTGATGGCGCAAAGCAATTCGCGGCCGCGCCCGACCATACGTCCGTACCGCGATCTGGGGCTGGGGGTGATGGCGGGTTTTCGCCGCCCCTCGGAATGGACCGAGGTTCCGATGTCGGTATTCGCCGATGAGGATCCGGGCCTGGAGCTGCACCCGTCGCTGGTGGACCGGCTCAACGCGCTCGGCACCGGACCGGTCGGTCCGCGTGGCGACGAGAAGTCGGCCGCGCAACGCTACCTGATGCCGCTGCTGCCGCGACTGGCGTGGACCTTCGACCGCGCCTGGTGGGCGGGCACGCGCAATACCTGGCGCTCCAGCTACAAGCGCGCGCGCAACAAGAAAGCGGCTAATCCGGTCGATTGACACCGGGCGCCACGCGCTTGGCGCGCGCCGCCTGCAGGTGTTCACAAAGCTGGGCGGTGCCGTCGAGTATGCGCGGGGTGTGGCGCTGTATCAGTTCCGGCGCGATGAAATACAGATTCCCGGCTGCGCTCGCGGCCAAATCCGGCCAGCGCCGCCACTCGTCCAGCCACTCCGGGCGGGCCGCGTCCATGCCGCTGGCAACGATTGCCTCGGGGTTGGCGGCCAGCACGGCCTCGACGCCGATCGATGGCGCCAGCGTGGCTAGGTCGTCGAACACGTTGATGCCGCCGCACAGCCGGATCGCGTCCGAGATCAGATGTTTGCCGTTGATGGTCATCAACGGTTGCGCCCACACCTGGTAGAACATCCGTACCGGCGCGCGCCCGGCATAGCGTTGCGCCAGCGCGTCACGGCGGGCGCGAAAGGCCTGCGCGGCCGTGTTGGCGGTGGCTTCGGTGGCGGCGAGGCGGCCGAACATCTCCAGACTGCGCGCCACGCCCTCGAAGCTGCGCGCCTCGTTCACATACACCGGTATGCCTAGCGCGCCCAGCTTTTCCAGGTGGGCGCCGCGGTTGCCGCTGCTCCATGCGATCACCAGATCGGGGCGCAGCGCGGTGATGGCTTCCATGTCGAGATTGCTGTAGCCGCCGACCTGTGGGAGGCCGCGCGCGGCTTCGGGGTAGTCCGAGTAGGCGACCACGCCGACGATGCGCTCGCCCGCGCCGGCGGCGAACAGCACTTCGGTGATGTGCGGCGCGAGGCTGACGATGCGTTGCGCCGGTCCCGGCAGGCGCAGCTCGCGGCCGGTGTCGTCGCGCACCACGATCTCGGCGGCGGTCGATGCCCCCGGCAGTGCCAGCAGGGTAGCGATCAGGATCAGGAAGACGCGCATGGTTTTGATTAGCTCAGGTCGATGTGGCGCAACGCGTCGGACAGGCGCCGCCAGTCACTCTCGGTGGCCGGCAGGCCGAAACGCAGGCTGGATGGATCGTCGAAGCGCCGCACCAGGATGCCGTTGCGGGCGAGCCGGTCCTGTATGTCGGCCGCGTGCGGCGTGCATAGCCACTGAAACAGCGCCGGTCCGGCCGGCTCGCGACAGCCGTGCTGGCGCAGCAGCGTCGCGAGGCGGGTGCCCTCAGTGTGCAGGCGGGTGAGCATCATGGCCTGCCACTCGCTGTCGAGCAACGCGGCGCGCGCGACGTGGCGTGCCGGGCCGCTGAGGGTCCACGGCCCCAGCGCGTCGGCGAGGCGGGTGCGCAGTGCTTCGGCGGCCAGCACGAAGCCGACCCGCGCGCCGCCCAGGCCGAAGAACTTGCCCAGCGAGCGCAGGATCACCAGCCCCGGAGTCCCGGCCGCTGCCGCGAGGCTGTGCTCCGGGGTGGCGTCGATGAAGGCTTCGTCCACGATCAAGGTGCCGTTGCGCGCGGCCAACTGGCGGTGCCAGTCGCGCAGGGTTGCGCTATCGAAGCGCGTGCCGGTCGGGTTGTTGGGATGGACCAGCACCACCACGTCGCTGTGCGGAATGTGCGCTGCAAGTTCATCCGGGCCGCAGGTGTGCACCTGCCGCCCCCGCCATGCGTGGCGGTGCTCGGCGTAGGTCGGGTGGAGCAAGGTGACGCGCTCGCCGAAGATCAGGTCGGGCAAGGCCTGCAGTGCCGGCTGGGTGCCGGCGGTGGGCAACAGTTCGGCGGTGCCGTAGTAGCGCGCGGCGGCTTCCAGCAAGCCGTCGTCGTCCTCGGGCAGGCGCAGCCACGCCTGCGCCGGGATGGCGGGCACCGGGTAGCCGTGCGGGTTGATGCCGGTCGACAGGTCCAGCCAGTCCGACAGCGGGATGCGGTAGCGTTCGGAAGCGGCGCGCAGCCGCCCGCCGTGTTCAAGCATGTGCCATGACCTCCACCACGATCGCGGCGATGCCCAGCGCCGCCAGCCACGACAGCATGCCCGATTGCAGCAGCCGCACCGCCTGGCGCAAGGTGCCGGCGTCGGGGGGTGAGCCCGCGCCCAGTCGCGGGCGCTGTTCCAGTTCGCCGTGATACCAGGCCGCGCCGCCCAGTTCCACCCCCAGCGCGCCGGCCCCGGCGGCCATCACCGGGCCGGCGTTGGGGCTGTCCCATGCCGGCGCCTGGGTGTGCCAGCAATGCAAGGCGGTGCGGGTGCGGCCCAGCAGTGCGTAGGTCAGCGCGGTCAGGCGCGCCGGCAGCCAGTTGAGTGCGTCGTCGATGCGCGCGGCGGCGCGTCCGAATTCCAGATAACGCGGGGTGCGATAGCCCCACATCGCATCCAGCGTGTTGGCCAGCCGGAACAGCAGCGCCCCCGGTCCGCCCAGCAGGCAGAACCACAGCAGCGCGCCGAACACCGCGTCGTTGCCGTTTTCCAGCACCGATTCGGTGCCGGCCCTGGCGACTTCGGTGGCGCTCAGGGTTGCGGTGCTGCGGCTCACCATACGCCCCACCTGCGCGCGCGCGGCCTCCAGGTCGCCCGCCGCCAGCGGCTTCGCCACCGCGTCCGCGTGTTCGGCCAGACTGCGCGCGCCGAGGGCGAAATAGAGCAAACCGATGTCGACCCCCCAGGCCATGAGCGGGTGCAGGCCGCGCAGCAGCCACGCGACGACGACCCACGGCAGCACCGCCAGCGCCCACGCCAGCACCCCCGCGCGGGCGGGCGCCAGTAGCGGGCGCAAGCGTGCTTCGAGCCAGCTCGCCCAGCGACCGAAGCCTACCAGCGGATGCCAGCGGCGCGGCTCGCCCAGCACTTGGTCGGCGCCCATGCCGGCCGCGAGTTTGAGAACGAGGGAAATCAGCATCGAGGTGTTCGGGGATGTTTCAGGGATAATGGCGGGCCTACAGCGAACCGGGATTCTACGCGATGCGAGCTACCTCCGCCCTGATGGTCCAGGGCACGACTTCGGATGCGGGCAAGAGCACGCTGGTGGCGGGGTTGGCGCGGGTGCTGATGCGGCGGGGGGTGCGGGTCGCGCCGTTCAAGCCGCAGAACATGGCGCTGAACTCGGCGGTCACCGTCGATGGCGGCGAGATCGGGCGCGCCCAGGCGCTGCAGGCGGTGGCGGCGGGGCTGGCGCCGCATACCGATTTCAACCCGGTGCTGCTCAAGCCCGCGACCGACGTCGGCGCCCAGGTCATCATCCACGGCAAGGTCGCCGCCAGCCTGTCGGCGCGCGACTACCACGCCTACAAGCCGACCGCGATGGCGGCGGTGATGGCGTCGTGGCGGCGGCTGGTCGCGGCGTATGAATGCGTGCTGATCGAAGGCGCGGGCAGTCCGGCCGAGATCAATCTGCGCGATCGCGACATCGCCAACATGGGTTTTGCCGAAGCGGCCGACGTGCCGGTGATACTCGTGGCCGACATCGATCGCGGCGGGGTGTTCGCGCACCTGGTCGGCACCCTGGAACTGCTGTCGCCGACCGAGCAGGCGCGGGTCAAGGGTTTCGTCATCAACCGTTTTCGCGGCGATCCGGCCTTGTTGCAATCGGGGCTGGAGTGGTTGGAAGCGCGCACCGGGCGGCCAGTGTTCGGCGTGTTGCCGTATCTGCAAGGGCTGTTTCTCGACGCCGAGGACACGCTCGCCGATGCGCGCGCCGACAAGACCGCCGCCCGCATCAAGGTCATCGCCCCGGCCTACCCGCGCGTCTCCAACCACACCGACCTCGACCCGCTCAGGTTGCACCCCGAAGTCGATTTCCAGTGGGTCGGGCCGGGGCAGGCCCCGCCCGCCGCCGACTTGGTGGTGCTGCCCGGTTCCAAGAGCGTGCAGGCCGATCTCGCATGGCTGCGCGCGCATGGTTGGGAGGCGTACCTGCAACACCATCTGCGCTACGGCGGCAAGCTCATCGGTATTTGCGGCGGCTTCCAGATGCTGGGCACGGCGCTGCATGACCCGCTCGGCCTCGAAGGGCGTCCCGGCAGCGCGCCTGGCTTCGCCTGGCTGGACATGCAGACCACCCTGGCGGGGGAGAAACAACTGGGCAACGTGGCCGGGCGCTTGCGCTTCGGCGATGCCGAAGTGCGCGGTTACGAGATTCACATGGGCGTGAGCAGCGGCGCGGCGCTGGAGCGCCCGGCGCTGGTTCTGTCCGACGGTCGCAGCGACGGCGCGGTGTCGGCGGACGGACAGGTGCTGGGCAGCTATGTACATGGCTTGCTCGACAGCCCCGGCGCGCTCGCCGCGCTGCTGGCGTGGGCCGGGGTGGCGGAACTCGAAACGGTGGATATCGCGGCGCGCCGGCAGGCCGATCTGGACCGCCTTGCCGATGCGATCGAGGTCCATGTCGATATGGCGAAACTGGGCGCCGCTGTGGGGTGGTCGTGGATTTGAGCGCCCCCAGGGCCGGGCTGCGCCCAGCCCGCCCCCCGAGGGGGCCAAGGAAACTTGGGGCGGCCCGGCGTTTCCTTGAGAGCGCCCCCAGGGCCGGGCTGCGCCCAGCCCACCCCCCGAGGGGGGCAAGGAAACTTGGGGCGGCCCGGCGTTTCCTTGAGAGCGCCCCCAGGGCCGGGCTGCGCCCAGCCCGCCCCCCGAGGGGGGCATGGAAACTTGGGGCGGTCCGGCGTTTCCTTGAGAGGCGCGCTTGTCGATCCGGCGCGACCACCGGTTTTCGGCTATCGCGGCCAATGCCCTACGCAGCCTGACATGCGCCCTTATTTCCCGGCCTTGAACGCACTCGGACTGGTCCTGATCCTGTTCGCCCTGGTGATGCTGTTTCCGCTCGTGGTGTCGTTTGCGCTGCATGACGGCGCGACCACCGCCTACGACATGGCGATGATCGCCACCGCCTCGTGCGGTGCCTTGCTGTGGAAGCTCACCGCGCGCGGGCGGCGCGACCTGCGTCCCCATGACGCCTTCCTGCTGGTGGCGCTGACCTGGATCGTGATCCCGGTGTTCGGCGCGCTGCCGCTGCTGGCGTTCCTGCCGGAGCTGTCGATCACCGACGCCTATTTCGAGGCCGCCTCGGGCCTCACCACCACCGGCGCGACGGTGCTCACCGGTCTGGACCGGTTGCCGATCTCGATCAACCTGTGGCGCACCTTCATGCACTGGATAGGCGGCATGGGCGTGATCGTGCTGATGGTGGCGATCCTGCCGCTGCTGGGTGTGGGCGGGCGCCAGATCTTCCGCGCCGAGGCGCCCGGCCCGATGAAGGAGTCGAGCCTGACGCCGCGCATCGCCGAGACCGCCAAGGGCTTGTGGGCGGTGTACGTCGTGCTCACCCTGGCCTGCGGGTTGAGCCTGTGGGCGGCCGGCATGGCCCCCTGGGATGCGGTCATACACAGCTTCTCCATCACCGGGCTGGGCGGCTTTTCCAGCCGCGACGCGTCGCTCGGGCACTTTGACAGCGTGCCGATAGAGCTGGTCACGATCGTGTTCGCGCTGATCGCCGGCTGCAACTACGCGACCCACTACCTGGCGCTGATCCGGCGCAATCTGTCCGCCTACGCGCTGGACCCCGAGATTCCGTGGTTCGTCGCGGTGGTGGTGGGCGCCACCGCGCTGCTTACCGGCTACCTGCTCTCCCACGATGTCTATCCGGACCTGGTGACCACCGTGCGGCACGTCGGATTCCACGTCGTGTCGATCGCGACCTCGCTCGGGCTGGCGACCCAGGACTACTCGCTGTGGCCGATGTTCCCGCAACTGCTGATGCTGTTCCTGGGCAGCTTCGCGCCCTGCTCGGGGTCGACCGGCGGCGGCATCAAGATGATACGGGCGCTGATCCTGTACAAGCAGATCTACCGCGAGGTGGTGCGCTCGCTGCATCCGGGGGTGACCATGCCGGTGCGCGTGGGCGGCGGGTCGCCGGTCAAGGAGCACGTGCTGATGGCGGTGCTCGGATTCAGCTTCATGTACATGGTGTCCATCGTCACCCTGACCCTGATCCTGTCGGTGACCGGGCTGGACATCGTGACCGCCTTCTCGGCGGTGGTGGCGTGCATCAACAACACCGGTCCGGGGCTGGGCGCGGTCGGCCCCGCCTCCAACTACCAGGGGCTGAGCGATTTCCAGACCTGGGTGCTGTCGCTGACCATGATCCTCGGGCGGCTGGAGATATTCACCCTGCTGGTGGTGCTGACCCCGGCCTTCTGGCGGCGCTAGTGGTCTGCTTCGCAAATCAAGGAACATGACGAAAACGATGGCTTGAGGTGCTGGGCAAGGTGCGAACCGCAGCAATAGTCGTAACTATGCCGAGGATGAGCAACGCAGCCATGCGCCACAAGATGCGTTTTCGTGTTTCGGTATTTGCGAAGCAGACCACTGGCAGCCTGTGGGACTTGAGCGATCGTCACGAGCCGGGCGGGGTGGCGGGGCGTTCATCGCGGCAGTTCAGCAGCCCCCCCCGATGGCCGCCGGGCTTGCTTCGCTGGAGGCTTGCAGGCGATCATGCGCGGTCATTCAGCCATCCCGTCCGGGCATGACGCCCGATCGGACATTCAACTTCGGAGTCATATGTCTTTCAACACGATATTCCGGCCGCGCATGCCGGCGCTTTCGCTGTTGGTGGCGGTCATGGTGGGGGTGCTGGCCGGTTGTGGGGGTGGGGGTGGTGGGGGTGGGAGTGCCGAACCTGAACCGCAGAAGCCCGCGCTGTCGTTGTCGTGGCAGGACTCCGGGTTCCGTACGCCCATCGTTACGGACTCTTGGGGACAAAGCGTGGGAGAGAAACCCGGACGTTTCGAAGATGTAGCAACCTCCCCAAGTGGCGCGGTGCATCTTGGATGGCACAGCAATGCCGATCTTCTTAACTGGGGAGATGGTTATCTTTCGAGCAGTCATGATGCGGGCGTTACCTGGCAGGCGATGAAGATCGAACCCGACTGGGGTTCGTTCGATTTCCTGCGTGTGCAGTCCGGCGGCCGTCTGGTGGCCGGCAGTACCATGGATTTGCCGCAGTACTGGTGGTTCAGCCCCCGCTTGTGGTGGAGTGACGATGATGGCGCGACCTGGCGCCACCAGGACATCCAGACCGATTTTGGCGCGCCCGCCGTGCGGCCCGATCCCTTTGCGTCTTACACCGAGGAGCCGATGACCTTGGTCGAGCACCATGGGAAATCGCTCGTGTGGATACGTCAAATGACCAGCACGTCCTCGCCATCGTACGTGGTCGAGTTCCGTGATCGGCTGTACTACTGGAACCAGGAGGGCGCTGCCTTGACCCGCCTGCCCATCGTGCTGCCGGCGAGCAGCCCGCTCCCGGTTCAGACCGACTACGAGATCGCGGCGCTCGCCGCCGGGCAGAACGGCTATCTCTACCTTGCCATAGCCGGCGAGGTGTTTCGCACGCCGGACGGCCTGGTCTGGGAGACCCTGCCACGCGCCAAGGAGGGTGCGAAGGTGTTGAGCCTGACGGTGCTGGCGGATGGCACGCTCGCGGCCGGTCTCGACAGCTACGAGAACGTCTACTTCTACAACGACGGCCAGGGCTGGCGGCAGTCGTTGTTGCCGGTCGATCAGGAGTACTGGACGGCGGAGAACACCAAGTCGCTGCGCCGGGCGTACACCGTGGGGCACATCCTTGAACTGCAAAGTGGCGCGCTGCTCGTGGCGGCGGAGGATCTGGTGTACGCGAGCTGCGATCGCGGCGCGAGCTGGGAGCACATTGCGGAACTGCCCGAGGCGAGTGTCTATGCGCCCCACCGCCTGGCACAGTCGCTCGATGGCACCGTCTGGGGTGCTTTCATGATCCTCAATCACGGCGTATCCGGTACATCGAATTACGAGGGAAGACTGCTGAAGGTTGCGCCCCCCGCCGGCGTCGCACCGCGCGACTTCGTCAAGTGCCCGTAACACAACCCCTTAACAGCATGATCGGGTGAATCCGCCCGGAGCACGGTCTGCCGTGTGTCTGGGCGGATGGTTTTGCGTTCGCCATAACTCAATTTGCACGGCATGGGCATCTGGCCCGACAATGCGAAGTCACCATTTCGCAGGCGGCGCGCACGCGCCAACACGTTACTCGAATGGAGTTGCTCATGTCTGGATGGAGAAAGGGTCTGAATCCGCCGCTGCGTTCGGTGCTGGCGGCGCTCATGGTGGGAGCATTGGCCGGTTGCGGCGGGGGTGGGGGCGGTGACGGGAGTGCCAGCGAGGATGCTGGAGCCGCATGCTCGCCGACGCCAATCGTGTTGGCGTTGTCATGGCAACCAGCCGGCTTCACCGCGCCGGAGGTCGCTGAACTCGGTCAGCCGCCGGTTCCGGTGGTGGCCGGGGACTTGGGCGATGTCGCGGTCACCCCCTCCGGGGGCGTGCATCTGGCGTGGTCGGAGCGCAGAGATACCCTGCCGTACTTCAAGTCCTTTGTTTCCCGCAGTCACGATGCCGGGGCGAGCTGGCACGGAACGTCTATCGAGCCTGCGTCGAGCGGGTTCGCGTTCCTGACCACGCTGGCGAGCGGCCGGCTCGTGGCGGGCAGCACGGCGGATCTTGCACAAAATTGGTGGCGCAGCCCGCGCCTGTGGTGGAGCGACGACGATGGCGTGACATGGCGCTTCCAGGATGTGCGCAGTGACGTCGTGGCGCCGGCCGAAGGCGGTCTCGTCCTGTCATACGAGGAAGAGCCCATCCGGGTGACCGAGCACAACGGCAAGGTGGTCGTACTCGTGCGAGCGGTCAGCACGCGGCAGTCGGACGGGGAAATCCTCAATCGGCTGTACTACTGGGATGTGGACAGCGCGACGCTGACGCGCCTGCCGGTGGTTCCGCCCCAACCGGGTCCGTTGCCGGCGCGGGACGATTACGAGATCGCGCAGATCGCGGGGGGTGCCAACGGCTATCTGTACGTTGGCATCGCCGGAGAGGTGCTTCGCACCGCCGACGGCATCAACTGGGAGGCATTGCCGCGCGCCCGAAGCGACGCAAACCTCACGGCACTGACCGTGCTGGCGAATGGCACGTTGGCGGCGGGGTTCGACAACTACGCGAACCTGTCCCTGTACAAGGAGGGCTGGGGCTGGCGTCAGGCGCCGCTGCCCGAGGACCAGAAGGACCTGTTCGACCCGAACGCGGCGTTGACGCGCCCGTTTCTGGTCAAACAGATTCTTCAACTCCACAGCGGCGCGCTGCTGGCGTCAACATGGACCCACGTTTATGCAAGCTGCGATCTCGGTGCACGCTGGAAGCGCATCGAGCCGGGTCCCGGTGGCTACGTCTATCGTCCGGTACGGATGGCGCAGGGGGCGGACGGGACGGTGTGGGGCAGTTTTTACACGCTGGATTCCGACCCGGCGGGGACCGGAGGTTTCCAAGGGCTGCTCAAGATTCAACCCCCCGCCGGTGTCGCACCGCGCGACTTCGTCAACTGCCTGTGATGGGGGCTTTTCCGGATGGCGGTGAAATTGGAGGGCAGCAGTCGCGGTTAGTAGCGGTGTGGTGAAGGTTGCCGGGCGAGTGGTCCGGGTTTACGTTTTCAGGAGTTGTCGATGTTGAAGAGTCTTGCTTTCCGTTCGCGCATGCCGCTGCGGTCGCTGGTTGTGGTGGGCATGGTGGGTTTCTTGGCCGGTTGTGGTGGCGGTGGAGGCGGTGGCGGGAGCGAGCCCGCCCCGGCGCCACAGAAACCCGCGCTGGCGTTGTCATGGCAGCCTGTGGCTTTCACCACGCCGGAGGTGACTGATCCGGGTCAGCCGCCACGTTCCGCAGTTGTCGGGGACTTTGGGGATGTCGCGGCCACCCCGGGTGGGGGAGTGCATCTGGCGTGGCGTGAACAAAAGGCGGATTGGCCCAATGGGATCCCCTATGTATCCCGCAGCCACGACGCCGGCGCGACGTGGCAGACGTTGGCTGTCGATCGCGCATCGGGTGAATTCGCGTTCATGACCACGCTGGCAAGCGGCCGGCTGGTGGCGGGAAGCACGGTGAGTCTCCCGCAACAACCGTGGCGTACCCCCCGCATCTGGTGGAGCGACGATGAAGGCGTGACATGGAGCTTCCAGGATGTGCAGAGCGACATACCGGCTCCGGATGCGCTTTCCGGAACGCTTTCTCATGAGGAAATCCCGGTTCGGATGGTCGAGAAAAATGGCAAGGTGGTCGTATGGGTGCGCTCGGTCACCACGGCGATACCGGGGGGCAACAGTCCGCCGCCGTCAGTAAAAAACCGGCTGTACTACTGGGAGGCGGGGAGCGCGACTCTGACACGGCTGCCTATCGCACTGCCCCGCTTTCCTGGTCCGCAGCCGTTTCCTGCCGAGGATTATTACGAGATTGAGGCGATTGCTGGGGATCCGAACGGCTTTCTGTACATTGCCATAGACGGTGATGTGGTTCGCACTGACAATCCCATGCTTTGGTCACTTTTGCCGCAGCCCAGGAGTGACGCAAACCTCACGGCCCTGACCGTGCTGGCGGATGGCACGCTGGTGGCGGGACTCGACAATTACGCGAACCTGTATTTCTACAAGCATGGCTCGGGGTGGAGTCAGTCGCTGCTGCCCAAAGACCAGCCGGACCTGTTCGACTCGAACGCTGCGTTGACGCGTCCGTTCCTGGTTAAACAGATACTGGAGCTCCACAGCGGTGCGCTGCTCGCGTCGACATGGACCTACGTTTATGCAAGCTGCGATCGCGGAGCAAGCTGGGAGCGAATCGAGCCTGGCCCCGGTGGCTACGTCTATCGTCCTATACGAATGGCGCAGGGGCCGGACGGGACGGTGTGGGGGAGTTTTTACACGCTGGAGTCCGACCCGGTGGGAACCGGGGGTTTCCAAGGGCTGCTCAAGATTCAACCCCCCGCCGGCGTTGCACCGCGCGACTTCGTCAAATGCCCGTGATGGGGGGGCTTTTCCGGGTGGGGCTGGCGTTGCAGGGGCAGCGGTTGCGGCCTATCGCGGTGTGGTGAAGGTCGCCGGGCGCGTGGTCCGGGTTTTCGTTTTCAGGAGTTGTCGATGTTGAAGAGTCTTGCCTTTCGTCCGCGCATGCCGTTGCGGTCGCTGATTGTGGTGGGCATGGTGGGGGTGCTGGCCGGTTGTGGTGGCGGTGGAGGGGGTGGGAGTGACCCTGCTCCGGCGCCGGTGACGCCGGACAGGCAGATTCAGTGGCAGACCACCGCATTTACCACTGCGGTGGCTCCGGCGCAGGTGAGGGATGTCGCCGATATTCTGTTGAGTCCCGGCGGGCGGGTGCATGTGGCGTGGCAGACATGGTCGGTCGACCCGGTGTCGTCGCTTGCACACGATTTTCAGACGTTCATCTCGCGCAGCGACGATGGTGGTGCGAGCTGGAGTTCGGTCAAGCTCGACAATGTGTATGGGCCCGCCAGACTGTTGCGCTTGAGTACCGGAATGCTCGTGGCGGGCGTTGACGTCAGTCCTTATCTCGGTGATGTGCCGGAAGGCGGCGGATTCAGCGTGTGGACCAGCGTCGACGATGGCACTACTTGGCAGCCACGGCGCCTGGCGCTGCCGCTGCGCAACGGCTTGCCGGCGCCCGCGTTGAACGAGGTCAGCGCCATGGCTGAGCGCAACGGTGAGGTGGTGTTGGTGCACGGTCGCGGGGTGATGGACAGGAGCGCTACGCCGGCGGAACCGAGAGCAACGGTGTATGTTTGGAATCCGCTGACCGAGACTGTGGCCGACTGGTCCTTTGCCTACGACAACGAGGGAGAAGCGTCGGCGACCAACGGGGTTGCGGTGACTGCGGATGGTACGGTTTTTGTTGGATACAACGATGTCTCGTCAGTGATGTTCCGTCCGGGTAATGCGACTGTGTTCCGGTCAGGCAACGGGGTGGCATGGGAAGAACTGGTACCGTTCACCAGCTACCGAGGCGAGGTGAACGACTTGGCGCTGCTGTCCGACGGCATGCTGCTCTTGAACGTCAATGGCGGTGTTCGCCGATCGGCGGATGGGCGCACCTGGCTGGCTCCGGACGGGGTGAGTGCCTATGGACGGCGCGTACACGAGCTGGCCAGCGGCACGCTGTTTTCCGAGCGCGGCTATAGCTGCGACTGGGGTGCGAGCTGGCAGGAGGCTGCAAGCAACATCGGTGAGGTGTTGGTCCAGGCTGCGGATGGCACGTTGTGGTCGACCGTTTCGAGCAACGGGGCGTTTGGTGAAGTGGTGAAGGCCGTACCCCCCGCCGGCGTCGCCGCGCGCGACTTCGTCAAGTGTCCTTGAAGCGCTGCTTGCCCGGCCCGGATCGCCTATGATGGGCACGTTTTCGATCCGGGTGCCTTGTCATCCAGCCGCATGACCGGGTGAAACGGGAAGTCCGGTGTCTTGTGTCTGGCCGCGCGCGCATCGTTCAACCACTCGCACCAAACGGGTTGCGTCTGATTTATTGCGCATTCCGCGGTTATTTGTGGTGAAGGTGGTTCGGGAAGGCTTGATCGTTCCCGATATGGGACTTATCATTCCCTTTATGGGATCGACAAACCAGACTTCTCTTGCAGATGCCTTGTTCACAAAAACCCAGCAGCGGGTTCTGGGGATTTTGTTTGCGCAGCCGGAGCGCAGTTTTTTTGCCAACGAGATTGTGCGTCTCTCTGAAACGGGCACGGGGGCGGTTCATCGGGAATTGGGGCAGTTGGCACAGGCAGGGTTGCTGGTGGAGAGTCGCATCGGCAACCAGCGCCATTTTCAGGCCAACCGTGCCGCCCCGATCTTTGAGGAGTTGCGTGGCATCGTTCTCAAGACGTTTGGCTTGACCGATGTGTTGCGGGCAGCCTTGCGACCTCTTGCCAGCCAGATTCTGGTGGCTTTCGTGTATGGCTCGATTGCCAAACGGGAAGATACGGCGAGCAGCGATATCGATTTGATGGTGGTATCCGAGACGCTGGCCTATCCGGAACTCTATGCCGTGTTGAGTGAAGTGGAGCCGCGCCTGGGGCGCACCGTGAATCCTGCGTTGTATAAACCCGATGAACTGGCGCGCAAGCTGGCTGAGGGAAGCGCCTTTGCCGCGCGCGTGTTGCAGCAGCCCAAGCTGTTTGTGCTAGGGGGAAGCGATGACTTGCCAAAACCTGCTTAACCTGGTGAAAACGGGCGCGTTGAAGGCGGAGCCGCCCGATGCGCGGGAATTCGCGGGGTTGCTGCGTTCCGGCGTGGTTCGCCTGGCGGATGCTCAAATGTTGGGACTCTCACCGGAAAGCCGCTTCGACCTTGCCTATAACGCGGCGCACGCCTTGGCTTTGGCGGCATTGCGACATAAGGGTTTCCGTTCGGAAAATCGCTATCTGGTTTTTCAGAGCCTTGCGCATACGCTGGACATGCCTGCCGCCGAATGGCGTGTTCTCGCTCTTTGTCACGACCGGCGCAATCTGGCGGAATACGAAGGCGTCATCGAACTGGATGAACGGTTGTTGAAAGACTTGTTGCGAATTGCTGGATTGCTGGCCGAGAAGGTGGCGCAGTTGCCGGAACCTGCCAGTAGCGGATTGCGGTGAGTTTTCTTGGCCATGGCGCTATAACCGTATCGGATCGAGCGGTAGTCTTGCCGATCGCCTGGATCGCACGACGAACGTATCGTAAAGGCTGCTGCGAGATCGCCGCGTCGCTGCGATGACGGTGCACAGCGCTCCTCACAATGACGGCCTGGTTCTTTCCCCGAGGGGCGCCGCAGAAAATCGCGGCTTGCGCTGTTGCCCCTGAAACGCCCCTTGCTCCGCCCGCCCCGGATCGCCTATGATGGGCACGTTTTCGATCCGGGTGCCTTGTCATGCGACCGCGTGGCAGGGTGAAACGGGAAGTCCGGTGACGCTGGAGCCGCTGTTGCTCCAGCCAGTCCGGCGCAGCCCCCGCTGCTGTAAGCCTGACGGATCCGCCCTTAGCCACTGAGCCTTGCGCTTGGGAAGGCGGCGGAATCCGGAGGAAGGCAAGCCAGAAGACCGGCCCGATCGAATCTGCAGGTATGTGCCCCGGGGTGTGGGACTCGCCGACTGGATTCGTCCGGTGTCTTGTGTCTGGCCGTGTTGTTGTTTCTGGCCGCGCGCGCATCGTTCAGCCACACGCACCAACCGGGTTGTGTCCGTTTTCCGGGCATGGCCGGTCAGTCTTTCCCCCCTGGGTCGCATGCGTAATCACGTACTCGTGGGGAGTCGTCATGCATGTCGAAACGGGCCGCAAGGCCGTGTCTTTTGTCGCCGGTCCGTCGAGGTTACGCTGATGGCGACCGTGTGGTTTGTCGGCGCCGGTCCCGGCGATCCCGACCTGATTACCGTCAAGGGGCGCGCCCTGCTCGAACGGGCCGGGGCGATCCTGTATGCGGGTTCGCTCGTCGATCGCGCCGCGATGCGGTACGCGCCGCCCGGCTGCGAGATCCGCGATTCGCGCGACATGACGCTGGAGGCCATCAACGCGTGGCTGATCGCGGCCGCCGCGCGCTGCGACACGGTGGTGCGGCTGCAGACCGGCGACCCCGGTCTGTACGGCGCGCTGACCGAGATGAGCCGCGCGCTCGATGCGGCCGGGGTGGCGTGGAAGGTGGTGCCGGGGGTGTCGTCGGCGCTGGCTGCCGCTGCGGCGGCGGGCGAGACGCTGACCCTGCCGGAACTGACCCAGACCGTGATCCTGACCCGCGTCGCCGGGCGCACGCCGATGCCGCCGCGCGAAGACCTCGCGGCGCTGGCCGCGCATGGCACGACGCTGTGCATCTTCCTGTCGATCACCTTGCTGCATGAAGTGCAGGCGGCGCTGCGCGCGGCCGGCTGGGCCGAGGATGCGCCGGTGCTGGTGGTGCACAAGGCGAGCTGGCCGGGCGAGGAGAAGATCGTGCGCGGCACCCTGGCCGACATCAAGAAGAAGTGTCAGGCGGAGAAGATCGCCTCGCAGGCGATGATCATCGCCAGCCCGGCGCTGGGCGCGCGCGAGCGCGATGGCGTGGCGCGTTCGCGCCTGTACGATCCGGCCTTCGGGCACCGCTACCGGCGTGTCGCCGTGCCAGGGGGTGCGACATGAGTGGCGAAGTGACGGTGCTGCTGGTCGGGCATGGCTCGCAGCGCCAGGCGGGCAACGACGAGATCCTGCGCTTTGCCGCCGCTTGCCGCGCGCGCCACCCCGGCCGGCGCATCGAGGCGTGCTTCATCGAGCATGCCGAGGTGCTGCTGGAGGCGGGGCTGGATCGCGCCGCGCGCGGCGCGCGCCGGGTGGTGCTGGTGCCGCTGATCCTGAACGCGGCCGGGCATGTCAAGGGCGACCTGCCCGATGCGCTGGTGAGCGCGCGTGAGCGCCACCCGGCGGTCGATTTCGTGTGTACGCCGCACTTGGGCATGGGGCGCGAGGTGTTCGCGGTGTTGCGCGCCCGCCTTGCCGGCCTGATGCGCGAACTCGACGAACCCGATCCGCGCACCACTGGCGTGATCGTGCTCGGGCGCGGCTCGTCGGATGCCGATGCCAACGGCGAGCTGGCGCGGATGGCGCGCTGGCTGTTCGAGGCGGGCGAGCACGATCTGGTCGACCTGGCGTTCACCGGCGTCACCTGGCCGAGGCTGGAAACCGTGGTGCAGCGCCAGGCGCGCCTGGGCATGACGCAGATCGCGGTGGTGCCGGTGTATCTGTTCACCGGGGTGCTGATCGAGCGCATCGGCGCGCAGGTCGAGCGGCTGCGGCGCCAGTATCCGGGCGTGGCCTTCGCGCTCGGCAGCCATTTCGGTTTCGATCCGGCCATCGCGGCGCTCGTCGATGCGCGCATCGGCGCGGCCGACGCCTGTTTTCCCTCTCTCCACTCCCACGTGATCAGCGAGCCGTCATGACCCTCAACACCATTACCGAACAGCTCACCGCCGCCGGGCGCGCCATCGAGCACGATTCCTTCGCCATCATCGACGCCGAGGCCGGCCCGCACGACTACGCGCCCGACGCGTGGCCGGTGGTGCGGCGCATGATCCACGCCAACGCCGATTTCGAGTTCAACGGCCTGACCGAATTCCACCCGCGCGCGGTCGAAGCGGGGCTGGCGGCGATCCTGGCGGGCGCCACCCCCATCGTCGCCGATGTCGAAATGATCTGCGTCGGGCTGTCGGCCACGCGGCTCGCGCACTTCGGCCTGAGCACCCACCAGTTCATCTCCGACGACGACGTGATCGCGCGCGCGCGCGCCGAGGACACCACCCGCGCGGTGCAGGCGATGCGCAAGGCATGGCGGCT
Source organism: Rhodocyclales bacterium (assembly GCA_016177805.1). Classification (GTDB taxonomy): domain Bacteria; phylum Pseudomonadota; class Gammaproteobacteria; order Burkholderiales; family Rhodocyclaceae; genus JACOUN01. Next base: position 53,010 of record JACOUN010000028.1, read on the forward strand.
GGGGCGGCTCGACGGCGCCATCGTTGCGATCGGCAACGCGCCGACCGCGTTGATCGAGGTGGTGCGCCTGATCCGCGACGAGGGGGTGCGCCCGGCGCTGGTGCTGGGCATGCCGGTCGGCTTCGTCTCGGCGGCCGAATCCAAGGCATTGCTTGCCACCGTGCCCGAGGTGCCGTGGATCACGATACGCGGGCGCAAGGGCGGCTCCACCCTGGTGGTGGCGGCGCTGCATGCGCTGCTCGGCCTGGCCGAGGCGCGGCAGCGCGACGCGGCGGCGTAAGTCCCGATGACCCCCGCCGCGACTCCGATGCCGGACAAGGTGCGCAAGGGCGACGCGCGCCGCGACCGGGGCAACCGTACCGGCTTTTCCACCGGCGCCAACTGCGCCGCCGCCGCTACCGCCGCGACCCTGGGGCTGGTGCGCGGGGTGGTGCCCGGTCGTGTCGAATGCGTGCTGCCCAACACCCGCCGGGTGACGTTCGAGATCCGTGACGGACGCGTGAGCGGCGACTGCGCCCACGCCGTCAGCGTCAAGGACGCGGGCGACGATCCGGACGCGACCCACGGCGCGCACCTGACCGCCGACGTGTGCCGCATTCCCGGCGGCGGCGGGCGCATCGTGCTGCGCGGCGGTCCGGGGGTGGGCGTGGTGACGCGCCCCGGACTGGGGCTGGAAGTGGGCGGGCCGGCGATCAACCCGGTGCCGCGCGGCAACATCGCCGCCAACGTCGCGGCGGCCGGCGCGGCGCTGCTGGCGCGCGGCGACGGGCTGGAGGTGACGTTGTCGGTGCCCGGTGGCGAAGAGATGGCGAAGAAGACGCTCAACGCGCGCCTGGGCATCCTCGGCGGCATCTCCATTCTCGGCACCACCGGCATCGTGCGGCCGTATTCGACCGCCGCCTTTCGCGCCAGCGTGATCCAGGCCGTCGATGTCGCGGCGAATCAGGGCCAGACCCGCGTGGTATTCACCACCGGCGGGCGCACCGAGAAGTGTGCGATGCGCGCCTACCCGGCGCTGGACGAAGCCTGCTTCGTGCAGATGGGCGACTTCGTCAAGGCGGCGTTTACCACGGCGGTCAGGCACGGCATGCGCCACATCATCGTTGGCGCAATGGTGGGCAAGCTGACCAAGATCGCGCAGGGGCTGTCGGTCACGCACGCGTGGCGCGGCGAGATCGACCGCGACCTGATCGCCGGCGCGGCGCTGGAAGTCGGCGCGCCGCCCGCGCTGGTCGAGCAGATCCGCGCCGCCGAAACCGCGCGCTTTGCCGCCGAAGGGCTGGCCGAGCTGGGGCTGGCGGAGGCGTTCCACCGCGCGCTGGCGCTGCGCGCGATATGCAGCCTGCGCCAGCGCTACCCCGGCCCGCACCGGCTGACGGTGCTGGCGTGCAACTTCGCCGGAGTGCCGATCGTGACCGTGGAGGAAGACGAAAATGCGTGACCCGGTTCGCGAGACGGCGCGCTGCGCCATCCTCGGCATCCTCGACGACGGCTGGGGCGGCCTGGCCGACGCGGCGCGCCAGCGCCTGCGGGCCGCCAGGGTGGTGATCGGCGCGCGTCGCACCCTCGACCTGGTCGCGCCCCATCTGCCCGCCACGGCGGAACTGCGCGACATGGACGGCGCGCTCGCCAGCATGCCGGGCTGGGCCGCGCAGGCGCTCGGCGACGGCCTGCCGGTGGCGGTGCTGGCGACCGGCGACCCGCTGTGCCACGGCATCGCCAGCTTCGTGATAGCGCGGCTGGGGGCGGCGCATGTCGATGTGCTGCCCGCGCCCTCGACGCTGCAGCTCGCGTTCGCGCGCCTCAAGCAGCCGTGGCAGGACGTCGCGATCCGTTCCTGCCACAGCCGCGACGACGGCGAATGGCAGGCCGGCGCCACGCCCGCGCATGGCCTGTACGCGCTGCTGCAGGCGGTGCGCGAGCACCCCCGGGTGGCCGCGTTCACCGCCCCGCACAACGGCCCCGACCGCATCGCGCGCGCCCTGCTCGCGGCCGGTCATGGCGCCGAGGTACGGCTGTCGGTGGCGGCGCGGCTGGGGCTGGCGGACGAAGCGGTGTTTGCCGGGCTGATGCTGGAGGACGCGGCGGCGCGCCGCTTTCCCGACCCCAACATCGTCGTGATCGAGCGCGTGGACCCAGGCGTGCCGCGCGCGGTGTTCGGTTTCGACGACCACGACTACGTGCAGCGCCATCCTGACAAGGGACTCATCACCAAGCTCGAAGCGCGCGCGCTGTCGCTGGCCAAACTGGCGCTGTGCGTCGACAGCGTGGTGTGGGACATCGGCGCCGGGGCCGGTTCGGTCGGACTCGAAGCGTCGCGGATCGCCGTGCGCGGGCACGTCTGGGCAATCGAAAAGAACGCCGCCGACGCCGCCAACGCGCGCGAGAACGCGCGGCGCCTGCGCGCGAGCAACTACACCCTGATCGAAGGCCGCGCGCCGGAAGGACTGGACGCGTGGCCGGACCCCGACGCGGTGTTCATCGGCGGCTCGGGGGGCGAGCTGGAGGCGTTGATCGCGCTGTGCCTGGCGCGACTGAGGCCGGGCGGACGGCTGGTGATGAATTTCGTCACCATCGAAAACCTGGGCACCGCAACCGCAACGCTGGAGCGGCTGGGCGCCGTCTGGGACGCCACCCTGCTGTCGGCCGCGCGCAGCCAGCCGATTCTCGACATGCACCGGCTGGCCGCGCACAACCCGGTGTGGATCGTCACCGCACACAAACAACTTCCCGACCCGGAATCCAATCATGAATGATGTTCTTCCCACGCCGCGCTTCGGCCGCCTGATCGGCGTGTCGCTCGGCCCCGGCGACCCCGACCTGATCACCCGGCGCGGCTGGGCCGCGCTGCAGTCGGGGGCGTGCTGGGCCTATCCGGTGAAGAAGGCGGGTGAGGCGTCCTACGCGCTCGACATCGCGCGGCGCGGTGGTCTGGCGGTGCCGGAGGATGCTGAACCGCTGGTGTTTCCGATGACGCGTGACGCGGGCGTGCTGGCGCGCGCCTGGGCGCGGGTGGCGAACCGCTGCGTGGAACTGCTGGCGGGTGGGCGCGACGTGGTGTTCCTGGTGGAAGGCGATGCGTCCACCTTTGCCACCTTCGGGCACCTTGCCCGCGCGGTGCGCGAGCTGGCGCCCGTGATCGAGGTCGACACCATCCCCGGCGTCAGCTCCTTTTCCGCCGCCGCCGCGCGCGTCGGCACCCCGCTCGCGGAAGAGGACGACACCCTCGCGGTGATTCCGGCCGCCTACGGCGTGGCGGTGATCGACCACCTGCTGGACGAGTTCGACACGCTGATCCTGCTCAAGGTCAAACCCCTGCTCGACGAGGTGCTGGCGCTCTTGGAGCGGCGCGATCTGCTCGCGACCAGTTGCTTCGTCGAGAAGGTCGGCGCGCCGGATGAGCGCGTGGTCACCGATGTGGCGAGCCTGCGTGGCGAGACGGTGCATTACCTGTCGCTGCTGCTGGTGCAGAATCCGGCGCGGGCGCGCGGCGAGTTGCGCCGGGGCTGCCGCAAGCGTGCCGAGGCCTTGCAGCCATGAGCGCGGCGGTCAGCAGCGACGGCCGCATCGGTGTCGTCGCGATCACCCGCCACGGCATCGCGCTGGCCGCGCGCGTGATCGAGGCGCTGCCGGGCGCGCGCCTGTTCGCCCCGGAGAAGTTCCGCGCCGAGGCCGAGAGCGCGGCGCCGGGGGCCGCGAGTTGCTACGCGGGCAAGACCGGTGACCAGATTCCGCTGCTGTTCGCCGCGTTCGACGGCATCGTCGCGATCGTGTCGCTCGGCGCGGTGGTGCGCCTGATCGCGCCGCATCTCAAGGACAAGGAACGCGACCCCGGCGTGGTGGTGCTCGATGAAGGCGGGCGCTACGCGATCCCGGTGCTGTCCGGACACCTGGGTGGCGCCAACGCGCTGGCCGGCACGCTCGCCACCGCGCTCGGCGCGCAGGCGGTGTTGACCACCGCTTCGGACGCGCGCGAGACGCTAGCGGTGGACCTGCTCGGGCGCGAACTGGGCTGGGCCATGGAGGCGAGCCGCGAGGCACTGGTGCGCGTCAGCGCCGCGATGGTGAACGATGAGCCGGTGGCGCTGGTGCAGGAGTGCGGCAGCCGCGACTGGTGGACGCGCCACGCCAACGGCCGGGGCGGACCGTTGCCGGCCAACCTGCGCTGCCATGAGCGGCTGGAAGACGTCGACCCGGACGCCTGCGCGGCGCTGCTGTGGATCAGCCGCCGCCCGTTGCCGGCGCCCTGGGCGGCACGCCTGGCCGGGCGCTGCGTGACCTACCGCCCGCCGCACGAGGTCTGCCAATGAAAGTCGCCCTCGGTCTTGGCTGCGATCGCGGCACGCCGCTGCCAACGCTCGCCCGCGCGGTGGATCAGGCGCTGGCCGCCGCCGGGGCAACGCTCGCCGACGTGGTCGCGGTGGCGAGCATCGATCTGAAAGCCGACGAGACCGCCTTGCTGGAATTGGCCGCGCGTCACGGCTGGCACATCACCTTTCACCCCGCCGCCACGCTGGCGGCGGTGGCGGTGCCGAATCCGTCCGAAACCGTGCGCCGCCATACCGGCACGCCGTCGGTGTCGGAAGCCGCCGCGCTGCTCGCGGCCGGCGCGGCGCAGGACGCGCTGCGGGTCGAGAAACACCGCCTGCGCGGCCCGGACGGGCGCAATGCCACGGTATCGGTCGCCGAAGTTTCGCTCACCCCCTGTTCACCCTACTGAAGGAGTCATCATGCACAACCAGGCCACCCTGAATCTTCCCCGCGCGCGCGGCGCGATCGTCGCCGCCGCGCAGTCGCTGTGCGGCGCGATGCTGATCGGCATCGTGATCGTCTACGGCGCCGGCTTCAGCCACAGCGCCGCCGCGCACAACGCCGCCCATGACACCCGTCATGCCAACGTCTTTCCCTGCCACTGAGTCGCGGAGGTTGTGATGCTTTTTCGTCGCATAGTGCTATGCGCGCTGCTGGTCGGCGCGCTGTGCGGCCTGCTCGCCAGCGTGGTGCAGCAATGGCAGGTCATCCCGATCATCGAGGCCGCCGAGGCGCTGGAGTCGCGCGCGCTGCCGTCCGCCCCACCCGAGCTGGCCGCGCCCGCGCATGGCGCCGGCCACGCGCACGCGGATGAGCCGTTCATGCCGGAAGATGGGATGGAACGCGAGTTGTGGACGCTCATCGCGAATGCCCTCACCGCGACCGGCTTCGCCCTGCTGCTGATTCCGCTCATCGCGGCGGCCGAGCGGCTCCAGCGCGGCCCGGCGGCTACGGCGCGCAACGGGCTGGGGTGGGGGGCGGCGGGCTGGCTGTGCGTGTTCGTCGCGCCCGCGCTGGGCTTGCCGCCGGAAATACCGGGGGCGGCCGCGGCGGCCTTGCACGAGCGCCAGGCGTGGTGGCTGCTCGCGGTGGTGTGCGCCGCCTCCGGCATCGCGGTGCTGCGTTTCGTGCCGACCTATTGGCGCTGGCTCGGTCTGGGTTTGCTGGCGCTGCCCTATGCGGTCGGCGCCCCTGAACTCGGCGTTGGGCCGTTCTCGGGGTACGACGAGGCGGTCGTGGGCGAGATGGAGGCGCTGGCGCACCGCTTTGCCTGGGCGACCGCGATTGCCAACGCGATCGGCTGGCTGGCGCTGGGCAGTCTGAGCAGTGTCGCGGTGGCGCGCTGGGTGCGGCCCGCGCTCGACGCCACGCTGACCGGCATGGCGACGCCCGCCGTGGTACGGGCGCGGACCTCATGAGCGGCAAGATCATGCTGGTCGGGCTGGGCCCCGGCAGCGTCGAGCACATGAGCGCGCGCGCGCGTGCCGCGATCGCCGAGGCCGACACGGTGATCGGCTACGTCACCTACATCCGCCTGGTCGCCGACCTGGTCCAGGGCAAGGAAGTCATCAAGAAATCGATGACCGAAGAACTGGACCGCGCCATCGAAGCGCTGGCGCGCGCGCGCCTAGGGCGCAAGGTGGCGCTGATCTCGTCCGGCGACGCCGGGGTGTACGGCATGGCCGGGCCGACCTTCGAGGTGCTGTTCCAGGCCGGGTGGACCCCGCCCAGCGGCCAGCCCGACGACATCGAGGTCGAGATCGTGCCGGGCGCTTCGGCGCTCAACAGTTGCGCGGCGCTGGTCGGCGCGCCGCTGACGCACGACTTCTGCGCGATCTCGCTGTCGGACCTGCTGACGCCGTGGCCGGTGATCGCGCGGCGCCTCGACGCGGCGGCATCCGCCGATTTCGTCGTGGCGCTGTACAACCCCAAGAGCGGACGGCGCGCGCGCCAGATCGTCGAGGCGCAGCGTCTGTTCCTCGCCCACCGTAGCCCGGATACCCCGGTGGCGCTGGTCAAGTCGGCCTACCGGCCGCGCCAGCGGGTCGAGTTCTCGACCCTGGCGCGCATGTGCGAAGCCGACATCGGCATGCTCACCACGGTGCTGATCGGCAATTCCAACACCTACCTGCGTGACGGCCTGATGGTGACCCCGCGCGGCTACGCCAACAAGTACGAGGTGGGCAGCGGCGATACGCGCGACGGCGAACAGGCGGGGCGTTCGCTCACGAGCGGGCTGGAAGGGTGGCTGGCGGCGCTGCGCGCCAGTGGTGAGAACGTCGAGGCGCTGGCGCGGCGCTATGGATTGCCGCCGCAGTATATTGCGGCGGCGTTGGCGCGGGAGTAACGCCGGATTACAGTTTGGCGTCGGCGATTTCAGCCTGGGTGGCGCGCGCCGCGTCCACCAGGGTTGCGGCGGCGTCATCGTCGGCCGGGCCTTGCCAGCGGTCGAAGTGCAGCAGCGACTCGATCGGCTGGCGGGCGAGCCAGCCGGCCGCTTCCAGTTCCGGCTTGCGGTAGAAGTGGCTGACATAGCCGATGCACAGGTAGGCGACCGGAATGATGTCGAGCGGGATGTCGAGCGCTTCGCGCAGCGCCTTCTGGTGGAAGATGCTGACCCAGCCCACTCCCAGCCCCTCGGCGCGCGCCGCGAGCCACAGGTTCTGCACCGCGCACACCGAACTGTAGATGTCCATGGCCTTGATGTGGGTGCGTCCGACCACCACCGGGCCGTTGCGCTCGCGGTCGCAGGTGATGCAGATGTTGACCGGCGCCTCGACGATGCCTTCGAGCTTGAGGCCGCGATAAATCTCGCGCTTGTCGCCTTCGAACATCAGCGCGGCTTCGGTGTGCGCGGTGTCGAAGGCCTCACGCACGCGCGCCTTGATTTCGGGCGAACGCACCACGACGAAGTCCCACGGTTGCATGAAGCCGACCGAGGGCGCGTGGTGGGCGGCGTTGAGCACCCGCGCCAGCACGTCATCGGGCACCGGGTCGGGCAGGAACTGCCCGCGCACGTCGCGCCGGGTATGGATGGCGCGGTACACGGCGTCCTTCTCCGCGTCGCTGAAATAAGGTTGTTGCTGGACTTCCTGCATGACGCTGCTCATGTTCATTCCCCTTGGAAGAGCAGTAATGCCGCTGCGGTCCAGACAGCGGCGGACAGGTTACGAGGCCGGTCTTCCGACTCGGGTTCAACGCGTCCGGACGCCTTCCCGGCGTGAGCCAGTGGCATGTGTCAGGACGCTCCCCCTTACGGCGCTGGGCACGTGGCGGAATCGCACCGCCTTCCCGATTCTCCCGCTCGCGCGGGCACCTCGTAACGATAAAAACATATCCCGGCAACCCGGTCGACTGGCGCCCCGTAGGAGCGGCTTCAGCCGCGATAACAGCGTAATTCGGGGCTAAAGCCCCTCCTACGACGCGTACGGGGTGCACGAAGCAGGGTTGCCTGAAGTAACGGAGTATATCCGCTGGGCGGCGTCTACGAGCCGGTGAAGCGCGGTTTGCGCTTGGCGAAGAACGCGTCCAACCCTTCGCGGTAGTCGGCGCTGTCGAGAAAGGCGAACGAGGCGCGTTTTTCCTCGTGGGTGAGCGGCGTGCCGCGCATCAGGCGGTGCACCCATTGCTTGTGCCAGCGTGCCACCAGCGGGGCGCCGGCGGCGATGCGCGCGGCGCTGGCGATGGCTTCATCGATCACGTCGGAGTCCGCGACGACACGGGTCAGCAGCCCCTTTTGCAGCGCTTCGTCGGCGCTCAGGATGCGGCCTTCGAGCAGGATTTCGAGCAGCACCGCCGGGCCGACCAGTTCCAGCAGGCCCGCCATCTCGCCCGGATACATGGAGAAGCCGAGGCGGTTGATGGGGGCGCCGAAACGCGCCGATTCGCCCGCGATGCGCAGGTCGCAACAGCCGGCGATTTCAAGTCCGCCGCCAATGCACGCGCCCTGAATGGCCGCGACGGTGGGTATCGGGCAGGCGCGGATCGCGTTCAGCGCCGTCGCGACCAGTTGGTCGTGGTAATGCAGCGCGGCGTCGACGGTGGCGCGCACGGTTGCGAATTCCTCGATGTCGCCGCCGGCGGCAAAGGCCTCGCTGCCGTCGCCGCGCAGGATCACGCAGCGCAGGCCGGCGTCGTCGGCGATGCCGTCGAAGACGCCGTGCAACTGGCGCCACATCGTCGCGTTGATCGCGTTGAGTTTGCCCGGATACGCGAGCGTGACGGTGGCGACCGTGTCGTCGCGGTGAAAGTGGACCGCGCCGCTCATTGCAGTGCCGGGTCGGCCAGCGCGGGTTTGCGGCTGCGCGAGGCGGCGATGCGCGCCAGCGCCGCGCGACCGCTGTTGATGTGTTCGCGCATGCGTTGTTCGGCGAGTTGCGGGTTGCGTTCGAGCAGCGCGGCGAGCAGGGCGCCGTGCTCGGTCAGCGATTGCTCCAGCCG
>JACOUN010000020.1 GCA_016177805.1 Rhodocyclales bacterium
ACCTGCTCGCTCGTTTGGGCGCGCGTGGTCGCCTGATGTCAAAATATCGGGAGAGGGTTTTACAACACCCTCTTTAGCCCCGAATTACGCTGTTATCGCGACTGAAGCCGCTCCTACGAGAGCAGTTCGACTCACTTGCGGAAGGTGCTGCGTTCATTCACAGCCTCTCTCAGGCCGGCTCCAGCTTGGCCACCGCCAGCAACAGCCACTTGACCCCGGCGCGGCCGAAATTGACCTGCACGCGGGCATCGGAACCGTTGCCCTCGGCCGCCATGATGACGCCCTGGCCGAACTTGGCGTGGGCCACCAGTTGCCCGACCCGCAGGCCGCCGACATCGCGCCGGGGCGGCACCGGCGCCGCACTCCCCGCGCGCTTGGCCGCCGCCTGCGGCGGAGACGAACGCGGATAGCCTCCATACCCGGTGCTCGCCATACCGCCGCCCTTGGGCCGGGGCGGGGTCAGCCAGCGGGTGTACGCCTCGGGTATCTCTTCGAGGAAACGCGAGCGCGGGTTGTAGCGCACCTGTCCGTGCAGCATGCGGCTTTGCGCGAATGACAGATAGAGACGCTGGCGCGCGCGCGTGATCGCGACGTACATCAGGCGTCGCTCTTCTTCCAGCCCGGAGGCTTCCAGGACGCTGTTCTCGTGCGGGAACAAGCCCTCCTCCAGCCCCGACAGGAACACCGCGTCGAACTCCAGCCCCTTGGACGAGTGCACGGTCATCAACTGCACCGCGTCGCTGCCCGCGTCGGCCTGATGGTCGCCCGCTTCGAGCGAGGCATGGGCGAGGAAATCCGCCAGCAGGGTGTGGGATTCGGCTGACTGTCCAGCTTCAGCGCCCGCCTCGGAGACGAAATTGGCGGCGGCGTTGATCAGCTCGTCGAGGTTCTCCAAGCGCTCCTGGCCTTCCTTCTCGCTGCGATAGTGGTTGCGCAGCCCAGAGGCATCGAGCACGTGGTCCACCAGTTCCGGCAAGGTCAGCGCGCGCGTTTCGTTGCGCAACGCCTCGATCAGCCTGACGAAACCGCCCAGCGCCGTGCCCGCTTTGCCGCCCAGGTGCGGCACGCTCGCGTACAGACTGCCATTCCAGGTGCGCGCCGCCTCCTGCAGGGTTTCCATCGAGCGAGCGCCGATGCCGCGCGCCGGAAAATTCACCACCCGGCTGAAGGCCGTATCGTCGTCGGAATTGGCGATCAGGCGCAGATAGGCAAGTGCGTGCTTGATTTCCTGGCGCTCGAAGAAGCGCAGCCCGCCATACACACGGTAGGCAATGCCGGCGGAAAACAACTGGTGTTCCAGCACCCGCGACTGCGCGTTGGAGCGGTATAGCAACGCGATGCCGGAACGCGACATACCGTCGCGCACCAGCGCCTGGATCTCCTCGACCACCCAGCGCGCTTCGTCCGAATCGGCAAACGCCTCGTACACCCGTATCGGCTCGCCCGCGCCGCGTTCGGTCCACAAGTTCTTGCCCAGGCGCCCGGTGTTGTTGCGGATGATGGCGTTGGCCGCGTCGAGGATGTTGCCGTGCGAGCGATAGTTCTGTTCCAGGCGGATCACATTGTCCACCCGATACTCGCGCTCGAAGTCGCGCATGTTGCCGATCTCGGCGCCACGAAAGCCGTAGATGCTCTGGTCGTCGTCGCCAACACAGAACAAACGCGCCCCGCCCTCGTTGCCGTTGTCAGCCAGCAGTTTGAGCCAGCGGTACTGCAGCTTGTTGGTGTCCTGGAACTCATCCACGAGAATGTGGCGGAAGCGCCGCTGGTAGTGCTGGCGGATGGGCTCGTTGCGTTCCAGCAGCTCATAGGTGCGCAACAACAGCTCGGCGAAATCGACCACCCCCTCGCGCTGGCACTGCGCTTCGTACTCCTGGTACAGCGCCACGCGACGGCGCGTGTAGTCGTCCCACGCCTCGACCGCGTGCGGGCGCGAGCCCGCTTCCTTCTGCCCGTTGATGAAATGCTGCAGCTCGCGCGGAGGAAACTTGTCGTCATCGACGTTGAGGGTCTTGAGCAAACGCTTGATCGCCGCCAGCTGGTCGCCCGAATCGAGAATCTGGAACAACTGCGGCAAGCCGGCATCGCGGTGATGGATGCGCAGCAACCGGTTGCACAGCCCGTGGAAGGTGCCGACCCACAGGGTGCGCGCCGAGCGGGCGAAGCTCAGCGGCAGCATGGCCGACAGACGCGCCAGCATTTCCTTGGCCGCCTTGTTGGTGAAGGTCACCGCAAGCACCCCCTGCGGTTCGACCTGCGCGGTCTGGACCAGCCAGGCGATGCGCGTGGTCAGCACCCGCGTCTTGCCCGACCCCGCGCCGGCCAGGATCAGCGCATGCCGGGGCGGCAAGGTTACAGCCTGTAATTGTTCGCGGTTGAGATTGGCAAGCAGGTCGGACATCGGGTTTTCCTTGTAAGGGGCCCGCGTGGCACAGGAATGGCAAAAGGCAAACGCGGAACGGATGATTTTACCCGGCCTCGCCCCGATGTCCGAATCCAGCGCTCGGTCACGCACTACGCCGCCATTTGTTGCACCTGCACAACAGACGCTTGCACCACCTTCAAGCGTGGGGTAGATTCCTGTCGTGCACTGCAACATTTCTTGATCTTGATCAGGGCAACAGGCTGCACCACCTGTATATTCAGGCTATCCAGCTCTATTGCACCGCACTATCCGGACGTCACGCCACGCACTGTTGCAGTTACAACGCTCCCACAAGGACCCCGCTACACGAGCCGCTGCCATACAAGGCCGGCTGGAGAACCACGATGAAAACACCCAAGCTTCTTCCCTGGTATGCACGCAAGGCCGACATCACACTGGAGCGCGCCACCGTCCTGTGGCACAAGGCAGTCCGCCGCGCAACCAAGGAAACCGGTTGGGTCGGAACCTCTGAGTACTACGATGAAGCGATGCGCGCCTTCCTGGAACTGCTCGCGCTCGAACCGCGTACCCTCTGCGCCCCCGGCGTCGCGCCGATGCTGCGCCAGCAAAACCGCGTCTGGCGCCTACCGCTGACCGCGATGGAAGACGTGATGTGTGCCGTCGCCTCCAGTTGGCAGCGCCAGACCGGCTTTCCGCGCAAGGCTGCCTGAGCACCATCCACGCGTAATCTCTCCCGACCGGCCGCACTCGCGGCCGCGCGTGCTTGCGCCGCAATACCTGACCCGAGACTCGGACCAACCCGTCCCACGCCACCCATCGGCGGCGCGGCGCGTCTTCAAGCTATAATTGCGCGCTTCACATGTCTCGAATCCGGCCACCCACCATGCAGGACAAATACAGCCCCGCCGCCATCGAATCCGCCGCCCAGGAACACTGGGAGCGCGAGCAGGCGTTTCACGTCACCGCCGACACGAACAAGCCCAAGTACTACTGCCTGAGCATGTTCCCGTATCCGTCGGGCAAGCTGCACATGGGGCACGTGCGCAACTACACCATCGGCGACGTGCTGGCGCGCTACCACCGCATGCGCGGCTACAACGTGCTGCAACCGATGGGCTGGGACGCCTTCGGCATGCCGGCCGAAAACGCCGCGATCCAGAACAACGTGCCACCGGCCAAGTGGACCTACGCCAACATCGAATACATGAAGGCGCAATTGAAGCGCCTCGGCTTCGCCATCGACTGGTCGCGCGAAATCGCCACGTGCACGCCGGAGTACTACCGCTGGGAACAGTGGCTGTTCACCCGTCTGTACGACAAGGGGCTGATCTACAAGAAGCTCGGCACCGTGAACTGGGACCCGGTGGACGAGACCGTGCTGGCCAACGAGCAGGTCATCGACGGTCGCGGCTGGCGCAGTGGCGCGCTGGTGGAAAAGCGCGAGATCCCGATGTACTACATGAAGATCACCGCCTACGCGGATGAGCTTCTCGAAGCGCTCGACGGCATGCCCAACTGGCCCGAGCAGGTCAAGACCATGCAGCGCAACTGGATAGGCCGCTCGGAGGGGGTGGAGATCCACTTCCCCTACGACCTGTCGACCATCGGCCAGTCCGGGGTGCTGAAGGTATTCACCACCCGCGCCGACACCCTGATGGGCGCCACCTACATGGCGATCGCGGCCGAACACCCGCTCGCCGCGCTGGCCGCCAGGGACGACCCGGCGCTGGCCGAATTCATCGAGGAATGCAAGCATGGCGGGGTCGCCGAAGCCGATCTCGCAACCATGGAAAAGAAGGGCATGGCCACCCGGTTGCGCGTGGTACATCCGCTCTCCGGCGAGTTCCTGCCGGTGTGGGTCGCCAACTACGTGCTGATGGGCTACGGCGAGGGCGCGGTGATGGCGGTGCCGGCGCACGACGAGCGCGACTTCGCCTTTGCCACCCGCTACCGCCTGCCGATCCGCATGGTGGTGCGCTCCACGCGCGACGCCTACGAGGACACCGTCGCGCCGTGGCAGGACGCCTACGCCGAGCACGGCCGTCTGGTCAATTCCGGCAAGTTCGACGGCCTGCACTTCATCGACGCGGTCGACGCGATCGCCGCCGATCTCGCAGCCAAGGGGCTGGGCAACAAGCGCACCCAGTACCGGCTGCGCGACTGGGGTATTTCGCGCCAGCGCTACTGGGGCTGCCCGATCCCGATGGTGCATTGCGACGACTGCGGCGACGTGCCGGTGCCCGACGAGCAACTCCCGGTGGTACTGCCGGAGAACGTCGAAGTCACCGGACGCGGCTCGCCGCTGGCCAAGATGCCCGAGTTCTACACCTGCACCTGCCCCAGGTGCGGCAAGCCGGCGCGACGCGAAACCGACACCATGGACACCTTCGTCGAGTCGTCGTGGTACTTCCTGCGCTATGCCTGCGCCGACAACGCCGACGCGATGGTCGATGAACGGGTCAACTACTGGGCGCCGGTCGACCAGTACGTCGGCGGCATCGAGCACGCGATCCTGCACCTGCTCTACTCGCGCTTCTTCACCCGCGCGATGCGTGACTGCGGACTGGTCGAGGCCAGCGAGCCGTTCACCAACCTGCTCACCCAGGGCATGGTGGTCGCCGAAACCTACTACCGCGAACTCGACGGCGGCAAGAAGCGCTGGATCAACCCGTCCGAGGTCGAAGTCGAGCGCGACGACAAGGGCCGCATCACCGCCGCCAGACTGACCGCCGACGGTGCCCCGGTGGTGATCGGCGGCACCGAGAAGATGGCCAAGTCCAAGAACAACGGCGTGGACCCGCAGGCGCTGGTCGACCAGTACGGCGCCGATACCGCCCGCTTCTTCATCATTTTCGCCGCGCCGCCCGATCAGCAACTGGAATGGTCGGATTCCGGCGTCGAAGGTGCCTACCGCTTCCTGCGCCGGGTCTGGAACTACGGACACGTGTTCGCCACCGCCGTCCGCCCCAACCTGCCCGCCACGCGCACGCTGGGCAATGCCGCGTTGCCGACGCCGCTGGCCGACGCGCGCCGCGAGATCCACGGCATTCTGAAACAGGCCAGCTACGACTTCGGCAAACACCAGTTCAACACCGTGGCATCGGCTGCGATGAAGATCCTCAACGCGCTGGAAAAGGCACCCACCGACAACACCGCCACGCACGCCGAGGTGGCCGAGGAAGGCCTGTCGATACTGCTGCGCATGCTCTCGCCAATCGCCCCGCACCTGGGCCATACGCTGTGGCGCGACTGCGGTTACAGCGGCGACATCCTCGACGCGGGCTGGCCAGAGCCGTCCGAAGAGGCACTGCGTCAGGACGAAATCGAGATGATGGTGCAGATCAACGGCAAACTGCGCGGCAGCATCAAGGTCGCGGCCGATGCGGGCAACCCCGCCATCGAAGCCGCCGCGCTCGCCTCGGAAGCCGCGCAGCGCTACATGGAAGGCAAGCCGCCGCGCAAGGTCATCGTGGTCGCGGGCCGTCTCGTCAACATCGTGATCTGAGGACACACATGCAGCCATCTTCCGCACGCCGCCGGTTACTCCTGGCAGGGGCCGCCCTGGCTCCCGCGGCGTTGCTGGGGGGTTGCGGTTTCCAGTTGCGCGGGCCGCAGCCGCTGCCGTTTTCCAGCATCTACGTCGGCGCGGACCCCAACTCGGAACTGGGCGCGGGCTTGCGCCGCAAGATTGCCGCCAGCGGCGCAACCATCATCGATGACCCCGCCGTCGCCGAAGTCAGGCTGGAATTCCTGCGCAATGCGCGCGAGCGCGAAATCCTGTCGCTGTCGTCGGCGGGCAAGGTGCGCGAATACCAGCTCAAGCAGACCGTCACCTTCCGCCTGGTGAACAAGGCGGGCACGCAACTGCTCGCACCCACCTCGATCTCGGCCCAGCGCGAATACAACTTCGACGACAGCCGCATCATCGCCAAGGAACAGGAAGAGGCCTTACTGTTCCGCGACATGGAAACCGACCTGATGCAGCAGTTGCTCCGCCGCCTCGCTGCGATCCGGCCATGAACCTGCGGCCGGACGCCCTCGCGGCTCATCTGGCCAAACCGCCGGCGCCCCTCTACATCCTGCACGGCGACGCGCCGCTGCTGGTGCTTGAAGCGGCCGATGCGATACGCCAGGCGGCGCGCCGCCACGGCTACGACGAACGCGACACCCTGGTGGCCGGGCAAGGCTTCCGCTGGGAAGCCCTGACCCAGGCCGCCGGCAACCTGTCGCTGTTCGGCAGCCGCAAGCTGATCGACCTGCGCATTCCCAACGGCAAACCCGGACGCGACGGCGGAGAGGCGCTGCAACGCTACGCACGTACGGTCAACAGCGACACCATCACCCTCGTCACACTGCCCGAATGCGACTGGGCAACGCGCAAGAGCGCGTGGTTCAAGGCGCTCGACGAAGCCGGCGTGACGCTGGAACTGAACGCCCCGCCACGCGCCCAACTGCCGCGCTGGCTGGCCGGGCGGCTGGCCGCCATGGGACGCACGGCGACGTCCGAAGCGCTGGAATTCATCTCCGATCACGTCGAGGGCAACCTGCTTGCGGCGCACCAGGAAATCCTCAAGCTCGACCTGCTCCACCCGCAAGGCGAACTGACGCTGGACAAGGTGCGCGACGCGGTACTCAACGTCGCCCGCTACGACATCGACGACCTGCGCGTGGCGCTGCTCGAAGGCGATGCGGTGCGCTGCACGCGCCTGCTCGAAGGCATGAAGGGCGAAGGCGCCCCGCCCCCGCTGGTGCTGTGGGCCATCGCCAACGAGATCCGCACCCTCGCCATCCTGCGCGCCGGCATGGACGCACAGCAGCCGCTCGCCACCCTGTTCAAGTCCGAGCGGGTGTTCGACGAATCACGCAAACAGGCCATGAACAAGGCGCTCCCGCGTCTGTCGGCGGGCCTGCTGCGCGCGGCGCTGCTGCACGCGGCCAAGGTCGACCGCATCATCAAGGGCCTGGGCGACGGTGACGTGTGGAGCGAACTGCTGATGCTGTTACTGCGTTTGAAACGCCGCCCGCACTAAGACTCGGCGTGCGCCGGGCGGTGGCCAGAAGAGTCGTTTTGGTGCTTTAATCGACCCTACCCCATAGCCAGCACAGCGATAACGCCTCATGGACATACATAACTACATGCACGCCCTCGGACGCGAGGCCCGCGCCGCCTCGCGCCTGGTCGCCGCCGCCAGCACCGACGCGAAGAACCAGGCGTTGCTGGCGATGGCGGCCGCCATCCGGGCGCAACGGGAGCAACTGCTCCAGGCCAACGCCCGCGATCTGGCCGAAGCGCGCGCCGCCGGGCTCGAAGCCGCGCTGATCGACCGGCTCACGCTCACCGACAAGGGCATCGATGCGATGGCCGAAGGGCTGGAACAGGTCGCGGCGCTACCCGACCCGGTCGGCGAGATCACCGACGTCAAACGTCGCCCGTCCGGCATCCAGGTCGGCAAGATGCGCGTGCCGCTGGGCGTCATCGGCATCATCTACGAAGCCCGCCCCAACGTCACCGCCGACGCGGCGGCGCTGTGCCTGAAGTCGGGCAACGCGGCGATCCTGCGCGGCGGCAAGGAAGCGCTGCACTGCAACCAGGCCATCGCCGCATGCGTGCGCGCCGGACTCAAGGCCGCGCATCTGCCCGAAACCGCGGTGCAGGTGGTGGACACCACCGACCGTGCGGCGGTAGGCGAACTGATCACGATGCCGCAGTTCGTCGATGTGATCGTGCCGCGCGGCGGCAAGGGCTTGATCGAGCGCATCTCCAACGATGCACGCGTGCCGGTGATCAAGCACCTGGACGGCAATTGCCACGTCTATGTCGACAGCGACGCCGACCCCGCCAAGGTCGTGCCCATCGTCGAGAACGCCAAGACCCAGCGCTATGGCACCTGCAACACCGCCGAATCGCTGCTGGTGGCGGCATCGGTCGCCGAACGCTTCCTCCCCGACATCGGCCGGGCGCTGGCCAGCCACGGCGTGGAAATGCGCGCCTGCCCCACCGCCCTGCCGCTGCTGCGCGGCGCCGGCATCGACGGACGCTTGCTGGTCGAAGCCCGCGATGCGGACTGGCACGAGGAGTACCTGGCCCCCATCATCGCGGTCAAGGTTGTTTCCGGACTGGACGCGGCCATCATGCACATCAACGCATGCAGTTCCGGGCATACCGAAGCCATCGTCACGGAAAACTACAGCCACGCGATGCGCTTCCTGCGTGAAGTCGATTCGGCCTCGGTCATGGTCAACGCCTCGACCCGTTTTGCCGATGGCTTCGAGTACGGGCTGGGCGCCGAGATCGGCATCTCGACCGACAAGATCCACGCGCGCGGACCGGTGGGGCTGGAAGGCCTGACCAGCCAGAAATGGATCGTGTTCGGCAACGGCGAAATCCGCCGCTAGCCGCCGCCATGGACGCAGTGCTTGCAACGCCTTTTGGAGCCTTCGGCATCAATACCGATGGCGCCTGCATCACGGCGCTCACCTTCCTGCCGCCGGGCACCCCCGTGCAGGCGCCCCGCTCACCCGTTGCCGCACGCGCGGCCAAGCAGATCGAAGCCTGGCTGCAGGATCCGGACACCCCCTTCGACCTGCCGCTGGCTCCTCACGGCACGCCATTTCAGCAACGCGTATGGGCGGCAATATCCGCCATCCCGCGTGGCGAGGTGCTCACCTACGGCGCCATGGCACGCTCGCTCGGCAGTGCCGCCCGCGCCGTGGGGCAAGCGTGCGGCGCCAACCCCTACCCGCTCGTGGTGCCCTGCCATCGCGTCGTTTCGGCGGCGGGCATAGGCGGCTTCGCCAACGCGCGCGATGGGCATCTGATTGCGACCAAGAAGTGGCTGCTGGCGCTCGAACAAACACGCTGACGCGAGCCGACGACAGCCTCTCCCCCGCATCCACGGACGAGATCGACGCATTCTGCGATGTCCTGTGGCTGGAACACGGCCTGGCCCGCAACACTATCGCAAGCTACCGCAGCGATCTCGCGCTGTTCGCGAAATGGCTGGAGACGCGCGCCACGCCCCTCGCTCACGCAGGCGCAGAGGATCTCGCAAGCTATCTGGCCGAAGTCAGCACCCGCGCCAAACCCTCCAGCCAGCGCCGCCTGCTGTCGGTATGGCGCCGCTACTACCGCCACCTGATAGACCGGGGAGCGCGCAATGAAGACCCGACCGCCAGGCTGGACCCGCCGATGCGGGTCGAACGTTTCCCGAAAATCCTGTCAGAGAACCAGGTCGTGGCGCTGCTCGACGCGCCCGACCCAGAGACCACGCTGGGGCTGCGCGATCGCTGCATGCTCGAAGTGCTGTACGCGACCGGCCTGCGCGTTTCGGAACTGGTCAACCTGAAACTGTTTCAAACCGATGTCAGAGAAGGCCTGGTGAGAGTCATGGGCAAGGGCGACAAGGAAAGGCTGGTGCCGCTGGGCGAAGAAGCCATCGCCTGGCTGGCGCGCTACACGCGCGAATCGCGCCCGGCGCTGCTGGGCGGCAAGAACTGCGATACCGTGTTCGTCACGCGCTTCGGTACCGGCATGTCGCGCCAGATGTTCTGGCGCATCATCAAACAGCACGCCACGATCGCGGGCATCGCGACGACCCGCCTGTCCCCGCATACCCTGCGGCACGCCTTCGCGACCCACCTCATCAACCATGGCGCCGACCTGCGCGTGGTGCAGATGCTGCTCGGCCACGCCGACATCTCGACCACCCAGATCTACACCCACGTCGCGCGCGAGCGTCTCAAGTCACTGCACGCACAACACCATCCGAGAGGATGACGCCCGCCCGACGTGCACCTCAAGCGAAGCTGCCAACATGAGCAAAACACTCGCCCACGCGCCCGAAACGCGCGCCACCAAACTGCTGAAACAGCACCGCATCGCGTACTCGACTCATCTTTATGACTATGTACCGCACGGTGGCACCCACCATTCGGCGCAGGCGTTGAACCTGGCCGAGCATGCCATCATCAAGACGCTGATCATGGAAGATGAAACGGGAACCCCGCTGATCGTGCTGATGCACGGCGACATGAAGGTGTCGACCAAGGAGCTTGCCCGCCAGATCGGTTGCAAGCGTGTCGAAACCTGCGCTCCGCCGCTCGCCAATCGTCACTCCGGCTATCTGGTCGGCGGGACATCGCCATTTGCCACCCAGCGCAGGATGCGGGTATTCATGGAGAAAACCATACTCGATCTGCCCCTTGTCTATATCAACGGCGGCAAGCGTGGTTTTCTCGTTGGCCTGCACCCGCACGATATCGCGCAATTGCTGCAACCGACCCTTATTCAGGCGGGGCTGTAATTCCAATTTGCAAATTAGCTTTTGTTTCCATCATCAATAATGGCAGAATATATCGCTCATGCAATAAACGGAATCCGGAGCCGCACCTGTCGCGCACCGGATATCAGCCAGATCATTGATATGGAGTAACCATGGACCTCACCCCGCTTTCACTCCCGGAATTGCAGCAACTGCAGGCCAAGCTCACTGTCGAGATCCGCCGCAAAAGCGAAGCGGCACGCCGCACACTCCTCAAACAGGTAAAGAAACTCGCTGCGGACGAAGGCCTGTCCATTGAAGATATCGTCAACGAGGCGACCACGAGCGAGGCGCGTACCACCCCCCCCAAGCGCAAACGCGGCACGGCCGCCCCCGGCACCAGGAAATCCAAGAAGCCGCTCAAGTACTTTCATCCGGAAAACGCAAAAATTGGCTGGACCGGACATGGGCGCAAACCACAGTGGGTCATCGACTGGCTGGCTCAGGACAAGCCGCTCTCCGCGCTTGAAAAGGCGTAATGCGAATAGCCGGGCACCTGGGCAACTACCCAATGCTCTCAACTTAACGCCCCCTTATAGGCCAAATGCAGATGTGGCTTGACACCTGGAGGTCTTGGATAGCTTCGGCCGGGCTGGATGCGGCATCGATTTCGGATGATGGCGGCGAGCGCTTGTGGCAGCGCGGCGCAAGCGTGTTTGATTGCGAGCAAGCATCCGGCGAGGATCGGTTTCAGCGTGCCAAAGGCATAGGTGCGGTTAGGTCGCGAGTCGATCTGGTTGTCATCGTCGGCGGCGCTGGCCAGCAACGTGCACAGATTATCGGCCAACACCTTGGCCGCGAAATCCTGGAGCAATGCCAGATAGGTCAGGCCGCTGGGGGTTTCCAGGCGCAAGCGGTGCTTGATGCGCTTGAAGGCCTCCTCGATACGCCAGCGCTGATGATAGAGCGCACCAAAGTGCTCGGACGGATAACGCTGCGCATCCAGCAAGGATGTCATCAGGACGCGGCTACGCCCGCAAGGGGTGACGTTGCGTACGAGCCGCACGGTCGTGCGGGTACGGGCCAGTTCATAGGTTATGGCCTCGTCCGTGGTGGGCGCGGCCAAGCTCACGACGCGCTCGGACTCGCCGCTTCTGAGAAAATCCGCTACGCAGCGCCAACCACAAGCATCGACCCGCATGCAGAAAGGCAGGCCGCGCTGGGTGAGCGCAGCGGCCATCGCGTTGCCGACATAGCCGCGATCAAGCACCAGCAGATCGCGTTCTCGATCGAGTTCATCGAGCACTTCAAACAACATCTGCCGCTCGGACCCGTCGGCCGGATGCAGGCTCGCATGCAGCGTCAGTTCGGTTCCAGGCAGAAACAAGGCAAACGCATAATGATCGGCCGCCAAAGCCGCATTGCTGCGCGTCGATACCCGCAGCCTGGAGGCATCGGCTGCGATCACCCGCAACCCGTTCCAGCGCGAAGCCTCGATGTGGGGATGGACCAGTTGCAGCAAGTGCTCGTTGGCCCGCTCGAACAAGCGCGCCGAAAATCCGTTGCGCGCCTTGCTGAAGGCCTGGGCGCTGACCTCATGGACACGCACCGGCTGCGCTTGCATTCGCCCGAAGAAACTATCCAGTTCAGCTTGAACGCTGGCGCACATGCCCGAGATCATCATCGCGACCATGCGCGGCAGCGTGAGTTTGCGCTCGCGTGTAAACGCGCCCGGATGAAGTCGGAATTGATCGGCGAGCGTGGGGTCGAGCAAAAAGTCAGAGAACTCGGAAAGCAGCGACTGAGGGTCGAGTATTCGAGTTCATATTGTCTATTTATCAATGACTTAACGAGACCCATTCTACCCCGGATGCGTGGCGCTTACAAGTCGTTGGGGCTTAAGTTGAGAGCATTG
>JACOUN010000021.1 GCA_016177805.1 Rhodocyclales bacterium
TCATCTGCGGTCGCCTCTCAATGCGCGTGACGCGTCGGCTGATCTTCCTCTTGAGCATGTCCGTCCCGATCTGTTCGATACCGGTGCAATCGTAGCCTACCCGGCCAGCGCAGGGGGTTTTGCGACACCCTCTAAAGCCCCGATTGCTGCAGTGGTCGCGGCTGAAGCCGCTCCTACGATACGGCGCCGCCGCGCCTCAATCGCCCGCCCCGCTCCCCACGGCCGGCAGTTCGTCCAGTTGCGCCGATTCGATCTTGTGGAAGTGCGCGCTGATCTTGCGCGAGCTGACCTGCACGTCCTGCACGTCCTTGTTCGCCTGCTCGATGTGGCGCGCCAGCGCCGCCATGCGCTCGTCAAAGCGCGTGAAGTCCTTGGCCAGCTTGCCCAGCGCGTCCTTGATGATGTGAATCTGCTTGCGCGTCTCGACATCCTTGAGCACCGCGCGCGCGGTGTTGAGCACCGCCATCAGCGTGGTCGGCGACACCACCCACACCCGCTGCTGCTGCGCGTGCGCGACCAGTTCGGGGTGGCGGGCGTGGATCTCGGCGAACACCGCTTCGGCCGGGATGAACATGACCGCGCCGTCGGAGGTCTCGTCGGCGATGATGTAGCGGGTCGCGATCGCGTCGACGTGGCGCCTGACATCGGCGCGGAACGCCGACTGCGCCTGGCGTTGGTCGGCGCCTCCGGGGTCGGCGCCAAGCATGCGATGGTAGTTTTCCAGCGGAAACTTGGCATCGACCGCGACCTTGCCGGTGGGCTCGGGAAAGCTCAGCAGGCAATCGACGCGGGTGTGGTTGGACAGGGTGTGCTGGAAGCTGTAGGCATCGGGCGGCAGCATGTTGCGCACCAGCGCTTCGAGCTGCATCTCGCCGAAGGCGCCGCGCGCGCGCTTGTCACCGAGCAGTTGCTGCAGGCTCACCACGTTGGTGGTCAGGCCGTCGATCTTCTTCTGCGCCTCGTCTATCGTCGCCAGGCGCGCCATCACGCTGGCGAAGGTCTCGTTGGTCTTGCGAAAGCCCTCGTCGAGACGGTGATTGACGTGCCCGGCGATCGCTTCGAGACGCTCGTTGACGGTGCGCGACAGCGACTCCGAGCTGGCTGACAGTTGCGCCGTGGCGCTACGCAAACCGTCCTGCAGCAGCTCGCGGTCGGCGCGCGCATGGGCGGACAAACGGGTCAGCACCTGCTCCAGCACCTCGCCGCGCAAGCGCTCGTGCGCCGCATTGACCGCGCCGGCCAGTTCGGCAAAGCGCGTGCCGATCTCCTCGCGCTGGGTGGCGTACTGCGTTTGCAGCGTGCCTTGCAAGGCGTGCAGCGCGTCGCGGCTGGCGCGCAACTCGCGCTCCAGGGTCTGGCGGTTGCGTTCGGCGCCGTGCTCGCCGGCCACGATCAGGCGATCGGTCTGGCGCGCCAGTCCGAGGTGCAGTTCGTCCAGGGTGGCGCGCTGCTGTTCCACCAGCCCGGCGCGCAGCTCCGCGCCGAGCACTTCGGTGAGCTGCCGCCGCAGGCGCGCCACGCGCAATCCCAGCCCGGCCAGCCCCAGCAACACCAGCACGAGCAAGCCCACCACGGTCAGTTCGACCGGCGTGGCAAGTGCGATCAGATCAGTCAGAGTCACCCCAGTGCATCCTCCAGCGCGTCGATGCCCATCGGACGATACAGCAGGAAGCCCTGCAACTGGTCACAGCCGTGTGCGAGCAGATAGGCGCGCTGTCCCTCGGTCTCCACCCCTTCGGCAACCACGCGCAGGCCCAGCGAATGCGCCATCGCAATGATGGTCTGGACGATTGCGGCATCGTTGGGATCGATCTCTATGTCATGGACGAAACTCTGGTCGATCTTGAGCACCGACAGCGGCAAGCGCTTGAGGTAGTTCAGTGACGAATAGCCGGTGCCGAAATCGTCGAGCGAGAAGCTCACTCCGGCGGCGCGCAGCACCGTCATCCGCGCGATGGTTTCCTCGATGTTCTCGACCAGCATGCTCTCGGTGATCTCCAGGCGCAGCCGCCGCCCGTCGGCCCCGGTTTCGCGCAATACCTCCAGCACCTGGTCGACGAAATCCTGCTGATGAAACTGCACCGCGCTGACGTTGACCGCGATGCGCACCCCCGCCCGCGCCGGATGCGAGTGCCAGTGCGCGAGCTGGGCGCAGGCGGTGTGCAGCACCCAGCGCCCCAGCGATACGATCAGCCCCGACTTTTCCGCCACCGGGACGAACTCGCCCGGCGATATCATGCCGTGCTCTGGATGACGCCAGCGTACCAGCGCCTCGACCGCCACCACCTTGCCGGTCACATCGAGTATCGGCTGATAGGCGAGCGCGAGCTGACCAAGCTCCTGGGCCCGACGCAGTTCAACCTCGATGTAGCGGCGCCGCTCGGCCGTGGCCTGCATGGCGGGGTCGAAGAAGCAATAGGTGCCCTTGCCCGCCGCCTTGGCCTGGTACATCGCGAGGTCGGCATTCTTCATCAGCGTCTCGGCCGACTCACTGCCATCGCGGAACAGGGTCACCCCTATGCTGGGGGTGATGTGATAGTCGAACTGGTTCAGCTTGCACGATACGGACAGTGTCGCGAGCACTTTCTGCACCACCCGCTGCGCGTTGACGAGCGCCTCGTCCTCATTGGCGCTCAGCTCTTCGAACAGCAGCACGAACTCGTCGCCACCCAGGCGCGCGACCGTGTCACCCGCCCGCACCACCCTCTGCAGGCGTGCTCCCACTTCCATGAGCAACAGATCGCCGTAGTCGTGCCCCAGCGTATCGTTGAGGTTCTTGAAGTTATCCAGGTCGATGAACAGCAACGCCCCAATGTGGTTGCTGCGGCTGCTCGACGCCTGCGCGTGGCGCAGTTTCTCGAACAGCATGCGCCGATTGGGCAAGCCGGTGAGTTCATCGTAATAGGCCAGATGCGCGGCATGCGCTTCGGCCGACTTGCGCCGGGCAATGTCCATCTGGGTGCCGCACATCAGTTCCGGCTCGCCATCCTCGGCATGGCTGAGCACCTGTCCGCGCATCAATACCCATTGCCACCCGCCGTTCTTGTGGCGCATGCGGTACTCGACTTCGTAGTAATCGACCTGCCCGGCGAAGTGTTGCCGCAGGCGTTCGATACAGGTGTCGCTATCGTCCGGGTGTATCAGCGAGCGCCACGCGGCGGTCGTGAGCGGCCCAAGTTCCTCCAGGGTGTAACCCAGCATCGCCGCCCAGCGGTCGTTGATCGAGAACACGCCCCCCGCGATGTCCCACTCCCAGGTGCCAACATCCGAGCCTTCGAGTATCCACGCCAGACGCTGCCGCCCCTGTTCGAGCGCCAGTTGCGCCTCCATGGCGGCGGTCTGGTCGAGCAGGTAGCCGCTGATGCGCGCCGGTGCGCCCTCGTGCCCGCGCTTGAACTGCGGCACCGAGTAATCATGAAACCAGCGGTAGCCATTGGTGCGATGGCGGAGGCGGTAGACCAGTTCATACGAGGGGTGACGCATTTGCCGGTGTTTGCCGCCTTCGAGTACAACCCGGTCGATATCGTCCGGATGTATCAGACTGGCGAAACAAAACCCCGAACTCATCATTTCTTCCGGGGTGTAACCCAATTCCGCCACGACGTTGCTCGACACATAGTCGATCGGCCATCCCGGCTCATTGCGCCACATGAACGCGATCGCCGGCCCGGCCGCGAACAGGTCACGCTCGGCACGCAACGCCATCAGGATCTGGCGCCGTTCGGACACATCCATCAAGGTGCCGTACACCCCGTCGATACGCCCCTTGTCGTCGAGCGACAGGCGCGCGTACACCTCCATCCAGCAATAGCCGCCATCGGCGCGCAAATAACGCAGTTCCATGCGCAGGCTGTCCAACTCCTGGCGCAACAAGGGCCGGATGCCGGACCTGAAACGGGCGCGGTCATCGGGATGTACGTAGTCGATCGACTGCCGCCCCAGCGTCCGCTCGACCGGGTAGGCGGTGAGGCTCTCCCAGGCCGGGTTCAGGAAAGTCACACACCCGTCCCGGTCGGTACGGAATATGACCTCCTTGATGTTGTCCACCACGTCGCGATAGCGCCGCTCACTCTCGATCACACGCCGTTTGGCCTCGGCCTCGTCGGTCACGTCACGGCGCACGATCACGATGGAAACGGGATGGCCCTGTTCGACGTGCGGCAGCTTGCGCACTTCGTAGCGATGGGGACCATCGGCGTGCACCTCCTCGTCCTCGTACACGCGCAACTCACCGGCCGCCAGCACTTCGCGGTCCTGCGCATCCGCACGGAGCAAGGCGTCGCGGTACTGCGGCTGGATCTCGGCCAGCTCGGTATTGGTCTTGCCTCGCCAATCGACCTTTTCCAGACCCAGCCAACTCAAGCCAGGCCGGTTCACCACCAGCCAACGCCCGTCGGCGTCCTTGAAGTACACCGCATCGGGCAGGGTCTCGATCAGCATGGTCAGTTGCGCGTTGAGCGCCCGCGCTTGCAGCTCCTGGAGCTTGCGCCGCCTCGCCACCACCAGCAACAGGCCCAGCACCACGCCCAGCAGCACGATCCCGGTCGCCCCGACCACGCCCTGCGCCACGAACCTGAAGCGGGCAGCGCCAAGCTCCGGTGCGTTGCGTATCGCCAGCATCCAGCCCTCACCCTTGCCCGTCACGCCGAGCACCGGCAGCAGCGATGCAAAGTACGCCGAGTCCCGCGCGAACAGCGGCACCGCGACATGCGCGCCGACCTCGTCCAGCGAACCCATTTCGGGTCGCTGCGCCAGTGCCGCCAGCACCGCGCGTCCGTTCACCGACTCGACAAAACCACGGGTCTTGTCAGCCAGTTCGCGCTGCGCGATGACCAGTTCGCCATGCAGCGGGAAATCGATCCGGCCGGCCTGCGGCGCCCCCCCGTCCCGCCTGAGCAACAGCAGGAAATCGTTGTCGGGCAGCACCTGGACAAGCTGTTCCTGCAGATCACGAAACGGCACCGACAGATCGAAGCTGCCAAGCAGGCGATCCTCGTACACCACCGGAAAGATATGACGCAGCGCGGCCCCGCTCCCGCTCGCCTCGAACCCGACCACGGTCCGCCGTTCAAGGTGCGCCAGCGCCACCGCCGGGCGCGTGACGAACAATGCCGCGTCGAACTCATCGGGGGCGTGATAGCGCAACAGCACCCGGCCATCGGCCAGGTGGATCTGGAACTGGCGGAACCCCTCATCGCGCAGCCCCATGTACTCCGGGCGCAGCAGGCGGAGGAACCAGTCGCGAAAACGCGCCAGCTCTTCCTCGTCCGCGTCGTTGGACTCTTCAAGCCAGTCGATCACCGCCGGGTGGCGGCTGAGTCCGCGGAACATGATGCCGGCACTGATCCGGTACATCCGCGACGACGCCCGATAGGCCGCCTCGACCGCCGCCGCGTGCTGCTCGCCCAGCAGCCGCGTCACCGAGCGGTACTGGTCGAAACTGAACACCAGCCACCCGAGCAACATCACCAGCGCGCCGGTAACAATGACGGACAACAGCCGGGTATCAATTTTTGCGGGCAGTTTTGCCACTACGACGCGCCTGGCCAGATCAATGCCGGCATTGTACAGATCACGCGACCGCCCGCAGACTCGCCAGCGGCGGGCGTGCCAGCAGCGCGCGGGTGCCCAGCGTGCCACCGGCGACCACCCCGAGCGCGCCCACCAGCACCGCCAACACCATCGGCCACAGCGCCGGCACATAGTCAAACTTGAATACATACTCGGCCAGCACCCAGCCTATGACGCTCGCCCCCACCCCGGCGAGCAGACCGGCCACGCCACCGAGCATGACGAATTCGGCCAGCAGTGCCTGCCGCACCTGACGGTGGCGCGCCCCCAGCGTGCGTAGCATCGCCAGCTCGAACTCGCGTTCATCGTGGGTCGCCTGCAGTGCCGCGTACAGCACCACCAGCCCGGCCAGCAGCGCGAAGCCGAAGACGAACTGCACCACCAGGATGAGCTTGTCGGTCACCGACTGCACCAGCGCGATCACCGCGCCGACATCGATCACGGTCAGATTCGGGAACGTGCTGACCAGCCCGGCGGTGAAGCGTTGTGCTGCGTCGGTGTTGTCGCGGTAGGCGGTCACCAGCGTGGCGGGGTCGTTTTCCAGCATGCCCTCGGCGGCGATGAAGAAGAAGTTCACCCGCATCGAGTCCCACGCCAGTCCGCGCACGCTGGTGATCGGCGCTTCGACGGCGCGCCCGGCGACGTCGAAGCGCACCACGTCGCCGACCACCAGATTGAAGGTCTGCGCCAGCCCGGCCTCGATCGAGAACTGCGGCGTGCGGTCGCTGCCATGCCAGGCGCCGGCGATGACGCGATTGTTGTCCGGCAGCACGTGGGTGTAGCTGAGGTTGAAGTCGTGATCCATCAATCGCTGGGCGCGCTCTTCCGTGAAATCATCCGGCGTGACCGCCTTGCCATTGATCCCGACCAGCCGCCCACGCACCATGGGCATGACGTCGGGCTGTGCAAGGCCCTGCCCGGCAAAGTACGCCGTCAGACCCTCGCGCTGATCGGGCTGGATGTTGATGATGAAGCGATTGGGTGCGTCGGCGGGCGTCATGGCGCGCCAGCCGTCGAGCAGATCCGCCCGCACCAGCGTCAGCAGCAACAGCGCGGTCATGCCCAGACCCAGCGCGCTGACCTGGATCACGCTCGCCGCGATACGCCGGTTCAGCGCCGCCAGGCCATAGCGCCAGCCGCCCCCGCGCAGCGCGCCGTGCCCTTTCAACCGTGCGACCAGACGCAGCACCAGCCACGCGATCCCGGCAAACAGCCCCAGCGCGCCACAGAACCCGGCCCCCACCACCAGCCCCAGCTTCAAATCACCCGCGATCCAGACGATGAGCGCCAGCAGCACCGCCGCGCCCAGCGCCCAGACCAGCGCGCTGCCGGCTTCGACGCTGGCGATCTCGCGCCGCAGCACCCGCAGCGTCGACACCTGGCGCAGTCGCACCAATTGCGGCAGAACGAAACCGACCAGCAACGCCAACCCGACCACCAGGCCATGCCCGAGCGGCGCCAGCGACGCCGGTGGCAGCGTGGTCTGCATGATGCTTGCCAGCGCACCGGCCAGGCCGAACTGCACCAGCCACCCGAGCGCCGAACCGAGGCTGGCGGTCGCCAGTCCGAACAGCGCGAACTCGCCCACCACGATCCGGGTGAGCTGCGACTGGGTCGCGCCCAGGCAGCGCATGACCGCACAGCCATCGAGGTGACGCTGCATGAAACGGCGCGCCGACAAGCCCACCGCCACTGCCGCCAGCACCACCGCCAGCAACGCCGCCAGACGCAGGAAGCGCTGCGCCTGGTCGAGCGCGGAGCGCACTTCCGGGCGCGCGTTCTCAATGCTCTCGATGGCCTCGCCGTTTTCAAGATTGCGGCTGACCCACGCCTCGTAGCGGTCCAGCGCCGCGCCCTCGCCAGCAATGTGCAAACGCCAGGTGGCGCGACTGCCTTCGACCAGCAACCCGGACCCCTCCAGGTCCGCCACGTTGAACACCGCGCGCGGCAACAGGCTGAAGAAATTGGCCCCGCGATCGGACTCGAAACTGAGCATCGCCGCGACGCGAAACGTGAGCAGGCCCAGTTCGATCCGATCGCCCACCGCCACCCCCAGCGCGGCGAACAAGCGCTCGTCCAGCCACACCTCGCCCCGCGCCGGCACGCTCTGCGCGCGTGCGTCGGGCTGATTCGGTGCCGGGGCAATGCGCATCTCGCCGCGCAACGGATAGCCGGGCGCGACCACCTTGATGCCCGCCAACTCGGCGCCTTGGTCGGCGCTGACCATGCTGGTGAACAGCACCGTGTCGACCACCGTCAGGCCCAGGCGCCGTGCCTCGGCGTGGTAGCGCTGCGACCAGGGTTGATGGGAGCGCAGCAACAGATCGCCACCGAGCAGTTGATTGGCCTCGCGGTCAAGGCCGTGCGCGACGCGATCGGCCAGAAATCCGACACTGGTCAGACTCGCCACCGCCACCACGATGGCCAGCCCCAACAGGGTCAGCTCGCCGGCGCGCAGATCGCGCCGCAGCATCCGCAACATGAGTCGGATCATGGACATATGGCGGCGTGGACGCTGTTTGTCAGACTGGTCAGGCCAAGGGCGGCAGCAGGCGCTTGACCAGCTCGACCCAGTAGGCTCCGCCCACCGGAATGACTTCATCGTTGAAGTCGTAATGCGGGTTGTGCAGCATGCAGCCGTTATCGCCCGGACCGTTGCCCAGCCACACGTAGCAGCCCGGTTTCTCCTGCAGGAAAAACGCGAAATCCTCCGCCCCCATGGTGGGCCGCGCGTCGGTCACGACCTTGCCGCCGCTGACGCGCGCCGCCACCTCGGCACACAGCGCCGCCTCGCGCGAGGTATTGACGGTCGGCGGGTAGCCGCGCCGGTAGGTGAACTCGACCCGCACGCCGTAGGTCGCCGCGATCCCGTCGCACAACGCCTTCAGCCGCTGCTCGATGCTCGTCTGCACCGCTTCACTGAAGGTCCGCACCGTGCCGGCCAGCTCGGCGCGGTCCGGAATCACGTTGTAGGCTTCGCCGGCATGAAACAGCGTGGTCGACACCACCGCCGCATCGAGGGGGTCTAGATGGCGGCTGGTGACGGTCTGGATCGCCTGCACCAGTGCCGCCGCCGCAACCACCGGATCGGTCCCCAGGTGCGGCATCGCCGCATGTGAGCCACGACCGAAGATTTCCACGTCAAAGCGGTCGGCACTGGCCATGGTGGGACCGTCGTGCACCGCGAACTGCCCGGCCGGCATGCCCGGCCAGTTGTGCAATCCGTAAATCGACTCCATCGGAAAACGCTCGAACAACCCGTCCTCCATCATCGCCCGCGCCCCCGCCTCGCCCTCCTCGGCGGGCTGAAACACCAGATACACCACGCCGTTGAAATCGCGCTCCGCCGCCAGCACCTCGGCCGCCGCCAGCAGCATCGTGGTGTGGCCATCGTGGCCGCACGCATGCATGCAGCCGGCGTAGCGCGACTGATGCTCGAAGGTGTTGCGCTCCTGCATCGGCAGGGCATCCATGTCGGCGCGCAACCCGATGGCACGCAAGCCATCACCACCGCGCACCACCCCCACCACGCCGGTGCCGCCAATGCCGCGATGCACCTCGATGCCAAGCAAGGACAGATGCCTGGCCACGTGTTCGGCAGTGCGGTGTTCGGCAAAAGCGAGTTCGGGGTGGGCGTGTATGTCGCGGCGGATGGCGGTCAGCCGCGCGTGTTCGCGCCTGAGGGTCTCGATAGCGTTCATGGCCTGGTCTCTATGGGGCGGTTGTCGTAGTTTCTGTCTAGTTTAGCCCGGAATCCGGGCGGGTTTGCGCAACGCCGGCGCCATGA
>JACOUN010000024.1 GCA_016177805.1 Rhodocyclales bacterium
AGGCATAGCCTAGCTGTTGCCGCCCCTTTCGTCTGGCGGTGCCTCAATAGCCTTGCCATAGTCTGCTTGACCTACCCTCCCTCATCAAACCGTGCATGCGGTTCTCCCGCACACGGCTTTCCGATGTTCTTCATGCCGAGGCATACACCGATTTCCAGCCGGGCTCTGTGGGAGGTTTATACAGCCCGTAGCGCGCATAAAGGTCCACACTGCGGAATCGCTTGTGCGCGCTTCCACGGTCCTTCACCTTATGGCGCTTCCGCAAGTGAGTACGCAGGCGCTCTTCGGCGTGGTTCCTGACCTTGCTCATCGCCAGACTGAAATTCCGATAGTGGAAGTAGTTCACCCAGCCTCGCAGGCTGCGGTTCACATTCGCCACCACATCTTCCAGCGGGATACATGTCAGTTCCCGTTGCGTCAGTCCCGTCAGCCGCGCCTTGATCTTCTTCACGGCCTTGTCCGACGGTCGCACGTTCGGGCGCAACTTGCCCGTCTTCGCACTCGGACTCATCTGGATCGCAAATCCCAGAAAGTCGAAGCTCGCTGCACGCGCGTCCACGACGTGGGTCTTGGTCTCGTTCAGACTGAGATCCAGACGACCCAGTACGTGCCGCACCGCGTTCAGCGGCCCCTCCACACCCTTTCGGCACAGCACCACGAAATCATCCGCATAGCGGACCAGATGTGCGCCGAGTTTGTCCTTCAGCCGATGCCGCTCCCAGATGCGATCCAGCAGGTGCAGGTAGACGTTGGACAACAGCGGAGAGATGACGCCACCTTGCGGTGTCCCTTGGCTGTTGGCTTTGCCGCCCCCCACGGTCTTGCGTTTCCCGTTTTCGTCTTCGCCGATGACCGGGGCTTTGAGCCATTGCTTGATGAGGGCAAGGATGCCCCCATCGACAATGCGCTCGGCCACCATGGCCAACAGCTTGGCGTGCGGGATACTGTCGAAGTATTTCGACAGGTCGGCGTCAATGACTTGGGTGTGGCCGGCCCACAGCGCATCGGCAATGTCGTCCACGGCATCGTGGGCCGATCGCTTGGGCCGGAATCCATACGAATGCTCGCAGAAGTCCGCCTCGAAGATCGGTTCGATGACGAGTTTCACCGCCATTTGCGCCACCCGGTCGCGGATCGTCGGGATGCCCAGCGGACGCTTGCTGCCATTCGCCTTGGGGATCATGACGCGCCGTACCGGTTGGGCTCGGTAGGTCTTCTCTTGCAGATCACGGGCCAATTCCCGCAGGAATCCATCTACCCCTTCACCGCGCTCGATGGCCTCGAAGGTGATCCCGTCGATGCCGGGACTGCCGCCGTTTGACCGGACCAGACGCCAGGCGTGACCGAGGATGTCTTCCCGGCTGATCTTGTCGTAGAGCGCGTAGAAACGGTAGGCCGGTTCTTGCTTGGCCTTGGCATAGAGCTTCCTCTGTAGCGTCCTGATCGTATCCGGGGTGGTTAGCGACATGGCAATCCCCTGATCCTCCGCTCTTCGGTTGCGCGAACAAAGCAGGGTCCCTTCCCTCGACCGGGGTTATGTTGTCCCACAGTCTCAGTCGGTACTATGAACCCCTCCGACTCCCTTCCCGGGCCGCTACGCTTTCGTTGCCTTATACGTATCGGTCGGTGGCCTCCCCACCCCCCGGAACGGGTCTCCAGCACTGGGCAACAAATCTTCAAGAACATGCCGACCCTGCTACCCCGGGAGTCGATGGCGCCACTTCCGTTATTCCAGCACCCATCCAACGGCCTTCCCCCTCTGACCACGGGGTCGGCTTCTCCAGCTTTGTTTACGAGGCTACTCATGGGTTCACTTGCGTTACGGCCTGCTCTCTTGCTGTGTGAAAACTTACGACCCCGCGACGCCGCTTCCTCATGCTACCGGGGCGAACGGACAACTCCCCGGACGGGACTTCAACCCGCTAGACTTGCTGCTGTTACTGCGAACGGTCAGTGTCATTGATTTATGGCATTACGGGACTCTGCTCTGCAATTCAATGGCTCCGACCCTATTGATCCCGGTACTTCGCCCTTGGGCACCGTGCGGTGGTGGGCGGGCTGGTGCTGGAACTCTACTGCAGTTTCGACTACTCGAGAAGCATGAAGCCGGCTGGCAGATCACCTGCCCAGGCTTCGCAGGCGACATCGGTGACGTGGGCACGCGCCGGCCCCTGGTGGCATTTTGCGATGAGGTCGCGCACGGCGGGTTCGGGGCCGTGGAGGATGGCTTCGACGGTGCCGTCGGGGCGGTTGCGGGTCCAGCCTTGTACGGTGCGCAGGTGTGCTTCGCGCCACAGCCAGCGGCGGTAGCCGACGTGGTGCACGGTGCCGGAGACGATGACGCGGAGCGCCAGCGTGGGCGGGATGCGGGGGCCGAACCATTCGTCGAGCAAGGCGCCGGCGACGTCGCGGCCGGGGCCGTGCATGGGGAAATGGTGCAGGCCGAGGTCGGGGTTGGTGTTGAGTTCGATCACGGCCCAGGTCTGGGCGTCGGGCGGTTGGGCGATGTCTTGCGCGATGAGGTCGAGGCCGGCGTGCAGGGGGTCGAAAAGGGCCTGGCGGGCGCGCACGGCGATGTCGGCCCAGGCGGGATGCGCCTGTTCGGTGACGTCGACGCTCTCGCCGCCGGCGCCGATGTTGGCGACCGCATGGAGCGGCACGTGCTGGCCGGGTGCGGGCATGGAATCGGCATCGAGCCCCTGCTCGGCCAGATGGCGCAGGATCGCGGGCGTGAGCGCGAGCGGCTTGGCGCCGTGGTAGGGGTTGGCCTGGCGGGTCTCGTTCTGGCGCGCGACGAGCGCGGCGATCGAATGCTGGCCGTCGCCGAGCACGTGAGCCGGGATGCGTTCGGCCACCGCGACGACGCGCTGGCCGACCACGAAGACGCGGTAATCGCGCCCTGGCACGTGCTGCTCGACGACGATCCGAGGCGTGCGGCTCTGGCAGGCCTCGTCCCAGGCGGCGAGAAACGCTTCGCGGGTGTGGATTTCGGCGGTCACGCCTTTGCCGCCCGAGCCGGCGACCGGCTTGACGACGACGGGCAGGCCGAGTTCCAGCGCAAGCGCCCACCCCGCCTCGCACGCATCGGGGGCGAAGACCCCGCCGCGCGGCGTGCGCACCCCCGCCTGCGCCAGCAGGGCCTTGGTCCAGTGCTTGTCGTGGCCCGCGCGGCGTGCGGCCACGGGGGTGGCGTCGGACATGCCCTGGTACAGCAGATGGCGCTGGGTGTCCTCACCGACGAGCGTGGTTTCAGCATCGACGCGCTCGACCCGCAGGCCGCGCGCATAAGCCGCCTGACGCAACAGGCGGATCTGCGTGCCGTAGTTGCGCGGGAACGAGGCCCCGCCACAGGCGGCGCGATACGGGCGGGCCGGGGCGAGCGACGGGGCGGGGGCAGCCTGCCGGCGCAGCGCCGCCGCGCTTGCCCGACGCTCGACGTACTCCATCGCCTTCGCAGCGATTTCCGTCGCGGGCCGGCCGTAGGCGGCAAAACAGGGGGTGCCGATGGCCGGATCGCTGTTGACCTCGATCACCACCGCATTGCCGGCCAGCGCGTCGGCGGCGAAGTCCTTTGCGATCACGTCCAGACCGAGCTGGGTTGCGCCGGGTATCGCCTCGAAGACCCGCCTGGCCAGGGTATGGAAGGACGGGTGCAGCACGTCGATGAGGCTGACCGCTTCGCCCCCCATCGCGACGTTGGATACCGTAGCCAGGCGCACGTACTCACCTGGCGCGGGCCGCTCGTCGAGACTGCGCCCCAGGATCTCGGTCAGGTAGTCGAACTGCTCGACCGGATAGAGGCGCATCAAGGGGTTGCGCTTGCGCGCTTCGTTCTTGCGCGCGACGAGTTCACCGATGGTGTGGCGGCCGTCGCCCACGACATGGGCCGGAATGCGGCACACCGCCGCGACCACCTCGCCGCCCAGTACGATCAGCCGGATTTCGTCGCCGGCGACGAAATCCTCGACCACCACGCCAAAGTTTGAACTCGCGGCGCGCTCCCACGCGGTGCGGAACTGCGCGAGCGTCGTGATGCCCACGCTAACCCCCTTCCCGCCCGAGCCGCGCATCGGCTTGACCGCCTGCGGACGGTCGCAACGTTCAAACCAGGCCAGGGCCGGGCCGAACTCGCGGAAGACCTCGCCCCTGGGCACCGGCACCCCTGCTGCCTGCAGCACGGTCTTGGTGCGCGCCTTGTTGTTGGTGACCCGCCGCGCAGCCAGCGCGAGATCGGGCGAATTGGGGGAAAACACCGCGAGCAGGCGATCGTGATCGCGTGGGTCACGAATCTCGACGTGC
Organism: Rhodocyclales bacterium; assembly: GCA_016177805.1. Classification (GTDB taxonomy): domain Bacteria; phylum Pseudomonadota; class Gammaproteobacteria; order Burkholderiales; family Rhodocyclaceae; genus JACOUN01. Next base: position 4,300 of record JACOUN010000024.1, read on the forward strand.
GTGTCGCGCACGATGCGGGCGCGGTAGCCGCGCCGCTTCGCCTCGTCCGCCAGCAGCGCGTAGACCGGGCTGCCCCGGCCGGGGCGCAGATAGGGCGAGGCCGAAAAGTCGTTCTCGCCGGCCGCCATGATGCGGCGCAGGAGCGTTTGATTCGCGGCCGTGGCGGCTTCGATGAGCGCTGCTGCGTGGGGCTGATCCCTCTCATCAGGCGGATCTTCGGTGGTCATAAGCCGTGCTTGGCTGGAGGAACCTGAAGGGTACGAGGGATTCTACGCCCGGAACATGCGTCGCAAGCGGGCGCATGGGGCCAGTCCAGACAAGCTGATCGGGCGTTGCAGCCTCGTAGGAGCGGCTTCAGCCGCGAAAGCAGTGTTGTTCGCGGCTGAAGCCGCTCCTACGGGGACAGTCCCCGCTCGCGCCTGTCCTGAGGGGCACGTCGATGCATCCAGGCGCTACATCAACCCCATTTCCAGCCTTGCTTCTTCGCTCATCATCTCGCGGCTCCACGGTGGGTCCCAGACCAAGTCGACTTCGGCTTCGGTGACGCCGGGGATGGTCAGGAGTTTGTCGCGGGCTTCGTCGGCGATCAGGGTGCCCATGCCGCAGCCGGGGGCGGTGAGGGTCATGGCTACGTTGAGGCGGAATTCGTCGTTGCCGAGGGCTTCGGCGGTGCAGGCGTAGACGAGGCCGAGCGCGACGATGTCGATCGGGATTTCGGGGTCGTAGCAGGTGCCGAGCTGGGTCCAGGCGGCGGCTTCGATGCTGTCGACGCTGCGTTCGCCGCTGTCGCTGCCCTGCTCTTCGGTGGCGGACGGCGGGAGTTGGGGTTCGAGGCCGAGGGCATCGGCGTTGTTCTCGCTGATGCGATACAGGTTGCCGCCGTACATGACGGTGATGGAGCCGCCCAGGCGCTGGGTGATCAGCACCGTGGCGCCGGCTTCGAGAGTGAGGGATTCGCCCCACGGCACGCTTACGGCGGCGCAGTCGCGCAGCAGCGTGAGCATGTCCTGGTGTCCGTATGGGTCGCCCATGATGGTCTCCTTACTCAGTGCGGGCCGGGTCGTGTTCGCCGGTGAGTGCGTTGTGCAGGGTGTGCCAGGCGAGCGTGGCGCATTTGACGCGGGCGGGGAATTCGCGCACGCCGGTGAGCACTTCCAGCTTGCCGAAGTCGCGCCCTTCGGGCGGGGTGCCGGTCAGCAGGGCGTGGAAGTCGCGGAACAGGGCTTCGGCTTCTTCCACCGGGCGGCCCTTGACGGCTTCGGTCATCAGCGATGCGGAGGCCTTGGAGATGGCGCAGCCGTGGCCGACGAAGCTGACGTCCTCCACCTTGCCGTCGGCCACGCGCAGGTACACCGTGAGCTGGTCGCCGCACAGCGGGTTGTAGCCTTCGGCGACGCGGTCGGCGTCGGGCATCGCGTGGAAATTGCGGGGCTGGCGGTTGTGGTCGAAGATCACTTCCTGGTAAAGCTCGCGCAGGTGGGCGTCGATCCCGCTCATGGCTGCCCTCCTCCGTTGAACATGTGTTGCGCCTTGCGGATCGCTGCGACCAGTGCCGCGATGTCGTTTTCGTCGTTGTACAGGGCGAACGACGCGCGCGCGGTGCCAGGGATGCCGAGGCGGGTCATCAGCGGCATGGCGCAGTGGTGGCCGGCGCGGATCGCGATGCCCTGGGTGTCGAGTATGGTGCCCAGATCGTGCGGGTGGATGCCGTCCACGGTGAACGACAGGATGCCGGACTTGTGCGCGGCGGTGCCGATCAGGCGTACCCCGTCGATGGCGCCGACCGCTTCGGTGGCGTGCGCGAGCAGCGCCTGTTCGTGCGCGGCGATCTTGTCGAGCCCGAGGTGTTCGACGTAGCCGATGGCGGCAGCCAGGCCCACCACCCCGGCGATGTTGGGGGTGCCGGCCTCGAAGCGTTGCGGCGGCGGCGCGTAGGTGGTGCGCTCGAAGCTCACGGTGCGGATCATGTCGCCGCCGCCCTGCCAGGGCGGCATCGTGGCCAGCAGCTCGGCGCGCCCGTACAGCGCGCCGATGCCGGTCGGGCCGTACAGCTTGTGTCCGGAGAAGGCGTAGAAGTCGCACCCCAGCGCCCGCACGTCCACCGGCATGTGGGCCACCGCCTGGGCGCCGTCAACCAGCACCCGCGCGCCGGCCGCGTGGGCGCGTTCGATCAGCCACGGCAGCGGGTTGACGGTGCCGAGCGCGTTGGACACATGCGCGACCGCGAACATGCGGGTGCGTGGCCCGAGCAGCGCTTCGAAAGCTTCCAGATCCAGTTCACCGCAGTCGCTGACCGGCACCACGCGCAGCAGCGCGCCGGTCTGCTCGCACACCAGTTGCCACGGCACGATGTTGGAGTGGTGCTCCATGGCGGTAATCAGCACTTCGTCGCCGGCGCGCAGTTGCGAGCACCCCCAGCTATACGCGACCAGGTTGATGGCTTCGGTGGTGCCGCGCGTGAACACGATCTCGTCGCTACGCGCGGCATTGAGCAGGCGGCGCACGCTCTCGCGGCCTTCGTCGTAGAGGTCGGTGGCGCGTTGCGACAGCCAGTGCACGCCGCGGTGGATATTGGCGTTGGATTCGCGGTAGTACAGGCTTTCCGCCTCGATCACGACTTCGGGCTTCTGCGTGGTGGCGGCGTTGTCCAGATACACCAGCGGCTTGTTGCGTATCCGCCGCGACAGGATGGGGAAGTCCTCCACGCCGCGCAGACAGCCGCCGGTGCGGGAGGGAAAGGCCAGTACGCTCATGATGTCAGTTCCTCCAGCAAGTGCCCGCCCGGCAGGCGTGCCAGCAGCGCCGCGCGGGCGCGGTTGCGCAGCGGCGCGACGCCGATGCGCGCCAGCGCCTCGGCGGCAAAGGCATAGGTCAGCAGGTTGCGTGCGTGTGCTTCGTCCATGCCGCGCGCGCGCAGGTAGAACAGGCTGTCGTCGTCGATCTGGCCGACCGTCGCACCGTGGGCGCATTTGACGTCGGCGGCGTAGATTTCCAGTTCGGGGCGGGCGTCGGCTTCGGCCTGGCGTGACAGCAGCAGGCTGTCGGCGCGCTGCATCGCGTCGCTCTTGACCGCCCCCGGCGCCACCTTGATGCGGCCACTGAACACGCCGCGCGCGCTGCCATCCAGGATGCCTCGATAGTACTCACGACTGACGCCGTGCGGCAGCGCATGATCGATGACCGTGTGGTGGTCGACGTGGCGCTTGCCGTCGACGTGATACATGCCGTTGAACAGGGTTTCGCAGTGTTCGCCGGCAAAGCGGGTGGTGATGTCGTTGCGTGCCAGGCGCGCGCCGAACGACAGCGAGTGCGAGTTGAACACCGAGCCGCGCCCCTGCTGCGTGTCGATGCTGGCCAGGTGCAGGGCCTGTTCCGCTTCCTGCTGCAGTTTCAGATGGGTGATGCGGCTGTCCGCCCCCGCGTGGATGCGGGTCACGGCATTCGTCAGGGTGGCGGTTGCCGAGGTGCCGAGATAGTGTTCCACCAGCGTGGCTTCGGCGCCGTCTTCGGCGATCACCAGATTGCGCACGTGGCTTGCGCCTTCGGCGATGGTGGCGATGAAGACGAGGTGTATCGGCGCCTCGACCGCTACGCCGCGCGCCAGATGCACGTAGGCGCCGTCGGTGGCAAGCGCGGCGTTGAGCGCGGCCGGGCTGCCGCCGTCTTCGGCGCTGCCGTAGTGTGCCTCGACCCGCTCGGCGTGACCGATCAGGGCCTGCGGCATGGTGTCAACCGTCGCGCCCTCGGGCAAGGAGCCGATCTGCGACAAGGCGGCATTGAACCAGCCGTTGACGAACACCAGCCAGTGGCCTGCGCCACCCTCGCGCAACCGCCCCATCAGACTCTCCTCCGGAGGCGCGGCCCCGCGCATGGGTACCTTGAACGTTTGCCCCTCCAGGAACGCGAGCGAGGTGTGGTGCCAGTCCTCCTTGCGCCGCGTAGGCCACCCCATCGCGACAAAACGCTCCATCGCGCGCTCGCGCAGGGTCACCAGCCACGGCAGCGTGGCGCCCGGCAGTCCCTGCGCGCGCACGCGATACTGGTCTTGCCAGATCTCGACCTGACTCATGTCGTCACCCCCTTGGCTTGCTCTTCGGGGGCCTTGGCCAGCCAGGCGTAGCCGCGCTCTTCCAGCTCGGCGGCCAGTTCCGGCCCGCCCGAGCGCACGATGGTGCCGTTGGCCAGCACATGCACGTAGTCCGGCACGATGTAGTCGAGCAGGCGCTGGTAGTGGGTGATCACGATCAGGGCGCGATCCGGCGCGCGCAGACGGTTGACGCCGTCGGCAACCACCTTCAGCGCGTCGATGTCCAGACCCGAGTCGGTTTCGTCCAGCACCGCGAGTTTCGGCTCCAGCAGCGTCATCTGCAGCACTTCGTTGCGCTTCTTCTCGCCACCGGAGAAGCCTTCGTTGACCGAGCGATAGAGGAATTCCTCCTTCATGCCGACCGCCTTCATCTCGCTCTTGACGCGCTTGAGAAAGTCCATCGCGTCCAGCTCCTGCAGCCCGCGATGGCGGCGCACCGCGTTGACCGCCGCCTTGAGGAAATAGGCATTCGACACCCCCGGAATCTCGACCGGGTACTGGAACGCGAGGAACACCCCGGCGCGCGCGCGCACTTCGGCCGGCTGGGTCAGCAGATCCTCCCCGTCATAGGTGACCGTGCCGCCGTCGACCTGAAAGCTGTCGCGCCCGGCCAGCACCTGCGCCAGCGTGCTCTTGCCCGAGCCGTTGGGGCCCATGATGGCGTGCACCTCGCCGGCCTTCACGTGCAGGCTGAGTCCGTTCAGTATCGGCTTGCCATCCACCGAGACCCTGAGATCGTTGATATCGAGCATGCCTGTTCTCCTTATCCTGCCTTATCCAATACTGCCTTCAAGACTGACGCCGAGGAGGTTCTGGGCTTCGACGGCGAATTCCATCGGCAGCTCCTTGAACACTTCCTTGCAGAATCCACTGACGATCATCGACACCGCGTCCTCGGCCGACAGGCCGCGCTGCATCGCGTAGAAAAGCTGGTCCTCGCCTATGCGCGAGGTGGTGGCCTCGTGCTCGACGCGGGCGCTGGGGTTGCCCGCCTCTATGGTCGGGAAGGTGTGCGCCGCGCATTGTTCGCCGATCAAGAGCGAATCGCACTGGGTGTAGTTGCGCGCGTTCTCGGCCTTGGGCGTGACCTTCACCAGGCCACGGAAGGTGTTGCTGCCGTGGCCGGCCGAAATGCCCTTCGAGATGATGGTGCTGCGCGTGTTGCGCCCCATGTGGGTCATCTTGGAACCGGTGTCGGCTTGCTGCCGGTTGTTGGTCAGCGCCACCGAATAGAACTCGCCCACCGAATCGTCGCCGCGCAGGACCACGCTCGGGTACTTCCACGTGATCGCCGAGCCGGTTTCGACCTGGGTCCAGGAGATGTGCGAGCGGTCGCCCCGGCAATCGCCGCGTTTGGTCACGAAGTTGTAGATGCCGCCCTTGCCATCCTTGTCGCCCGGATACCAGTTCTGCACAGTGGAATATTTGATGCGCGCGTCCTTGAGCGCGACCAGCTCGACCACCGCCGCGTGCAACTGGTTCTCGTCGCGCATCGGCGCGGTACAGCCTTCCAGGTAGCTCACGTGGGCGCCTTCGTCGGCGATGATCAGGGTGCGCTCGAACTGGCCGGTATCCTGGGCGTTGATGCGGAAATAGGTGGACAGCTCCATCGGGCAGCGCACACCCTTGGGGATGTAGACGAACGAGCCGTCGGAAAACACCGCCGAATTGAGCGCGGCATAGAAGTTGTCGCCCGGTGGCACCACCGAACCGAGGTACTGGCGCACCAGGTCGGGATGCTCGCGCACCGCCTCCGAGAACGAACAAAAGATGATGCCCTTTTCGGCGAGCTGCTTCTGGAAGGTGGTGCCGACCGATACCGAGTCGAACACCGCATCCACCGCCACCACCCCGGCCAGGCGGGCGCGTTCGTGCAGCGGCACGCCGAGCTTTTCGTAGGTGCGCAGCAGTTCCGGGTCGACCTCGTCGAGGCTGCGCGGGCCGTCCTTCTTCTGCTTGGGCGCGGCGTAGTAGACGATGTCCTGAAAGTCTATGGCCGGAAAACCGACCTGCGCCCAGTGCGGCGGCGTCATGGTCAGCCAGTGCCGGTACGCCTCCAGCCGCCATTCGAGCATGAAGGCGGGTTCGTGCTTTTTCGCCGAAATCGCCCGTACCGTGGCTTCGCTCAAACCCTTCGGCAGCGAATCGGACTCCAGGTCGGTGACGAAACCGGCCGAGTATTCGCGGTCGAGGAAGGAATCGATGTTCTTGGTCGCGGCGTTCATCTGACGTATCTCCAGTTCACTTCTGGCGGCCCAGCCGCGCGGTTGGTTCCGCATCCGCCAGGCGCGGCTTGATCACGCATTCGATCGGCACCGGGCGCACCATCTCGGCCAGCGTCACGTCCTCAAGCGCGCCGCGCACCACCACGTTGATGCGCTGCCAGTTGGCGCGGATGCGACAACTGGTCTCGATGCTGCAAACGCCCGAGTTGGCGCTGCATTCGGTCAGGCCGAAGGGTTTGTCTTCCAGCGCGTCGACGATCTGGGCGACGCTGATCTGATCCGGTGAGCGCCCCAGGCGATAGCCACCGTGCAAACCCCGCACGCTGAGCACCAGCCCGTGATGGCCGAGCAGCTTGAGCACCTTGCTCACCGTCGGCACCCCCAGCCCCAGCGTGGCCGCGAGATCACTGGCGCTGAACAGGTGCTCGGGCATGCTCGCCATGTGGGTCAGCACCAGGGTGCCGTAGTCGGTGATCTTGCTGATGCGCAACATGATCGCGGCGCCCGTCAGTGCGCGGCACGCAGCGACGAGTCGCGTGACCCGCCCTGCTCCGGCGTTGCATGCTGACCATCGGGTGCCGCGCCCGTAGCGGCATCGAAGCGGCACTCACGCAGCCCGAGATAGCACGCGGACAGGTCCAGCAATCGTTCTATGGTTGCATTGGGTTGCATGCCGGGTCGCCTCCTATAAAGCCGTTCTGCCAGTTGATGAGTAAAGAGTACCAAAACAGTCCTCTTTAGGTCAACACCGAATCCGACTCCGGTGGGTGGGCACCCTGTTCCTGCGCGATCACATGACGATCAGCACCAGGACTACGGCCAATTGACGTTTTGTGCGCTACACCAACAACGCCCGGCCTTGCTTGGCAACACTCTCCACAGCCAACGGATGCGCGGCGTTGCGCGGCACCGCAAAACCATCGCTGGCGGCCTTCACCCGGCGGGTCTAAGCTGGAAAGGCTGCCTTGCAGCACTCGTTTTCAATCGTCCGGAGGTACACCATGGCTATTACCTGGATTCTGGTTGCCAATGCCAGCCTTGCCAAGCTTTACGAAAACCTCGGCCCCAACAAGGGGCTCAAGCTTGTCAAGGAGCTGATCCACCCTGAAAGCCGACTAAAGAACTCTGACCTGGTCACCGACAGAGCCGGCAGCATGGCATCGAACGGCAACGGACCCGGCGTGAAACAGCCCCAGACCCAACCGAAAGACCATGAAGCGAAGGTCTTCGCTCACGAACTGGCGCAAGAGCTGTATGCGGGACGAACCCGCAACGCCTTCCGCCGCGCCATCGTTTTTGCGCCGCCGGGCTTCATGGGCATGCTCAACTCGGTCATGGACCACCCGACCGCGCAACTGATATCCGACCGCTTCGAGAAGGACTACACCAAGACCGCCGAACCCAAACTGCGCGAGCATCTGGCGGGTTGTCTGTACCTCTGAACCTTCAGCCGCATCGATCAACTCGACAACGGGGCCGGCCGGCCCCGTTTTCTATGACACGGGCCAGCGCGCGAGCACCCGGTAACGCGTTCCCGCCGGCTCGCGCAGCGATTCAACCAACACGAAATCGCGCACGTTCCACACCACCGGCTCGATCTCGCGTTCGGCGAAGGCACGCTCGCAGCGGCGTATCAGCGTCACATGAGGCTTGAACACGCGGCGATCGACCGGCACGTCCGCCGCCTGCAAGCGGCTGGAGAGCTGCCCGGCCAGATCGATCAACCCGACCGGCGGCTGGCGCGGTCCGGCCCAGATCAGGTGCTGCCTTTCCCACAGCGCCGCCATGTCGAGGCACAGCGTGAACGCGGGGCAGCTCACCTCCCCGCCCAGCAACAATAGCTGCGGGATCCGCGCGCGCGGGATGTCGCCGATGAAGGCCAGGGTCAGGTGCAGGGTATCGGCGCGCATCACCCGGCCGCCGCAGGCTGGCCGGATCTCGCTGGCAGTCGCGTGGAGCTGCTTTGTCGTCGCGGCATCGGGCCACAGCGCGAAGTACACCCGCGCCCGAGCGGCGCCGGCGGTCGCGGTGGTGGTTTGGTCAGTCGCCACCGGACGATGCGACGAGCAAGGCCACCACCTGCGCGGCGATGCCTTCGCCCCGTCCGGTGAAGCCGAGCTTCTCGGTGGTCTTGCCCTTGATGTTGACCATCGCCGGCATCACCCCCAGATCGGCGACGATGTTGGCGGCCATGGCCGGCACGTGCGGCAAGATCTTCGGCGCGCGGCAAATCACGGTCGCATCCACATTCACCACCGCGTAGCCAGCCGCCAGCACTTGCGCGTAGGCGGTGCGCAGCAGCGCGCGGCTGTCGGCGCCGGCGTGTTGCGGATCGGTGTCGGGAAACAAGCGGCCGATGTCGCCCAGCCCGGCCGCGCCCAGCAGCGCGTCGGTGAGCGCGTGCAGCAGCACGTCGGCGTCCGAATGACCGAGCAGGCCGCGCTCGAACGGTATCGTGACCCCGCCGATGATGAGCGGGCGCCCCGGCACCAGTGCATGCACGTCGAACCCCTGGCCGATGCGGAACGCACAGTTTGCGGCGCTCATACCCTCATCCCTCGCGACTGTTGAGTATCCACTCCGCCAGATGCAGATCCAGCGGGAAGGTGACCTTGAGATTGGTGGCATCACCGGGCACCAGGCGCGGGTGCAAGCCTGCCGCTTCCAGCGCGCTCGATTCGTCGGTGGCGTGGTGCGCCGCTTCCAGCGCCCGGCGGAGCATCACGTAGCGGAACATCTGCGGCGTCTGCGCCTGCCACAGACTGTCGCGCGGAACAGTCGCGATGACGTGGCGGTGATCGTCGGCACGCTTGAGCGTATCGGCCACCGGCACCGCGAGCAGTCCGCCCACTTCGTCGTGCGCAAGCTCGCGCATGAGCTTTTCGACATGCCAGGGCGCAAGACACGGCCGCGCCGCGTCGTGCACGAGTATCCAGTCGGCGGGTTGCACTTCATTGGAGATGGTGCGCAAGCCGCCCAGCACGCTGTCGGCGCGCGTGGCGCCACCGCAGAACAGCGGTACCAGCTTGGGCCCGAGGCCGCTCCAGTCGTGACGGCCCCACTCGGCGTCGTCCACCGACAGCACCACGAACACCTTGTCGATCCCGTCGATGCCGCACAGCACCGACAGGGTGTGGTGGATCAGCGGCTTGCCCAGCAGCGGCAGATACTGTTTGGGCTTTTCCGCGCCCATGCGACTGCCCGATCCGGCAGCCGGCACGATGGCGTAGTGATGAGGTTGAAAGGCTGGCATGGCGCGGATCTTAACCCGAATCGGGCAATCCGCGCCGCTGCGGATCAGCAGGCGTCAGGCACCTTGGCCACCGTCAGGCGCTTGACCCCGGCGACGAAGCGCGCCAGCGTGTCCGACAGTACGCCGCTGGGGATCATGGCTTCGATCAACTGGAACTTGCCGCGCGTGGCCACCGCGTGGTCGAGCGCGACCTTGAGTTCCTCGCGGGTGTGCACCCGCACCCCCTCCCCGCCCAGCCCGGCGGCCATGTCGGCGTATTTCCAGTCACCCAGGTCGTTGAACGACGACTCGGGCTGGAAGGTGCGCAGCATTTCCCACGACTGGTTGTTGAACACGATCACGATCGGATCGATACCGAAGCGCCGGCAGTTGCCCAGTTCCCAGCCGGTCATCTGGAACGCGCCGTCGCCCACCAGAATCAAGGGGCGCTCGCCCGAGGCCGCCTGCAACCCGATGCCGGCCGGCACGCCGAAGCCCATCGAGGCGTAATAGGCCGGCGCGACCAGCGCGGTGGGGGTGATGTCCATCGCGGTGAACATGCAGTCGCCGATGTCGGTGGCGATCGGGAAACGTCCGTGCACGTCCATCAGGTCGTTGACCGCGAGCGCGATGTCGTTGGGGCCGATCGGCGCGGTGTCGGCCTTGAGGCCGCGCGGGTACACCGGCGAGGTCACCTTGGGCTGTGGCGCATCCCCGCTCAGGCGCGCCAGCAGCGCGTCGACGAAGGCCGGCAGGGTCACGTCGGCGTAGGTGTGGTAACCCAGCGTAACGCGGTGATCGAGCGCCTGGATGGTGCGGCGCATGTCGATCTTGCGCGACGACACGCCGAAGTTGGTATCCGAGATGATCACGCCCAGCAGCAGCAGCGCATCCGAGTCCTCGACCAGGTTGGTCACCTCGGCGGTGCCCGCCACGCCCAGGTAGGTGCCGGCCAGCGCCCCGTCGCTGTCGGCCAGCAGGCCGCGGCCGAAGATGGTGGTGACCACCGGCACGCCCAGCCGATGCGCCAGTTCCGCCACCTTGTCCTCCAGCCCGAAGCGGCGCACTTCGACCCCCACCATCAGCACCGGCGAGGTGGCCGAACGCAGACGTGCCAGCACCTCGTCGGCGCAGGCGTCGAGCACTTCGGCGTCGGTCGGCAACGGCACCTCGGCCACCACCGGCTCGCACGCCACGTTCACCATGTCGCGCGGCAGCTCGATATACACCGGGCGCGACTCGCGCAGGCAGCTCGCCAGCACCCGCGCGATCTCCGCAGGGGCGGTGCGCGCGTCATCCAGACGCGCCTGGTCGCAGGTGATTTCGCGATAGATCGCGAACTGCGAATCGATGGTCTTGGCCTGATGGTGCACCAGCATGCCCGAACGCACCTCGCCCGCGCCGGGGGCGCCGGAGATCACCACCAGCGGCGACTTCTCGGCAAACGCGCCGGCCACCGCGTTCACCATGTTGAGCGCGCCGGCGCCATAGGTCACGGCCGCCACGCCCAGCGAGCGGTTGTAGCGCGACGCGGCGTCGGCGGCGAACCCGACCGCCGGCTCGTGGCTGAGCGTGAATAGCGGCAGGATCTTCGACTCTTCGATGACCTTGAAGAACGGCAAAGCGAAATCACCGGGGATGCCGAAAACTTCACGGGCACCGTGGTCGCGCAACGCGGTCAACAACACGTGGGACAGATTCACGAACGTTCTCCTTGTTAGACGTATGGCCGCGAGCGTATCGCGACACGCAAGGCATGTTATGTCTCGTTTTGCACCGTTCACGCAATATCGTGCGTACACCCTGACTGCGCCGGCGCCCCGGTGCACTCACCCCTGCGCGCGTGGGCCTGCCGCCTATACTGAAGTTGCACCCCGTTTTCCAGGTAAGGATTGACCATGGCCAGCATCACCGTGCGCCCCGCCGCCGTCGCGGGGCAGTTCTACCCCGCCGATGCGCGCCAGCTCGGCGCCCAGATAGCAACCCTGCTTGCCGCCGCGCAACTGGCGGAATACCCGCTGGAGGCGCCCAAGGCGCTGGTCGTGCCGCATGCTGGTTACATTTACTCGGGCCCCGTGGCGGCGCTCGGATACGCCAGCGTCGCGCGGCTGCGTGACACGGTCCGGCGGGTGGTGTTGCTCGGCCCGGCGCATCGCATGGCGGTGCGCAATTTTGTGCTGCCCGCCACCCACGCTTTCGCCACCCCGCTGGGGACCATCCCGCTCGACGACGAGAGCTGGCACTGGCTCCAGCGGCGTGCCGAAGTCGTGGTGGATGACCGGCCGCACGCGCTGGAACACTGTCTCGAAGTGCAGCTCCCCTTCCTCCAGAGCGTGCTCGACGGTTTCAGCATCGTGCCGCTGCTGGTCGGCGATGCAACACCGGACGCGGTGGCCGAACTGCTGGACGCGCTGTGGGGCGGGCGCGAAACGCTGATCGTGATCAGCTCCGACCTGTCGCACTACCACCCCTACCACGACGCCCAGGCGCTGGACCGCGCGACCGCCGGGCAGATCACCACGCTGCAAGGCGACCTGCAGGATCTGCAAGCCTGTGGCGCGCGGCCCATCAATGGCCTGCTGCACGTCGCGCGACGACGCGGACTCAAGCCGCTGCTGCTCGATCTGCGCAACTCCGGCGACACCGCCGGCGACCGCTCGCGCGTGGTCGGCTACACCAGCATCGCGTTCTACGAACCCGACGACCATGAACACCCTGTCCGACACTGAACTCGGTGCGCTGCTGCTCGCGCGCGCGCGCTGCGCCATCGCCCGCCATCTAGGGGTGAGCGACGCCCCGCTGCCCGATCAACCGGAACTGGAAGCGCTGGGTGCCACCTTCGTCACCCTGACCAACGCGGGTGAGTTGCGCGGCTGCATTGGCAGCGTATATGCGCGCCGGACCATCGCCGAAGACGTCGCCTTCAACGCGATCGCCGCCGCGACGCGCGACACGCGCTTCACCCCGGTCACCGCGTCGGAACTGCCGCACATCCGGGTTGAAGTGTCGTTGCTGTCCGAGCCACACAAACTGGATTTCCGCGACGAGGCCACGCTGCTGAAGAAACTCAGACCGGGCGTGGACGGCGTGATGCTATACGCCGGAGCGCACAGTGCGACGTTCCTGCCGCAGGTGTGGGAGCAGTTGCGCGAGCCACGCCAGTTCCTCGATGCCCTCAAACGCAAGGCCGGCCTCGACCCCTCGCAATCGGCGATCGACCTGCACGTCGCCACCTACACAGTCAGGAAGTGGACAGAATGAACGCCCCCGCATCCCCATCCCGCCACCACACCGGCAACTACTGGCATGCCCTCGACGACGGGCGCATCCAGTGCGACCTGTGCCCGCGTTACTGCAAGCTGCACGCCGACCAGCGCGGCGCGTGTTTCGTGCGCATGCGCGAAGGCGACGCGATGGTGCTGACCACCTACGGGCGCAGCTCCGGCTTCTGCATCGACCCGATCGAGAAGAAGCCGCTCAACCACTTCTACCCCGGCACCAGCGTGTTTTCGTTCGGCACTGCCGGGTGCAATCTCGCATGCAAGTTCTGCCAGAACTGGGACATCTCCAAGTCGCGCGACATGGACCGCCTGATGGATGCCGCCTCCCCCGAACAGATCGCCGCCACGGCGGCGCGCCACGGATGCCTGAGCGTGGCCTTCACCTACAACGACCCGGTGATCTTCGCCGAATACGCGATCGACACCGCCATCGCCGCCCATGCGCACGGACTCAAGGCGGTGGCCGTGACAGCCGGCTACATCACCGAGGTGGCGCGCGGCGACTTCTACGCGCACATGGACGCGGCCAATGTCGACCTCAAGGGCTTCACCGATGACTTCTACGTGCGCCAGTGCGGCGCGCACCTGCAACCGGTGCTCGACACCTTGGTATGGCTGGTGCACGACACCAACGTCTGGGTCGAGATCACGACCCTGCTGATACCGGGGCTGAACGACAGCGACGCGGAGTTGCAGGCGCTGTCGCACTGGGTCGCGCGCGAACTCGGCCCCGACGTTCCGTTGCATTTCACCGCCTTTCATCCCGATTACAAGCTCGACCGGATCCCGCCCACCCCGCCCGCCACGCTCACGCGCGCGCGCCGCATCGCGCAGGGTGAAGGGCTGCATCATGTCTACACCGGCAACGTGCACGACCCCGAGGGCGGCACCACGCGCTGCACCGGGTGCGGCGCGGCGCTGATCGTGCGCGACTGGTACGAAATACTCGCCTATCGTCTGGATGACGATGGGCGCTGCCCGCAATGCGGCACGGCGCTGACGGGGCGTTACCACCGTTTTGCCACCCCGTTCGGTTCGCGGCGCATTCCGGTCGCGATCCAGCCGGTCGGCGCACATGACGAGTAACATGCGGTGAAATGACCATCGGGGACAACATGTGAAGCTACGCACGACCTTGTTGAGCATTCCCGCCGAAGGCGCGTGGCTGGACGCGCGCCTGTCGCATGCGCCAGGGGTTCCGGGGCTGGTTGTGATCCTCGTGCCGGGCACGGACCCGGCCACCCAGCCCGTCGACCAGAAGGTCGCTGCGGCGCTGCAACGGGCGGGAGTGGCCACGTTGATGCTCGACCTGCTGACCGCCGACGAGGAAAGGCGCGACGCGGACGCGCGCTACAACGTGCCTCAGATGGCCAACCGCCTGCTCGCCGCCACCGAGTGGATCGAACATCAGCCACCGCTGCGAGCCCTGCCGATCGGGCTGCTCGGATCAGGAACCGCAAGCGCGGCGGCGGTGCGAGCGGCGTGGAAATACCCCGGCCGCTATGCTTCCATCGTGTGCCGGGGCGGGCGCCCCGATCTGGCCGGCGCCGAACCGCTCCGAACGCTGGCGACGCCGATTCGCGTCGTATTCGGCAGCAACGACCCCGATTGCCACATCGCCGCCCAGGCCTACAGCCTGATCACCGCCGAGCGCGACTGGCAACGCGTAGCCGAGGCCGGACCGCTGTTGGCGGAAGGCAACGCACTATCCACCTTCAACCGCCTGGCGGCAGCATGGTTTGCCGAGACGCTGCAACGCCCCGCCACCGCGCCTGTCGACGCCGAGTGAGCGCGCCACCGCACGCCAGGCGATGACGGTAGCGACCTTCGACGCAAGCCGCCACGCCTCCTCGCCCCCGCGCCCCAGCGCCATACCCGCCCGGCAATCAGATTCCGTCACACCAGCGAAGGCCGGTGCCCAGATCCACCGCGTGGATTCCGGCGTGCGCTGGAATAATGACGAGCAATCTCTTTGGTCGCCGGTTCAGTAAACGTCGCAAGGTGGTGGATAATTCCGCTCTTGGCCATTTTTTGCGCCAGCCAGCAACCACCCCGACGCCCCAATGCCTGACTCTTATCATCGCCTGCTTCCCACCCTCGCCGCGCTGCCCGCCCCTCGCCCCGGAACACGTATCGACCTCCCCCCGCTGCACGGCTCGGCCGACGCGTTCGCACTGGCGCAACTGGCCGGGCGCGGGCGGATGCTACTGGTGGTGTGCGCCCACCCGCTCGACGCGCAGCGGCTGCAGGACGAACTGAAATGGGTCGCCCCCGCGCTGCGCACCCACCTGCTGCCCGACTGGGAAACCCTGCCCTACGACAGTTTTTCGCCGCACCAGGATCTGATCTCCGAACGCCTGGCAACCCTCTACGCGCTGTCGCGCGGCGAGTCCGACATCGTGCTGGTGCCGGCCTCGACCGCCCTGTACCGCATGGCGCCACCCGCCTTCCTCGCCGCGTACACCTTCTTTCTCAAGCAGGGCGACGCGCTCAACGTGGACGGCCTGCGCAAGCAACTGGCGCTCGCGGGCTATGAGCATGTCACCCAGGTCGTCAGACCGGGCGAGTTCTCGGTACGCGGCGGGCTGATCGATCTGTATCCGATGGGGGCGGCCCTGCCGTTGCGCATCGATCTGTTCGACGACGAGATCGAGAGCATCAAGACCTTCGACCCCGACACCCAGCGCACGGTGTACCCGGTGCCGGAGATCCGCATGCTGCCGGCACGCGAGTTTCCGCTCGATGAAGCCGGCCGCGCGCATTTTCGCAGCCGCTTCCGCGAGACCTTCGAGGGCGACCCGTCGCGCGTGCCGCTGTACAAGGACGTAACCAACGGCATCGCACCGGCCGGCATCGAATACTTCCTGCCGCTGTTCTTCGACGACACCGCGACGCTGTTCGACTACCTGCCCGACGACACCGTGGTGGTGCTGCATCACGACGTGCCGGCAGCCATCGACGAGTTCTGGCGCGACACGCAGTCGCGCCACAAACTGCTCAGCGGCGACCGCACGCGCCCGGTGCTGCCGCCCACGACGCTGTTTCTCGGGCAGGAAGATTTCTTCACCGCGCTGCAGGACAAGCCGCGCGTGCGCATCCTTGCCCCCGATCCCACCAGCCCAGACATCAATGCGGCGCGTCCGCTGCCACCCATCGCGGTGGAGCGCAAGGCCGCCGACCCGCTGCACCCCCTCAAGACGCAGTTGCTCGGCGCGTGGACCGACGCTGGCGGGCGGGTGCTGGTGCTGGCGGAATCGGCCGGACGGCGCGAGACCATGTCCGACTATTTTGCCGAATACGGCCTGCACCCGGCGCCGGCCACCGACCTGGACGGCTTTCTCGCCTCGGACGCAAAGTTCGCCCTCACCGTCGGCCCGCTCATGGGCGGCTTCGTGCTGCCCGAGGTCCGCCTGGCGATCATCACCGAAGCCGAGCTGTACGCCGCCACCGCGCGCACCCGCACCCGCCGCGACCAGCGCAAGGCCGCCACCATGGAAGGCTGGCTGCGCGACCTGTCGGAACTGAGCGCGGGCGACCCGGTGGTGCATGTGTCGCACGGCATCGGCCGCTACATGGGCCTGATCCACATGGATCTGGGCGAAGGCGAAACCGAGTTCCTGCATCTCGAATACGCCAGCGGCGACAAGCTCTACGTGCCGGTATCGCAACTGCACGTCATCACGCGCTACGCCGGGGCCGACCCGGAAGCGGTGTCGCTGCACAAGCTCGGTTCCGGCCACTGGGAAAAGGCCAGGAAGAAGGCGGCGCTGCAGATCCGCGACACCGCCGCCGAACTGCTGGCGCTGTACGCCCAGCGCGCCGCGCGCCCCGGCCACCGTTTCGACTTCAAGCAACACGACCTGGAAGCCTTCGCCGAGGGCTTCGGCTTCGAGACCACCCCCGACCAGCAGGCCGCCATCGATGCGGTGGTCACCGACATGCGCACCGGCCGCCCGATGGACCGTCTGGTGTGCGGTGACGTGGGTTTCGGCAAGACCGAGATCGCGCTGCGCGCGGCCTTCGTCGCGGTGGCCGACGGCAAGCAGGTCGCCATCCTCACCCCCACCACGCTGCTGGCCGAACAGCACTACCAGACCTTCGCCGACCGCTTCGCCGACTGGCCGATCAAGGTCGCCGAGATCTCGCGCTTCAAGTCGGCCAAGGAACAGGGCGAGGCACTGCAGTTGCTGGCCGACGGCAAGGTGGACATCATCATCGGCACCCACCGTCTGCTGCAGAAGGACGTGCGCTTCAAGCGCCTCGGGTTGGTGATCATCGACGAGGAACACCGCTTCGGCGTGCGCCAGAAAGAGGCGATGAAAACCCTGCGCAGCGAAGTCGACATCCTGACCCTGACCGCCACCCCGATCCCGCGCACCCTGGGGCTGGCGCTGGAAGGGCTGCGCGAGTTTTCGGTCATCGCCACCCCGCCGCAAAAGCGCTTGTCGATCAAGACCTTCGTACAGCGCTACAGCAAGGGGGTGGTGCGCGAAGCGGTGCTGCGCGAGTTCAAGCGTGGCGGGCAGGTGTACTTCCTGCACAACGAGGTCGACACCATCGACAACATGCGCGACGCGCTGGCCGAGCTGATTCCGGAAGCGCGCATCGCTATCGGCCACGGCCAGTTGCCCGAGCGCGAGCTGGAACGCGTGATGCGCGACTTCACCCAGCAGCGCGACAACCTGCTGTTGTGCACCACCATCATCGAGACCGGCATCGACATCCCGACCGCCAACACCATCATCATCAACCGCGCCGACCGCTTCGGCCTGGCGCAACTGCACCAGTTGCGCGGCCGGGTCGGACGCAGCCACCACCAGGCCTACGCCTACCTGCTCACCGACGCCCACGCCAAACCCACCGTGCTGGCGCAGAAACGCCTCGACGCGATCACCGCGATGGAAGACCT
>JACOUN010000026.1 GCA_016177805.1 Rhodocyclales bacterium
AGCGGCTCCGGATTGCCACGACTGATCGTTACCGAAGGCGCGGCGCAAGGCTTGGAGCGATGCCGAGGATTCCTGGCCGCCAGGGCCCCGAACGCGGCCAGGCGAGCTGCTCAGGCCATCGGGCGGCAATTCCAGTTGCTGGAAACATCCCCCGATATTGGCCGGCCGTTTCCTGACACGCCGGAGCTGCGCGAGTTGGTGATTGCATTCGGGGATTCCGGCTATGTGGCGCTGTACCGCTACGAACCGGCGGACGATGCGATATATGTTCTGGCCTTCCGGCACCAGAAAGAGGCGGGGTATTGAGCATGAACACCAATGCCCACCCGCGATTGGCCCAGCTTCGCAACGCAAGCGTTCGGGGCTGAAGCCCCTCCTACGAATACCGTGCGCGAATCCGCGCCACGCGCCTCACCCCAGCCGAACAACGGAAACCCCATGCCCGCACTGATAGAACAAGTCACCTTCCAGGGCCTGCCGGCCGTCGCCATGACCAGCGCCGACGGCGCGCGCGCCGTCGTGTCGCTGTTCGGCGGGCAAGTGCTGTCCTGGTGCCCCGCCCACGGCGAAGAGCGTTTGTACCTGAGCGACGACGCGCGCCTCGACCAGAGCCGCGCGATACGCGGCGGGGTGCCGGTGTGCTTTCCGCAGTTCGGCGCCCTGGGCAAACTGCCGCGCCACGGCTTCGCCCGCCAGTCGCTGTGGACCCTGCGTGACCAGCGCTGCGCCGACGACTACGCCATGCTCACGCTCACGCTCGGCGACGACGAGCGCAGCATGGCCCTGTGGCCGCACGCCTTCGAACTGGAACTGAGCGTGGCGCTGGAAGGCCAGCGCCTCGACATCGAACTGGAAGTCACCAACACCGGCTACGCCTCGTTCGCCTTCACCGCCGCACTGCACACCTATGTGCGCGTCAAGGAAGTCGAGAACGCCCGCCTCGAAGGCCTGTACGGCCACCACTACCGCGACGCCAACGGCGGCAGCGACATCATCCGCGACACGGGCGACTGCGTGGTCGTGGACGCCCCGCTCGACCGCATTTACCACGACGTGCAACGCCCCCTGACCCTGCACGACAGCGGCCGTGGCCTGCACATCGTCAGCGAAGGCTTTCCCGACGTGGTGGTGTGGAACCCGTGGGAAACCGGCTGCGCCCAGCTCGACGACATGCCAGAATCGGGCTTTCGCCGCATGCTGTGCATCGAAGCCGCCGCCGCGCGCCACAAGATCGAAGTCGACGCCGACCAGAGCTGGTACGGCCGCCAGACGCTGATCGCGCTGTGATGGCCGCGACCCCACGCCGGCTCGCGCGCCCCCATGCCATCATTGACCATCCGGAGCACACCCATGCACCTAGACCAGCCCGTTTCGCCGCAGTCCATGGAAGAGTATTTCGACCACGTGGTGGATGAAGGCATCGGCGTAATCCTCGACACCGGCTCGTTCCAGGCGCTGCACCAGCGGCTGCGCGAGCTGATGGCGACCATAACCGAATGGATCGCCGATGAGGCCGGCGAACAGTCCAGCGACGATGAACTCGACCGTGTCAACCGCGCCATCGCCACGCAAGCCGCGCTGGACCTGTGGAACAATACCCCGATCCCGGAAAACCACTTCCGCCCGCACAAGCAGATCAAGCCGGAACGCAACGCGCCCTGCCCCTGCGGCTCACAGCGCAAATACAAACAATGCTGCGGCACGGTCGATACGCCGGGCCTGCAACTACCGCTGGACGAGATGGCCGCGCGCGTCCTCAAGCGCCTGCCCAGCGAACGCCTGGGCGAGATCGCCGCGCTCGGCGTGCCGCCGATCGCGCTCGGCATGATCGCCAGAGCCTGGTTCAAGGAGCGGCGCTACGAGGACATCATTGCACTGCTGGAGCCGCTGTTCTTCGATGTGAGCCGCCTCGATGAGCGCGCCGCGCTGGCCGCCGACACGCTCGCCAATGCCTATCTCGCGCGCAACGACGAATCCCGGCGCCAGCAACTTGTCGCCAAACTGAAGAGCGCGCCGGACAAAACCTTGCGCAGCGCCGGGTTTGAACGTGAAGCCACGATGAGCTGCGACAGTGGCGATTTCCCCGCCGCCTGGGCTGCGTTCAAGCAGGCGCAGCGCCTGACCCCCGACAACCCGATGCTCGCGCGTCTCGAAGTCTTGGTGCTGCTCGCCGAAGGGCGGGAGGCCGAAGCGCGGGAGCGGGTCGAATTCTGGACCGCGAAACTCGCCCGCGACCCGGACTACGACC
This sequence comes from Rhodocyclales bacterium, assembly GCA_016177805.1. GTDB lineage: Bacteria > Pseudomonadota > Gammaproteobacteria > Burkholderiales > Rhodocyclaceae > JACOUN01. The sequence continues at coordinate 2,249 of JACOUN010000026.1, forward strand.
ACTCCAACCTCATCGGACTGCTCCACCAGATGCTGAATGCCAACCCGCTCGAACGGCGCCTGGCCGCGCTGCCCGAGAGCTACCCGGAACGGCGCCTGATCCTGCATGTCGCGCTCGAAGGCATCTCACCGCCGATCTGGCGCCGCCTCGAAGTCGAGAACTGCCTGACCTTCGCCGAACTGCATGTCATCCTGCAGACCGCGATGGGATGGGAGAACGATCATCTGTACGAATTTATCGTCGGCGACCACCACATCGGCCCAACCAGCGAGGACTCGCCGGCCTGGGGAGAACCGGTCCTGCCCGACCACGAAGTCGAAATCGGCCAGGTGCTCGGCCGCCGGAAATCCTTCCGCTATCTCTACGACTTCGGCGACAGCTGGCGCCACCGCATCACCGTCGAAGAACGCCTGCCCTCAACCCCGACCGAGCGCCCCGCCATCCTGCGCGCCGGCGCCCGCGCCTGCCCGCCAGAAGACTGCGGTGGCGCCTGGGGCTACCAGAACCTGATTGTGGCGCTGGCGAACCCGGAAGACGAACAACACAGCGAAACGCTCGATTGGCTGGGCGACTACAAGCCAGAGGCATTCAGCATCATGAGTGCGCGCAAGAAGGTCGCGTCGCTGTTCAAGCGGATCTGAAAGTCGAAGGACTCAGCGTCGAATGCTGTGCCCGGCGCGAGACGGACGGTTGCAACCCGGCTTGCAACCCGCACTGCAATCCTGCACCATCGCCGCCTTTCATGCCCCGCCACTCGCAGTGGCGGGGCAACCCTTTTTTGCCAAAGTCATTCCGCCATGCCGCCATCCATAGAACACCGCATTGCCTCCGAACTCGCCGTGGAACCGCGCCAGGTGCTGGCCGCCGTGCGCTTGCTCGACGAGGGCGCGACCGTGCCGTTTGTCGCGCGTTACCGCAAGGAGGTCACCGGGGGGTTGGACGATACCCAGTTGCGTACGCTGGAGGAGCGGCTCGGGTATCTGCGTGAGCTGGAGGACCGGCGCGCGGCCATCATTGCGTCGATCACCGAGCAGGACAAGCTCTCGCCTGCGCTGCGGGCCGAGCTTGCGGCGGCCGAGACCAAGCAGCAGCTCGAAGACCTGTATCTGCCGTACAAGCCCAGGCGCCGCACCAAGGCGCAGATCGCGCGCGAGGCGGGGATTGCGCCGCTGGCCGAGGCCTTGCTGGCGAATCCGGCGCTGGACCCGGAGACCGAGGCGGCGGCGTATCTGAATGCCGACGCGGGCTTTGCCGACATCAAGAGCGTGCTCGACGGCGCGCGCCAGATCCTGATGGAGCAGTTCGCCGAGGATGCGCCGCTGCTGGGTGAGCTGCGTGAGTATTTGCGCGCCGAAGGCGAGGTGCACGCGAGCGTGATCGAGGGCAAGGAGACCGAGGGCGCGAAGTTTCGCGACTGGTTCGATTTCCGCGAGCCCATCGCCAGACTGCCATCGCACCGCGCGCTGGCGCTGCTGCGCGGGCGCAACGAGGGGGTGCTGCGGCTGGCGCTGGAAGTGCCGCGCCCCGACCCCGACGCGCCCCATCCGTGCGAGGGCCGCATCGCGGTACGTCTGAAGATCGGCGACCGGGGCCGCGCCGCCGACCGCTGGTTGCTCGACACGGTGCGCTGGGCGTGGAACGTGAAGATTTCCATCCACCTGGAGCTGGAGCTGATGGGCGAGCTGCGCGAGCGCGCCGAGGAAGAGGCGATCCGCGTGTTCGCACGCAACATGAAGGATCTGCTGCTCGCCGCGCCGGCCGGCAACCGCCCGACCATGGGACTCGACCCCGGCATCCGCACCGGGGTCAAGGTCGCGGTGGTGGATGCGACCGGCAAGCTGGTGGCAACCGACACGGTGTATCCGTTCGAGCCACGCCGTCACTGGGATTCGTCGATCGCTGCGATCGCCGCGCTGGCCAATGAACATGGCGTGAAGCTGGTCGCCATCGGCAACGGCACCGCGTCGCGCGAGACCGACCGTCTCGTAGCCGATCTGATGCAGCGCCACCCGGAGCTGGGGCTGACCAGGGTGGTGGTGTCGGAAGCGGGGGCGTCGGTGTATTCGGCCTCCGAACTGGCCGCCAGGGAATTCCCGGAGCTGGATGTATCGCTGCGCGGCGCGGTGTCGATCGCGCGGCGTTTGCAGGACCCGCTGGCCGAGCTGGTCAAGATCGACCCCAAGTCGATCGGCGTGGGCCAGTACCAGCACGACGTCAACCAGAGCCGGCTGGCGAAGAGCCTCGATGCGGTGGTGGAGGATTGCGTCAACGCCGTCGGGGTGGACGTCAACACCGCCTCGGTGCCGCTGCTGGCGCGCATCGCCGGGCTCAACACCACGCTCGCGGCCAACATCGTCGACTACCGCGACGCCAACGGCCCATATCGCCAGCGCGACAGTCTCAAGAAGGTCGCGCGCCTGGGCGCCAAGACTTTCGAGCAGGCGGCCGGCTTCCTGCGCATCACCGGGGGAGACAACCCGCTCGATGCGTCGGCGGTGCATCCGGAAGCCTATCCGGTGGTCGAACGCATCCTAAAGCGGGTGGGCAGGAGCGTGCGCGAGCTGATGGGTAACGGCAGCTTCGTCAAGAGCCTGGAACCGTCCGAATTCATCGACGAGCGCTTCGGCCTGCCGACGGTGCGCGACATCCTGGCCGAACTGGAGAAGCCCGGCCGCGACCCGCGCCCCGAGTTCCGCACCGCGACCTTCCGCGACGGCATCGAGAGCGTCAAGGACCTTACCCCCGGCATGCTGCTGGAAGGGGTGATCACCAACGTCACCAACTTCGGCGCCTTCGTCGACATCGGGGTGCACCAGGACGGACTGGTGCACATCTCGGCACTGGCCGAGCGCTTCGTCAAGGATCCGCACAGCGTGGTCAAGGCCGGCGACGTGGTCAAGGTCAAGGTGCTGGAAGTGGATCTGGCGCGCAAGCGCATCGCGCTGACCATGCGCTTGAGCGACGAAGCCGCCCCCGAACAGCGCCGCAAGGAGCACAAGGGTGCACCTGCGCCACGCCAACCCGCGCGCGAGCGCCCCGCGCCTAGCGGCACCATGGCCGATGCGCTGGCGCGGGCGCTGCGCAAGTGACTCGACGCGTCCGATGACTATCACGATCTACGGCATCAAGAGCTGCAGCACCATGAAGAAGGCCTTCGACTGGCTCGACCGGCATGGCGTTGCCTACGCATTCCACGACTACAAAAAGGCCGGCGCCGACCGGGCAACGCTGGAAAGCTGGTGCGCGGCCGTGAGCTGGGAGGCGCTGCTCAACATGCGCGGCACCACCTGGCGCAAACTTGACCCTGCGCAACAGGACATCACCGACGAGGCCGCCGCCATCGCGCTGATGTGCGAGCACAGCAGCGTGATCCGGCGTCCAGTCATCGAAATCGAGCATGGCGAACTCCTGGTCGGCTTCGATCCCGTATCCTATGCGGCCAGACTGGCCCCGGACGGAGTTCCGACATGACCTCACCCGGGTGGTGCGCCTCGACCGGGTGTGGCAGGCATTGCAGGCCGGTCGTGACTACCCGCCCGCCGTCGCAACGTTGCTCGGCCAGATGAGCGCGATCTCGGCCATCATCACCGGCAATCTCAAGCAGACCGGACGCATCACCTTCCAGATCCAAGGGCACGGCCCGGTTGGCCTGCTGGTGGTTGACTGTACCGAGACCCTCAATCTGCGCGCCATGGCGCGGGTCGACGCCGAAGTGCCCGCACAGGGCGATCTCGCCGCGCTGGTCGGCGACGGCCGCCTGCAACTGTCGCTCGACGCTCCGAGCATGCGCGAACCGTATCGCAGTCTGGTGCCGCTCGAAGGCGACAGCATCGCGGCGGTGTTTGAGCACTATCTGACGCAATCCGAACAACAACCGGCGCGGCTATGGCTGGCATGCTCGCCCGACGCATCGGCGGCGTTGTTCCTGCAGTGCCTGCCCGGCGCGGCCGAGCGCGACGCGGACGGCTGGTCGCGGGTCAGCCAGCTCGCACAGACGGTCAAGGAACAAGAACTGCTGTCGCTGCCGGGGGAAGAACTGCTGGGGCGCCTGTTCGCCGAAGAAAGCGTGCTGCTGCTCGACCGCCGCCCGGTCACCCACCACTGGCCGCCCGACCGCGCCAAGGTGGTCGACATGCTGCACAGCCTGGGCGAAGCAGAGGTCCGACGCCTCCTCGCCGAGCACGGCGAAGTGGTGATCCGCGACGACTTGTCGAACAACGATTACCGTTTCGACGTCGATGATATCGACATGATCTTCGCCCCACCCGGTGACGAGGCGGATGCGCCCAAGCCGACCCTGCACTGACCCCGCCCGCCACGCGGCGCGCCGACATTGGCGGCGGTGGTGGATTTATTCACGAGGTCTAAGTAGACTTCCCCACTTTATCGGCCTGAACCCTCCATGTCCGCCACCCCCCCCACCCGCCCGATAGAGTTCCGCGATGCCTCGCTTGGTGCCACCGTCGCGGTGCTGCGCGAGACACGCCCGCCGCTGCTCGCGGACGCGCTGCACAAGATGCTGGGCGGCATGCCGGACTTTTTCAGTGGCGAAGCGGCGATACTGGACTTCAGCGAAATCGGCGACCCGGCGGGGCCAATCGACTGGGCGGGACTGCTGAGTTTGTTGCGACGCTTTCAATTGCAGCCCATCGGGGTGCGCAACCTGCGCGCCGATCTCACAGCCGACGCGCGCCGCGCCGGACTGGCACTGCTGGACGGCGCCAGCCTGGGTGCAACCACCGCGCCGACGCGCGAGGCTGCCGCGCCCCCCCAGCCCGCTCCGCCACCCAAGCCCGAACCGGCTCCCGCGCCATCTCCGCCCACCCCGCCCGAGAACATATCCGCGGGGACGATGATCATCGACCGCCCGGTGCGCTCCGGGCAGCAGATCTACGCGCGCGGCGGCGACCTGGTGCTACTTGCCGGCATGAGCAACGGCGCCGAGATCATCGCCGACGGCAGCATCCACTGTTACGGCCCGTTGCGCGGGCGCGCGCTGGCGGGTGCGCAGGGCAATGCGGCGGCGCGCATCATTTCGACCAATTTCGGCCCCGAGATCGTATCGATCGCCGGGGTGTACAAGACTTTCGAGCAAGGCATCGCGGCGAACGTCGCGGGCAAGCCCGCCACGGTGCGCTTGACCGATGGCGGCACCGGACACAAATTGACTATCGACCCCCTGCAGCTCGACTGAGCGCAGGCTCACCCATCAGGAAGGAACCAACGTGACTCGAGTCGTCGTCGTAACATCCGGCAAGGGCGGTGTGGGCAAGACCACCACCAGCGCGGCATTCGCGTCCGGCCTCGCGCTGCGCGGCTACAAGACCGCCGTCATCGACTTCGATGTCGGCCTGCGCAACCTCGATCTGATCATGGGCTGCGAACGGCGCGTCGTGTATGACTTCGTCAACGTCATCAACGGCGAGGCCAAGCTGACCCAGGCGCTGATCAAGGACAAGAACTGCGAGAACCTGTTCGTGCTGCCGGCCTCGCAGACGCGCGACAAGGATGCGCTGACCGAGGAAGGGGTGGAGAAGGTCATCAAGGAACTCGAACACCTGGGTTACGACTACATCGTGTGCGACTCGCCCGCCGGCATCGAGCGCGGCGCGGTGATGGCGCTGACCTTTGCCGACGAGGCCATCATCACCACCAACCCCGAAGTGTCGTCGGTGCGCGACTCGGATCGCATCCTCGGCATCCTGCAGTCGAAATCGCGGCGCTCGGCCGAAGGGCGCGAGCCAGTCAAGGAGCATCTGCTGGTCACCCGCTATTCGCCCAAGCGCGTCGAGGATGGCGAAATGCTGTCGTACAAGGACGTGCAGGAATTGCTGCGCGTGCCGCTGATCGGCGTGATCCCGGAATCCGAATCGGTGCTGCACGCTTCCAACCAGGGCACCCCCGCCATCCACCTCAAGGGCACCGACGTCTCCGAAGCCTATGTCGATGTGGTGGCGCGCTTCCTCGGTGAAGAGCGCCCGTTGCGCTTCGTCAACTATGAGAGACCGGGCCTGATGAAGCGCCTGTTCGGAGGCAAATGACATGTCCTTGCTGTCTTTGCTGTTTGGTGAGAAGAAGAAGACCGCGGCGGTCGCCAAGGAGCGTCTGCAGCTGATCATCGCCCGCGAACACGGCAGCGCCGCGCGCGGCGCGGACTTCCTGCCGGAACTGCAGCGCGAGCTGATCGCGGTGATCTCGAAGTACGTCAGCGTCAATCCCGATGACATCAAGGTGCATCTGGAGAAGCAGGACAACTACGAAGTGCTGGAAGTCAATATCGTGCTGCCCGAAACCAAGGGCTGACACGACTGCCGGGAGAGCATCACGGGCATCAAGTTCATCTTTGAAGTGCGGATGAAACCCGGATACACGGTGGAGGAATACGCCGAGGCGTGGATCCGGGCGAGCGAGATCATCCAGCGCACCCCCGGTGCGCGCGGCACCTTCCTGCACCGCAAGATCGGCCACCCCGACACCCTGCTCGCCATCGCCACCTGGGACTCCAAGGCGCATCGCGACGCCAAGGACGATCGGCGCGACGCGACCGTGCGGGCCATCCTCGACAAGCACGCTGTCAATTGCGAGATCACCGTGATCGGCGAATTCGAGGACCCGGAATGGAGCGTGCTGCCGGAACCCTAGCAGCCTGTCGGACTTGAGCGATCGTCACGAGCCAGGTGGGAAAACGAGGACAGATTTGCCCGGTTTCGAGGCGCATAGTGGTTCTATGCAACGAGAAACCGGGCAAATATGGACCGTTTTTCCCACCGGCGCGGTAGATCAGCCTCAAGTCCGACAGGCTGCCAGGGCTGTGCCACTCAGGCGGGTGCTACAAGCCAATGCACGCTGAACAACCCCCGCTCATCGCACCAGCAGGCACGCGGTTCGAAACCGCTGCGGCTCGCCAGCGTGCGAAAGCCGTCGAGCGTGTATTTGTATGAATTCTCGGTGTGCAGGCTCTCGCCATCGAGGAACTCGAACTTGCGTTCACCCAGCGACACCGACTGGCGCCCGGCGCTGAGCAAGTGCATCTCGATGCGCTGCCGCACCGGATCGTAAAAGGCGTAGTGGTGGAATCGATCCACGCTGAAATCGGACCCCAGCTCCCGGTTGGCACGCACCAGCAGGTTGCGGTTGAAGGCGGCTGTGACGCCTTCGGCATCGTTGTAGGCCGCGTGCAACCATTGCGGATCCTTGACCAGATCGACGCCGATCAGCAACCCGCCGCCGCGCAACAATCGCGCCGCGCCGGACAGAAACTCGCTTGCCTGGTCAGGGGTGAAGTTGCCGATGGTCGAGCCGGGAAAAAAGCCGCAGCGGCGCCCGAACATGGGCGTGGGCAGCACGCAGGATTCGGGACTGGTGAAGTCGGCGATCACCGGGGTCACCTCCAGCCCCGGAATGCATCCGCGCAGGACTGCGGCCGACGCCAGCAGTTGCGCGCCTGAAATATCGACCGGAACGAAGTGGCGCGGCCGTTCCAGCGCTTCGAGCAGCAGGCGCGCCTTGAGCAGCGAGCCGGCGCCAAACTCCACAATCTGCGCATCGGGACCGATCAGCGCCGCCATCTGGCCAATGTAGCGTTCGAAAATCGCGCACTCGGTGCGCGTCACGTAATACTCGGGCAGCGCACAGATGCGCTCGAACAGCGCCGAGCCAGCGGCGTCGTAGAAGTACTTGGGCGAGATCGTGCGCGGCCGTGATTCCAGGCACGCGATCAGGTCACGGCCAAACGCGGATTCCGGCGGTTTCGATGTCATGCGGTCTCCGGTGGAACGCTACTCGGCGCGCTTGTGCCGTATGCCGTGGCTCTGGCGCGCGTCTTCCTCGAAGGCGTAATCGACGCGGCCGTTGCGTACCACGCCGATGACCAGCATGTTTTCGGTGATCGCGTCATGGTCTTCGGGGGTGAACGGACGGGTATAGGTCGTCACGACTCCTTCCACCCCGCGCCCGACCCGCCCGCCCAGGCGTTCGAGCGACAGCCGGATGCTATCGCCACTCAGGTCATCGGCCAGGGCCAGCCCGTTGTAGAGCAGGCGCATCGCGTCGTAGCCCTGCGCCGCGGACATCGCCGACTCCATCGCGTCCTTGCCGAAGCGCTCAAGGTAGCTCTTGACGAAGAAGCGATGACGCATGTTCTGGCTGGTCGGGATGAAACTGGCCACCGTGAACACCCCTTCCCCGGCTGGTCCGGCGGCATCGAGGAAGTTGCGCATCGAGACGGTCCAGCCGCCGTACACCGGCACCGTCCACCCCATTTCCGCCTTGTTCCTGACGATGGCCGCCAGTTCCGGGCCTATGCCGAACATCATCACCACGTCGGCATCGGCGGCGCGCGCGCGTCCGAGTTGGGCGCGCATGTCGCGCGCGCCTATGGGAAAGCGCTCGATCACCACCGGCTCGATATTGTCGCGCTTGAGCGCCGCGACGAAATCGGTCATCTCGGCGGTACCGTAGCCTGTGTCGTCGGCGAGCAGCGCGATACGCTTGAATCCGGCACGCTTGAGCAGATGGCGGGCGAAGAACGAAGTCGATACGGTGGTCGGGGGTGACACGCGGAAGACGAAATTCTCGCTCGAAGCAGGCGGAGCATAGCGCAGCGTAAGCTGCGAGCCGGTCGATACCGCCACCATCAGCGGAACGCGCGCCTTCTGATACACATCGATCGAGTTCAGCCCAACCCCGGTGTTGACCACGCCTATCGCAGCCGTGACCTTGTGCTCGTTTACAAACGCCTCGGCAATCGCCCGTCCCTTGTCGTTGTTGGCCTGGTCATCGAATTCGAGCAGCTCGATCTTCTTGCCGTTGACCCCACCCACGAACTGGTTGATTTCCTCGACCGCAAGACGGATACCGTTACGCATGCTGGTGCCCATCGGCGCGCTGCCACCGCTGAGGGGGCCGGACAGCCCGATCTTGATCGTTTCTTCGGCGGCACCGACCTCGGCGCCCGCGGCCGCAACCACCAACAGCGCTCCAAACAGGACATTGCGTAGCACCGATCCGCTGCTCATCCACTTCATGTTGGTGTTCCTCCACCCAGATATCCGCCGACAAGCTGTCGCCGCTTGCCACGCAGTGTACCCGGAAGGGTTGCGGACTTCTGCTTCGGGCATGCCCTTACCCGGCATGGGCGCGGGGGTCCGTTTGGGCCCGCCCCAGCACAGCCCCCCATCCCACCCTCCAGACCCTTGTATAGACAATAAAAACTTCTATTATTCAAATCGTTACCCTCGTGATTCGGGTAAACCCTTGCCCATGTATCGGATAGGGATTTTCCCTAGCGGCCTTGCATCGCGCGGGATTGCTGAGAATACTTGAGCACAGCAAAAAAACGGTCCGCGCCGGGCTTCACGCAGTTGTAACGGCAGCGGCCATCGAATGGGAGGCGGAAATACCCTCCGTCGCCTGAATTGCCCCATGGAAAACCCATGGGCAACTTATTGATATATCCATATCCACCTGGAGGTCTTGAATGAAATTCGCCAAAACTACCATGGCCATCGCTACCGCCATTGCCGCCGTGGGCATCTCCGCCCAGGCGCACGCCGGCGCAACTTTCGACAACGTCGTCAGCAAGGGCTTCGTGCAGTGCGGGGTCAGTGACGGTCTGCCCGGTTTCTCGTATACGGATTCGTCCGGCAAGTACCTCGGCATCGACGTCGATGTGTGCCGCGCGGTAGCCGCTGCCGTGCTCGGCGACGCCAACAAGGTCCGCTTCAGCCCGCTGACCGCCAAGGAGCGCTTCACCGCGCTGCAATCCGGCGAGATCGACATCCTGTCGCGCAACACCACCTGGACCAGCTCGCGTGACGCGGGCATGGGCCTGAACTTCGCCGGCGTCACCTACTACGACGGCCAGGGCTTCCTGGTGAGCAAGCGCCTGGGCGTCAAGAGCGCCAAGGAACTGGATGGCGCCTCGGTGTGCATCCAGTCGGGCACCACCACCGAACTGAACCTGTCGGATTACTTCCGCGCCAACGGCATGAAGTTCACCCCGATCAACTACGACAAGTCCGACGAGACCGTCAAGGCGCTCGAAGCCGGCCGTTGCGACGTGCTCACTTCGGACCAGTCGCAGCTCTACGCTCAGCGCATCAAGCTGGCCAAGCCGGGTGATTACGTGGTGCTGCCGGAAGTGATCTCCAAGGAGCCGCTGGGTCCGGTCGTGCGCCAGGGTGACGACGAGTGGTTCCACGTGGTGCGCTGGAGCCTGTTCGCGATGATCAACGCCGAAGAGCTGGGCGTGACGTCGAAGAACGTCGAAGAACAGGCCAAGTCGTCGACCAAGCCCGACGTTCGCCGCCTGCTCGGCGCCGAAGGCGAGTACGGCAAGGATCTGAAGATCGGCAAGGACTGGGCCGTGCAGATCATCAAGCAGGTCGGCAACTACGGTGAGATGTTCGAGCGCAACGTCGGCGCGGGCAGCGCGCTGAAGATCGAGCGCGGCCAGAACGCCCTGTGGAACAAGGGTGGTCTGCAGTACGCACCGCCGGTTCGCTAAGTCGCATCCATCGGGCCACCGCCGCAAGGCGGTGGCTTTCGTCCTTCTAGTACGAGAGACCTCATGCAGACTACGGCAAGCGTACCTCCCGCGCGCGGATCGGCCCTGACCGATCCGAAAATACGCGGATGGGCCTTCCAGATCCTTGCAGTCGTTGCCGTCAGCGGCCTCGGCTGGTATCTGTTCCAGAACACGCAGACCAATCTGGCCCAGCGTGGCATCACATCGGGCTTCAGCTTCCTGAACAACTCCGCCGGCTTCGGCATCCTGCAGTCGCTGATCGACTACAACCAGTCCGACAGCTACAGCCGGGTATTCCTCGTCGGCCTGCTCAACACCCTGCTGGTGTCGGTGCTGGGCATCTTCTTCGCCACCCTGCTGGGCTTCATCCTCGGGGTATCGAGACTGTCGCATAACTGGCTGGTGAGCCGCCTTGCGACGGTGTACATCGAGACTTTCCGCAACATCCCGCCGCTGTTGCAGATCTTTTTCTGGTACTTCGCCGTGCTCAGGGCCATGCCCTCGCCACGCGACAGCATCACCTTCTTCGAGTCCGCGTTCATCAATATCCGTGGCCTGTACCTGCCGGGCCCGCACGGCACCGACGCCTATCCGGCCTTCATCGCCAGCCTTGCGATCGCGGTGGTTGCGAGCTTCGTCATCGGACACTGGGCACGCGTCAGGCGCGAAGCCACCGGTCAGCCCTTCCCGGTGCTTGCCACGGTCGTCGGCCTGTTCGTGCTGCTTCCGGCGGCCACCACGGTTGCTCTGGGCAATCCGTTCAGTTGGAGCTTCCCGGAGCTGCGTGGCTTCAACTTCGTCGGCGGACTGGTGGTGATTCCAGAGCTGGTGGCGATCACGCTGGCGCTGTCGCTGTACACCGCGGCCTTCATCGCGGAAATCGTGCGTTCCGGCATCCAGGCGGTGAGCCACGGACAGACCGAAGCGGCCCTGTCACTGGGGCTGCGCCCGAGGTTGAACCTGCGTCTGGTGGTGATACCGCAGGCGATGCGGGTCATCATTCCGCCGCTGACCAGCCAGTACCTGAACCTGGTCAAGAACTCATCCCTTGCCGCCGCCATCGGCTACCCCGACCTGGTGGCGCTGTTCGCCGGCACCGTATTGAACCAGACCGGCCAGGCCATCGAGACCATCGCCATTACCATGTCCGTCTATCTGGCCATCAGTCTGAGCATCTCGGTACTGATGAACTGGTACAACAAGCGCATCGCGCTGGTCGAGCGCTAGGAAACCCACGCGATGAATACACCGACTACACATACCTTCAAACCCGATCTCACCCCGCCGATACTGTCGGTGGGCGCGGTCGGCTGGTTGCGCACCAACCTCTTTTCCAACTGGTTCAACAGCTTGCTGACGGTTTTCGCCATCTACCTGATCTGGCTGCTGATCCCGCCCATCATCCAGTGGGCTTTCCTGGACGCGGACTGGACCGGCGCGAGCCGCGCCGACTGCACCAGCGGAGGCGCCTGCTGGGTCTTCATCAAGGTGCGCTTCAGCCAGTTCATGTACGGTTTCTATCCCGAGGAACTGCGCTGGCGCGTGGACCTGACCGTGATACTGGCCATCGTCGGCGCGGCACCGCTGTTCTTCAAGGCAATGCCGCAAAGGTTGCGCTATGCGCTGTTCTACATGGTGGCCTACCCGCTGGTCGCGTTCTGGCTGTTGAACGGTGGATTCTTCGGTCTCGACGAAGTACGCACCAGCCAATGGGGCGGCCTGATGCTGACCCTGGTGATCGCGGTCACCGGCATCGCCGGCGCCATGCCGCTGGGCATCTTGCTGGCCTTGGGACGGCGCTCGGACATGCCCGCGATCCGGGTCATCTGCGTGACCTTCATCGAGTTCTGGCGCGGCGTGCCGCTGATCACGGTGCTGTTCATGTCATCGGTGATGCTGCCGTTGTTCATGCCCGAGCAAGTCTCGATCGACAAGCTGCTGCGGGCACTGATCGCGGTCATGCTATTCGAGGCCGCCTACATCGCCGAGGTGGTGCGCGGCGGCCTGCAGGCCATCCCGAAAGGCCAGTATGAAGCGGCGGCGGCAATGGGGCTGGGCTACTGGCGCGCGATGGGGCTGGTGATACTGCCGCAGGCGTTGAAGCTGGTGATTCCCGGCATCGTCAACACCTTCATCGCGCTGTTCAAGGACACCAGTCTCGTGTTGATCATTGGTCTGTTCGACCTGTTCAACAGCATCCACCAGGCCACCGTCGACCCGGCCTGGCTGGGGTTCGCCACCGAAGGCTACGTATTCGCAGCCGTGATGTTCTGGATATTCTGTTTCGGCATGTCGCGCTATTCGATGCGCCTGGAGCGCAAGCTGCACACCGGACACAAGCGTTAGGAGTAGTGATAGATGAGTCAAAACGCAAACAAGCCGAGCCTCGGCGACAAGCAGATGATCAAGATGGAAAACGTCAACAAGTGGTACGGCCAGTTCCACGTACTGAAGGACATCAACCTTCAGGTCCGGCAGGGAGAACGCATCGTGCTGTGTGGCCCGTCCGGCTCGGGCAAATCGACCACCATACGCTGCATCAACCGTCTGGAAGAGCATCAGGCCGGGCGGATCATCGTTGACGGCGTGGAACTGACCTCGGACCTGAAACAGGTCGAGGCCATCCGCCGCGAGGTCGGCATGGTGTTCCAGCACTTCAACCTGTTCCCGCACCTGACCGTGCTGCAGAACTGCACCCTCGCGCCGATGTGGGTGCGCAAGATGCCCAAGCGCGAAGCCGAGGAAGTCGCGATGCACTTCCTGGAGCGGGTACGCATCCCCGAGCAGGCCGGCAAGTACCCCGGCCAGCTCTCGGGGGGTCAGCAACAACGCGTGGCCATTGCGCGGGCACTGTGCATGAAGCCGGCGATCATGCTGTTCGACGAACCGACCTCGGCACTGGACCCGGAAATGGTCAAGGAAGTGCTCGACACCATGATAGAACTGGCCGAGAGCGGCATGACCATGTTGTGCGTCACGCACGAGATGGGCTTTGCCCGCACCGTCGCGCACCGCGTGATCTTCATGGACAAGGGTGAGATCGTCGAAGAAGCGCCGCCGGAAGAGTTCTTCTCCAATCCGAAATCGGAACGGACCCAACTCTTCCTCGGTCAGATCCTGCATTGACCACCCGGACCGCCCTCAACCGGCGGCAACGTTGATGTTGCTCGCCACCCCGGCTCCCCGGCGCGCAGGCAAACGCCTGCTGCGCGCCGGGATCGTCATCCTGTCAATGTTTCTCCTGCCGCTGGGCTGGGCAGTGACCGCTCATTACGCCGAGGGTGGGCATCCCACCGACTGGCGCACGGCCAGGCGCGACAGCGCCGGCATCGCTACCGACCCCGCCACCACCACCGAAGCGGTCATCCAGGTCTATGCCGCCAAGGCGTTTCGCTGGCGCGGCGCCTTCGCGGTGCACACCTGGATCGCGGCCAAGCCCCAGAGGGCGGACCACTACACGCGGTTCGAGGTGTTCGGCTTCAATGTGGCACGTGGGCGCAGCGCGGTGCGCATACAGAGCGGCATCCCTGACGGCTACTGGTATGGCGCCCAACCGATCCTGCTCCGCGAGGTGCGAGGGGGAGCCGAGGTTGACCAGTTGATCACGCGTCTGCACAAGGCCTCGGCCCGCTATCCTTACCACGATCAGTACCGCCTGTGGCCCGGCCCCAACAGCAACACCTTCATTGCCTATCTAGGACGCGCGGTGCCGGAACTCAACCTCGATCTGCCCCCCACCGCCATCGGCAAGGACTTCCTGCCCGACGGCGAGCTGATCTCGACCGCGCCCAGCGGTACCGGCATACAGCTTTCGCTGGGCGGATTGCTGGGGCTGATCGTGGCACCCGAAGAAGGTCTGGAACTGAATCTGCTCGGACTCAGCCTCGGCGTGGACCTGAACCCGGCGGCACTCAAGCTGCCCGGCGTGGGACGTGTCGGCAGCAATCGGTCGGACTAGCAGCCCGTTGTATGCATCGCGGGGCGCGTGGGTCGGCTACGCGCGTAGGAGCGGCTTCAGCCGCGACCCTCCGAGCGTTCGGGGCTGAAGCCCCTCCTACGAAACGTAGCGGACCGTGTTTCCACGGAATGAACTAGGGCTGAAGCCGCTCGTACGAGTGGGCGGTTGGCACGATTGCCTCGCATGGCGTGCCCGGACCGGCGTCCATGTGCGCATTGTTCCGTACAATCACGTTTGCGGTTCTCCTTCCGTCCCAACCCGAGTTCGCCGTGGCCCAACCCGCTTCACGCTTCGCTTCATCCAGATCCGGCGTGACCCTGTTCGCCGTCCTGTGCCTGCTCGGACCCGATGCGGGATTTGCGCAGGATCTCAGTTCGCTGTCGCTTGAAGAGCTGTTGAGCGTCAAGGTGACGGGTGTTTCGCGCTTCGATCAACGCAGCAATGAAGCCCCATCGGCGGTCACCATCATTACCCGCGACCAGATCCGCGACCACGCCTGGCGCAGCCTGGGCGACATGCTCGATTCGGTACCAGGGCTGTTCATGACCACCGATCGCGTGTACGGCTATCTGGGGGTACGCGGCTTTCTCCAGCCCAGCGACTACAACAGCAACGTCCTGTTGCTCATCGACGGCATCGCGGCCAATGACGCGATCTACAACCAAGCCTTCCTCGGCAACGCCGGCCTGCTCGATACCGCGCTGATCGAGCGGGTGGAATTCATCCCCGGCCCCGGATCATCCGTGTATGGCAGCAATGCCATCCTCGGGGTCATCAACGTCATCACCACCACCGGACGCAGCGAACGCGGCACCACGGCGGAGCTGAGCGCCGGCAACCACGGATCGCGCGGCGTGTCGGTAAGGCATGGCCATGCCGATGACCGGCAGGATCTGCTCGTGTCGGCCAGCGCCTGGCGCAGCGACGGCGAGACCGTAACGCTCGCGGATACCGATGACGCCCGCTTCGGACGCGCGCGCGGCCTCGACCACGATCGCGGCAAGCGCTTCATGGCACGCTACGCCTGGGACGAGTTCACCCTGCTCGGAGCCTACTCCGAGCGCACCAAGGGCTACGCGACCGCCCCCTATGGCACCGTCTTTGGCGACCCGCGCACGGTCGCGCGCGACACCCAGGCGCTGATCGCGCTCACACACCGCACCGAGTGGCAGCCCGGACTGAACCTGCAGACGCGGGCGAGCTTCGGCAGCGCGCGATACAAAGCCAAATGGGCCTTTCCCCTTCCGGACGGAACCAATCGCGACGATAGCGACAGCCGCTGGTGGGGGGTGGAAGTGCAAGCCACCGACACCCGCTTCGAGCACCACACCCTGGTCTATGGCGCGGAGTACCGCGACGAATTCCGCCTGCGCCAGCACAACGCCGATCTCGGCCCGGAACCTGACGAGGTGCGCCTGGACGACAGCCGCAGCGCCCGTCACCTGGGTGTTTATGCGCAGGACGAATGGCGTATCGACAACTGGCGGATCAATGCCGGACTGCGCATCGACCACTACAGCAGCTTCGGCTCAACGGTCAATCCACGCCTGGGCATCATCCATCTGATCTCCCCCCGAACCACCGTCAAATACCTGTTCGGCAGCGCCTATCGCGCCCCCAACGTGTATGAAATGCACTACCACGACGGCAACGACACGATGAAGGCCAACCCGGATCTCGATCCTGAACGGGTGCGTTCGCTGGAGCTGGCGCTGGAACACCATTTCGACAGCGACTGGCGCGCCGCTGGCAGCCTGTTCCGCAACCAGATCCGCAAGCTGATCGTACAGAGACTCGACCCCGAGGACGGACTGCTCGCATACCAGAACCTGGGGCGGACCTCGGTGCGCGGAGTGACGCTATCGGCCTCGCGTATCTGGAGCGACGGCACGAGGCTGTCGTTCTCGTCGAGCTGGCAGGCGACCCACGACAGCGAAAGCGGCCAGCGCCTGACCCACTCGCCACGCCATGTCGCCAAGGCCGATGTCTCGGTACCGCTCGGAAACTGGCGCGCCACGCTGGAAGCCCGATACCTGGGCGCGCGCACCACCCCGGACAGCCGCGTGAGCGCGCAGTCCTGGGCCAACCTCGCACTGGTTTCCATCGACCCGGTGGCAGCGGGCGCGCGCGTATCGTTGCGGGTCAACAACCTGTTCGACCGCGATCTGGCCGACCCGGCCAGCGAAGAGTTCGCACATGACCGCCTGCCCCGCGAAGGCCGCACGGCCTGGGTTACGCTCGCATGGCGGTTGTGAGTGCCCCCAGCCCAGCCCGCCCCCCGAGGGGGTCAAGGAAACTTGGGGCGGCCCGGCGTTTCCTTGGGAAGTGGGCACTGCTGGCATGGGTCGGCATCGCGGGTCTCGCCGGCGCCCAGACTTTGTCCGATGTGCACGGTTTGCGCGCGGCGATGATCTACAATCTGATGCTATTCGTGGATTGGCCTGCTGAATCGCTGAAAGACACGGTCACGCTGTGCGTGATCACCGATGATCCCGACGTGAGCCGCCCGTTTGCCGAACTGGCGGGCAAGACCGTAAGAAGCAAAACCCTGATGACACAGAGACGCGCTCCATTGGCGAAGATTGACGACTGTGATGCAGTGTTCCTGTCCGGACTGGATGAGAGCCTGCTTGCGGACAAACTGGCCAGTGTTGCCGGGCTACCGGTCCTGACCCTCGCCTCATCGCCCGGATCGGGTGCCATGATCGATCTCGCCCTGGCCGGCGAGCGCATCGTTTTCGACGTTTCGGCCACGCGTCTGCGCAGTGCGGGTCTGAGTCTCGCGTCACGCGTGATGCAACTGGCGCGCAAGGTCCACCATTGAGCCGGGGCCACACTCCCGCGCGCAACCTCAATAGCCGCCTGCAATTGCTGGCGGCCGGACTGGCACTCACCATCGCCATGGCGGTGCTGGTCTCCATAGAGTACGTCAAGGAACGCGACGCGCTGCTCGCCTCGCTCGAAGCCCAGGCGAGAATCGTCGGCGAAGGCAGCGCCGCCGCATTGCTGTTTGACGACCCCGCCAACGCCGCCGTCAATCTGGCCGCCCTGCGCTCCATCGCCGCGATAAGAGGTGCCGCGCTCTACCGCCACACCCAACCCGGCAGCGCCGCACTCCGTTTTGCCGAGTACCTGGCGCCCAACACCTCGCTCTCGCTCCCGGACAGGATGGGCGCGGACGACAAGCTGCCGCCACTGTCGGTCGCGGTTCCGATCGCGATGGAAGGACGCAACATCGGGCTCATCCATATCGTTTCAGGCCCCGAAGTGTTGGTCGCCCGCTTGGGACGCTACTTGATCACCGTACTCCTGGTGGCCGCCGGCGCGCTTGCGCTGGCGTACTTCCTGACCGGGCGCATGCGCCGCCACATCGCCGAAACCGAGAGCATGCTCCACACCCATGCGAACTACGACGACCTGACGCAACTGCCCAACCGGCGCATGTTCAACCAGTGCATGAACCGCGCGGTGAGCGACGCGGCAACCAGTGGGCGTGCCGTATCACTGTTGTTTTGCGATCTGGACAATTTCAAGGTCATCAACGACAGTCTTGGGCACGCGGCCGGCGACGCCCTGCTTGAACTCGTGGCGCACCGCCTGCGCAGCGCGGTCCGGCAGTCGGACACGATATGCCGCATCGGCGGCGACGAGTTCGTCGCCATACTCGAAGACTGCGGCGACCGGGGTGCCGCAACGGTGGCCGCTCACATCATCGACACGCTGACGACGCCTTTCACGCTGGGTGAGCGCTCGCTATCCATCGGCACCAGCATCGGCATTGCCGTCTATCCACGTGACGGCAGCGATACGGGTCATTTGCTGCGCGCCGCCGACACCGCGCTGTTTGCCGCCAAGTCCGCCGGACGAAACATGGCCCGTTTCTTCAGCGAAACGCTGGACGTGCAGGCGCATGAACGCATGGCGCTGGAAGGAGGACTGCGCCGGGCGCTGCAACTCCACGAGTTCCAGGTGTGCTATCAGGTGCAGATCGAAGCCGCCACCGGCGATGTGATCGGCGCCGAAGCCCTGTTGCGCTGGCACAGCCCCGAGTTCGGCGATGTTCCGCCAGATCGCTTCATCGGGCTGGCGGAGGAATGCGGCCTGATCGGCGAGATCGGAACCTGGGTGCTGAACGAGGCCTGCGGGCAGGCAGCCAAATGGACACGACACATTCCCGGTTTCGTCATGGCGGTAAACCTGTCAGGCAAGCAGCTTGAAGACCCAGCGCTTCCCAGTCAGGTCGATGCCTGCCTGAAGCGTTTTGGCATCACCGCCCAGCAGTTGGAGCTTGAAATCACGGAAAGCACCCTGCTCACCCACTCCGAGGTGATGCAGGAAAACCTGCGGGCGCTGGATGCGATGAACCTGGGGTTGAGCCTGGACGATTTCGGCACCGGGTACTCGTCACTCGCCTACCTCAAACGCCTGCCCATCGCGCGACTGAAGATCGATCGCGGCTTCGTCCAGGACCTGCCGCACGACAATGAGGACGCCGCCATCGTCAGTGCCATCATCGCGCTGGCAAGCTCGCTCGGGATGGACGTGGTTGCCGAAGGCGTCGAAACCGGGGAGCAACTGGCCTTCGTGCGCAACGCCGGCTGCCGCTTCGTCCAGGGGTGGCTGTTCGGCAAGGCGGTAGCGCCGGAGCAGTTCGAAAGCGATCATCTACCGTCCCTCGCCCGGCTCGACGAGACACCCGAACACTCGCACGTTCAGGCGGCAACCCCGTCGCACCTTGCGATCGGTGGTTACGGCGGGGCTAGCGGACTGGCGTCGCCCAACTACATGGCGCCCAAGTCACACTAATTGCAGGTTCGCCACAAGAGGCCATGCGATGCCCGACCTTGAACCGTTTACCGAGCGACGCACCAACCCTGAACTACGCGCGATATTTCCCGCCGCGTGTGAGTTGTTGCGCCCGTTCTTCGACCCGGACAACCGCTGGCACGGAGTAACCCACGATCACCTCGCGTTGCATGCCCTGAAAGATCACTTCCCCCAGCTCGGCGCCCAGGACCGCTACATGATCATGACCGCCGCCAGGCGGCTGTTTGCCTCGGGCAACACCCCGCCCGCGGCCTGATCCGGATCGCCGTGATCAGCGTCCGGCCCCTTTTTCGAGCAGCGCGTCGGCGGGCACGCCCACCCGCACGTTGCCCCACTGCCGCCCGCCGATCGTGATCGGCAGTGCAATGTCGCACAGGATCTCGCCTGTGTCGCGCAAATAGGTCTGCACCAGTAGCGTCTTGGTGTTCTGCGCGGCGCGCATTTCGGCCGGGCGATCGAACTTGCGGCAAGTGCGGTTGCCGACCAGGTCGACTTCCGGATTGCCCGTCATCGGTTTGGAATAGCGCAGGTTGTGCGCCGACAGATAGCTGTCGGTATTGATGCCCACCGCGAACACGCAGCCCGGAATGGCGTTGAGGCAGTCTTCCATGATCTGCTGGCAGCGACGCCCATATTCATCGCCCCACGACACCTTGTATTTCTGTGGCGTGGTGTTGGGAATCGGCACATAACGCCGGTCGAACAGATCGATGCCGGCCTTGGCGATCTCCATCATCTCGGCCTCCAGCCGGTCGCGGAACACGCGCGCCCGATCGACCGCATGATCGAAGGCGCCACGACCGATCTTGAAGCGCGACACCAGTTCCTGGATGTCTTCGGTGGACTTCGCCAGTTCGCCGGTACGTTTCTCCGAGTCGACCATGTTGCCCGCAACCGTGCTCGACAGTTCATGGATGGTCGTCACGTTCTGGTGCACCTGGGCGTTGGTCGCCGACAACTGCTCCATCGCCGCCGCGATCTGCAACAACTGCTCGCCGGTGGTCTCGAACTCGCCAACCATGAACTCGAACTGCTTGGCCGAGCGCGTCACCACCTCGCGCGTCTGCATCACGTCGGCATTGATGATCTCGTTCTCGGAACGGGTGTTCGACACCAGTCCTATCATGCCGTTGATGTTGCCGTTGATTTCCTCGGTGGCCTTGTTCACCCGCTCGGCGAGCTTGCGCACTTCATCCGCGACCACCGCGAAACCGCGCCCCGCCTCACCCGCGCGCGCCGCCTCGATCGCGGCGTTGAGCGCGAGCAGGTTGGTCTGGTCGGCCACCTCGCGGATCAGCGAGGCGATCTGTTTGACACTCTCGGAGCGCTTGGACAGGTCATCCACCGTGGTATTGAAGCGCAGCACCTTCTCACTCACCGCGTTGATCTTGCCCGCGATGTCCTTCATCTCGCCCAGCGAGGCGCGCGCGATCTCAAGGTTGGCGGTGGTTGATGCCGAGATGTTCTGCGTGCTGTTCGACACGCTGTCGATCGCCGAGGTCGACTCGGTGCTCGCCGTAAACACCACTTCGGTCATCTGCCCCTGCGACTGCGCGTCCTTGGCCGAACTCGCGACCTTGGTGCGCACCTGCACCGCGCCGGTCGCGATGCTGACCGTCATCGCACGCACATCGCTGATCATGGTGCGCATCTTCTCGGCGAAGCGGTTGTAGCTCTCAGCCAACTCACGCAGTTCGTCGTGCGTGGTACACGGCAGATCAAGCGAAAAGTCACCCTCGCCCCGAGCAATATCGTTGAAGATCGTGATGATCGCGCGCACCGGCCGCACCACCAGATGGCGCAGATACAGGATCTGCCCGACGTTGAGCAGCAACGCAATCACCGTCAGGGTCGCAATCGCATACAGCCCGCCATTCAACGAATCCATGATCTGCCGCGCCACCTCGGGCGCAACGCTGCCCGCCTTCAGCAGCGCGTCGACCGAGTTCTGCTGGTGCATGTAGATCGCGACATAGACGAGGTCGATGAAAAACAGCAACAGAAAACTGAACAACTTCTTGGTCAGTGAGTTCCAGAATGTTTTCTCGACCGTTTCGTAGATTTCTCGAAAGGTACCCATATCACCACCCGGTCATGTTTTTGTATTGTGATGCCCCGCAGGCAGGGCGAAATGCCACCATGATCCAACTATCGGATGCATTCGTGGATTCTTTAGCGCGCATGTCCTCACAGTCAACGCGGACATTCTGACATGGACTCACGGTCACGCCCGCACGATCCGGGCCGATTTGCCCACGCGACGGCTGGCGTGCCACAATTGCTTCCCTTTTGACCTGCTGAACTCCGCACATGAGCCAAGTCCCCCCCCCGACGCCTCCAACTCCGATCCAGCAGGACGAGAACCACATGATCGCCGAGCGTCGCGAAAAGCTCGCGGCCTGGCGGGCAACCGGGCAAGCCTATCCCAACGATTTCTCGCGCGAGAATCACGCCGCGACTCTGGAAGAGCTGTATGGCGACAAGGATGCTGAAACGCTCGAAGCCACGCCGATCGAAGTCCGGCTGGCCGGGCGCGTCATGCTCAAGCGCGTCATGGGCAAGGCCAGCTTCATCACGATCCAGGACCTGTCGGGGCGCATCCAGCTCTACGTCACGCGCGACGAGATCGGCGAAGAGGTCTATGCCGACTTCAAGCATTGGGACATCGGTGACATCGTGGGGGTGGTCGGCACCCTGTTCAAGACCCGCACCGGCGAACTCACGGTCAAGGCCAGCAGCATACGGCTGCTGACCAAGAGCCTGCGCCCGCTGCCGGACAAGCATCACGGCCTCACCGACGTGGAGCAGAAATACCGCCAGCGCTACGTCGACCTGATCATGAACGAGCAGACGCGCTACACCTTCGTCGCGCGCAGCCGCATGGTGCAGTCGATCCGCAACTACATGACCGGCCACGGCTTCCTCGAAGTCGAAACGCCGATGATGCACCCGATACCCGGCGGAGCGGCGGCCAAGCCCTTCACCACCCACCACAACGCGCTCGACATGGAACTGTTCCTGCGCATCGCGCCCGAGCTGTATCTGAAGCGCCTGGTGGTGGGCGGCTTCGAGAAAGTCTTCGAGATCAACCGCAACTTCCGCAACGAAGGCCTCAGCCCGCGCCACAACCCCGAATTCACGATGATGGAGTTCTACGAGGCGTACGCGAACTACCGCAGCCTGATGGACTTCACCGAAGGTCTGATCCGCCAGTCGGCACGCGAGGCGCTGGGGGCGGAGAAGTTCGTGTACCAGGGGCGCGAGCTGGACCTGTCGCGCCCCTTCGCCCGTCTCACCATCGTCGAGGCCATCCATAAATACCGCCCCGGTTTCGGCATCGAGCAACTGCACGACGAAGGCTGGGTGCGCAACAAACTCACCGAACTCGGCGCCGAGATACGCCCCGGCTCCGGTCTGGGTGCCTTGCAGCTCGCGCTGTTCGAGGAAACCGCCGAAGCCGAGTTGTGGGAACCGACCTTCATCATCGACTACCCGGCCGAAGTCTCCCCGCTGGCGCGGCGCAACGACGCCAACCCGGAGATCACCGAACGCTTCGAGCTGTTCATCGTCGGGCGCGAGATCGCCAACGGCTTCTCCGAGCTGAACGACCCGGAAGACCAGGCCGCGCGCTTTCTCGACCAGGTCAAGGCCAAGGAGGCCGGGGACGAAGAGGCGATGTATTTTGACGCCGACTACGTGCGCGCCCTCGAATACGGCCTGCCCCCGACCGGTGGCTGCGGCATCGGCATCGACCGGCTGGTGATGCTGCTCACCGACAGCGCCTCGATCCGCGACGTGATCCTGTTCCCGCAGATGCGCGGCGAATAGGTCCAGCGTGGCGTCGGGACGCGCCCGCGTCCCGACCGCGATCATGCCGTTCGAACCCGCCCAGCTCGCCTTCCGTGACGACGGCACCCCGTACTCGCCGGTCTACGACGACATCTATCACTCAAGCTCCGGCGGCCTCGCGCAAGCGCGTCACGTCTTCATCGCCGGCAACCAGTTGCCCGCGCGCTGGCGGCTGTGCGAGCGCCACACCATCGTCGAGACCGGTTTCGGCCAAGGGCTGAATTTTCTTGCCACCTGGCACGCCTGGCGCGCCGACCCGCAGCGCTGCGCGCGCCTGCATTTCGTCTCGGTCGAGCTGCACCCATTCCACCGAGACGACCTCGCCACACTGCACGCCCAATGGCCCGAACTGGCCGATCTCGCGGCGCAACTGCGCGCGCACTGGCCTGCCCTCACCCCTGGTTTTCACCGCCTCCACCTCGACGGCGGCGCGGTGGTGCTGACGCTGCTGTTCGGCGACGCCCGCGAAGCGCTCACGCAACTGCAGTGCCGGGGTGACGCCTTCTATCTCGACGGCTTTTCGCCCAGCCGCAACCCCGACATGTGGGACCCGGCCTTGCTCGCACAGCTTGGCCGGCTCGCCGCGGCGGACGCCACCATCGCCACCTGGTCGGTCAATGGACGGGTGCGTACCGCACTGGCCGCCGCCGGCTTCCACTGCCGCAAGATTGCAGGTTTCGGGCCGAAGCGCCAGATGCTGGCCGGGCGTTACAGCGGCGGTGAACAGACGTGCGCGGCAGCGCTCGAACGCCACGCGCTGGTCATCGGCGCGGGACTGGCCGGCAGCAGCATCGCCAACCGGCTGGCCGAGCGCGGCTGGCGTGTCGATGTCATCGACGAAGCCGGCGCGGCCGGCCAGGGCGCCTCGGGCAACCTAGCCGGAGTGCTGCGCCCGCTCCCGAGCCTCGACGACAACCGCCTCGCGCGCCTGACCCGCGCCGGCACCCTGTACGGACTGGCCCATCTGCGACGGCTGGACACGCTCGGACTCGCGCCGCGCTGGGCCGCCACTGGAGTGCTGCACCTCGCGCGCGATCCGCGCCACGAAGACAAGCAGCGCGAGATCGCGCGCCTGCACGGCTATGGCGACGACTACCTGCGCTTCGTCGAGCGCGACGAAGCCGCGCGCATCGCCGACTGGCCGGTCGCCTTCGGCGGCTGGTGGTTTCCCGGCGCCGCGTGGGTGCGCCCGCCCAGCCTGTGCGCCGCCAACCTCGCCGCGTGGGGGCAGCACATCACCACCCATTACGCACGCCACCTGCAGTCGCTTGAGCACCGCGACGGCCTGTGGCACGCCATCGACGCCACCGGCGCGCTGATTGCCCGCGCCCCGGTCGCGGTGCTGGCCAACGGCACCGGCATCAACGCGCTACCGCAGGCCCGCGCGCTGCCGGTGCGCGGCGCCCGTGGCCAGGTCACGCACCTGCCCGCCCCGGCGCATACGCCCAAGGTCGTGGTGTGCCGCCTCGGCTACGTCAGCCCCGCCATCGACGGCATCGTCAGCGCCGGCGCGACGTTCTCGGTCGATGACGACGAACCGCAGTTGCGCGACCGCGATCAGCGCGAGAACCTCGCCAAGCTCGATTTCATCCTGCCCGGCTACCCCGCGCGACTGGACCCGACGGCGCCATCCGACGGCCGGGTCGGCTTCCGTCCGGCCTCGCCCGACCGGCTGCCGATGGTCGGCGCGGTCCCGGCGGTGGACACGGTGGACCGCTCCACCGCGCTGGCCGACATTCCCCGCCATCCTGACCTGTATGCGGTATCGGGCTTTGGCGCGCGCGGACTGGTATGGGCGGCACTGGCGGCCGAAGTGCTCGCCAGCACCCTCGACGGCGATCCGCTGCCGCTGGAGCGCGACCTGGTCGACGCCATCGACCCGGCCCGCTATCTCCTCAGACCCGCCAGAAAACAGCGCCCAGCCGATGACTGAGGTTCAGACGTAGCGCCCCATGCGCGCCAGCACCCGCTCGCGTCCCAGCACTTCCAGCACCGCGTCGATCGCCGGGGTCTGGGGCACCCCCAGCAGCGCCACGCGCAGCGGAATCGCGACCTGCGGCATCTTCAACCCATGCTCGGCCATGGTGTCCTTGATCGCCTGGTTGAGCGCCGCCCGCTCCCATTCAACCCCCTGCAGACGGGGCTTGAGGCTCGCCAGCGCCGCCCGCGCGGCCTCGGTCAGATGTTGTTCCAGAACCTCCGCCGCCGGATGCACCTCGACGCAATACAGCTCCACCGCATCGGCCAGTTCGTTGAGATTGCCCACCCGCTCGCGATACAGCGCCACCACCGCCTCCAGCGCCGGGCCGGCTTCCGGGTCGACCCCGCGTCGCGCCAGACGTGCTGCCGCGTCCGAAGCCAGGCGGCTCACGTCCGCCGCCTTGAGGTAGTGCGCGTTGAGCCAGTTGAGCTTTTCGGTGTTGAACTGCGCCGCCGACGGCGTGATGTGATCGAGGTCGAACCACTCGACGAACTGCTCGCGCGTGAACACCTCGTCGTCGCCATGGCTCCAGCCCAGCCGCGCGAGGTAGTTGATCACCGCCTCGGGCAGATAGCCGTCTTCCGGATACTGCATCACGCTGACCGCGCCGTGGCGCTTGGACAGCTTGGCGCCATCGTCGCCCAGGATCATCGACAGGTGCGCGTAACGCGGCAGTTCGGCCCCCAGGGCGCTGAGGATGTTAATCTGGCGCGGGGTGTTGTTCACATGGTCGTCGCCCCGGATCACGTGCGTGATCCGCATGTCCAGGTCATCGACCACGACACAGAAGTTGTAAGTCGGCGTGCCGTCGGCGCGCGCGATGATCAGGTCGTCCAGTTCGGCATTGGCGATTTCGATGCGGCCCTTGACCAGATCTTCCCACGCCACCACGCCATCGACCGGGTTGCGGAAACGCACCGCCGGTTGCACGCCTTCCGGCGGACTCGGCAGCACCTTGCCCGGCTCCGGCCGCCAGCGCCCGTCGTAACGCGGTTTGTCGCCGCATGCACGCTGCTCCTCGCGCATCAGGTCGAGTTCTTCCGGGGTTGCGTAGCAATGGTAGGCCTTGCCCTCGGCAAGCAGGCGCTGGATGACTTCCTTGTAGCGCTCCATGCGCCGCATCTGGTAGAACGGCCCCTCGTCGGCCTCCAGCCCCAGCCACTGCATGCCATCCAGGATGGCCTGCACCGCCTCGGGGGTGGAACGTTCGACGTCGGTATCCTCGATACGCAACACGAACACCCCGCCGTGGCGCCGGGCATAAGCCCAGCTGAACAGCGCGGTGCGGGCGCCGCCTATATGCAGGTAACCGGTGGGACTGGGAGCGAAACGGGTGCGGACGGTAGCGGACATCGGAGTAAGAACCCTGGCAAGCCGAAAAAGCGGAATTCTACGCTATCGGGGGCGACCTTCCCCCGTCCCGTTCATCGAGGGCAGGGCAATCGCATGATTACGATCAGCATTCTCGTAGGAGCGGCTTTAGCCGCGACCAGCAGTGTGTTCGCGGCTAAAGCCGCTCCTACACATCAAGGGCAGGCTACACGACCAGGCCGCACAACGAAAAAAGGCAGCGTATGGCCGCTGCCTTTTTGCTTTCCGCATCTGTGGTGGGCGGTACTGGGATCGAACCAGTGACCCCTGCCGTGTGAAGGCAGTGCTCTACCGCTGAGCTAACCGCCCCACGGCGGAAGACGCGCATTCTACGAGGCCGGGGCGGCGCGCGTCAACACACGATATCGAGATTTCGCCAACTCCGTTCATGCCGCCCGTGCGAGCGCGATGTTTTCACCCTTGCGCGCGAGCAGCATCGGCTGGTACTCGCCCTTCATCGTGACGATGCGCGCGTCGACGAAGCCCGCCTTGCGGCAGCTTTCGATCAGCCACGCCTCGTCATAGGCAACCGCCGCTTCAGGGCACGCCAACGACTCGACATAGGCGGCACCGATACGGTGCTTGAAGGTATGGCGCGAGCCGAAGCTGGGGGGTGGGTTGTCCATGCTGAACACGTACATGCCCATATGGCCACCCGGTTTCAGTATCCGCGCCGCCTCGCGCGTGTAGTTGTCGATCTCGTCCTCAAGCAAGTGCGTGTACAGCGAGGTGGAGAACACCAGATCGACGCTGTTGTCGTCCATCGGAACGCGGTAGAACTTCTCGCCCGGACTGTCGTTGGAATAGGTCTTGCTCTCGTGTGTCGAATGGTGAAAGGCGAACCGCTCCGCATCGAAATGTGCCCGGCACCATGCCAGCATTTCCTGATCGATGTCTATCCCGACATAGCGCCCGGTGAAGGTCTCGTCCTTGAACACATAGTCGCGCATGTGGTGCGCATAGCGGCCACAGCCGCTGCCGATATCGACTATGGTGGAAGTCGTATCCACGATGCCGCGCGCGAACATGTAGTACCAGAAGTTCTTCGCCCCGTTCAGATACATGATCTGGTTGGAAAACACGCGATTGCCCGCGCCGATGCGAATGCGCATGTAGTTGGGCGGCAGGCCGCGAAGCTCGCGGAACAGCAGCGCCGGCAAGACATCGAAGACCCGCGACGCGATCTTGAACCAGGGCTGGTAGGTCAGCGCGGCGACCGACGGCACGAACTTGCGCAGTGTTTTTTCCAGCATTGCATCCCCCTTGACGCAGTGTATTTGCCAGGCGAGCCGGCGCGAAGCATACGCGCCAATCGCTCACGCGACCGCCATGCTGCCACTATTTTCAGGAATACGTCCAGAAAATGACGCCGTCCGGGCACTCACCGGCTTTCGATTGTGGAGCGCACCGCGCCGCAGTCCAGTTCCTCCCGATGGCCGAAGCCGACGGAGTTGTCGATGAACCAGGCGCGATCCGGGACGAAGCGGTACCAGCGCACGCGGGCGAGGGCCTTGACGATGGCGGCGGGAGCCTGGGCGAGCTTGCCGACCACCGGAAACTTGTCGCCGTACAGCTTGCGCGCGCGAGCCTCTTCGTCGCCGGATAGCTCGCACACGCTGCCCTCGGCCTGCAACCCCCTGATTTCGCGCCAGTCGGTGCAGTCGGCCTGGATGGTGACGGCCGCGCGCCGGTGCTGCGACAGGTTGGTGCAGTGGCGGGTGGCGGGAGATGAGAGGAAATACAGCGTCAGCCCGTCATTAACGTAGAACAGCGCCGCCGCCCACACCCCCTGCTCGCCACTGGTCGCCAGCGTCATGACGTGGTGACGCCGCAGATGCGCCAGCGCGCGCGCGACGGCATCCCCGTTCATGGCGATTGATGGGCGGTCGGACAGGATGTCGCGGCGGCCGTCGGCGCACCGTGCTCGTGCAGCCGCTTGAGCCGGTAGGCGAGCTGGGGACGCGTCAGGCCGAGCATGCGCGCGGCCGACGACAGGTTGCCGCCAGCCTTGTCCACCGCCGCTTCGAGCAGCATTTCCTCGACCTGGTCGAGCGTCATCGCGCCGTTGCACACCGCGTCGCACAATTCCTTGCCGGTTTCATCCGGGGCCGGGCCGAGGGTGCCATCGCGACCCAGGCTGAATTCTTCGGCGGCCTCGTCCATGCACGAGGCGAACAGGTGGTTGACCTCGATGCGCCCGCCGTTGGGGGCGAGGATCACCCCGCGTTCGACGGTGTTCTGCAGTTCGCGGATGTTGCCCGGCCAGGTGTAGGCAAGCAGCGCGCGCTTGGCCTTGTCGGTGAAGCCGCGCAGCTTCTTGCCGTTGAGCACGGCGTGCTTTTCCAGGAAATGGCGCGACAGCGGCGAGATGTCTTCCTTGCGCTCGCGCAGCGGCGGAATGTCGATCTGGAACGCGTTGAGGCGGTAATACAGGTCGGCGCGAAAGCGCCCTTCCTTGACCAGCGCGTGCAGGCTGGCGTTGGTCGCGGCCACCAGGCGCACATCGATCTTGCGCGTCTTGTCGCCGCCCAGGCGCTCCAGCTCGCCCTCCTGCAGCACCCGCAGCAGCTTGCTTTGCGCGGTGAGCGGCAGTTCGCCGATTTCGTCGAGAAACAAGGTGCCGCCGTCGGCGCGCTCGAAGCGGCCGATGCGCGTCACCTGCGCGCCGGTGTAGGCGCCCTTCTCCACGCCGAACAGTTCGGATTCGACCAGATCGTGCGGGATCGCGGCGCAGTTGATCGCCACCATGGCGCGCTCGCGGCGCGGGCTCATCTCGTGCAGCGCGCGCGCGAACAGCTCCTTGCCGACCCCGGTCTCGCCCAGCAGCAGCACCGCGATCTGACTGTTGGCGGCCTGCTTGACCATGTCCAGCGCGCCCTGGAAACCTGGCGAACGGCCGATCATGTCGGACGGCAGGCGATGGCGGTCGCCGATGCTGGAGCGCAACTGCGTGACCTCGGTCTGCAGGACCAGGATCTGTTCGGCGATGGATTCGGGCGCGAGCATGCGCATGTGCTCGTCGGCGTCGTCCCATTCCTCGACCGGCTTGCCGATGATGCGGCAGACCGCATCGCCCTTGCCCACGCATTCGACTTCCTTGTACAGGATCTGCCGCCCCATGAAGGCCGAGGTGAAGCCGCAGGCGTAGCCGATCTGGGTCCAGCACACCGGCTCGGACTGAACGCCGTAGTGGCGCAGGTGCGACTGCCCTTCCCACGAGTTCTCCCACAGGAATTCGCCGTAGAAATGGCGGCTGTCGCGGTCCAGTTCGAGCCTGATCGGGGTGACGCTGACGATGCCTTCCAGGGTGTGCAGTTGCGGCCCGGTCATGAAGGCTTCGATGTCGCTGCAATGCGCGGTGCGGGTGCTCGCAAGCTCCGCATCCTGCACCCCGGATGCATAGCCCATGCGCGCCAGCAAGCCGCGCGCGCGGGCCATTCCCAGCGTGTCGACGATCTCCTTGCGCAGTGACGCCTGCGCTTCAGCATGCACCAGCAACATGCGATGTTCATGCAGCCAGACCTGGCCGGTGCGGCCGCAGAAACGCACTTGCGCGCGCAGATCGCCGTCTTCCGCATGTGTCTCGCTCACGAGCCTGGTCATAGCCCTGCCCTCCTTGTAGCCGTCGACTTCTACACAGTCGCACCACGACACGTGTTGATGTAGATCAAACAAAAGAGGGGCGTCGTGGGCGCCGAAAACTCCCGGCCCGAACGCCGCCACAAGCGCGTTTCAGCAAATGATCAAACACCCCATCCGGCGCGTCCGGCGATTTCATCAATTGATCAATTGCGCCGATCGCCGCCGCCGGCTCCCGGCTCCGCGATCGGGACGGTTGGAGCCGTTTTCTACGCGGTCGCAGCAAATCTGCCGCCTTCACGTCCCGCGCGGATTTCATCCGCTCGCACCCCCCGCGCCCGCGCCCGCACTGCTGCCATGCCGCATCGGGGGTGGCACACCGCTTGCGATAGAGGCAGGGCACCCGGCCAGCGGCGGCATCCGGCGGGGCAAAAAAATATTAGAAACCGCACACCACGCAAGGAGGCAGCAGATGAAGTTTCCTGTTCCGCACGACGTCAAGGCTGGCCAGATTCCGGGGACCGAAGGTTGGGAACGGATGTATCCGTACCAGTACCAGTTCGTCACCGACGACCCGAAGCGCAACCAGTACGAGAAGGACACCTTCTGGTTCTACGACGGCCTGCACTACCCGGAGCCGTTGTACCCGTTCGACACCATCTGGGACGAGGCCTGGTATCTGGCGCTGTCGCAGTTCAACAACCGCATCTTCCAGGTGCCGCCGGTACGCGGCGTCGATCATCGCATCATCAATG
>JACOUN010000027.1 GCA_016177805.1 Rhodocyclales bacterium
CCGAGGAGTGGCTCGCTGCCATGCGCAAGCAGGGCCACAACTACCACACCGCCGAGGTGGACGTGGCGGACTACGATTCCTGCGCCCGGTGCGTCGCCGAGGTGCAGAAGAACATCGGCCCGGTCGACGTGCTGGTGAACAACGCCGGCATCACCCGCGACATGACCTTCAAGAAAATGACCAAGGCCGACTGGGACGCGGTGATCCACACCAACCTGGATTCGGTGTTCAACATGACCAAGCAGGTGCTCGACGGCATGCTGGAGCGCGCCTGGGGCCGGGTCATCAACGTGTCTTCGGTCAACGGCCAGAAGGGGGCCTTCGGGCAGACCAATTATTCCGCCGCCAAGGCCGGCATGCACGGCTTCACCAAGGCGCTCGCCCTGGAGGTGGCCAAGAAGGGCGTCACCATCAACACCATCTCCCCGGGCTACATCGGCACCAAGATGGTGACCGCGATTCCCGAGGACATCCTCTCCAGCAAGATCCTGCCCCAGATTCCCGTCGGACGGCTGGGCCGTCCGGAAGAGATCGCGGGCCTGGTGGCCTACCTGGCCTCCGATGAAGCCGCCTTCATCACCGGCGCCAATATCTCCATCAACGGCGGGCAGCACATGTACTGATTCATTCCGGAGGAAGCGATGCAGATATCAGGACTGGTGGTGCGGGCGCGACCCCAGCGGCTCGGCAGGCTGCAGGGCCGGCTCGCCCGCATCCGAGGCGTCGAGATCCACGCAGCGACCCCGGAAGGGCATCTGGTGCTCACCCTGGAAAGCGCCGCGCCGGGACCGGCCGCCGACGCGCTGCTCCAGGTCAGCGCCCTCGAGGGAGTGCTTTCCGTCTCCCTCGTCTACCAGTATTGCGACGATCGGACCGAACCGGAGGAGTATCTACCATGACGTCACGCCGGGATTTCATCAAGGCAAATGCGGCGGCGGCGGCGGCGGCCACGGTGGGCGCATGCCTGCCGGGCGCCCAGGCGCTGGCCAGGGCGGGCGAGGACATCCGCTGGGACAAGGCCCCGTGCCGCTTCTGCGGTGTGGGCTGCGGCGTTCTGGTGGGCACCAAGGACGGCCGCGTGGTGGCCAGCCAGGCCGACCCCGATGCCGAAGTGAACCGCGGTATCAACTGCATCAAGGGCTATTTCCTGCCCAAGATCATGTATGGCGCGGACCGGCTCACGCATCCGCTGCTGCGCAAGAAAGCCGGCAAGTACGCCAAGGATGGGGAGTTTACCCCCGTATCCTGGGACGAAGCCTTCGACATCATGGCCCAGAAGTGGAAGGAGGCGCTGAAGGCCAATGGGCCCGCCGCAATCGGCATGCTCGGCTCGGGTCAATGGACCATCTGGGAGGGGTATGCGGCGGTCAAGCTCATGAAGGCGGGCTTTCGCTCCAACAACATCGACCCCAACGCGCGCCACTGCATGGCGTCGGCCGTGGCCGGCTTCATGCGCACCTTCGGCATCGACGAGCCCATGGGCTGCTACGACGACATCGAGCATGCGGATGCCTTCGTGTTGTGGGGATCCAATATGGCGGAGATGCACCCCGTCGCCTGGACGCGGATCACCGACCGGCGCCTGACCCAGCCCACCTGCCGGGTGGCGGTGCTCTCCACCTACGAGCACCGGGGCTTCGAGCTGGCGGATATCCCGGTCATCTTCAAGCCCGGCACCGACCTGGCGATTCTCAACTTCATCACCCATCACATCATCTCGACCAACCGGGTCAACAAGGACTTCGTCGCCAAGCATGTCAACTTCGCCCTGGGCAATGACGATATCGGCTACGGGCTCCGGCCCGAGGATCCCCGCGAGCAGAAGGCGAAAAACGCCAACGACCCGAACGGATCCAAGCCCATCGGCTTCGAGGAATTCGCCCGGTTCGTCTCCCAGTATCCGGCGGACAAGGTTTCTAGCCTCACCGGCGTGCCCGAGCGCAAGCTCATCGCCCTGGCCGAGCTCTATGCCGATCCCCAGGTCAACGTGATGTCGCTGTGGACCATGGGTTTCAACCAGCATATCCGCGGCACCTGGGCCAACAACATGGTCTACAACATCCACCTGCTCACCGGGAAGATCTCCGAGCCCGGCAGAAGCCCGTTCTCCCTGACCGGCCAGCCGTCGGCTTGCGGGACGGCACGCGAAGTCGGCACCTTCGCCCATCGCCTTCCCGCCGACATGGTGGTAACCAACCCCAAGCACCGGGCGGAAGCGGAGCATATCTGGAAACTCCCCGAAGGCGCCATTCCCGACAAGATCGGGCTGCACGCGGTCGCCCAGAGCCGGGCGCTGAAGGACGGCAAGCTCAACTGCTACTGGGTCATGTGCAACAACAACATGCAGGCGGGACCCAACATCAGCGGCGAGATCTGGCCCGGCTGGCGCAATCCGGCCAGCTTCGTGGTGGTTTCCGACCCCTATCCCACCGTCTCTGCGGTCGCGGCCGACCTCATCCTGCCCACGGCCATGTGGGTGGAAAAGGAAGGGGCCTACGGCAATGCCGAACGCCGCACCCAGTTCTGGCGCCAGCAGGTGAAGGGTCCAGGACAGGCCCGCTCCGACCTTTGGCAGTTGGTGGAGTTCTCCAAGCGCTTCAAAGTGGAAGAGGTGTGGCCCGCCGAACTCCTGTCCAGGAAGCCGGAGTACCGGGGCAAGACCCTGTACCAGGTGCTCTATGCCAACGGCGAAGTCAACAAGTTTCCCCTCGGCCAGCTGCAGCCGGGTTTCGACAACGACGAGGCCAGGCATTTCGGCTTTTATCTCCAGAAGGGCCTGTTCGAAGAGTACGCCCGGTTCGGCCGCGGGCACGGCCATGATCTCGCCCCGTTCGAAACCTACCACAAGGTGCGGGGGCTGCGCTGGCCGGTGGTGAACGGCAAGGAAACCCGCTGGCGCTTCCGGGAGGGCGACGATCCCTACGTCAAGAAGGGAGAGGAGTTTCGCTTCTACGGCAAGCCCGATGGGAAAGCGGTTATCTTTGCCCTCCCCTACGAGCCGCCGGCAGAAGTGCCGGACCAGGAATACGACCTGTGGCTGTGCACCGGGCGGGTGCTGGAGCATTGGCACACCGGCACCATGACCCGGCGGGTGCCGGAGCTCTACCGGGCAATTCCCGACGCGGTCCTGTTCATGCATCCGGACGACGCCAAGCGGCGGGGCCTGCAGCGGGGCACCGCCGCCAAGGTCGTCTCCCGGCGCGGCGAAATCACGGTGCGAGTCGAAACCCGGGGCCGCAACCGGCCGCCCCAGGGACTGGTGTTTATCCCGTTCTTCGACGCTGGCCGCCTGGTGAACAAACTCGTGCTGGACGCCACCTGCCCCATCTCCAAGCAGACCGACTACAAGAAATGCGCGGTCAAGGTAGTGAAGCTGGCCAGCCCGAAGGAGGAGAAGCAATCATGAGAGCGCGCGCACTGGCCTGGATGATCCTGGGGGCAGCCCTGTCCACCGCGCAGGCGCAGGAGCCGCCCGCGGTCCGGTCCGAGCGGGGGCAGACGCCGATCGACATGGAAAGGGACATTCCGGATATTTTTCGCTACCAGCGTGACCGACCTCCCGTTCCCCGGCAGTGGCCCAAGCAGCCGCCGCTCATCCCCCACGCGGTAAAGGGCTACAACATCACCAAGAACTTCAACCACTGCCTCGACTGCCACAGCCCCTCCCGCCGCAAGGAAACCGGCGCCACCAAGGTCAGCGACAGTCACTATCTGAACCGCGAAGGACGCAAGACCATCAACGTTTCCACCCGACGCTACTTCTGCATGCAATGCCACGTGCCACAGGCGGAGGCGAAGCCCCTGGTGGAGAACACTTTCAGGCCCCTCAAGGCAGTCACCAAATGATCGCCGGCGCGGTTTGCGCCGCAGGAGCAGTCACGGGACCAACCAGCGAAGAGAGGCGACATCATGAACGCTGAAAAGCAGGACCGCCCCGGAATGTGGGGAAGGCTCAAGGCGGCGGGGCCATGGCTTGCCGTGGGATTGTTCGCCGCCGGCATCATCTTTTGGGGGGGCTTCAACTGGGCGATGGATCTCACCAATACCGAGACCTTCTGCATCTCCTGCCACGAGATGCGGGAGAACGTGTTCCAGGAATACCGCAATACGATTCACTACACCAACCGCACCGGGGTGCGCGCCACCTGCCCCGACTGCCACGTGCCGAAGGAGTGGAACTACAAGATCGTGCGCAAGATCCAGGCCTCCAATGAGCTGTTGCACAAGGTCCTGGGATCCGTGGACACGCCGGAGAAGTTCAACGCCAAGCGCCAGAAGCTGGCGGAGAGCGAATGGAGCCGGATGAAAAAGGCCGACTCCCGGGAGTGCCGCAACTGCCACCACTACGAGTTCATGGACTACACCGAGCAGGGGCGGCGCGCCGCCAATCGCCATCCGGCGGCCTTCACCGAAGGCAAGACCTGCATCGACTGCCACAAGGGGATTGCCCACGCGCTGCCGCCCATAGACCAGGGCTTCGCGCCCTGGTGAGCCGCGAACGAAGGGAGGTGACGCCGTGCCGCAACTCGATCAAGAACTCGAA
Organism: Rhodocyclales bacterium; assembly: GCA_016177805.1. Classification (GTDB taxonomy): domain Bacteria; phylum Pseudomonadota; class Gammaproteobacteria; order Burkholderiales; family Rhodocyclaceae; genus JACOUN01. Next base: position 4,544 of record JACOUN010000027.1, read on the forward strand.
GCCACGGCAGCGGTGGAGGCCCGGAAGGCTGCGGGCCACCGCGCAGCCGCGTCCGCAATAAAGCCACGCCCGAAGCACCTGGATCTGCCCAAGATCCGGCTCCCGATTCCGGGATTCGTGTCGATCCTGCACCGCGTCAGCGGCGCCGGGCTGTTTCTGCTGATTCCGTTCCTGCTCTACCTGCTCCAGGGCAGCCTGTCGGCG
>JACOUN010000011.1 GCA_016177805.1 Rhodocyclales bacterium
CGTCGATGTTCTGCTTGACCACCGGCATGTTGAGCACCATCGGAAAGCCATGCGCCTTGATCATGCGCGCCGCTTCGAGCTTGAGTGCGTGCGCGCGGGCACCCACCAGCGCGTCGTTGAGGCCGGGTGTCATGGCCTGCAACGACAGTTGGATCTGCTTGAGCCCAGCGGCCTTGAGTGCGACCAGGCGCGCTTCGGTCAGGCCGATGCCGGAGGTGATGAGGTTGGTGTAGAAGCCGATCGAATCGGCGTAGGCCACCAGCTCTTCGAGGTCGTCGCGCACCAGCGGCTCGCCGCCGGTAAAGCCCCGTTGCAGCGCGCCGAGGCCGCGCGCGTCGCGCAGCACCTGCTTCCATTCCTCGGTGCTCAGCTCGTTGGCGGCGTAGTCGTCGAAGTCGAGCGGGTTGTTGCACCAACTGCATTTGAGCGGGCAGCGGTAGGTCAGCTCCAGCGACAGCCACAACGGCTTGCCGTCGCCGTCGAGGCGCAGGGGACCGCTTTGTTCCTTGGGCATGCTGTGCTCCTTGAGTCGTGACCGAGTGTGACTCCATTGTTGACGCGGCGGCAGACGGCGTCAGCGCGCAAAGCATGAAGCTGATCTAGTGATTTTCTGGATTCAGGCGAGGGGCGCGGGCGGAACACATCGTTCATAATGCCGACCTTCCCCACTCCACGAGACGCAGCATGACGATGAAGAAGACCGACCTGGTCAAGAACCTGGCGAAGAAACTGGAGCGCGACCAGAAAACCGCCGCGATTCCGCAGCGCTTCGGGCAAGGTGCCGCCAGCGTTGTCCCCAAGCGTGAAACCCGGCCCGACAAGGGGGCGGGCAAACCGGTGCCGGTGGTGTGCCGTCTGCCGGCCGAACTGGCCGCTCGCTTGCGCGAGACCGCCGTGGCACACGAGGGCGGCGTCAATGCGGTGGTGACGGAGGCGCTGCTGCGCTGGTTCGAGGCGGGGAAGGGTAGTTGAGACAGCGGGTGGTGCGCGTTACCCCCTACGGCGGGAGACGGGCGGCATGATCATGCCGTTCCAGGCGTTGGCCTGTCCGCTGGACGGCACGCCCTTGCACCGGCACGGCATGAGTTGGCGCTGTGCCGGCGGGCATTGTTTCGACATCGCCAGCCAGGGCTACGCCAACCTGCTGCCGGTGCAGCACAAGCGCTCGCGCGATCCGGGCGACAGCAAGGAGATGGTCGCGGCGCGGCGGCGCTTTCTCGATGCCGGCTGTTATGCCCCGATCGCCGCAGCGGTGAGCCGGGCGGTGCTGGCGGGGCTGCCGCCCGATGCCAGTTGCCTCGATGCGGGCTGTGGCGAGGGCTACTACCTGCGCCAACTCGCCATGGCGGCAGGTGCGGGGCAGACGCTCGCGTTGCTCGGACTGGATATTTCCAAGTGGGCTGTATTGTCGGCGGCCAAACAGGAGCAGCGCGCCGGCTGGGTGGTGGGCAGTAACGCCAACCTCCCGGTGCTGCCGGGCTCGCTTGACCGGGTGTTGTGCATGTTCGGCTTCCCGGTCTACTCCGAATTCGCGCGTGTACTCAGGCGGGACGGGGTGTTGTTGCAGGTGGACGCGGGGCCGGATCATCTGCGCGAATTGCGCGAAGTCATCTACCCGACGCTCAAGCCCGAGCGCACCACCGACCCGCAGGCGCCGCAAGGCTTTACCGCCGCGCCCGGCGACAGTGTCCGCTACGCGCTGGAGCTTACCGGCGCCGAACAGATCGCCGACCTGCTGGCGATGACCCCGCACCTGTACCGCGCCAGCGCCGAAGGGCGCGCCAGGGCGGCGGCGCTGACGGCGCTGACGGTGACGGTGGATGTGCGGTTGACGCGGTGGGTGCGGGGAGGGCCGTCGCGCTGACGGCTACTTCGCCGCAGCCCCGGCCAGCGGCTGGAACAGCACTTCGAGGTCGGCCGGGGTGATCAGGTGCGCGCCAGTGTCGGTGCGGCTGCCCTGCACCAGTTGGTCGGCCAGCCCCAGCTTGCGCGACTGCAGTTCGAGGATCTTTTCCTCGACCGTGCCTTGCCCGAGCAGCTTGTACACGAACACCGGCTTGTCCTGGCCGATGCGGTGGGCGCGGGCGGTGGCCTGGGCTTCGACGGCCGGGTTCCACCACGGGTCGTAGTGGATCACGGTGTCGGCGGCGGTCAGGTTGAGGCCGGTGCCGCCGGCCTTGAGGCTGATCAGGAACAGCGGCACCCGCCCTTCCTGGAAATCGCGCACCGGGGTGTCGCGGTCGTGGGTCTGGCCGGTGAGCTTGGCGTAGGCGATGTTGTGGCGGGCGAGTTCTTCTTCGATCAGGGCGAGCATCGAGGTGAACTGCGAGAACAGCAGGATGGATCGTCCTTCGTCCAGCAGCTCCGTCACCAGCGTCATCAGTTCGCCCAGCTTGGCCGATTCGGCGATGCCTTTCTTGCCCAGTGCCTGCGCGGTGTCGAGCTTGACCAGGCGCGGGTCGCAGCACACCTGACGCAGCTTGAGCAGCGCGTCGAGGATCATGATCTGGCTGCGGCCGACCCCCTGGGTGGCGAGCACTTCGCGAAGCTTGCGGTCGAACGCGACGCGCAGTGATTCATACAGGTCGCGCTGCGCGCCGCTCAGCTCGACCCAGCGGATGATCTCGGTGCGCGGCGGCAGTTCGCGCAGCACCTGTTCCTTGGTCCGGCGCAGCATGAACGGCGCGATACGCGCGGCCAGCATGGCGCGGGCGTTGTCGTCGCCATGCTTCTCGATCGGGTTGCGGAACACTTCGCCGAAGCGGCGCGTGTTGCCGAGCAGGCCGGGAATCAGGAAATCAAACTGCGCCCACAGCTCGCCCAGGTGGTTTTCCAGCGGCGTGCCGGTCAGCGACAGGCGATGGCGGGCGTTGAGCTTGCGCGACACGCGGTGCGACTGGGCCTTGGGGTTCTTGATGAACTGCGCTTCGTCGAGCACCAGCACGTGGTACTCGCACGCCAGCAGCACCTCCTGGTCGCGCACCATCAGCGGATAGGTGGTCAGCACGATGTCGGCGCTGTCGATGTCGCCGAACCTGGCGGCGCGGTCCGGCCCGTGCAGCGTCAGCACCTTGAGATCGGGGGTGAACTGCGCCGCCTCGTGCGCCCAGTTGGGCAGCAGGCTGGTCGGGGCAACCACGAGACAGGGGCGGTCGGCGCGTCCGGCGTGCTTTTCCAGTTGCAGGTGGGCCAGGGTCTGGACGGTCTTGCCCAACCCCATGTCGTCGGCCAGGATGCCGGCGAGGTGGTACTGGCTGAGAAACTGCAGCCAGTTCAGACCGGCCTGCTGGTAAGGGCGCAGGGTGGTGCCGAAGTTGGCGGCAGGCGGGGTTTCGGTGAGGCCGGAGAAGTCGCGCAGGCGCCGCCCCAGTTCGAGCAAGGTTTCACCCCCCAGCCAGTGCGCCGGTTGCTCGTCGAGCGCCGCCAGCACGGTGGCGTGGTAGCGCGACAGGCGCGGGCGCTCGTCGTCGAGGAATTCCAGCAGCGGCGTCAGCCACGCACGCAGCCGCGCGGCGCGCATCGGCACGATGCGGCGCGTGTCGATGGCGACCGGAATCAGATCGTCGTCAGCGTGTGTTGCGAGCCTGGCCAGGATCTGCGGTTGCTCGCGCATCATGCGCAGCAGCGACGGCACCAGGCTTACCCGTTCGCCATTGACCAGCACGCCGAGGTCGAGATCGAACCAGTCGATGCCGCTGCTCTCATCCACGGCGATGAACCAGTCGTCAGGCTCGGTGAGGCGGAACGGGAAGTCGGCCGCGTATTCGATGGCGATACCCGCCGCTTCCAGCCGCTGCAGCCCTTCGGTGAGCAGCGGCATCCAGCCGCGCGCGTCGGACGGCGAAGCCAGCAGGCAATCGGATTCGTCATCGATGCGGATATGGCGCGGCATGCGTCGGCGCAGGCTCTCCAGGCCTATGCCTTGCAACTGGTGCCAGGCAGCAAGCTCGAAGCCCAGGTTGCGCCGCATCAGCCCGTCACCGCCCTTGCCGGGAACGCGGGTGAGGGGCTCGGGGTGTTCGCAGCCATTCACGCGGGTGCCGCATGGGTAGTCGAAGTGCAGCACCGCGATGGGGTAGTCTTCGTGCAGGCTGAACACCATTTCGTTGCGGAAACGGCCCATGGTCAGCGTGACGGTTGCGAGCGGCTCGACCGGGGCTTCGTCCGGCTGGGCGGTCGCCGGCAGCGGCAGCGTGACCTGGTGCGCGCGCGCGAGGGCATCCAGGCGCGCGCGCGCGAGCATCGCGTCGGCTTCACCCAGCGCCGGGGCGCGCAGCAGCTTGCGCAACAACGGCGCGGGCAGATCGGAATGCAGCGGTCCGACCGTGCCGATGTCCGAGTCGTAGTAGTACGGCGGCCACACCGGTATCGGCAGGACGCCCGCATCGAGATCGTAGGACAGGCGTTGGCGCGCGCCCGCGTCCAGTTCCCACTTGAGCTTGAGCGCGCGCGTATCGCCCAGGTGCAGTGCTTCTTCCATCTGCTGGGCGTCGTACAGGCGGCCGGTGCGGGCAGCCTGTTCGAGTAGCAGCGCGCCTGTTTCTCCGGTGAGCTGGACCGAACCTTCGTGCGGGCCGTACGCGCCGGCAGTCAGGGCCTTGAACAGGCGCAACGGCGTCTCGTCGTCGTCGCCGATGAAGTCGCGCCGGGTGCGTGGGGCGAGATCGTAGTCTTGCGCCAGGAACAGGGCCGGCTTGCCCAGCCCGCCCTTTTTCAGTACCCGGCTCTTGCCCAGCGACAGTTCGGGCCGAGGGCCGGTATGGAGCAGGAACACCAGTCGGTATTCAAGTTCGCCTTCGCTGGCGGGAGGGGCGGTGGCGGTTTCATCCAGCAGATCCAGCCACGAGCGCAGCTCGGCGCTGGCGCCACTGTTGCCATGGCTGGCGGTGGCCCCGACGATGGCTGCGGGCGAATCGATGTCGACTTGCTGCATGAAGGTCAGCAGCAGCGCCACGGCATGCTTGCAGTCGAAACCGACCGGGCATGAACACGACGAGTCGGCCGGATAGAGGCGGTTGTCACTGTCGCTGTCCAGCCACAGTTCGGTGTGATACATGTGCCCGGCGCTGCCCAGCACCCGACCTATCAGCCGAACCCCTCTGGGGCGTGCGACCACGTGTTGCAGCTCGGCACGAAGCTCGCGCGCATAGGCCCGCCCGCGTGCATAGGTGGCGCTGCTGAAGTGGCGTGCAAACGCATCTTGACTATCGGTCTCAGGGCCGGTGCCGGGCTCCGGCGGGGCAAATGTGTGAGACATGAATGTGCAATAGGGGGCGGGAGGCGCGCGTGGACAATCGGC
>JACOUN010000025.1 GCA_016177805.1 Rhodocyclales bacterium
TGATGAAGGTGTAAGCCGTCGAGCCCGTGGTGATGTACGGGAACAGCAGGCTGACTTCCGCTTGCGCCATGCCGGCGAAACCCAAGGACGCGCTCACCGCGGAGGCTACTGCGAGCTTTTTGAATTTGACGCTCATTAAAAATTCTCCTTACCTGGTTTGATGATTCAAAACATATGCCATGCCGGAACCCGCTACGGCTACAGTGCCTACCGAATGTTGCCACTCCGGATATCTCCGCCTGAAGTCGGGATCTATCAGCCAGCGGACGGTTGAAGTGTATAGCAGGGCGGACCAATGTCAATAAAGGGGGGGTACTGCTTTGCTGATACTGCGCGTTATAGGGGGTGCATTGTTGTGTTTATGCAACGACAGCCCCGAACTGCGTTGCGCATTGTAACCCGGCGTGCATAGCTAACGCCAGAGGGAAATGCACGCATGATTATTCCATCTACCGCAACGCACCATACGCGCGTTCCCGCTACTGGTGAGCCGGCGCCGGCCGTGCCAGCGTTGCGTGCATGCGCCCGCGTATCTCGTCGCTGACGGCGCGCAGTTCGGCGTCGTTGGCGATGACGCGTGGCGTGATCAGGACCAGCAGTTCGGTGCGGCGCTTTTCTTCGCTGGTGGAGCCGAACAGGTCACCCACCAACGGCAGTTCGTGCAGCACCGGCACGCCGCTGCGCCCGCCGCTGTTGCTCTCGCGCATCAGCCCGCCCATGACGATGGTTTCGCCCGTGCGCACCGACACGCGGCTCTTGATTTCGCGCTGCAGGAAGGTGCGCTGGCCGCTGGCCTCGTCGATGTTGCCGACATCGGTGACCGACTGGTGGATGCTCATCGTGACCAGCCCGCCCGCGTTGGCCGACGGTGTGACCGAGAGCATGACGCCGGTGTCGCGATAGGTGATGGTCGAGGTAGACAGGTTGCCGGTGGTGCTGACGGTCTCGCCACTCTTGACCGGGCGCTGGTCGCCGACGTGGATGGTGGCGGTGTGGTTGTCCTGCACCAGCACTGACGGACTGGACAACACGCGCAGCAGCGACTTCTGCGCCAATGCGTTGAGCACCGCGCTGACATTGGCCCCGCCGCCGGTGACGGCGTAGGAGAAGCCGGGTTGGGCGGCGCCGATTTCGCCGCTTTCATTCAGGTTGAGCAGGCCGGTGCCGGTGTAGCTGCCGCCCAGCCGCCCGTTGAACGTCCATTCGAGCCCGTACTTGAGATCGCCGGTGAGCGACACTTCGATGATGCTGGCTTCGATCAGCACCTGGGTCGGCGCGAGGTCGAGCTGGCGCAGCGCGGCCTCGATCTTGCGGTAGTCCTTGCGCGGGGCGAGGATCAGCAGCGCGTTGTTCTGCTCGTCGGCCACCACCTTGACCTGCTCACCCAGGCTGACCTTGGTGGTGAGGGCACCGGCGGCGGCATCGGTATCGGGCATGGTCACGGTGGACGCGGTACCCGTAGTGGTGCCGGAACTGGCCGACTTGGCGGCCGACGTGAGCGTGGTGGGCTTGAGCCCCGGCGCGACGCCGCTGTCAGCCTTGCGCTGCGAGCTTGCCGCGTTGGCGTCGCCGTAGAGCGAGCTGAGCAGTTCGGCCAGATGGCTGGCCGAGCCGTTCTGCACCGGGTACACATATAGGCGCGGCTCCAGGTCGTTGAGCGCCGGCTGGTCCAGGCGCTGCACCCATTCCCGCACGGTGTCGAGGTGTTCGGCGCGCGGGCTGACCACCACCAGGCTGTTGAGGCGCTTGATCGGGAACAGGCGCACCGCCGCGGCGGTCACGTTGCCGCCCTCGCCCCCCGCGCCGCGCTGGCTGCCCAGCATGGCGCCAACGGTGTCGAACACGTCGTCTATCGATGCGTATTCGAGCGGGAAGATGCCCAGCGACATGCCCTTGAGGTAGTCGACGTCGAAGCTGCGCACGATTTCCAGCCAGCCTTCGTGCTGCCCGCGACTGCCGGACAGGATCAGCAGGTTGCGCACCGCATCGACGCGCACTATGGCCTCGGGCGGCGCCACCGGTTTGAGGATCTCGGCCATTTCAACCGCGCCTACATAACGCAGCGGTACCACCACCATGCCGTAGCCGGGCGGCAGGGATTCCGGGCGATACAGGCCATTGGCCTGCTGGCGTATGCCGGCCTGGCTGGCGATGCGATAGACACCCTGCGCGTCGCGAACCAGCGCAGCGCCGTTGCTCTGCAGCATGGACTCCACGATGGGCAGCACGCTGTCGCGCGGAATGGGTGAGCCGGTACGCAACGACACCGTGCCTTCGGGTGCTTGTTCGATGGAAATGTTGAGTTTGAGCAGATCGCCGAGCAGAGCCTGCACCACCTCGACCAGCGGCGCTTGCGAAAACTCCAGGCTGACGGTGTCGCCGTGCTGCTCGACGGCCTTGCGCTGCGCTGCACCCGGCGCGAGCATGGTGCCCGAGCCGCGCACGATGACCGCCTCGGCGGCGCGCTCGGGCGGCGCCTCAACGGCGGCGGTGCGGGCGGCGGCCGACGGGGGCGGCGCGGCATCGCGACCGGACGCGGCGTCGCGCAGGTAGTTGGCGACGCCGTCGTCGCGCTCGATCAAGCCGGCGCAGCCGCCCAGCATAACCGCGCAAAGTGCCGTCAGTGCCAGTTGCGGCAGTTTCCGCATGGACTGCGCATTGATTCCATCTATCGTATTCATGCCTGTTCTTCCATGGTCAGCCAGCGCATCAGGGCTGCGGGCTGGCGGATGTTCTTTGTCATGCATTCACTTGATCTCACGGTGCGGCAGGTCATCGACGCGCCGGCGTGGTATGCGCAGGGACTGGCGCTCGCTGTCGCCACGGCGGAACAGGGCGAGATCGCCCTCGACGCCTTCGAACAGCCAGTCGGCGTAAGACTGCCCGGCAGTCAGCCGCACGGTGCGATCGGCATGCGTGGCAATGAGCACGGCTTGTTTGCCCTGTCGTATCAGACCGACCACGTTCAGTTCCGCGAGATTGCCCGCCGGGGCTCCTGCGGGCGCATCCGGCGCGGGACGGCGCGACGCCCAGAACGGGGGACGTGCAAGCGCCGCGCCGTCACCCTGGGCGGAAGCGGCTGCCTCCGGATGGGTAAGTGGCGCTATTTCGGGGCGTAGCGGTGCGGGCGCCACCCAGCGCAGATCGGGCAGCATCCATGCCAGCGCCAGCGCCACGGCCAGCACCACGGCAGATACCAGGGGAAGGCGGCTCGACATCATGATTTTGGTATGCGGAACACGATCAAGCGCGTCTGCACGTTGAGTTGCTGGGCAACGGGTTTGTCCTGCCCCGCGCGGCTATCGACAGGTTGCAGTCGCATCTGGTCTACCCGCACGCTCGGCGCGATGGTGCGCAGCGCTATCATGCCGATGCGCAGTTGCGCCAGCGTGCCCTGCAGCGACAGGCTCAGGCCGATTTCCTCGAACCCTGCTCCCGCACGCGCGGGAAACTGTTGACTGCCCACGATATTGAGACCCGCCGCCTGCAGCACGTCACGCACGCGTGCCTGGAAGTCCGATGCGGCACGCACTGCCTCGACCTCGGGAGGGTAGGCGTAGCGTGACAGGATCGCGCGCGTGCCTTCGAGTGCAGTTGCGATTTCCTGATGCGCCACGGCGATTCCCTGCATGCGCGCAATGCGCGGCGCCGCGGTATCGAGGGCAGCATCGTAGCGCTGCCATTGCACCCAACCCAGCCACACAACCATCACGCACAGCACGGACAGCGCACCCGCGAGGGTGACCACCACCATGCGCCCGGCCGCGCCGAGTGACGGGGGGGTGGCCGGGCTCACGAGGCCAGCTCCATTTCGAACACGAACATATCCTTGCCACTGCGCGGCTCACGCACGATGGGTGACATGGCCCGCACGTTGGTGAACACCGGCTGGCGCTGCAACGCCTGCAACAGCGCCGCCGCATCGTCAGCCCGACCACCCATGCGCAGCCCCGCCGGGGTGTATTCGAGGTGATCGAGCCATGCCCCGTCGGGCAGTATGGCGCTGACGCGATCGAGCAAGGCCATGACGTCCGGCCCGCCTTCAACGCGTGGCGCGAGCGCATCCTTGAGCGAGGTGAGCCGCGTCAGTTCGTCGCGCTGACGCAGCACCGGCGCCGCGCGCTCGTTCACCGCCACCTGATAGACATTCGCCTGCAGGACCTGCAGGCGCTTCTGCGCCAGCGGGGTCAGCGCCAGCAGCAACGCCAGCAACAGCGCCACGCCCAACGTCAGCGCGAAGCCACGCATCTGGCGTCGCTGCGCCGCGAGCCGGGGCGCTTCGCCAAAGCCTTGCAGCGCGGCGTATCCGCCCTCGACCGGCACCCATAGCTCCGGGGTCGGGGCTCTCGCGCCTGCCCGCCCGGCATGCGCGTCGAGCGCGCGTTGCGCCAGGTGGCGCGCGGTGATGGCGATGTGCGCGATGTGCCCACCCGATTCAGTGGTGCGAGCATCCCAGCCCCACAGCGTGTCAGCCGGAGGGAAAGGCGAGCTTGCTTCCACTTCAAGGCGAACGGCGGACTGCAGTTCCTGCTGGGTTGCCTCGGGCAGTTCGAGGCGTCGGGTCAGGTAGGCGCCTTCGGGCAGTTCGAGCGCCACGAAGGCGCGCGCCGCGCCCTGCGCCACTGCCGCTTCGGGTACGAAACCGGGCACCCTGACCAGCAGATCGCCCTTTTCGCGCACCACCCGCACGAGCACCGACGGCAGGATGCGGCGATACGCGAGCACGCTCACCAGTTGCGCCCAGCCGCACTTCCAGCGCTTGAGAAATCCGCTAATGCTTGAATCCAAGTAATGAATCGCCTTTGTCTAGTGGGACGCCTTTGTCCATTGCTCAGCCGGTTCAACGATGCGCCGCAGTTCTTCCGCATACAGCCAGCGCCACGGCAGGCGGCTGGAGTGCCTCTGCATCGCCCCCTCCAGCGACACCCAGGCAGCGCGCGACCACTCTTCCGCCTCATGCGAACGGTAGGTTGCGCGCAGGCGGTAGTCCCGACCTGTCCAGGCACTCGCGTGCGCCAACCCCAGCGATGTGACGTCCAGCGTCTGCTCCACGCCTGCTTGCCGCATGGCGACCAGTTCGCGCGCCCTGGCCTGATCGCCCCTGGCCAACACCGCGAGTACTGCCTCGGGCGCGACCAGCGGATTGACAGTGCCGTCACCCCCGGTGCCCGCGGTCGTCACCAAGTCGCGAATACTATCGTAAACCCCGGCAACCAAGCCAAGTACCTGCCCGGCATCATCGGGGCGACGAAGATGCTCGTTGCGTGGAACGTAGGTCAGCCCCTGGGCTTCGTATTCGGCACGCTCGGCCCCGACCGGCGCGCGATCCTCGTCGGCGTCACGCCAGTCGATCAGGCGCTGCGCGAGCGTGGCGGCCTGGTCCGGGGGCAAGGCCGCCGCGTGGGCGAAGAGGTCGGTGAGCAGGGTTTCGGGGGCGGTGTTGAGGTGAATGAAGCCGCTGGCGAGCGCAACATCCACCGCGATCTCGGCCTCGCCCACCTTGTAGATCAGTTGCAGCGGTTTGACCGGCACGTTCGGCGAGGCCGCGAGTTCGGCGGCGGCCAGTCGCAGCGCGCCGTCCAGCAGCGCCGTGGCGCGCGCGCGCTCCAGATGGCCCGAGGCCACGCGGGTATCGACGCGGACGGAATACAACACCCCGCTCACCAGTATCGTCAGCGCCGCGACCATCCACAGCACCGCGACCAGCGCGATACCGCTTGTGCGCGCCGCAGTCGTAGGAGCGGCTTTAGCCGCGAATGGCGTCGTGGTCGCGGCTAAAGCCGCTCCTACGGGGGCGTTCGGGTGCGCTAGCGGCGGGTGCGGCATTCTTTATCGCTCCCCAGCGGCGGATTCGCACCAGCGCCGCCATAACCGCCGGTAGACGTCTTCCACTTCCCGCGCGAGCGTCGCGCCGCCGGTGAGTCCGGAGCTCTCAAGCCGTTCGCGCAAGCCGCCGCGCAAGGTGGCAAGACGTTCGGCATCCCGTGCCAGCGCGACGGCGGTGGACACATAGGCGGCTTCGTCCTCCACCGCGAGTTCAGGCAACCCGATGCCGCTCAGGATGCTGCGCCCGACCCGGCTCGCTGCCGAGCGCCCGCTCAGGGTCACCACCGGCAACCCCATCCACAGGGCGTGGAAGGTCGTGACGCCGCCGTTGAACGGGAACGGATCGAGCGCGATGTCGGCTTGTTGCCCGAGTGCCAGATAGCCTTGCATGCCTTGCCAGCCGAGCAACTGCACGCGTTCAGGCGCCACGCCCTCCTGTTCGAGGCGGGCGATGACGTCGCGCGCCAGATCCGGATCGTCCAGCCCGGCGCCCTGAAACAACAGGCGCGCGTCCGGGACTTCACCCAGTATCCGGCACCACAACTTGAGCATCGGTGGGGTGATCTTGGCGAGGTTGTTGAACGACAGCCGCACCAGTTCTTCAGCGTAGTACGGCTCGACGCCGGGCGGATCCATCACGGCGTCGGTGAAGCGGTAGTCCATGGCCGGTAGCCCGGTGGAGCCGGGAAAGCCGAGCCAACTGATCTGCACCGGCGCCGGTTTGCGCGCGAACACCGGCAGGCGGTGGCCTTCGGTGTGCCCGGACAGGTCGACCAGAATGTCGATACCGTCGGCGCGGATGCGCGCCGCGAGTGCGTCGTCATCGAGGGTGGCGCAGTCGACCCACGCGTCGGCGCGGGCCATCAGTCGCTTCGTGACGTCGTCGTGCCGCTCGCCGTTGCTGTAGCAATGAATCTCGCACACGTCGTGATCGTGGCCGGCAAACAGTGGCTCGATCCAGTAGCTCGCCGCGTGGAGATGGAAGTCGGCCGAAACATAACCGACGCGCAGGCGACGCTGCATATCGGGCGTATTCGCATGCGACACCCCCTCTTGCACAACCGCATGGGTCCGGCACCAGCGCTCGCATTGGGCGCGCAGCTCGGCGGGGTCGTCACTGGCGTAGCTCGCGGCCTGGATCAGGTTGCTCTGCGCGAACATGTCCTTCGCATCGAGTTGCAGCGCGCGCTCGAACGACTGGATGGCGGTTTCCAGTTGCCCGAGTTTCATCAGCGTACCGCCGAGGTTGGTATGGATGCGCGGATCGTCCGCCTGCAACGCCAGCGCCGCGCGATAGGCCGCGACCGCTTGCACCGGGCGCTGCGCCAGCGCATGGGCGTTGCCGAGGTTGTAGTGCGCGCCGACGTGGGACGGGCGCAGGTGGATCACCTCCTGGTAGGCGGCAATCGCGGCATCGAGATCGCCGTCGGCCTTGAGCGCCAGCCCGAGGTTGTAATGCGGGTCGGGATAGGCCGGCTGATAGCGTATCGCCTTGCGATAACACAGCACCGCCGCTGCCCGGTCGTTGTTGCGCTCCAGCGCCGTACCGAGGTTGTTCAGCGCAATCGCGAAATCCGGCTTGATGCGCAGCGCGGCGCGGTAATGACGAATCGCGTCATCCAGCCGCCCCTGCCGCGCCAAAATGTTGGCGAGGTTGCAATGGAATGGATAGGCGTCGCGATTGGCGCGCACCGCGCGGCTGATCAAGCTCACCGCCAGTTCGTCCTGCCCGCGACTGTCGGCCAGGCAGCCGTACAGGTGCAGCGCGTCGGCGTGCTCCGGGTCGAGCCCGAGCACCTGCTTGTACAAGGCCTCGGCGGCATCGAGATCTCCGCTCTGATGCAGTTGCAAGGCGCGCCCAACCTGGGCGCCGAGTTGTTGTTTACGTGTGTTGCTCATGGCTCATTGCCGTTCTGTTCGATGATCATGGGAGCTTGCATCCCGCTCACAGCGGCACCAGCGAGTACACCAGTTCGGGCCAGTGACGCCCGTCGCTTTGCACCGCGATCCTGACCCGCACCGGCAGGCCGCCTTGATCTTCGGCCACCCAGTCATCCACCCACGGGCTATCCGGGTCCGGTCCCTGGTAGGAAAAGCGTAGCGTGTCGATTTGCGGCAGCAACACATGGACGCTGCGGCGTGCCCATTGCGGCTCTGCGGTGGCGCCGCTGTAGGGCAGGTAGCGCAGCACCAGCGCACGCGTGCCGCCTTCCTCGTCCACGCCCAGTTCAAGAAAATGCAGGCCGCGCGTGCCGTGTCGCTGCGACAGATTTCCGACCCAGCGCAAGCGCCCGGCGCTGGCCTCGAAGTACACCGCCTGTTGCTCCTGGGGCGTATCGCCGCGATAGGCCAGTGCTTCGCCGCCGCTCACGACGCGCCCGAGAAAGGCGCCGATCAGCTGCATGTCGCTGGTGCGCGCGGACACGGTATCGACCCGGCTCGCGGCATCACCCATCGCGCGCAGCGCACCGAGCAGCCCGAGCATGATCAACGCCACCAGCGTCAGCGCGACCACCACTTCGACCAGCGTGAATCCGCGTGGCGCGCGCATCATCGTTGCGGCGCTCCGGCCCGGTCGCGCTGCGGCAGCACCGTTTCCAGCGTTACCGCACGGTCACGCCCAAGATCCTTCCACGTCACCCGCGCGACCACGCTGTGCATCGGCCAGGGCCGGATGTCGGGCACGATCTGGCCGGCGCCATGCACCAGCGGTTCGGCGCTCAGTTGCCAGGAGAAACCCTCCTCAGAACCGCCCGACACGTTGAGCCCACCCGCCGGAACTTCGCGGTAGCTTGCCAGCAGGCTCTCGGCCATCGCCACCGCGTAGGCATGGCGCTCCAGGTGCCCGGTGTTGCGCACCGCCCCGGCCGTGGACTGGTAGAGGGTGCCGAGCGCCAGCGCCATGATGCTGAACGCGACCAGCACCTCCAGCAGCGAGAACCCCCCTTGGCAGGTTCGGTCAGCTCTTGTCATTCAGGGGTTCCTGCGACACCCGCCCCAGCATCCAGTCCACCCGCACGCGCACGCCGCTGCCCGAACTCTCGCGTACCACCGAAATCGAGCCGCCGGTGGCACTGCCATCGGGATAGAAGCGTATCGCGCCTTTGCCGGGGCTTTCGATTTCGGACTCGGCCAGAATGGCGTCCACCGCGAGGCCGTCCGGCACCTCGCGGATGCGCTCGCCGACCCCCACGCGCCGCGCGGGCAGATCGATCTCGAACCGCACCTCACGCCCGCTCAGCATCGCATGCGTGCGCGCCGAGCGCAGGTCGCCGACGAGGTCGCCGACCAGCCCGCGATAGCGCATGCCTTCGACCGCCTTGCCCAGCGCGAACGGCACCACCGCCAGCAGCAAGCCCGCGACGGCGAATGCGACGATGACTTCGACCAGCGTGAACCCGTTGCAGCGGCGACCCTTCATGCTGGCACGCGGGTTCGCGGCAGCATCGGAGCGCATGTCACTTCCAGTTGCCGACGTCGGTATTCTCGCCATCCCCGCCCGGCGCGTTGTCCGCGCCCAGTGTGTAGATGTCGATGTCGCCGTGCTTGCCGGGGTTGTCGTAGCGATACGGGTTGTTCCAAGGGTCGGGTGGGAGTTCCGGCATGTAAGGGCCATTCCAGCCATTGACCGAAGCCGGCTTTACGATAAGCGCATTCAATCCTTCCTGGGAAGACGGAAAGCGACCGACATCAAGACGGTATAGCTCCATCGAACTCTCGATGGACTTGATCTGCACGCCCGCCGTATTGGTTTTCGACCTGGCAAACTGGTTCCAGACTTTCGGTCCGACCAGCCCCGCCAGCAGCCCGAGTATGGCCAGCACCACCAGCAGTTCTATCAGCGTGAAACCGCCGTTATGCCGTTGCCTGCGGCCGTCGTTCGCTTGCTTCATGTCGTTTTCCTCTTGACTGCGGGCAGTCTGCTCACAGTTCAGTTGCAAAGCCGGGAATTTTAGCGTCACCGCCACAAGCCCGGCGCTTCAAATCGTAACCATCGAGCGCAACAGCCAGCCATCTCGCAGGAGCGGCTTTAGCCGCGAAAGCGGTGTATTGGCGGCTAAAGCCGCTCCTACGAACCGTACAGCGCCCTTCACGCGCGCCCGGATACTGGCGAGCGCGAAAAACATCCTGCAAAACCGCGTAGGGCACAATAACCGAAGGGCATTGCGCCGTCCCAGCTATATCGCCAGATCATTGACCGACATGATGCCCATCAGTATCGACACGATGATGCCGGCGATGACCAGCCCCAACGTCAGGATCAGCACTGGTTCGATCAGCGTCAGCGCGCGTTTGATGCCGGACTGGACTTCGTTGTCATGGACGCGCGCCACTTCCAGCAACATCGCGTCCAGCCGCCCGGTTTCCTCCCCCAGGCGCACCATGTTGAGCGCGAGCGGGGTGAACAGTTCCGAGGCTTCGAGCGCGTCGGCCATGCGCCCGCCCTGCTTGATCGCCGGGGCAACGCTGTCGATGGCGCCGCGCAGCCATTGGTTGCCCATGGTGTCGGAGGCAATGCGCAGCGCAGTGACGATGGGCACGCCGTTGCCCAACAGTGTGCCCATGCTGCGGGCAAAGCGGGTGATCTCGTACTTGCGCACGATGGCGCCGAACACCGGCAGCTTGAGCATGCCCCGGTCACGCCACGACTGGCCCGCCGGGGTTGCGAGCCAGCGCCGCGCGCCCCACGTGCACGCCGCCCCGGCCAGCACCATCAACCATCCCCATTCGCCGACCAGGTGCCCGGCCGCCACGATGATGCGGGTCGGCATGGGCAGGCCGTCGCCCAGATCGGCGAACAGGGTTTCGAACTGGGGCACGACGAATCCCAGCAGCAGGAACACCGACAGCACCGACACCGTCACCAGGATGGCCGGGTAGATCAGCGCCGACACCACGCTTTCGCGCAGCGCCTTGACGCGCTCCAGGTGCTCGGCCAGTTGCCCGAGTACGCTGGCGAGCTGGCCGCCCGCTTCGCCCGAGCGCACCATGCTGATGTAGAAATCGCCGAACTGGGCCGTGTGCGGCGCCAGCGCCTGACTGAGCCCCTTGCCGGCCTTGACCGACTTGAGCAGGTCTTCGAGCATGGCCTTGACCGAGGGTTTGGCGCACATGCCGATCAACACGCGCAAGGCGCGGTCGAGCGCCAGCCCGGCGCGCAGCATGATCGACAGTTCCATGGTCAACCCGTGGATGTCGTTGAAACGCGGCCCGTTGTCGCGCGACCAGCTCAGGCGCGGCGACGACTTGGCGCCGTCGGCCTTGGCGGGTGCGGGCGCTGCGGCGCCGGGGGCGTGATCGTCCAGCGCGACGGGGGTGAGACCCTTGCCGCGCAATTGGCGTAGCGCTTCCTCGCGCGTCGCGGCGACGATCCGCCCGCTTTCGATGCGCCCGCCGGAGACTGCGGCGCGGTAGGAAAACTCGCCCATGTGCCGTCAGCCCTGGGTCACGCGCATGACTTCTTCGAGCGAAGTCTGCCCGGCCGCGACCTTGCGCAGGCCGTCCTCGTACAGCGTGATCATGCCCGCCTTGCGCGCGACGTTGTGCAGCGTGGTGGCGTCGGCGCCGGCGAGGATGGCTTCATGTGCCGCCGCGTCCATGACGAACAGTTCGTGGATGGAGGTGCGCCCGAGGTAACCGGTGTGCTTGCATTCCGGGCAACCACTCGGCGCATGCACGGTGCGCGCGCCGGCCGGCATGAAGCGCTCCAGTCCGGTCTTGCTCAGGGTGGCATCGGGCAGGTCGATGGCCTTGCGGCAATGCGGGCACAACTTGCGCACCAGACGCTGGGCCAGCACCCCATTGATGGTGGAGGTAATCAGGTAACGCTCCACCCCCATGTCTTCGAGGCGCACGATCGCGGCGGCGGCGGTGTTGGTGTGCAGCGTCGACAGCACGAGGTGACCCGTCAAAGCCGACTGGACCG
>JACOUN010000029.1 GCA_016177805.1 Rhodocyclales bacterium
AGAGCCTGTCGTCGTGGTCGGGCAACTCGAAACACGAGTTCCGCAAGATCAAGGAGCGTCTGGCGGGTTTCGTATCCACCGGGCAGTTGGGCATCTTCACCAACGGCTACTGGGGCCACCCGGCGATGAAGCTGCCGCCCGAGGTCAACCTGCTGGCGGTGGCGCACTACCTGCAGGCGCTGGAAGTACAGCGCCACGCCAACAAGATCGTGTCGATCCTCGGCGCCAAGACCCCCCACATCCAGAACGTCGCGGTCGGCGGGGTTTCCAACCCGCTCGCGACCGACTCGCAGGCGGTGCTGACCGTCGAACGCCTGATGGCGGTGCGCGAGTGGATCAGCAAGCTCGATGACTTCGTCAAGAACGTGTATCTGGTCGACGTCGCGGCGATCGGCGCCTTCTACGCCGACTGGACCACCTACGGACGCGGCATCGTCGATTACCTGTCGGTGCCGGACATTCCGCTCGACGGCAAGGGCACCAGGTTCGCACTGCCCGGCGGCTACGTCGCCGACGGCAGCCTGGACAAGTACACCAGCATCAAGACCTTTGACGATGCCTACTTCCGCGACGGCGTGAGCGAGGCGATCAAGCATTCGTGGTACGAGTACAAGGGCGGCAACGACAAGACGCTGCACCCCTACGACGGCGAAACCACGCCGAAGTACACCGACTTTCAGGACGACGGCAAATACTCGTGGCTCAAGTCGCCGACCTTCTACGGCAAGCCGATGCAGGTCGGGCCGCTGTCGCGGGTGCTGGCGATGCTGGCCGAAGGCCACGCTCCGACCGCCAAATACGCGACTGAGACGCTGGAGCGGGTGTCGTCGATTGCCGGTGCCAAGGTCGGGCTGGAGGCCATGCATTCAACCATCGGCCGTCACGCCGCGCGGGCGATCTCGTGCGCGGTGCAGGTCGATGAACTGGCCAACCAGTGGGATCTGCTGCTGGCCAACATGGCCAAGGGCGATCTCAAGACCTTCAACGCGCCGACCTTCCCGAAAGGCGAGCAGCGCGGCTTCGGCTTCCACGAAGCGCCGCGCGGCATGCTGTCGCACTGGGTGGTGATCGAGAACGGCAAGATCCGCAACTACCAGTGCGTGGTGCCGACCACCTGGAACGCCGCGCCGCGCAACGAGAAGGACCAGCCCGGCGCCTACGAGGCATGCCTGACCGGCAACCCGGTGGCCAACCCGGAGCAGCCGCTCGAAGTGCTGCGCACCGTGCATTCGTTCGACCCCTGCCTGGCCTGCGCCGTGCATGTGCTGGACAAGGAGAACGAAGCCAGCGTCACGGTCACCGCGCGATGAGCGCGCGGGCGGTATTGCTCGGGGTCGGCAACATCCTGCTCACCGACGAGGGGGTCGGGGTGCGGGCGATCGAGCGCTTCGAGCGCCAGTTCGAGCTGCCGGACAACGTTACGGTGCTCGATGGCGGCACCAGCGCGATGGAAATGCTCGACGATCTCGAAGATCTCGATCTGCTGGTGGTGGTCGATTGCGTGCGCGTCGGCAAGGCGCCCGCGACCGTGGTGGTGCTGACCGAGGACGAGGTGCCGGCGTTCTTCCGCCAGCGCCTGTCGCCGCACCAGGTCGGCCTGTCGGACGTGTTCGCGACCATGCTGCTGGTCGGCCGCGCGCCCCGCGCCATCGTCGTGATCGGGGTGCAGCCGGTCGAGATCGGGCTGTCGATGGAACTGACGCCGCAAGTCGAGGCCGCCATGCCGACCGTGCTCGACGCGATCGGCGTGGCCTTCGGCTCGCGCGGCTACGGCGTCAAACTTCGCGATGTCGCCGAGGTGAAGTGCTGATGTGTCTGTCGGTGCCGATGCGGGTCGTGGATATCGAGGCGGACGGCGACCTTGCCGTGGTCGAACGCCACGGCCGGCGCGAGCGCGTCAACATGATGCTGCTTGGCCCGCAACCGCTCGGTACGTGGGTGCTGGTGTCGCTGGGTTTCGCCAAGGAAGTGGTCGAGACGGAAGAACTGGCGCTGATCGAAGAGGCGCTGGCGGCGCTGGCGGCGTCGCTCGATGGCAGCTACGACGCGGGCGAGTGGTTCCGTGATCTGGGCGAACAGCGACCGGCATGACCACGCTGCTGCCCTCGGTGCGCATCCCGGCGCTGCGGCTGGCGATCCCCCAAATCGCGCAACCCTGGGTGGGCGACCCCAGGTCCGCGTTGATGCGGCACTTTCGCGAAGTGCTGGAAACGCGCATGAGTGGTCTGCCGTTCCTCAATCCGGCCATAAACGTCGCGGTGGTCGAGTGCCAAAGCGTGGCGGGCGACTGGCTCGCCGGGGTCGTCACGCCGTGGTCGCTGCAACTGGTGTTGCTGCCCGGTGGCGGTTCGCTGTGGCATGACACCCCTGTCGGGGGGCGGCAGGTGGTGGCCCTGCCCGCAGGCGAACTGGTGTTCATTGGCGACGAGGGTGAAGCGGCGTTGCCGGCGTTCCAGTATTGCCCACTGATCACCCCGGTCCAGCATATCGCCGATAGCGCGACGGCGATGGCCATCATGCGCGACGCCTGGGTAGCGATGCTGACCCCGCCCCCGACCGAGCCGGCGACGCCGGTCGCGGCCCCTTCCGCCCCCATTTCCAACTCGCGCCGTGCCTTCCTGCGCGGCGCGTTCAGGTAGCGGGCACGCACGCGAGCGAAATTGCGCGCCCACGCGTGCAACCAGAACTGCATACTGGTGCCTAACGTCAAGGTGGTACGTTATTCCACCCTGGCACCCGCAACCATCGGGGTGTCTCGTTCAGGCATCAATGGCTGACGGCTGGATTCTTCGCGGGAAGGATAGCGCCGGGAGAGCAACGTGCAGATACTCGCCCTCGACATCGCAGGCAACCCGTTCCGCTGGATAGACGCGGAGCAGGCGGCTTGTTATGCGGCGAGTGGCAAGGTGGCCTGGGAGCTGGGCGAGGCCCGGCTGGTGTTGCACGGCGGCTACCAGCGCAGCGGTGAGCGCAGCCTGCTGGTGCTGCGTCCGCTGATGGCGCTGGCGAAGAGCGAATCGATGGTGCGCCACACCCGCGATCCGCTGCCCCTGGGGCACGACAACCTGCTGCTGTTCAAGCGCGACCGCCATGTCTGTGCTTACTGCGGCAACCAGTTCACCCCCCGCCAGCTCACCCGCGAACACATCGTGCCGCGCGCGCGGGGCGGCGCCGACTCCTGGAGCAACGTCGTCAGCGCCTGTCGCCCCTGCAACACCCGCAAGGCCTGCCGTACCCCGGAGGAGGCGCACATGCCGCTGCTGTACGTGCCCTACGTGCCGTGCCGCTTCGAACACTTTCTGCTGTCCGGGCGCAACATCGTCGCCGACCAGATGGAATACCTCACCGCGCGTCTGTCCCGGCACAGCCGGCTGGCGTAGGGGTGCCGTTGTCTTATCCTGGGCAGTAGTCGCTGTCGTTGGGGCGGGCGCAGCTCGCCCGCAACAGGGTGCGGTAGCGCTGTGTGCAACTTTGTCCGTCGGCGTCGGGCTTGCCAGCCCACCATTCGCTACCTTCCGCGGCGGGCTGGCGGGTCGCGGCACGCGCCATCCCGCTCGCCAGCGTGGCGATCGAGTGACCGCCGCCGGTGTTGAAGCGTACTTCCTGGATGTGGCGGTTCAATGGCAGGACCAGCTTCAACGGAAAGCGCAGCCACGCCAGGACCTCGTCGGTTTCATAGACGCGATAGACGCGCGCTTCGCCATCCAGTGAGTCCCACTTGCAATCACAGCCGGCCTGCCGTTCAGGCACGTCGTTGTCGGCAAAGCCCGTCACCGGACTGGGGTCGAACGCAAACGCCTGAACGAAATCACGGGGATAGGCGTAGAGCACGTTCTGCGCCAGACCGCCGCCCAGCGAGTGCCCGGCGGAGTAGAGCCGGACCGGTTTGGTCGCCGCGCCGCTGGCGGTGGGGGCACGCAGATGCTCAAGCAGCGCCGAGGCGACCTTGCGCGAGCGCACGTACTGGTCTTCTCCGGGCAGAAAGCGCGTCACCCAGCGCAGGTTGCCATCCACCCAGTCGTCGATGCCATCCTTGGTGCCGCGAAACACCAGCACCACGTCCTTGTGGCCGTCACGATCCCTGACCCAGACCCGGTAGAACATCCCGATGTCGTCGTCACAGGCGGGCAGCCCCGCAATTCCGTCATCCTGACGCCAGCCGCCGTCCTGCAGGAACTTGAGCAGCTCGGGCTTCTGTTCCACGACGCGCGGGTCATCGCACTGGGGCGCCTCTTCGTACGCCAGCGCCGCCATCGCCGCGTACGGAGCAAAACGGGCACTCGCGGCCGCCGGATCGGCCAGCAGCATTCTCATCGCGGACGAACGGATGCGGGGTTCGTCCTTGTTGCCGAGCACGTCGCCACAATCTGCAATCGTGCCGCAGCCAGAGATCGCGGCCACGGCCAGCGCGAGCAGTGAGTGGCGCGCGGCGCGCAGGGAAAACGTCTGCATTGCAAGCTCCTTGCCTGGAGTGTTCCGACCACGGCGGCGATGACAATCGCCTGCCCAGAGAACACCTACTGCATCAAGCATAGGATCAATGCGGCTGGGTTGCCAAAGACGCGTTCGCGTCCTGGTCGGGACATCGCGCATGGTAGGCGCGGATGTGCAGCTTCGTTTCAACGGAGTCTTGAACCGCGCGCGTATCCGCCTGACTGGCGGGGGGCGGCAACAAAGCAGTCTCGAACCATAGCCCCAAGTTTCGGGATGCAGTGCCGCAGTCAAGTGAGCTTTGATCCACGTCGGGCACGGCAGTCATAGGGGGCTGCTGCCGCCAATGGCTGCAATCGGTCGTGGACTTGGAGCACTGACCTATTGACAGTTTGGCACTTCAGGCTACGGCCGGATCGGACCCCAAGCGGTCCTACGCGGCACCCCGGCTTCTGCGGCTGGTGAAGGAGTAGAGCGGTCGTTCATGGCGACTGCTCACCGACAGGTCGTCGGCCAATCCAGAGATTGGCAGTAGTCGAGACTTTACCGCCCCCACTATTCTCCCTGTAGGGTTATTTTGCTACACATAATTTCTTTCCGTCAGGCGATTCTCAATCTATGTCTATAGCCCTTTGGGGAGAATTTGTATTTGTATGAATATCCCTGTGGGGCGAGTTCTAAGTTGTATTGTTATCCCTGTAGGGCTAACATATAGCCTACGATATCGCCCTGCAGGGAGATTGTAATGGACAAATCCTACCGCTGGCTGCAGTTGCGCCAGGCCGACAAGCAGCTAAAGCCCTGGATCAAGAAGACCTTCCCGCCGCGGGCGTCCTGCGGCTGGATACGGACCATCCGGGAAGCCCTTGGCATGACTGCCGTGTCGCTCGCTCAGCGCCTGCACGTGAGGAACTCCACGGTGCACAAGCTTGAGAAGAGCGAGGCCGACGACAGCATCTCGCTTGCCTCTCTGCGCAAGGTTGCCGCGGCGCTCGACTGCGAGCTTCACTATGTCCTCGTGCCGAAAACGCCCCTGGAGGTCAAGCTGAAGGACCAGGCCAAGGCCGTGGCTCGGAAGCACATGCTTCCCGTGGCGCATACCATGTCGCTCGAGGACCAGGCCGTTGGCAGCAAGGCGCAGCAAGCCCAATTGGAGCTCATAGCGAAAGAGCTGCTCGACGGCAACTGGCGCGAGTTGTGGTGATGAATTTCACGTACCAGCTCGGGCAGACCCCGCTCGACCCGGATGAAAAAGAGGGGCTGAAGCCCAGGCATGTCTCGACGCAGGGTGAGCTCAATGAGTGGGAACAGCTCAACATCATCAAGGGCGCCCGGTGGGCTCAGCGCCAGCTCAAGCAGGACATCCTGGATGACGTGTTCCTGCGCGAGTTGCACAAGCGGATGTTCAGTGATACATGGACATGGGCCGGCACGTACCGCAAGAGCGACAAGAATATCGGCTGCGATTGGCGCCAGGTTTCCATGCGCGTCCGGAACTTACTTGAGAACACCAGGTATCAGGTCGAACACCAGGCCATGCCCCCGGATGAGCTGGCGGCACGGCTTCACCACCAGCTGGTGCTCATCCACCCGTTTCCGAACGGCAATGGGAGGTGCTGTCGCTTGATAACCGACCTCCTGCTCCGGAAGATGAGGCAGGAGCCGTTTTCATGGGGTAGCGGGGGATACGCTTCCCTCGTGAGCCAGAGCGAGCTGCGGGCTGAATACCTGACCGCCCTACGAGCAGCTGACCAGGGCGACATCGCGCCACTTCTTGCCTTCGCGCGCAAGTAGCTCAATCCTCGCAACGGCGGCAGCATACGTCTGCTACGACAAATAGAATTGGGTCGATAGGGTAAAAGAATGATAGGTACCTGAAGGGGCGCTTATCTGCGTATTGCTGACTGAAATCACAGAAGGCTAAATAACCGGAAAAGCCTATGTCATGAAGTAGGTCATCTGGCTGGTTTCGGAGCGGAGCAGTCACTCGAATGGCCAAACTGTTGGATGCCTGAAAGGCTGCTCCTGGCCGATAGCGCGCCCATGACACCACGCCCGTAACCCGTCCCTGGTGCCTCAGCGTCTGATCGCGCTGCCATTCGCAAGGGGCGCCCCTCGGCAATGCCCTGTGCTCGCCCGCCCCGCTGCGGGAGCCACCACCCGGATCCTCAACCTGCCGAGAAGCACGGTTTTCCACCGGGAAGCGGTGATAATGGCGGCCAATTCATTTTGGACGCCATTTCAGGATTCCCCATGGAAATCAAGGTCAATTTTCTCGACAAGCTTCGGCTTGAGGCGAAGTTCGATGACTTTACGGTCATCTCGGACCAGCCTATCCGCTACAAGGGCGATGGCTCGGCGCCTGGGCCGTTTGACTACTTTCTGGCGTCGTCGGCCTTGTGTGCGGCTTACTTTGTGAAGCTGTACTGCGAGACTCGCGGTATTCCCACCGACAACATCCGCCTGTCGCAGAACAACATCGTCGATCCGGAGAACCGCTACCAGCAGATTTTCAAGATCCAGGTCGAGTTGCCAGCGGATATCTCCGCCTCAGATCGCCAGGGTATCTTGCGTTCCATCGAGCGTTGCACGGTCAAGAAGGTGGTGCAGACCGGGCCTGAGTTCGTGATCGAGGAAGTGGAAAATCTGGATGCCGACGCTCAGGCCTTGCTGACGCTGAACCCGGATGCAGACGCAAGCACCTATATCGCCGGCAAGGATCTGCCGCTGGAGCAAACCATCGCCAATATGTCGGCGGTTCTGGCGGGTCTGGGGATGAAGATAGAAATCGCTTCGTGGCGCAATCTCGTTCCCAATGTGTGGTCGCTGCATATCCGCGATGCGCACTCGCCGATGTGTTTTACCAATGGCAAGGGCGCGACAAAGGAAAGCGCGTTGGCGTCGGCGTTGGGCGAATTCATCGAGCGGATGAATTGCAATCATTTCTACAACGACCAGTTCTGGGGGGAAGACATAGCCAACGCGGCGTTCGTGCATTACCCGGATGAGCGCTGGTTCAAACCCGGCAAAAAGGATGCGCTGCCCAAGGGCCTGCTAGACGACTACACGCTGGCCATCTACAACCCGGATGGCGAGTTACGTGGCTCGCATCTGGTCGACACCAACTCCGGCAACGTGCAACGCGGTATTTGTTCGCTGCCGTATGTGCGCCAGTCGGACGGCGAGGTGGTGTATTTCCCGACCAACCTGATCGACAACCTGTTCCTCAGCAACGGCATGAGTGCCGGGAATACGCTGGTTGAAGCGCAGGTGCAATGTCTGTCGGAAATTTTCGAGCGGGCGGTCAAACGCGAAATTCTGGAAGGTGAAATCGCCCTGCCCGATGTGCCGCACACGGTGCTGGCGAAATATCCCGGTATTCTGGCCGGCATCGAGGAACTGGAAAGGCAGGGCTTTCCGGTGCTGGTGAAGGATGCGTCGCTGGGCGGGGCGTTTCCGGTGATGTGCGTCACCTTGATGAACCCGCGCACTGGCGGCGTGTTTGCGTCGTTCGGGGCGCACCCGAGCCTGGAGGTGGCGCTGGAGCGCAGCCTGACCGAGCTGCTGCAGGGGCGCAGTTTTGAAGGCCTGAACGATTTGCCTCGGCCCACCTTCGAGTCCAACGCCGTCACAGAGCCGAACAACTTCGTTGAACACTTTATTGATTCCAGCGGGGTGGTGTCGTGGCGCTTTTTCAGCGCCAAGGCGGATCACGATTTTGCCGAGTGGGATTTTTCGGGTCACGGTGAAAATTCCAATGCCATTGAGGCCGCGGCCTTGTTCGGCATACTCGAAGAGATGGGCAAGGAGGTGTACGTGGCGGTGTATGACCAACTCGGCGCGACGGCCTGCCGCATCCTGGTGCCGGGTTACTCGGAAGTTTATCCGGTGGAGGATCTGATCTGGGACAACACCAACAAAGCCCTGTCGTTCCGCGCCGACATTCTGAATCTGCACCGCCTGGACGATGCCAGCCTGGAGGCACTGCTCGAACGTCTGGAAGACAGTGAGCTTGATGATTACACCGACATCATCACCTTGATCGGTATCGAGTTTGACGAGAATACGGTCTGGGGTCAGTTGACGATACTGGAGTTGAAGCTGCTGATTCAGCTTGCCTTGCGGCAATTTGAAGCGGCCCACGAGCTGGTGCGCACCTTCCTGCAATACAACGAGAACACCGTCGAGCGCGGCTTGTTCTATCAGGCCCTGAATGTGGTGCTGGAGGTGCTGCTGGACGACGAGCTGGAACTGGCCGATTACGAGGTCAATTTCCGCCGGATGTTTGGCAACCCCCGGATGGATGTGGTGCTGGGGTCGGTGGACGGCAGCGTGCGCTTCTTCGGCTTGACGCCAACAAGCATGAGACTGGAAGGGCTGGACAGGCACCAGCGCCTGACCGATAGCTACAGAAAGCTGCACATGGCGCGGGCCAACGTGGCGATTTCATCCAGTCGGGGTTAAGGGTCGGGGCTGGATCAAGTACAAGAGTGACCGGGTGGCTCCCTGCGTGATTCGCCACCCCTAGTGGTCCGCTTCGCAAATACCGAAACACGAAAACGCGTCTTGTGGCGCAGGGCGGCGTTGCTCATCCTCGCAATAGTTACGACTATTGCTGCGGTTCGCGCCTTGCCCTGCACCTCAAGCCATCGTTTTCGTCATGTTCCTTGATTTG
>JACOUN010000033.1 GCA_016177805.1 Rhodocyclales bacterium
CATCACGACTTGTGCAGCTTGAACACCCACACCGAGCCGCCCTGCTCGAGGAAGTTCACCTTCTTGGCGACTTCGCCGCCCCACAGGGGAACGGCGCCACCCCAGCCGGAGGCCACGGCCACGTACTGCTCGCCGTCCAGCTCATAGGTGATCGGGGGGGCCACCACGCCGGAGCCGGTCTGGAAGCTCCACACTTCCTTGCCGGTCTTGGCATCGGCGGCCTTCAGGAAGCCTTCCGGGGTGCCCCAGAAGACCAGCCCGCCCTTGGTCGTCAGCACGCCGCCCCACAGGGGAGCGTTGTTCTTGATTTCCCAGACGATCTTGCCGGTGACCGGATCGATCGCGCGCCGCGCACCGATGTGGTCGTCGGCGACGGTCTTGATGGTGAAGCCGGCGCCCAGGTAAGCGGCACCCTTCTTGTAGGTCACCGGCTCGTTCCAGATGTCCATGCCCCACTCGTTGGCCGGCACGTAGAACAGGTTGGTGGCCGGGCTGTAGGCCATCGGCATCTGGTTCTTGCCACCGAGGAAGGACGGCGCGTTGAACACGGTCTTGCCCTTCTTGCCGTCGCCGCCGCCGTCGGTAAACGGGTTGCCCGGACGCTTGTCGTCGTTGTAGATCGGACGACCCTTGGCCACGTCGATGCCCTTGGCCCAGTCGATCTGCTTGACGAAGGGGAAGGCGTTGAGCAGCTTGCCGTTGGTGCGGTCATTGACGAAGAAGAAGCCGTTGCGGTCGGCCTTGCCGCCGGCCTTGACCATCTTGCCGCTCTTCGGGTCCTTGTACTCGAAGGACACGAATTCATTGACGCCATCGAAGTCCCAGCCGTCATGCGGGGTGGTCTGGTAGTGCCACACGATCTTGCCGGTATCCGGGTCGATCGCCACCGTCGAGGCCGAGTACAGGTTGTCGCCCGGACGCAGGTGGCTGTTCCACGGCGCCGGGTTGCCGGTGCCGATGAAGATCAGGTTCACGTCCGGATCGTAGTAGGCCGACAGCCACGGCGCGGCGCCACCGGTCTTCCACAGGTCGCCCGGCCAGGTCGCGTTGGTGGTGCCGGAGATGCCATTGTCGACCTGCTTGCCGTCCTTGTCGTACTTGTAGCCCATGTGGCCTTCAACCACCGGGCGGGTCCACACCAGCTTGCCGGTCTTGGCGTCACGCGCGTCGACGCGCCCGACGATGCCGAACTCGCCGCCCGAGTTGCCGGTGATGACCATGCCCTTGACGATCTGCGGCGCGGCGGTAAGCGAATAGCCGGCCTTGTAGTCAGCGATCTTCTCCTTCCACACCACCTTGCCGCTGTCCTTGTCCAGCGCCACCAGTTGCGCGTCCAGCGTGCCGAAGATCACCAGGTTGCCGTAGATCGCGGCGCCCCGGTTGACCACGTCGCAGCACGGCATGATGCCGTCGGGCAGGCGATGCTCGTACTTCCACAGCTTCTCGCCGGTTTTCACGTCGAGCGCGAAGATGCGGCTGTAGGAGGCGGTCACGAACATCTTGCCGTCGTGCACCAGAGGCTGCGACTGCTGGCCGCGCTGCTTCTCGCCGCCAAACGAGAACGACCACACCGGCACCAGGTCCTTGACCGTGCTGGCGTTGATCTGGGCGAGCGGGCTGTAACGCTGGCCCTTGGTGCCCAGTCCGTGGGTCACGACCTGGCTGGTGTTCTCGGCGTCATTGAGAATGTCGGTATCGGTTACTTCCTTGGCCTGGACGCCGCCCATCCCGGCGACAGCGAACGCAACCGCGCCCACCATGCCCGACAGGCGCCAGCCCTTACGCAATTGCTCCATCTTGCTTCCTCCTTTTGTGCGCTTGATCGTCGTATCGAAAACCGCGTCCCGGCACTGCGGGACAGGGGTCGCCACCCCTTCCGCAAGGGGCGTGCCATGGC
Source organism: Rhodocyclales bacterium (assembly GCA_016177805.1). Lineage (GTDB taxonomy): Bacteria > Pseudomonadota > Gammaproteobacteria > Burkholderiales > Rhodocyclaceae > JACOUN01. Next base: position 1,898 of record JACOUN010000033.1, read on the forward strand.
TCCATCCGCCGAACCGAACCACCATCGCCCCGTAGGAGCGGCTTCAGCCGCGAACGCCGCGATGTTCGCGGCTAAAGCCGCTCCTACGAGGCACCGAACGCCGCGCAAGCGCGCAACCGCCGCCTCATGAATTTCACGACCGATCGCTGGCAAACGTCTGCGCCAATCAGTAGCAATTGCTCCATTTCTGAACACCGGCCGGGGCAGCCTGGCGCAATGGCGCGGGACCACGTGCTGGCACAGGCTTTGCAATGCGATTAACGCGGCAATCAAATGGACGATGAAGAGTTGGCGTGCAGCACGATAGCTCCCTCCCCTTCAAGGGGAGGGTTGGGGTGGGGATGGGTTTAATCGGCGTCGCGGTAACCCATCCCCCTCCTAACCTCCCCCTTGAAGGGGGAGGAACAAGGCGCCAACACCGCTCACATACTTAGTTGCCGGGTTAATGGTTAAGCCACGACAAGTGCAAGGGCGATCACGCCCCGGAGGAGACCCGCATGAACACACACGACGGAATCAGACCGTGAGCCGCCCGGCCATGGGTCTGCGCGCGCGGGTCGGGCTGGTGCGGGGCGGGGTGCTGGCGACGGCG
>JACOUN010000034.1 GCA_016177805.1 Rhodocyclales bacterium
ATCAACCCCAAGGGCAAGGACGCCAAGGAGGTCAAGGCGCTGTTCAAGGGCTACTGCAAGGAAAAGGGCCTGAACTCGACCACCGGCTGGAAGATCTTCGAATGCACCGGCACCCGCCCCGGCCAGGAACTGGCGCTGTCGCTGCTGTCCTTCACCGGCACCCTGGTGGTAGTCGGCTACGGCACCGACGAGACCAGCTACATGCTCTCCAAGCTGATGGCCTTCGATGCCGAAATCATCGGTACCTGGGGTTGCACCCCGGACAAGTACCCGGCGGTGCGCGACATGTGCGTGGATGGCCGCATCAAACTCGGCCCGTTCGTCGAAACCCGCCCGATGAGCCAGATCGAACAGGTGTTCGACGAGGCCCATCACGGCAAGCTCAAGCGTCGCGTGATTTTGACGCCCGATTTCTGATTTCAATTTCTGCCCGGATATACCTCACTGGAGAAGCTCATGGCACTCGAATGGCTGCGTCGCGATAACGAACTGAAAGATCACTCCCTGCTCGGCGAAGAGCATTTCGGCGCCGAGGCCCCCTCGGTCATCTACGAGAAGCGCCCGGTCACCGATCCGCAGGGCAAGCCCGTGGCCGGGCTGTACTCGGCCTGGATCGTGCTGAACAACCCCAAGCAGTACAACTCCTACACCACCGAGATGGTCAAGGCCGTGATCGCCGGCTTCCAGCGCGCCTCGGGTGACCGTTCGGTCGTGGCGGTGGTGTTCACCGCCGTCGGCGACAAGGCGTTCTGCACCGGCGGCAACACCGCCGAGTACTCGGCCTACTACTCGCGCCGTCCCAACGAGTACGGCGAGTACATGGATCTGTTCAACGCCATGGTCGACGGCATCCTGAACTGAAAGAAGCCCACCATCTGCCGCGTCAACGGCATGCGCGTGGCGGGCGGCCAGGAAATCGGCATGGCGACCGACCTCACCGTGACCTCCGACCTGGCGATCTTCGGCCAGGCCGGCCCCAAGCACGGCAGTGCCCCGGACGGCGGCTCGACCGACTTCCTGCCGTGGATGCTGAACATGGAAGACGCGATGTACAACTGCATCTCGTGCGAGACCTGGAGCGCTTACAAGATGCGCGCCAAGAACCTCGTCACCAAGGTCGTGCCGGTGCTGAAGAAGGGCGACGAGTGGGTGCGCAACCCGCTGGTGCGCACCGACAGCTACGTCGATGACGGCGAGCTGGTGTACGGCGAATCGGTGGCTGCGGACAAGGTCGCGGCGGCCAAGGAACTGATGGCGCAATGCACCACCGACTTCACCAAGCTCGACGAAGCGGTCAATGAACTGGTGTGGAAGTTCACCAACCTGTTCCCGCAGTGCCTGATCAAGTCCATCGACGGCATCCGGGGCAAGAAGAAGTTCTTCTGGGACCAGCAGAAACTCGCCAACCGCCACTGGCTCGCGGCCAACATGAACCACGAAGCATGGCTGGGCTTCAACGCCTTCGACGCGAAGAAGGCCACTGGCAAGGACGTGATCGACTTCGTCAAGTATCGCCAACTGGTCGCCGAAGGCGCGGTGTTCGACGAAGCCTTTGCGGCGCAGGTGCTGGCCAAGCCGAAGGACTGATAAACCGGCGTTCGGGGCTGAAGCCCCTCCTACGAAGCGCAGGCACGAAACCCGCCGAACGCCTCCGTAGGAGCGGCTTTAGCCGCGACCGGACCGCCGCTCGGGGCTGAAGCCCCTCCTACGAAGCGCAGTTCGAGACTCGACGAACGCCCCCGTAGATCCTATGAGCGAAGCGAGTCGGCTGCAGAGCGTTTCCTAGAATGAGTTTTCATAGACACGTTCGAGGAGAAGCAAATGCAACCGACTCAGCAGATGAATGTTACGCGCGTCGAGGAGATCCTGGCAGTGGCACTGGAATTGTCGAGCAAGAGCTGGAAGGTGGGTATTACCGACGGGCGGCGCGCGCACCCGTCGATCCACACGCTCAAGGAGAGTTGGGCAAGCCAGCGGCTGGAGGCTGCGGTCGAGGTGATCGAGCAGACCAGGCACAAGTGGGGTCTGGACGAGCAAATGCGGGTGGAAGTGGTCTACGAGGCCGGGCAGGACGGTTTCTGGATCGCACGCGCGCTCAAAGCACGTGGCTACACGGTACGCGTGGCCGACCCGGCGAGCATACCGGTCGAGCGGCACGCGCGGCGGGCCAAGACCGATCGGCTGGACGTGCTGCGGCTGCTCTCGAGTCTGATGGGGTGGTTGCGCGGCGAGCACAACCGCATG
>JACOUN010000030.1 GCA_016177805.1 Rhodocyclales bacterium
GCTGGTGTTCGGCGCAATCTCGTTCATCCTGTGGGTAGGCGGCCATGACGTGCTCGAAGGCCGCATCAGCGCCGGCCAGTTGTCCGCCTTCGTGTTCTACGCCTCGCTGGTGGGCGGCGGACTGGGGGCGCTGTCCGAGGTATGGGGCGATCTGCAACGCGCCGGGGGTGCGACCGAACGCCTGATGGAAATACTGAATTCGCGCTCGGAAATACAGCCCCCCGCCCAACCGCGCCCGCTGCCGGTGCCGGCGCGCGGTGAAGTGCGCTTCGAGGCAGTGAGCTTCCGCTACCCATCCCGCCCTGACACCCCGGCTCTGCAGGACTTCAGCCTCACCGTCTCACCCGGTGAAACCGTCGCGCTGGTCGGCCCGTCCGGCGCGGGCAAATCCACCGTGTTCCAGTTGCTGCTGCGCTTCTATGATCCGCACAGTGGGGTGCTGCGCCTCGACGGCGTGCCGCTGTGCGACACCGACCCACGCGCGATACGCGAGCGCATCGCGCTGGTGCCGCAGGAGGCGGTGGTGTTTGCCGCCAGCGTGACCGACAACGTACGCTACGCCCGCCCCGGCGCGTCCTTCGACGAGGTGCGCGACGCGTGCAAGGCCGCGTGGGCCGACGAGTTCATCCAGCACCTGCCCCAGGGCTACGACACCGACCTGGGCGAGCGCGGGGTGAAGCTGTCGGGCGGACAGCGCCAGCGCATCGCCATCGCGCGCGCGATCCTCGCCGACCGTCCGGTGCTGCTGCTCGACGAAGCCACCTCGGCGCTCGACGCCGAAAGCGAACGCATGGTGCAGGCAGCGCTGCCGCGCCTGATGGCGAACCGCAGCACCCTGGTGATCGCCCACCGCCTCGCCACCGTGCAGCAGGCCGACCGCATCGTGGTGATGGACGGCGGGCGCATCGTCGAGACCGGCACCCACGCCGCGCTGGTCGAAGCCGGCGGTCTTTACGCGCATCTCGCGCGGCTGCAGTTTTCCGCCTGAAGCACAGCCCACGCGAGAATCGACCACCCGCCCGGTGGTATCCTTGCCCACTTTCCAGCAACGCAGACTGACGGGTTCCCATGGCTCAATACGTAATGTCGATGCTCCGCGTGAGCAAGATCGTTCCGCCCAAGCGGCAGATCATCAAGGATATCTCCCTGTCCTTTTTCCCCGGCGCCAAGATCGGCCTGCTGGGCCTGAACGGCTCGGGCAAGTCCACGGTGCTGCGCATCATGGCGGGGGTGGACAAGGAGTACGAGGGCGAAGTCCAGCACCTGGCCGGACAGCGCATCGGCTACCTCGCGCAGGAGCCCGAACTGGACCCGGCCAGGACGGTCAGGGAAGAAGTCGAGTCCGGCCTCGGTGAAGTCATCGAGGCACGCCAGAAGCTCGAAGAGATCTACGCCGCCTACGCCGAACCGGATGCTGACTTCGACAAGCTCGCCGAGGAACAGGCCAGGTACGAGAACATCCTGTCCACCTCCGGCGCCGACATCGACACCCAGATGGAAATCGCCGCCGACGCACTGCGCCTGCCGCCGTGGGACGCGGTCATCGGCAAGCTCTCCGGCGGTGAAAAGCGCCGCGTCGCGCTGTGCAAACTGCTGCTGTCGCGCCCCGACATGCTGCTGCTGGACGAACCGACCAACCACCTCGACGCCGAATCGGTCGAGTGGCTGGAGCAGTTCCTGACGCGCTTCCCCGGCACCGTGGTGGCCGTCACCCATGACCGCTACTTCCTCGACAACGCCGCCGAGTGGATCCTCGAACTGGACCGTGGCCACGGCATTCCGTGGAAGGGCAACTACTCTTCGTGGCTGGACCAGAAGAGCGAGCGCCTGGCCCAGGAGTCCAAGCAGGAAGCCGCCCACATGAAGGCGATGAAGACCGAACTGGAGTGGGCACGCTCCAACCCCAAGGCCCGTCAGGCCAAATCCAAGGCCCGCCTGGCGCGCTACGAGGAAATGTCCAGCGTCGAATACCAGCGCCGCAACGAGACCCAGGAAATCTTCATCCCGCCCGGCGAGCGTCTGGGCGACAAGGTCATCGAATTCAACGGCGTGTCCAAGGCCTTCGGCGACAAGCTGCTGATGGACAACGTCAGCTTCAGCGTGCCCCCCGGCGCCATCGTCGGCGTGATCGGCCCCAACGGCGCCGGCAAATCGACGCTGTTCAAGATGATAGAGGGGCGCGACAAACCGGACAGCGGCGAAGTGGTGATCGGCTCGACGGTCAAGCTCGCGGCGGTCGACCAGAGCCGCGAAGGTCTCGCCAACGACAAGACCGTGTTCGAAGCGATCTCCGACGGCGCCGACATCCTGACCGTGGGCCGCTTCGAGATGCCCAGCCGCGCCTACATCGGCCGCTTCAACTTCAAGGGCGGCGACCAGCAGAAGATCGTCGGCAACCTCTCGGGCGGCGAACGCGGCCGCCTGCACCTGGCCAAGACGCTGATCGCGGGCGGCAACGTGCTGCTGCTGGATGAGCCGTCCAACGACCTCGACGTGGAAACCCTGCGCGCGCTCGAAGACGCGCTGCTGGAATTCGCCGGCTGCGCGATGATCATCTCGCACGACCGTTGGTTCCTCGACCGCATCTGCACCCACATCCTGGCCGCCGAAGGCGATTCGCAATGGACCTTCTTCGCCGGCAACTACCAGGAATACGAGGACGACAAGAAGAAACGCCTCGGCGAGGAAGGTGCCAAGCCGAAACGGATACGTTACAAGCCGATCAGCCGCTGAATCAGCTCTTTACGGCAGGCCGTCAGTACAGCGGCCTTCCGGTATCCGCCGGGGGCTCCGGCTCACGGATTGGTTCGCTTTCTTCCAGCATCGATGGCGGCAGCGGCAGGGTCCGCCAGCCATCATCCTTGACCGGCGGCGGGATCGGCTCGGGATGCCTGAACCCGTCCGGTGGCGCTCCCATGGTGCCGGGTGCGCCGATGCGACTGCGGATCAAGGCTTCCGCTGCCGCTTCGGCGGCCGCGCGGGCATCTTCGGGCGTGGCATTTGGATCGCCTTCGTCCTGCTGCGACGGTGGAAGCGCGTCGCTGCGCTGCGGCACCGGAGCCTCGACCGGAGCCTGCGCCGAGAACAGCCGGAGCACGAACACGCCGCCCGACCCGAGGTGATCGAAGCTCATGTCGACGTTGGCCGCTCCGCTCAGGTCGAAAACCAGGCGCAGCTTGCCGCCCGCGTGCATGCCGTGGCGTACGGCGCTCACCCAGCGTCCGGACAGGTTTGCCAGCGCGACGTCCGGCCCCATCGACAGGCGCTCGAAATCGGCCACGACCCGATCTGGCGCGCTCAGGATGAAGACCGCCAGCGGAACCTGTTCGGTCACGACCATGCTGACCCTGTCCTCGCCCTCCAGGTGCTCGATGCGCACGTCCCGCAGTTCGGCCGCGAACGTTGCCCCGCCCGCCAGCAAACCACACACCAATCCTATCGATCCGAACAACAATCTCATCGATATTGCCCCACCTGCATCGCCGCCCACGGATCACCGCGACCAAGGACGGCTCATCGCTCGCGAACTCTGACGCCAGGCCATTTCACCCGGAGGCGTTGGCGGACCGACCGGTTTCCTTCTTCGCGTACATCGCCGTATCGGCCTGTTTGAGCAACGCGGCCGGGGTGTCGGCATCGCGCGGAAAAATGGCGCGGCCTATGGATGCGCCCACGCGCAGTTCCTCGCCGGCGATCAGGAACGGATGCTTGAACACGTCGTTGAGCGCGGCCATGACCCGTTCGATGTGCTCGTCATCGAACAGATTTTCGAGCACGATCACGAATTCGTCACCGCCCACGCGCGCAACCGTGTCGCCCGCGCGCACGACGCCCTTGAGCCGGCGCCCCACTTCGACCAGCAGCGCATCACCCGCATCGTGGCCGTGGGTGTCGTTGACCGGCTTGAAACCGTCCAGGTCAGTCAGCACCACCGCCATGCGGGTGTTGTGCCGGCGCGCGCGGATGACGCCCTGCTCGATCCGGTCATCGAGCAACAGCCGGTTGGCCAGTCCGGTAAGCGGATCATGGTGGGCGGCATGGTGCAGGCTGCGTTCGCTCTCTTCGAGCTTGCGATTGGCGATTTCCAGCTCGCGCGTGCGCTCGATCACGCGCGCCTCCAACATCTGTTCCGAACGGTGCAGCGTCTCGACCAGCGCCTGGTTGGCCTGCAGCGCCGCCTCCTGCGCCAGCGTACGTTCATGGCGCATGGTCGTGATGCGCGCCGCCAATGCGAAAGAGAGCAACACCATCTCCAGCGCCGAGCCGGCCAGCAGCGCGTAACTGGTCACCACGTTGGTCGGGATCAGCGCGTGATGCCGGGCCCCCAGCACCGCCGAACCCAACAGCACCATGGTCCACGCCAGCAGATAGAGCCCGGCGCCCGGCGCGCGCGCGCGCATGCACAGCACACCGCTGGCGATCGCGACGGCGGCGAACACGATGCCGGACCCGGTCAACACGATCGCGAAATAGCTGTAGGGCAGGAACAGCACACCCAGCGCGATGGCGCCAAACAACGCGACAAAGCCTGCCAGCAGTCGATCCATGAAGGGGGTGCTGGTGGGTGTTTCGAGAAAGCTGCGCGTGAACATCGCCGAACACATGCCCGACAGCGCGAACCCGACCACGATGGCAATGTGCCCCCAGCGCCCGCCATCGCCCCACAGGAACTGGTTGCCAAAGCCGTAAAGCGACAACTGCCCGACGATCATCCAGCCGAGCATGCCCACGTATTCGAGATAGCTGCGCTGGCGTATCGACAGGTAGAGCAGCAGGTTGTACAGCAGCATCGCCAGCAGCGAGCCGAAATACACCCCCAGCGTCACGTAAAGATGCTGGTTGTGCCGCTCGAACGCTTCCGGTTCCCACAGCGTCAGCGGCACGGTCAGCGAGCCTTCCGAGGTCACCCGCAGGATCAGGGTCGCGGTCTGGCCGGCAACGAGATCCACCGGAAACACGAAATTGCGGTGTGGTATGACGCGCTCGGCAAACGCGATCCGGTCCCCCGCGCGCAGCGGCTGCTGGGCGTCATCGAGATAGAAGTCGACATGATCGAGCGACGGGTAGCCGATTTCGAGCAGACGCCGCACCCGCGCGACGCCCGCTTCGGCCGGCAGGTGTAGCCGCAGCCTGAGCCAGTGGGCGGCGTCCGAATAACCGAAGTTGATATCACCCGAGCCTGCATCCACCGGTGAGAAGGCACGCCGACGAACGTCATGGATGGTCAGGCTGCGCTGCGCGTCGAGCAGCAGTTCAACGTGGTGCCCGATATCGGCGGATGCGGCCGCCGGATCGATCGGGATGGGAGACACGCCGTCTTCGGCGCGGGCACCTGCCGCGACAAGGAGGGGCAACAGCACGCACGGCAGCCATCGCCAGCATGCCAGGCAGCCCCACCCAGATCCCCGAAGCGTATGCGAGCAAGCGGCGTTCATACCCACCCTTCCAGCGTCTGCGCCCGATTCTACCCCGAACGGCAAACCTCCCGCACCCATCGCTTGAGCATCGTACCCACCCCCGGAACCTCGGACGTCATTGCCGAAGCGGTGTTACAGCGTCTGCGTACACCGCGCCAGCCGGCGCAAGCGCCCTTCCTGCCACCATAGCGCGACCCACAGCGCCGCGTAGATCGCGACCGCGTAGAGCATGGCCCAGCCCACCGACCACGCCAGCCACAGACACACCACGCAACCAAACGCGGAAAGCGGCCAGTGGTGGCGCGACAACAGCTTCAACGCCGCCGCGAGGGTCAGCAAGTACACCAGCACGATCATCCCGTTGGACATCAACAACAACTGCTCCAGCGACAGCCCGAGCGCCGCCGTGGCCGCAAGACTCGCAAGGGATACCAGCGCCACGACCTTGACCGCGCGGGCGGGCACGCCCTGGCCGTTGATGTGCGCGAGGCGCCGATCGACCGCACCATCGTTGGCCAGGCTCCACAGCATGCGCGCGATGCTCGCGAGATAGATGTTCATCGTCGCCACGCACGACAGGAAACCGAACACGCCGATGAACAACGCCCCCTGCCCACCCACCAGGCGATCGAACAGCACCACCATCGCCGGCACCGTGTTGTCGCTCGCCCCGACGTGATGCAGGATCACCCAGCTCCCGACCCAGTACACCAGCCCAGCACTCAGCACTCCGATCAACAACGCTAGCGGGAAGTCGCGCTCCGGGCGCTTGAACTCGGCCGACAGGTGCGCCAGCGTCTCGACCCCGATGAAACTCCAGAACGCCAGCCCCGCCGTAGCGCTGACACGCTCCCAGTTCACCCCGGCCGCCTCGACGACCACCGTTCCGGCGCCTTGCGCCAGCCACGCCAGCGCCGCCAGCCCCAGCACCACCACCGCCACGCTCCACGCGATCACGCTCAACAGCAGGCCCGACACCTGTATCCCGCGCAGATTCACGACTACCATGGCCGTCAGCACCACCAGCTTGGCCATGAACGCACCGGTCGCATCGAGCGGCAGCAGCGCGTTGAGAAACCACACCGCCATCTCCATCGCCGCCGGCAAACCCACGCTCATCAGTGCCAGCAGCATCCACCCCACCACCCGCCCCTGCCGCTCACCGAACGCGAGCTGCACATACCAGGAGGCCCCTCCCGCATGCGGAAAGCGGCGCCCAAGCTGCGCGAACGCAAACGCCACCGGGATGATCGCAAGCACCAGCACGGCCCACCCCCATAACGCATCGCTGCCGGCCTGACGTACCGTGAGTTCCGGCACGATGAACACCCCGGTCCCCAGCAAGGCCGAAATCAACAGGCCCAGCCCCTGGCCGAAACCCAACGTCTTGTTGAACTGCGACATGATTGCCATCCATCGGTAACGGGTGCGCCGACGGGCGCGCCACGACCATCAGCATAGCCACCGCGATCGTTGCATTTTCGCGCTTCCAGCCTTCACAATGCCGCTTTTCACCTGCGATTTGCCGGGACGCCGACGGATGGACAAGTTTGACGAACGCATCATCCAGTTGCTGCGCATCAACGCGCGCCAGTCCGTCTCGACCATCGCCGAACAGGTCAGCCTGTCGCGCTCGGCGGTCACCGACCGGATCCGCAAGCTTGAAGACAGCGGCGTGATCCGCGGCTACCAGGTGCTGGTGCGCGACCCCGCCGAAGGCGAGGTGTGCGCCTACTTCGACATGAGCTACAACGACGTCCAGTGCAAGGACATGGCGCGCATCCTGCGTTCCATTCCGGAAGTCAAGCTGTGCCACGGCGTCAGCGGCGACACCGACATGATGCTGTTCATCCGCGCGCCCAACATGGCCCGCATCCACGCGCTGCGCGACCGCATCGGGCAGATTCCGGGCGTATCGCGCATCACCACCCACGTCGTGATGGCCGAGTACATCAACGCATTTGCGCAAAGCTGAACGCGACGTCCTCCAACCACCAACACACGAACCCCACCATGCCCCGCATCGTCATCGATCTGCCCGCCCGCTTTCAGTTCTCGACCGAACTCGAGATCTACCTCAGCCACATCAACGAAGCGGCGCATCTGGACAACGCGCAGTTGCTGACGCTGGTATCGGAGGCGCGGCAACGCTATTTCAAGTCACTGGGCTATGTGCAGACCGACATCGAAGGGGTTGGCATCGTCGTCAGCGATGCCGCCGTGCGCTATTTGTCCGAAGCCTTTCACGGCGAGACGCTACGCATCGACATGACCGCTTCCGACTTCAACAAGTACGGCTGCGATCTGGTCTATCGCGTCAGCGACAAGGCCAGCGGCCGCGAAGTCGCGTGCGGCAAGACCGGCATCGTGTTCTTCGACTACGCCGCGCGCAAGGTCGCCCCCGTCCCGCCCGCGTTCAAGACCAAAACCACGAACACCACGCTCACCTGAACACTGCGGCAACCACCGCGCCTCAGCGCGGCGCCAGACGCAGGATGCGCCCATGGCTCTCGTCCAGCACATAGAGCAAGCCATCCGGCCCCTGGCGCACGTCGCGGATGCGGCTGCCCAGTTCGCGTAGCAGCCGCTCCTCGCCCACCACCCGCTCCCCATCCAGCACCAGCCGCACCAGCACCTGACCACGCAGCGCCCCGACGAACAGATTGCCCTGCCAGTGCGGGAAGGTGCTGCCGGTGTAGAAGGCCATTCCGGACGGCGCGATCGACGGCACCCAGTAATGTACCGGCGCCACCACGTCGGCCCGCGCCGTGCCCTCGCCGATGCGCAAGCCGGTCACGTACTCGCGCCCGAAAGTGATCACCGGCCAGCCGTAGTTCGCCCCCGCCACGCCGATGTTCACCTCGTCACCGCCTTGCGGCCCGTGCTCGTGGGTCCACAGCCTTCCGTGCGTATCCAGATCCTGCGCCCGCTCGCGCGACGAATAGCGCTCGCCCAGCGTCACGAACAGCGTCCCGTCACGCCCGAACACCAGCCGCGAACCCCAGTGATGCTCACCGGGCGGGTCGTCACGCTGGCGGAAGATCACCTCCACCGCGTCCAGCCGCAACGCCCCCACATCCAGCACCGCGCGCGCCACGGCGGTACGCGCGCCACGCGCGGTCGGCTCGGCATAGGAAAAATAGATCCGCCGATCGCGGGCAAACTCCGGCCCCAGCACCACGTCGAGCAAACCGCCCTGCCCCCGCGCATGCACCGCCGGCACTCCGGCAAGCGGCGCCGACAGAGCGCCATCCGGTCCCACCAGCCTCATCCGCCCCGGCCGCTCGGTCACCAGCATCCGCCCGTCCGGCAAGAACGCCAGGCTCCACGGCGTGTGCAAACCCATCGCGACCTCGATCACTTGCACCCCACCCGAGCTCGAGACCGTCACCTCCCGCGCGGCGGCGGCGGCCAACGACAGGAGAGCCGCCAGAAACATCACCACCCGAATCACTTGCCTTTGCATCACGCCCAGCACCTCCCTCACCGCTCCTGCGCTTTCCGCAACCGCCGCCACCAACACGATATCAGGCGTATCCTGTTGATGTGCAAGCGTGTGGTGCTGGAAACGACCGCCACATCCGTTCGCATCGAAACGGAACCAACCTCCAAGCGGCGTCGAGGCCGCCGCGCAATAGCCGGACATGGGCAAACCGGGCAGCCCGTGCGCGGCGCGTTCCGACTGCCCGGCAGGGGGAGGCCATATGGATATGGATACGGAGAACGACGGACTCACTTTCCGTCTCGACGCCGGTGAAAAAGCGCTCTTCGCGTCAATCGCACCGTCCGCCGCGGCAACCCCCATCAATGAAGCGTGGCTGCATCAGCGTCTGGTGGACGCCGGCTACGGCGATCTGGAGTGCCGGCCCGAGGCGGTCACCACCCTGCTCCACCAATACAACAACGGCATGCGCGTCGACGACATCAGGCTGGCGGAATGCGTCGACGCACACTACACGATCAGCGTCTCACCCGACCAAATGCAGGCCTCGCTCGACATCACCCCGGCGCGCGGGGGCGATCCGGTCACGCTGGATCAGGTAATGGCCGAACTCGACGAACTGGGGGTACAAGTGGGGGTGCTGTCCGACGTCATCGAACAGACTGTCGCCGCCGGTTCGGCTGTCGGGGTGGTGATCGCCAGGGGCCTGGCGCCGGTGGCGGGTGAAGACGGCTACCTTGAAACGTTGCTACCGGACGTACGCGACCGTCGGCCACACCTCACCGAAAGCGGAACCATCGACTATCACGACCTGGGCAACGTGACGGTGGCTCATCCCGGCGAGCGGCTGATGCGCAGGCACCCCTCGACTGCAGGCACCAACGGCATCACGGTCAAGGGTGATTGCGTCCCCGCGCACGCCGGCAAGGACATGATGTTTGCTCCGAACCTGAGCGGCGTGGCGGCTGCACCGGACGATCCCGACATCCTGGTGGCGGCGATCTCGGGCCAGCCGGTACAGGTCAAGGGCGGGGTGATCGTGGAACCGGTCTATACCGTCGAAACGGTGAACATGGCAACCGGCAACGTCGTTTTCGACGGCAGCGTGAAGGTCCGCGGTGATGTGTGTACCGGCATGACTATTGAAGCGACCGGGGACATCGAGATCGAAGGCGTGGTCGAGCCCGCGACGCTGGAAGCCGGCGGCAGCATCGTGATCAAGGGCGGCGCAATGGGCAGCCTCGGGCGCAAGGAAGGCGCTCACCATCTCATCCGCTGTGGCGGCTCGCTGTCGGCGGGCTACCTGCAGCAGATCAAGGCGGTGGCCGGTGACAGCATCTTTGTCGACGACATGGTGATGCAGTGCGATCTGACGGCCGTCAGGCACATCCGCGTCGGCAAAACGAAACGTGGCCACATCGTTGGCGGCCGGCTGCAGGCCACTTACTCCATCACCGCCAAAGTGCTCGGCTCCCCCAACCGGGTCGCAACCCTGTGCGAGATCGGACTCGACCCCGCCTTGAACGAACAGCTCCACAAGCTCGGCAAGCAGCGCGGCACCAAGGAGATGCAACTGGTCGAGATCAGCAAACTGCTCGCCTACGCCAAACAACACCCCAACAAGGTGGCCCCCGAAATGCTGCAACGGGCGAAAGCCTCGATGAAGGCGCTGTATGGTGAAATCGAGGTGCTACGCGCCGAGGAGGACGAAATCTCGCGCAAACTCCAACTCGCGCAGCAATCCCGCGTAACCGCTGAAGAAGCGATGTACGACGGCCTCACCGTGCAGTCGGGATCACTCAAATATACGGTGCGGGGCGAGCACGGCGCCGGCGCGATCGCGATTACCGAACATGGCCTCGGTCTCGTGCCGACCGAAGCGCCGGATGATGCGACCGATCGGTAGCGGCCGGAAAGCGTAGTCCTCCCAGGAAACCGCCGGCCTTGCGGCAGCCAACCCTGGCCCCGGCAATCAATAACCGTCGCACCAGCGAAAGCCGGTGCCCAGTTCCGCAGCCTGGATTCCGGCTTGCGCCGGAACGACGCGTCATCTGTTCGGTTGCCGGTTTGATAACCCGGCCTATCGGACTTGAGCGATCGTCACGAGCCGGATGGGGAAACGAGGACAGACTTGCCCGGTTTCGAGGCGCATAGTGGTTCTATGCAACGAGAAACAGGGCAAATATGGACCGTTTTTCCCATCGGCGCAGTAGATCAGCCTCAAGTCCGACAGGCTGCTAGTTGAGCTGGCGTAGAAACCGCGCGTGGTCGCGATACCAGTCGCGCGGCGAGCGCAGGTCGATGAAGTTGAACATCCAGGTCTGACCGACGATGTCCATGTGATCCCAGCCGTCCCACAGCCCAAGATCATTCCACACCCCCTTGCGTGGGCTGGCCTGATTGAAGGCCACGACGGTGGCGCCGTGCGGCGCCTTCATGCTGACGGTGTTCACCACCGCGTCGTTCCTCAGCCAGTTGTCATCAATCCGTACCTGCCCCGGCGCCGGCCACAAGTTGCGATAGCTGCCCATCCACAGCGCGCCGGGCGCGAGCACGGCAGCCGAGGACGGGATGGGGTAATGGTTGCCGGTGATGAAGCCGCGCATGGTCGAGGCGGTCGACAGCGAGAAGTAGTACACGTCCGGGTGGGTCTTGACCCAGCCGTTCAGTTCCAGCGCACCTTCCGGCGACAGATCCCATGCGGAAAGATCCTTGGTGTGTCCAGGCTGCAGCACCGGTGAATTGCGCAGACGGGCAAGGTAGTCACGGAAGGACTCGCCGGGCGCGCGCGCCAGACCCCATTGATCGAGCTTGAAGTCGTAGATGTCGGACGACAACGTACTCGAACCCGCAACCGCCGCCAGCACCCCCATCAACTGCTCGGCCATGTCGAACGTGAAGGTGTACACCCCCTTGGTCAGCGTGGTCCCCTGGTGCGGCGTGGACAGCGTGGTCACGCTGCGCACCCAGTCCTTGCCACCCTTGTACAGATCGGCCACCTGGGCGCCGGACGCGGCGCGCTCTTCGGCCGAACCCTCCTTCAACAGTTGCACCAGGGTGCGCGCGGTCTGACCGCCCTGGCTGTGCGAGATGATGTTGACCTTGTGGCCGGAGTCCCACTGCGCGTGCAGCGCGTCATAACAACGCCCCCAGCGCGCATGACCGTGCTTGCTGGCGTGCGCCTGGCCGTAGTCGACGCAGCCACCCGTCATCTGATAATAGGCCTCGACCGCCCGGTCCCAGTTGGAACTGACCGGCCCGACCGCGACGGTGACCGCATTGATCCCATCGCCCCGGATATCGGCCTCGAAGTCCTGCCCGACGCCGCCCCAATACTTGATACCGAACACCTCATCGCGCCCCCAACCGAGGAAACCGTGGATGAACATCACGGTGTCGCTGGTTGCCGCCTGCACGGGCGGGGTAAAGCTGGTTGCAACGGTTGCCACGCACAGCGTGGCGATGGTCAGCCGGAAATTCGGCATGGTCTCCTCCAGTTCCGATCATTATGGTGTTGCTCCCTGCCGCGATGGCGGGGGCGACGACTTGGATGGCTTGCGTATCACGTCCGACGGAGGGTTTGCAGCGGCATCCCGCAGGCCCGCGGGTGGCGGGACCGGTGCCCGGCGCTCTGCTTGGGACAGTGCGCAGACAGCAGGACTGGGTCGAACGTTCGTTTGAACGATACTGACATCAGGCCCCATGGTCAACACTCGAATCGCGTATGACGGATAGCCTTGGATCATCCCCTCGACCGCGTCAAACCGTAACCTGATGCAAAAATTGCCGCCTCGCTTCGAGATGCGGCTAAAATCCGCCCCGATGAACACACGGCCGAACTCGCAGATTCTGCGCACCGTATCCGTCATCGCCCTGGTGGCGGTGTTCGTACTGGCGCTGCTCCCCCCACCCCCGGTGCCGGAGGTGATGAACTCACAGGACAAGGCCGGGCATTTCATGGCTTTCGTCGGTCTGGGACTGC
Organism: Rhodocyclales bacterium; assembly: GCA_016177805.1. Taxonomy (GTDB): domain Bacteria; phylum Pseudomonadota; class Gammaproteobacteria; order Burkholderiales; family Rhodocyclaceae; genus JACOUN01. Next base: position 12,842 of record JACOUN010000030.1, read on the forward strand.
TCGGACTGACCGCGTGGCCACGCCATGCGAAGACCCTGGTCGTCGCATTGCTCGCCTACGGCGCGCTCATCGAGGTGGCCCAGATGCTGTCCGCGCTGCGCCAGGCCGAACTCCTTGACTGGCTCGCCGATGCCGCCGGGGTCGCCACCGCGATCGTGCTGTGGACGCTCGGGCGCAGGGCCACCGCTGCGAGCCAGTGAAGGCAAACAACGGCAGTCGCCCCGGCCAACGTCCCGCTCATCACGCCAATTCGGTTAGACTCACCCGCAATCCGGCCACGCCTGGGCGCGTTGCCATCAGGACATCGACAAGGACTGGCGCCAATGGAACGCAAGGAGTTCACCAAACCCATCCACGTCACCACCTGGATGGGGGTCTTTCTCGCTCTCGTGGCCACCCTCGCCGCCGTACTGGTGCCGCAACTCAAGCACGCCTTCACCGCCAACATCGCATTCAACGCCGTCATCCTGTTCGTCCTGGCGGTCGGCATCGCGGTCAATCTGCGTCAGGTGTGGCGCCTGCAACGCGAAGTGTTGTGGATAGACAGCTTCTACCGCGCCGACCCGGAGCGCCCGCAGTTGATCAAACCGGTGCTGCTCGCGCCGATGGCGAAGATGCTCGCCAGCCGCGAACGCGGCCGCCTCAACCTGTCGCCAGCCTCGATGCGCTCCCTGCTCGACAGCGTCCAGATCCGTCTCGAAGAACAGCGTGACCTGAGCCGCTACCTGATCGGCCTGCTGATCTTTCTCGGCCTGCTGGGCACTTTCTGGGGCTTGCTCGCGACCATACGCTCGGTCGGCGAGATCATCGGCGGCATGGGCGCCGGAAGCGACGCGGTCGCGATGTTCGAAGCCCTCAAGGTCAAACTCGACGCCCCGCTCAGCGGCATGGCGACCAGTTTCTCGACCTCCTTGTTCGGCCTGGCCGGCTCGCTGGTGGTCGGTTTTCTCGACCTGCAATCGGGCCACGCACAGAACCGTTTCTACAACGAGTTGGAAGAGTGGCTGTCGAACATCACCCGCATCCCGTCCGGCTTGCCCGGCGACGGTGAGGCGGGGGTTCCGGCGTACGTGCAGGCGCTGCTGGAGCAGACCGCCGAGAGCCTCGATCGCATGCAGCGCGCGGTCAGCGAGTCGGAGAAGGAGCGCCGCGCCACGGTGGACCAGTTAAGCGAGCTGAGCCACCAACTGAACCGCCTGTCCGAACTCATCAGCCGTGAATCGCGCGGGCTGTCGACCGTATCGGAGACACAGGACGACCTGCGCACCCTGGTGCGCCAGATGGCGCAGCGACCCGACGAATCGGTGCAGTTCACCGAGGAACTGCGCTCAGAGCTGCGCCTGATGTCGCGCACCATCGCCGCCGCGCTGGCCGGTCACAAGGCGGACTAATCCCCATGGCCGTCCTGTCGCGCCGCCGCCGCGGCCTGGATTTCTGGCCCGGCTTTGTCGATGCCCTCGCCGCGTTGCTGATGGTGATGGTGTTCGTGATCCTGATTTTCGTCATCGGCCAGTTCGTACTCACCGACGCGGTGAGCGGCCGTGACAAGGCGCTGGCGCGCCTGAATGCAGAACTGTCGGTGCTGGCCCGCACCCTGAGCCTGGAGAGCGCGGCGCGCGCGCGCGCCGAGACGTATATCGGCGAGATCACCGCCACGCTCGACAAGGAACGCGAGGCCCGCACCGCCTTGGCGACCAGCCTCGCCGACACCCAGACCAGCCTGTCGGCCGCCGAGCAGGCGCTGCTCGAACAGCGGGAAGAAGCTGCGCGACTGGTGGCCGACATCTCCGCCCTGCAGCGGCTCAAGGCCGAACTTGAAGGCGAAGTGGCGCGCCTGGCCAGTTCGCTCGACACCTCGGAACGCGGGCTCAAGGAGCAGACCGAAGTCTCCGAGCGCGCACTGGCGCAGATCGAACTGCTGAACCGCCAGATCGCCGCGGTGCGCACCCAGCTCGAAGAACTGAACAAGGCACTGGCGGTGGCCGAAACCACGATCAAGACCAGGGATCTGAAGATCGACGAACTGGGGCGCGAACTCAATCTGGCACTGGCGGCGCGGGTCAAGGAACTGACCCGCTTCCGCTCCGAGTTCTTTGGCCGCCTGCGCGCGGTGCTGGGCGACCGCAAGGACGTGCAGATCGTCGGCGACCGTTTCGTCTTCTCCAGCGAAGTGCTGTTCCCCAGTGCCTCCGACGAAGTCAGCGAAGAAGGGTTGAAGCAGTTGCTGCGCCTGGCCGAGACGCTCAAGACCATCGCCACCGAAATTCCATCGGATCTGCCGTGGGTGCTGCAAGTCGACGGCCACACCGACCGCCGCCCGATCTCGACCGCGCGCTTTCCGTCCAACTGGGAGCTGAGCACCGCGCGGGCGCTGGCCATCGTCAAGTTCCTGCGCGACCAGGGCGTGCCCGCGCAACGCCTCGCCGCCACCGGCTACGGCGAATACCACCCGCTCGACCCCAAGGACACGGCCGAAGCCTACAACCGCAACCGGCGCATCGAACTCAAGCTGACCAGCCGCTAATCCGGAGTACCCCTCGCCGGGGCATGGCTCTGTCGCACCGTAGGAGGGGCTTTAGAGGGTGTCGCAAAACCCCCTGCGCTGGCCGGGTAGGCTACGATTGCACCGGTATCGAACAGATCGGGACGGACATGCTCAAGAGGAAGATCAGCCGACGCGTCACGCGCATTGAGAGGCGACC
>JACOUN010000031.1 GCA_016177805.1 Rhodocyclales bacterium
CCGCCGCTGCGCAGGGCCTGCGCCAGCGCCGCCTCGTCCACCAGAGCACCGCGCGCGGTATTGATCAGGATCGCGCCGCGCTTCATCAATGCGAGTTCGTCCGCCCCGATCAACCTGTGCGTGTGCTCGTTGAGCGGGCAGTGCAGGCTCAGCACATCGGCCTCGCGCAGCACCGTTTCGAACGCCGTGTAGCCGTCGCGCACCAAGTTGGCGCCCTTGTGCTCGGCAAACAGCACCTTCATGCCGAACGCGGCACCGAGCCGCGCGGTCGCCTCGCCCAACGCACCACGGCCGACCACCCCCAGCACCGCGCCGTGCAAGTCCCGGACCGGGTGGTCGAGCAAGCAGAAAGTCGGTGACTGCGCCCAGCGTCCGGCGTGCACATCCGCCACATACTCGAACAGGCGTCGCCGCAGCGCCAGCATCAGCGTGATCGCATGCTCGGGAACCGAATGCACCGCGTAGCCGCGCACGTTAGAGACCACTATCTGGCGCGCCTCGCAGGCTTGCAGGTCGATGTTGTCCGCACCGGTTGCCAACAGCGCGATCAAGCGCAGATCGGGCAATTGCTCCAGCACCGCCGCATCCAGCCGCAGTTTATTGACGATGGCGACCTGCGCCCCCTGCAGACGCGCCACGATTTCGGCCGGGGCAGTCGCCGGGTACTCGACCCACTCATGCCTGCATTCGGGCTTGCGCAGCACCGCCTGGGTCGAGTTGCGCTCCAGGCATACGATGTGAATGGTCATGCTCGACATTCCCTCCCGGCGCCCTCAACCGCTACGCGGAATCGGACAACGTTGTTTCACTAGGCGAAATCATGCCCGCCGTTTAGACTGCGCAAATTACACGAAACCATAGCATCAAAGTGACCCCCAACCCGCAAGCCCCCGAAACCAAGAATCCCATCCAGGTCGTCGAGCGCATGATGAAGCTGCTCGACGTCCTCGCCCATCATCCCGACCCCGCGCCGCTGAAGCAGGTGGCGCAGGAAAGCGGCCTGCATCCTTCGACCGCGCACCGCATCCTGAACGCCATGTCGCAGAGTGGCTTCGTCGAACGCGGCGATGGCGGCACCTATCGCCTGGGCATACGCCTGCTGGAACTGGGCAGCATCGTCAAGTCCCGCATCTCGCTGCGTGAAACGGCAATGCCGTTCATGCTGCGGCTGCACGCCGAAACGGGCGAGAGCGTCAACCTCGGGATACGCGACCGTGACGAGATCGTCTACGTCGATCGCACCTCCAGCGGGCGCTCTGCGGTGCGCGTGGTCCATATCGTCGGCGCGCGCGCGCCGCTGCATACCACCGCGTCAGGCAAGCTGTTTCTCGCCGAAGACGGCACCGACAAGGTCCGCGAGTACGCCCGCCGCACCGGGCTGCCAGGCTCGACCTCGGCATCGATCACCGACCCGGTGATGCTGGAAAAGGAACTGGAAAAGGTGCGCCGCCACCAGGTGGCGTTCGACCTGGACGAAGTCGAAACGGGGGTGCGCTGCATCGCCGCCGGCGTCTACGACGACACCGGCGAGCTGGTTGCCGGATTGTCGTTATCGACCCCATCCGAACGTTTCAACCCGGACTGGGCGCCGCTGGTGCGCAGCACCGCGAGCGACATCTCCCGCACCCTGGGTTACATCAAGCGCTAGTGGAGCACGTTGTTTGGCACTTATGTTGTTGCACCACCGTAAAGCCCCCTCCCCTTCAAGGGGAGGGTTGGGGTGGGGATGGGTGGACTCCATGGCGTCCGCAAGAAACCCATCCCCATCCTGTCCTTCCCCTTGAAGGGGAAGGAACCTACTAATCAGTCCGCGTAGATCCTATGAGCGTAGCGTTATCCGCCATACGGCACTACCCGCCCTGCTGGCGCGACGCCAGCGCCGCCGTGCGCTGCACGCCCGAGGTTTCCAGCCACTGCTTGACCCTTTTGGCATCGGCGGTGCGGGTGTAGCGGCCTTCCGAGTTGAGCAGCACGATGATCATGGGTTCGTCACGCACCCATGCCTGCATGACCAGGCAACGACCCGCTTCGCGAATGAAGCCGGTCTTGGACAGCGCGACGTTCCATTCCGGATCGCGCACCAGCGAATTCGAGTTGCCGAAACGATGGGTCCGCTTGCCCACCCGCACCATGCGCTCATCGGCGGTCGAGAACTCGCGGATCAGCGGATAGGTCGAGGCGGCCGACACCATGCGCGCCAGATCGCGGGCGCTGGAAACGTTGCTCGGATCGAGTCCGGTGCTGTCCGAGAAGCGGGTATCGGACAGCCCTATCATGCGCGCCTTGATGTTCATGGCCGCGACGAACGCTGCGGCGCCGCCCGGATAATGGCGTGCGAGCGCCGAAGCAGCGCGGTTTTCCGACGACATCAGGGCCAGGTTGAGCATGGCCTCGCGGCTCAGGCGGGTACCGATCGCGAGTCGTGAACCGGTACCCTTGAGACGGTCGATATCGTCGTCCGTCACGGTCAGGACTTCGGCAAGGCTTAGCCGCGCATCGAGGACCACCATCGCCGTCATGAGCTTGGTGATCGACGCAATCGGCATCGCCACGTCGGAATCCTTCTCGATGATCACCTTGCCCGTGGTCTGGTTGGCGACCACGAATGCCGCCGAACTCAGCACCGGATTGCCACGACTATCCAGTTCTACATGCACTTGCGGCTCATCCGCCTGGGGCGCGCCACGCTGCATCGTGACCTTGACCCGTCCCCCCGACCCCGCGCGCGCCTCGTCCATGCCGCCATACGCCAGCACGCATCCCAACACCGCGAGGACAAGAGGTCTGAAATTCATGGGCGCACCTGTAGGCAGATCAACTAGACAGACAGTAACAACTGTTACTCTTGTCTACATTCTTAATGAAAATAAATAGATATCAAGTGTTTTTAAACTTTTTTCTAGGTGTCGCCGAGAAATTGCTCGACCTCGTCACGCCGTGAAATGGTATCCAGATACCCCAGATCGATAAGCGCGCGGGTGAACCCCGGCTCGAACAACAGATACGAAAGCAGCGCCGAGCCTTCGGTGCGTTTCGCACCGACACCGCCGAGCAAGGTGCGCAGGGTGCGCGGCAAGTCGCCAAAATGATTGCCGGCGATGGTGTCCAGGCGCTCCGAAGGCGTGATCACGAGCGTCTCGATCGGGCGCAAATTGATTCCGGCCTCCAGTCGCTGCTCTTCGGAGAACGCGCACAGCGTCTGGTTGATGCGCTGCATGCGCTCCAGGTCCACCGTCAGTCCGTCAAGGAAGATGCTCGACATCGCATGTCCGGCGATCTGCGCGGGCGACGGGTAGCCTTCTTCGCGGCTGCGGGCCTCTTCTTTCAAACGCCCCGAACCGATCACCAGAATGCGCGAGGCACCCAGATGGATGGCCGGGCTGACCGGCGCGAGCTGGCGCATAGAACCGTCGCCGAAGAACTCACGATGCAGCTTGATGGCCGGAAACAGGAACGGGATCGCACTGGTGGCGAGCAGATGATCGACGCCGATACGCGTGCGCATGCCGACCCGCTGCGCCCTGCGCCACGAGCGCAACTCCGGCACCCCCTGAAAGAACGCCAGATTCTCGCCCGAGGCGTAGCCGGAAGCCGAGACACTCAGCGCATACAGGTTACCAGCCTCGATGGCGCGATCGATTGCGTCGAAATCCAGCACTCTGCTGAGCAGGGCGCGCAGCGGAGAATTGTCGAGCAGCGCGCGCGGATGCTGCTTGATCAGCCAGCCGAAGGTCAGGGCCGCGCCCCAGCGCAGCCCTGAGCCGAAAAGCGCCCGCGCGTCGGCGCGATACACCTGGTCGACGTGGAAGTTGCGCCAGATCCAGCGCAGCTTGCGCACCGCAGCGCCGAAATCGTTGGAAAAAACCGCCAGCGCCGCCGCATTGATCCCGCCGGCGGAAGTGCCGCAAATGATGGGAAAGGGGTTGCCGCGCTTGCGCCCCCTGATATCGCTGAGCGCCGACAACACCCCGACCTGATAGGCGGCGCGCGCGCCGCCGCCCGTCAGTACCAGTGCCGCCTTACCACTTTTTTCCATGGTTTCAGCCTCCTCCCCCATTTACGAGCGCCCGCCTACAAGTCCTGCTGCGCCGCCTCCACCGACGTCAATGCGCACATATTGACTATACGTCGTACCGTTGCCGACGGGGTCAGGACATGCACCGGCTTGGCCGCACCAAGCAGGATGGGGCCTATCGTCACCCCTTCACCGGCGGCGGTCTTGAGCAGGTTGAAGGCGATGTTGGCGGCGTCGAGCGTGGGGAAGACCAGCAGATTGGCTTCCTCGCGCATGCGCGCGTTGGGGAACACGCGCAGGCGCAGCTTGGCATCGAGGGCCGCGTCGCCGTGCATCTCGCCCTCGACGTCCAGTTCCGGATGCTGCTCGTGCAGGATGCGCAACGCGGCGCGCATCTTGTTGGCGGTGGGCGAGTCGGCGGTGCCGAACGACGAATGCGACAGCAACGCGACATGCGGCACCAAGCCAAAACGCTGCATTTCCGCTGCGGCCAACAACGTCATTTCGACGACCTGCTCCACGGTCGGATCGTAGTTCACGTAGGTATCGGCCAGGAACAAGGTGCGCCCCGGCAGATTGACCAGATTGACCGTGTAGAAATTGTTCACCCCCGGCTTGCGCCCGATCACGTTCTCGATGAACTTCATGTGCAGCGAGTGCATGCCGTAAGTGCCGCAGATCAACCCGTCGCCATAGCCGAACTGCAACAGCAGCGCGCCGATCAGGGTGGTGCGGCGCATGACTTCCTTCTTTGCATAGTCGGCGGATATTCCGCGCCGTTCCATGATCTGGTGGTAGTAGGACCACAATTCCTTGAAGCGCGGATCGGAATCGGGGTTGACCAGTTCGAAATCGATATTCGGGCGCACGCGCAGGCCGAAGCGCTCGATGTACAGCGACACCACTTCCGGGCGCCCGATCAGGATGGGCTTCGCCAACCCCTCGTCGACCACGGTCTGCACCGCGCGCAACACCCGCTCCGACTCACCTTCGGCAAAGATGATGCGCTTGGGATTGGCGCGGGCCGAGGTGAACACCGGCTTCATGATCAGGCCGGACTGCCAGACGAAGTTGTTGAGCTGGCTGCGATAGGCTTCCCAGTCGCTGATCGGCCGCATCGCCACGCCCGACGCCATCGCCGCCTCGGCCACCGCCGGCGCGATCTTGACGATCAGGCGCGGGTCGAACGGACGCGGAATGATGTAGCTGGGACCAAAGCCGGAAATCATCTCGCTGAAGGCGGAGGCCACCACATCGCTTTGCTCGGCACGCGCCAGTTCGGCTATCGCCTTGACGGCCGCGAGCTTCATCTCGTCGGTGATGGTGGTCGCGCCGACATCCAGCGCGCCACGGAAGATGAACGGGAAGCACAGCACGTTGTTCACCTGGTTGGCATAGTCCGAACGGCCGGTCGCGATGATTGCGTCGTCGCGCACCGCGCGCACGTCCTCGGGCAGGATCTCCGGGCTGGGGTTGGCCAGCGCCATCACCAGCGGGTTGGGGGCCATCTTCGCCACCATGTCCTGCTTCAGCACCCCGGCCGCCGACAGTCCGAGGAACAGGTCCGCCCCCTCGATCACTTCACCCAGGGTGCGCGCGTCGGTCTTTTTCGCGTAGCGCGCCTTGATCGGGTCCATCAGCTCGGTGCGTCCTTCGTACACCAACCCCTTGATGTCGGTGACCCAGATGTTTTCGACCGGTATTCCCAGCATCACCAGCAGATCCAGGCACGCCAGCGCCGCCGCGCCAGCGCCCGAGGTCACCACCTTGACCTTGTCGAGCGCCTTGCCCTGCAGGTGCAGACCATTGAGTACCGCCGCGCCGACCACGATCGCGGTGCCGTGCTGGTCGTCGTGAAACACCGGGATCTTCATCCGCTCGCGCAGCTTGCTCTCGATGTAGAAGCACTCGGGCGCCTTGATATCTTCCAGGTTGATCCCGCCGAAGGTCGGTTCGAGCGCGGCGATCATGTCGATGAGCTTGTCCGGATCGGATTCGGCGATTTCCAGATCGAACACGTCGATCCCGGCAAATTTCTTGAACAGCACCCCCTTGCCTTCCATGACCGGCTTGGCCGCGAGCGGGCCAATGTTGCCCAGGCCCAGCACCGCCGTGCCGTTGGTCACCACCCCGATGAGGTTGGAGCGCGCCGTCAGGTTGGCCGCCTCACCCGGATCGTCCACGATGGCATCGCACGCCGCCGCCACCCCCGGTGAATACGCCAGCGACAGGTCGCGCTGGTTGGACAGCACCTTGGTCGGCGTCACGGAAATCTTGCCGGGTTTCGGATAGCGGTGGTAATCGAGCGCCGCAGCGCGTATCAGTTCGTCCATGATATTCCCAATGTCATGATGTTGCAGGTTCGCCAGCGCAGCCAGCACGCCGATCATGTAAAGGAGCGAAGGGAGGAGGCGGGCGCGGGAGAGCGCCCGATGCAGTGATTATCCCACACCGCCCTGTCGACTTTACAGCGCGCGCGGTTTTCTCGACCCGCCCGGCCGTGGCATAATATTAGGCTTTCGACGACTGCTGTTTACCCTAGTAGTTTCCACATGCGGCGACTCCGGCGCGCACCCGGACAGGCCGCCGCATGGCACCGTCGTCGACACCAGTTTCGCCGTTCGCAACCTGGAGAGTCACTGAAAATGAATCAACGCGCTTCCGAGGCCGCCCTGGCCACCGCCCCCGCCTATGTCCGCCACGCGGGCCTGAAGAAATGGGTCGCCGATATCGCGGCCCTCACAGAGCCTGACCGGGTAGTGTGGTGTGACGGCTCACAGGAAGAATATGACCGTCTGTGCGCCGAGATGGTCGAAGCCGGCACGCTGATCAAGCTCAACCCGGAAAAGCGCAAGAATTCCTACCTCGCCTGGTCCGACCCGTCGGACGTCGCGCGGGTCGAAGACCGGACTTTCATCTGCTCCGCGAACAAGGACGACGCCGGCCCCACCAACAACTGGGAAGACCCGGCGGTGATGCGCGAAACGCTCAACGGCCTGTACAAGGGCTGCATGCGCGGGCGCACCATGTACGTCATCCCCTTCTCCATGGGGCCGCTCGGCTCCAACATCGCCCACATCGGCGTCGAAATCTCCGACAGCCCCTACGTCGTGACCAACATGCGCACCATGACGCGCATGGGCAAGGCCGTGTACGACGTGCTCGGCAGCGACGGTGAGTTCGTGCCGTGCGTGCACAGCGTCGGCGCCCCGCTCGGACAAGGCGAGAAAGATGCCCGCTGGCCGTGCAACCCGGACACCAAGTACATCGTGCACTTCCCCGAAACGCGCGAGATCTGGTCCTACGGCTCGGGCTACGGCGGCAACGCGCTGCTGGGCAAGAAGTGCTTCGCGCTGCGCATCGCCTCGACCATGGCGCGTGACGAAGGCTGGCTCGCCGAGCACATGCTGATCCTCGGCGTCGAATCCCCGGAAGGCGAGAAGACCTACGTCGCGGCGGCATTCCCGTCGGCCTGCGGCAAGACCAACTTCGCGATGCTGATCCCGCCCAAGAGCTTCGACGGCTGGAAGATCACCACCGTGGGCGACGACATCGCCTGGATCAAACCCGGCCCGGATGGCCGCTTCTACGCCATCAACCCGGAAGCCGGCTTCTTCGGCGTCGCGCCGGGCACCTCGGAAAAGACCAACTACAACGCGATGGCAACGCTGCGCGAGAACATCATCTTCACCAACGTCGCGCTGACCGACGATGGCGACGTGTGGTGGGAAGGCATGAGCAAGCAGCCGCCCGCACACTGCATCGACTGGCAGGGCAAGGACTGGACCCCGGAACTGGCCGCCGAGACCGGACGCAAGGCCGCCCACCCCAACTCGCGCTTCACCGCCCCGGCCGAGCAGTGCCCGTCCATCGACCCGAACTGGGAAGACCCCGCCGGCGTACCGATTTCCGCCTTCATCTTCGGCGGCCGCCGCGCCACCACCGTACCGCTGGTGCATCAGGCGTTCAACTGGAACTACGGCGTCTACATGGCCGCCACGCTCGGCTCGGAAACCACCGCCGCCGCGTTCGGCGCCCAGGGCGTGGTCCGTCGCGACCCGTTCGCGATGCTGCCGTTCTGCGGCTACCACATGGGCGACTACTTCAACCATTGGCTCAAGATGGGGCATATCGTCGAACAATCGCCCAAGATCTTCTGCGTCAACTGGTTCCGCCTCAACGAGCGGGGCGAATTCATGTGGCCCGGCTTCGGCGAAAACATGCGCGTCCTCAAGTGGATCGTCGATCGCGTGCGCGGCCGTGTCGGCGCCAGGGAATCGACCCTCGGCTGGATGCCCAACTACAACGACATCGACTGGACGGATTCCGGCGTCACCCAGGAACAATTCGACGCCCTGACCGCAATCGACGCCGACGCCTGGAAGCAGGAACTCAAGCTGCACCAGGAATGGTTCGACAAACTCCAGGATCGCCTGCCGCGCCAGATGGTGCTCAAGCGCGAACTGTTCGAACTGGCGCTGTCACTGTAAGCACAATTCCGGAGCCAGACCGGCTCCGCTTTTTTACCGAGAGCGCCGGTTGCACGGCGCTCTTTTGGTTTGGTGCTGCCCACGGAAGGAACCCCCATGACACCCTTACTCGCCCGCCGCATGGCCGACATCCAGCCGTTTCACGTCATGGACTTGCTGCGCCGCGCGCGCGAACTCGAAACCCAGGGCCGGGACATCATCCACATGGAAGTCGGCGAACCCGACTTCCCAACCCCGCAACCCGTAATCGACGCCGCAACGCGCTTTCTCGCCGCAGGCAGCGTGCCCTACACCCCGGCCATGGGCTTGCCGCAACTGCGCGAAGCGATCTCGCGCTTCTACCGCGAGCGCTTCGGCGCCCTTGTCCCCGCCGAACGCATCGTAGTCACACCGGGAGCGTCCGGCGCACTGATGCTCGCCCTGGCCGCGACCACCGATCCGGGCAGCGAATGGCTGCTGCCCGACCCCAGCTACCCATGCAACCGACACCTGGTGCGCAGCTTCGAAGGCGTCGCGCGGGCGCTACCGGTCAACGCCGCCACCCACTTCCAGCCCACCGCCGCGCAGGTCTCGCAGGCGTGGACACCCGCCACGCGCGGCCTCATGGTTGCCACCCCATCCAACCCGACCGGCACGCTGCTCGAAGCCGCCGAACTCGCGGCGCTGAGCCAGGCAGTACGCGAGCGCGGCGGGTTGATGATCGTAGACGAGATCTACCAGGGCCTCACCTACGGTGTCGAATCCAGCACCGTGCTCAAGGACATGGACGACGTGTTCGTCGTCAACAGTTTCTCCAAATACTTCGGCATGACCGGATGGCGCCTCGGCTGGCTAGTGGTGCCGCCCGAATACGTGCGCGCGGTCGAAAAACTCGCCCAGCACTTCTTCATCTCAGCCTCCACCCCGGCCCAGCATGCCGCGCTCGCCGCCTTCGAGCCGGCGACCCTGGCCATCCTCGAAGCCCGCCGCCACGAATTCGCCGAACGCCGCGCCACCCTGCTGCCCGCCCTGCGCGACATCGGTTTCAAGGTTGCATCCGAACCACACGGCGCCTTCTACATCTACGCCGACATCTCCGCACTCGCCGAAGACAGCGAGGAACTCGCCTGGCGGCTACTGGAAAATACCGGCGTGGCCACGACTCCAGGGCTGGACTTCGGTGACAACGCCCCGCGCAAACATCTGCGCATCGCCTACACCACAAGCAAGGAACGCCTGCTGGAAGCCGCCGGGCGCCTGCGCAGCGCGCTACGCGGATAGCAAAACGGCCCCGCTGGGGCCGCTTCATTGCCGGATCGGTACAAAATCAAACGTCGTCGCTGGATCCCGCGACCGACGCCAGTTGCGCCTTGACCGCCAGCACCTTCTTCGTATAGCGCGCCTCCGGATCGTTGCGCGCGCCGTTGTAATACTGCAGCGCCTCCTGCAACGAACCGTAGCGCTGTAAACCCTCGGCCAGCACCAGCGTGCCGACCTGCACATTGACCACGGGATCGAAGAACGCGTCCTCGTCCGCATCCGCAGCGATCTTGTCCATGTGCCAGCGCGGAATCACCTGCATCAAACCACGCGCGCCCATGCGGCTCTCGGCCAAAGGATTGAAGCTCGACTCGACCGCCATCATCGCCACGATCAGCAACGGATCCAGCCCGGCATCGCGCGCGCTGCTCTCGGCTTCCGCCAGCACCGGCGCCAGCTCATCTCCGGACACCCGGTAGCGCTTGGCCACCCACTCGCACACCCGCTGCATCTGCAGCGACAGAGCCACCTCATCCTCGGCAGAAGGCGCTGAAAACGCCAGCGCATCGCCAAGCGCCGGTCTCGCCGATCCAGGCCAAGCCGCCCAGCCGCCGATACGGAACAACTCCGACTTGTCACTCGACGCGCCAAGAAGGTTGTCCTGAGCTACGACAGCGCCGCGCATCCCAACCTGCGCATTCCCGCGCGGCGCACCGACGATGCCGAAATGCATCACGGCAGCCAACCCGAGCACCAGCGCACTGCCATGGGTGACACGAATCCAGATATCAACAAAGCGCTGCGAGCGCGACTGATGGAAAGTTGCGTTGCTCATGGTCCCTCCATGCTGTAACCAGCACCCCCGGCGCCACCCACCCCCGTGCATCGCACAAGCGCGCGAGCAAGAACAGTCAAGGTGAAGTCGCCGCAACACCTGCGCTGAAACAAAGCCGCGCAGGCATCAACAGGTCTTGATCGTCAGTGGTCGTTCAACACGCTGCCGCAACCAGACAACGCGTCCCGCGGTGCGAGCGGCCATGAAGTTTGCACCTGCCCGGAAAGCCCCGAGCACAGTGCCGCACCAATCAAAATGAATACGCTGCCGCAGCATGCTGCGCCGCAACAGATACGCACTTTATTGATTACATGACCCTTTGTCAATCCGCGGGGGGTAAAAATGTACGCCGGCCGCCGCTTACCCAGTAGTCAGATGCCCGGCAAACTCGTCCCAGAAGATGGAAACGCCCCTGGTTTTGACGACAATTCATTGGATAACGACGCGTCATCGAGGGTTGACTTTCGTTCGCCTCTCTGATCCTTACCTGCTCGGGGTACGGCCCAGACGCTTCGCCCCCTACGCTCACCACCGACGGCTCTTGACCGCAGCAGCTTGGAGTGGTTTGAAGCCCGCTCCTGAAAGCCGACTCCGAGGGACCTACCCTCATCTTCCATGCAGCTTCGCCACAGTTCGTCAGTTCATTACGAACCTCGTTGCTGTGCGCCCGCGGCACACTTTCCACCGACCAATGGCTGCGCACGGCGTGCGCGATCCTGGCTGCGTCGGCGGGCAGGGAGCTGATGTAATGATGGCGCTCGCGGCTCGTCTTGCCATCGACGGTGCGTTCGCGCTCGATCACGACAAACGACTGCAGCCCGGCCCACTGCTCGGCCTTGTACAACTGGCTGACCGCGTCAAAGGCCCAGCAGCGGCGTGTCTCGATGCGAGCGTGACCCTTGACCTGCTCCTCGAAATACGAGACCGGGGCAATCTTGCCCGCGATACCGGCGCGCGTGAGCAGAATCGATTCGGTCAGCCTGGGGTGGTTGTCCTTC
>JACOUN010000032.1 GCA_016177805.1 Rhodocyclales bacterium
ACAAGCTGCTGATCTTCACCGCCGCGCTGCTCGCCGAACGGCGCAAGGGTCGCGGCCTCAAGCTCAATTATCCGGAAGCGGTGGCCTTCATCACGGCCGCCATCCTCGAAGGCGCACGCGATGGACAGACCGTGGCCGAGTTGATGAGCTACGGCACGACGCTGCTACGCCGCGACGAGGTCATGGAGGGCGTGCCGGAGATGATCCCCGACATACAGGTCGAGGCGACCTTTCCCGACGGCACCAAGCTGGTCACCGTGCACAACCCCATCGTCTAGGAGCGCGCGAAATGATTCCAGGCGAAATGAACATCGAAGCCGGCGAAATCGAACTCAATGCCGGCCGCCGCACGCTGACCGTCGAAGTCGCCAACACCGGCGACCGCCCGATCCAGGTGGGTTCGCACTACCACTTCTTCGAGACCAACGAGGCTTTGTCGTTTGATCGCGCATTGTCGCGCGGCATGCGGCTCAACATCGCGGCCGGGACAGCGGTGCGTTTCGAGCCGGGGCAGACGCGGACGGTGGAGCTGGTCGACTATGCCGGTGAGCGGCGTGTGTTTGGGTTTCAGGGGAAGGTGCAGGGGGCGCTGCGATGAAGGCTACCCGTGTATCGAGACTGGTGCGAGATCGGGAGGGCGGGGCATTCTGCTTCGCTCATGTCCTCCGTCGGCGCCCGTTGGGCGCCTCCTCCCCCTTTACTTCGCTGCGCAGAACGCCCCACCCTCCCGATCGGGTGACGCTGGCGCTGGGTTTCGGTAGCAAGGCACAAGCGTATCCCGCCAAGGATGGCGGGTACCCGATTCCGGTAAGTAAAGGGGGAGAGTCTGGCGCAGCCAGGCTCGGAGGACATGGACGGAATCGGGTACCCGTCGTCCTTGGCGCGCACCGCGCAACGGAGCCAAAAAAATGAAAATCACCAAACAAGCCTACGCAGAAATGTTCGGCCCCACCACCGGCGACAGAATCCGTCTCGCCGACACCGAACTCTGGATCGAGGTGGAAAAGGACTACACGCTCTACGGCGAGGAAGTGAAATTCGGCGGCGGCAAGGTGATCCGTGACGGCATGGGCCAAGGGCAGAAGTTGGCAAAGGACGTCGCCGACACGGTGATCACCAACGCCCTGATCGTTGATGCGGTTGCCGGCATCGTCAAGGCCGACGTGGGCCTCAAGGGCGGCATGATCTGGCGCATCGGCAAGGCCGGCAATCCGGACGTGCAGCCCGGCGTCACGATCGCCATCGGCGCCGGCACCGAGATCATCGCCGGCGAGGGCATGATCCTCACCGCCGGCGGCATCGATTCGCATATCCATTTCATTTGTCCGCAGC
>JACOUN010000035.1 GCA_016177805.1 Rhodocyclales bacterium
CTGTCGGTGCATGATGCGCTGCGCGCCTTCTCGATCCGCACCATGGTCGCCACCAAACAGACCGAGGCCAACAAGAAGCTGCTCGACGACATCGTGCTGGGCAACAAGTCTACTTTCGTCAATACGCGGTTTATCCTGTAGCGGTTGTCGACACACGCCGCACGCTTTAGCATCAACGTTCTCGCAAGCCAGAAAGGATCGCCATGCTTGGCCTCAGCCCCGACACCCTGCTCGCCTTCACGCTCACCAGCCTGCTGCTCGCGGTCGCGCCGGGGCCGGACAACCTTGGCGTGCTCAGCCTCGGGCTGTCGCGCGGGCGCCGCGCCGCGTCGGGCTTTGCCTTCGGCTGCGCGGCGGGGTGCCTGGTCCATACCCTGCTGGCGGCAGTCGGCGTCAGCGCCCTGATCGCCGCCAGCCCCACCGCGTTCACCGCGCTCAAGCTGATTGGCGCGGCCTATCTGCTGTATCTGGCGTGGCAGGCATTCCGCAGCAGTGGCGGCGTCAGGCTGGCGGCGGCCGGGGGTGATGCCGAGCGGCGTTTCTGGCCCTACGTCGGGCGCGGCCTGATCGCCAATGCGATCAACCCCAAGGTCGCCCTGTTCTTCCTCGCCTTCCTGCCCCAGTTCATCACCCACGACACCCAGGCTGGTGCGCAGATCGTGCTGCTGGGCAGTATCTTCATGCTCTCTGCGATGCTGGTATTTCAGTTGCTGGCGCTGTTTTCCGGCGCGCTCGGGGCGTGGCTGCAGCGCCGCGCCCGCGTCGGGGTATGGCTGGACCGGCTCACCGGCACGCTGTTCGTCGGCCTGGCGGCACGCCTGGCGCTGGCGCAGCGCTGATCGGCATCGGGTTACCGATCGAGCGCTCGTCTTGCCATCGGCGCAGCAATGCGGTAGCTTGCATCGCATATGCAATGCAAGGACCCGAGCCATGAAAACCGCCACGATTCCGTCACTACGCGTCGAACCTGAACTGCGCCGCGCCGCTGAAGAACTGCTCCGCGAAGGCGAGACCCTTTCGGGGTTCGTCGAGCAATCGCTGCGCGAAGGGGTCGAGCGGCGCCGCCTGCAGGATGAATTCCTCGCGCGCGGGCTGGTTGCGCGGGAACAGGCGCAAGCCACCCACCGCTACGTTGATGCCGACGTGGTGGTGCGCCGCCTCGAAGGCTTGCTGCAGAAGGCAAAGGCGGCGACTCCACGCCGGACATGAGATATGCGGTCAGATTCACCGTAGAGGCGGAGGAAGATCTGATCCGCCTCTATGAGTTCATCCTTGACCGGGACGAGGCGGACTGGTCATTGGCAGAAAGCGCGCTGGAGGCGATCCGCCAGGCAATCCGCAGTCTGGAGCAGTCGCCTTTCAGTTTCCGCAAGGCCCGCGCCGACACCCCTTTCCTGCGCGAACTGGTGATCCCGTTCGGCGCGAGCGGCTATGTCGCGCTGTTCGAAATTGACCACAGTCGTTGCGTCACGGTGCTGGCGGTCCGCCATCAGCGCGAAGATGACTACCACTGAACAACCGAGGGGCACCGCAACATTCCTCAGCCGAGGCTGACACGACATGATTCCGATATGGTCACCGCGACCTTCCGCTTCTACGAGGAGCTGAACGACTTCCTCGCCCCCGAGCATCGCGGCCATGAGTTCGCGGCCGCGTGCGCGCGTGCGGCCACCACCAAGCACATGATCGAAGCGCTCGGCGTGCCTCACACCGAAGTCGAGTTGATACTGGTGAATGGGGTATCGGTCGGTTTCGATTGCCTGCTGCGCGACGGCGACCGCGTCGCGGTCTATCCGGTGTTCGAGGCGCTCGACATCACGCCGCTGCTGCGGGTGCGCGAGCACCCGCTGCGCGACACGCGCTTCGTCGCCGACGCACATCTCGGCGGTCTCGCCCATCTGCTGCGCATGTGCGGCTTCGACACGCTCTACGACAACCATTTCGACGACCGCGAGATCGCGGATCTATCGGCGCGCGAACACCGCATCGTGCTGACCCGCGATCGCGAACTGCTCAAGCGGCGCACCATCACCCATGGCTGCTACGTGCACGCGCTGAAGTCGGCCGCCCAGCTACGCGAGATAATCACCCGCCTCGATCTCGCCCGCAACGCAAGGCCGCTCACGCTGTGCCTGCATTGCAACGCACCGCTGCGGGCACTCGACGCAAGCCTGGCGCGCGCACGCGTTCCGCCGCGCATCGCCGCACTCCACTCCCGTTTCAGCACCTGCGACACCTGCCAGCGCGTGTTCTGGGAAGGCTCGCACTGGCGCCACATGCAGGCGCTGCTCGACGGGCTCATGCCCTCAGCGCGGGATCTCGCTGTCGAGGAAGTCCTCCGGAACCGGCAGCGGTGACGACGGCGTGACCATGTCGGCCGGCAGGATCTGCTCGGTGAAGCCGTCGAGCGAGCCCAGCGCGTGGGTATCGCGGCGTGCCACCGGCTCGCTCATCATGTAGGCCACCACCAGGCGCGACAGCGCTTCGAGCGCGTCGCGGTGGGTGCGCTCCTGCGCGTGCGAGGCGTCGCCGCCGAAGCCGATCAGCGCGGTGCGGATGTCGTTGCCGGCCTCCACCGCCGAAGCGGAATCGGAGCGGTAGTACTTGAACACGTCACGCCGGTGCGGAATGTCGTGCTCTTTTGCCAGCGCGATGAGCTTGTGCGTGAGGTGATAGTCAAACGGGCCGGACATGTCCTGCATGCAGATGGTGGCGGCGTGTTCCGAGGTGTTCTGTCCCGGTCCGGCGATCGAGATATCGAGGCTCACCATCTCGGCGATCTTGCCGTGCAGCGCCGCCGAGGCGCCCGAGCCGACTTCCTCGGTGATGGTCAGCAGCGGATGCACATCCACCGGCAGCGGCAGGTTGTGGTCGCGCACCGCCTTGCACGCCGCGAGCAAGGCGGCCACGGCGGCCTTGTCGTCGAGGTAGCGCGAGTTGATGTAGCCGTCGGGCTGGATTTCGGGCTGCGGATCGAAGGCGATCCAGTCGCCGACGTTGATGCCGGCCGCTTCGAGATCGGCGCATCCGCGCACCGGGATGTCCACCCGCACCTCGACATGCTCCCAGCCGACCGGCTGGGTGTCGATCTCGTCGCCGAAGGCGTGGCCCGAGGTCTTGAGCGGCAGACAGGTGCCGCGCAGCGCACCGCTATCGGTAAACAGGGTCAGGCGCGAGCCCTCGGCAAAGCGCGCCGACCAGTGGCCGATCGGCATGATGGCGAGACGTCCGTTGTCCTTGAGGCTGCGCACCATCGCGCCGAGGGTGTCCAGATGCGCCACCACCGCGCGCGCGGGCTGCTTCTCGCGCCCCGCCAGGGTCGCGCGGATCGCGCCCCGCCGCGTCAGCTCGTAGGGTACGCCCAGCGCCTCGAACCGCCCGGCGGTATAGCGCACCGCCGCGTCGGTCAGCCCGACCGGGCTCGGGATCGCGAGCAACTGCAGCATCGTCTCTTCAAGATAGGCGTAGTCGATCGGAGGCACGATCGGCGCGGATGAACTCATCGGGGCTGTCCTTGTGGCGTGAACCTGGTATTGGGAAACAGCAGATCGATGAAACGTTCCGCCGTCGGCTGCGGTTCGTGGTTGGCCAGGCCGGGGCGCTCGTTCGCTTCTATGATCACGTAATCGGGACCGTCGACTTGCGGGACCAGGAAATCCAGCCCGGTGACCGGGATGTCGAGCACCCGCGCGGCCTGCTCGGCCGCGTCGCGCAGCGCCGGGTGCAGCGTCGCGGTGACATCGTGGATGGTGCCGCCGGTATGCAGGTTGGCGGTGTTGCGCACCGTGACGCGCACGCCGTTGTCCGGCACGCTGTCCAGCTCCAGGCCGTGCGCCCGCACGCAGCGCCGCGTTTCGTCGTCGATCGGGATGCTCGATTCGCCCCCGGTGGCGGCCTGGCGCCGGCGGCTCTGTTTCTCGATCAGTGCCAGCACCGTCGATCGCCCGTCGCCGACCACCTCGGGCGGACGGCGTACCGCCGCCGCGACCACCTTATAGTCGATCAAGACGATGCGCAGATCCTGTCCGGCGCAGTAGCGTTCGAGGATCACCCGGTCGCAAAACTGGCGCGCGCGTGTTATCGCCTCCTCAACCTCTTCCGGCGTGGTCAGGCTGACGCTGATGCCCTTGCCCTGCTCGCCTTCAACCGGTTTGACCACCAGCGCGCCGTGCTCGGCGAGAAACGCCGCGTTGGCCTCCGCACCGGCCGCGTCGCGCTGCGCCGGCACGCTCAGCCCAGCGCGCGCGAGCAGCTCGCAGGTCACGCGCTTGTCCTGGCAGCGGCTCATCGCGATCGCGCTGGTGAGTTCGGTCAGCGACTCGCGGCAGACGATGCGGCGTCCGCCCAGGATCAACGCGAAATAGCCACGCGCGGCGTCGACGATCTCGATCTGTATGCCGCGCCGCCGGGCCTCGTCCACGATCAGACGGGCGTAGGGGTTGAGTCCGTCGATGCCGTCCTCGGGGCCGGTGTACAGGGTCTCGTTGATCGCGTTGCGCCGCTTCACCGCAAACGCCGGGATGCGCTGGAAACCCAGCTTCTCGTACAGCGCGATGGCCTGCTCGTTGTCATGCATCACCGACACGTCCATCCACGCCCGCCCGCGCGCCAGATAGTGCTCGGCCAGGTAACGCACCAGCGCCTCGCCAATGCCGGGGTGGGCGGCCTGCGGCGCCACCGCCAGCGCCCACAGGCTGGCGCCGTTGTGCGGATCGGCGTAACCCTCGACATGATCCAGCCCCATCGCGACGCCAAGAATTTCGCCGCTCGCCCGGTCTTCGGCCAGCGCATAGGTGATGATCCGGCTCGCGCGCTGACGCCATACATGCTGTGTATCGACCACAACCATGCCGCGCGCGTGGTACAGCACGTTGATCGCCGCCACGTCGGTGCGGGTGCGCAAACGCCGCAGCGTGAACCCGCGCCGGCCCGCCGCGCGATGGCGGTAGGCCGACAACTGCAGCCGGAACGCGTCGGATGGATCGAGGAACAACTGCTGCGGCGCGCTCGCCACCACCACCTGCGGTTTCTCGACGTAGAACGCGATGTCGCGCTGGCCGAGGCGTTCCCGCAGCAGGGCCTGCGCAAGTCGTGCCGGATCGCGCCAGGTCGGGGCCGGCAGCCAGCGACCCCAGCCGCACTCGATCACGACTTCATCGGGCATCGCCTCGATGTCGGGCTTGCCCAGCGGCCAGTGGAAAGGTTGCCGTCCGGCGCGCAGCGCGCGCTCCAGGTTCTTGCGCATCATCCGGATTCGCTCCCGCGGATCATTGTCCGCCTCATCTTGCCGCGCGGTGCGCGCATCACGGCTGTGCCCCGACATGCGTCTGCAACCACCATTCGAGCAGGCCGAGCTGCCACAACTTGGAACCGCGCAGCGGCGTCAGGTGCGCGCCCGGATCGGCCAGCAGCCGATCCACGTAATCCTGGCGGAACAGCCCGCGCTCGCGCGCGGCGCGGCTGGACAGCGCATCGCGCACCCGCTCCAGCACCGAACCCTGCAGATACTTGAGCGCCGGCACCGGGAAGTAGCCTTTCGGCCGGTCGATGACCGCCGCCGGGACCACCTTGCGCGCCGCCTCCTTGAGCACCCCCTTGCCGCCGTGCGCGAGCTTGTGCCGCGCCGGAATGCGTGCCGCCAGTTCGACCAGCTCGTGATCGAGGAAAGGCACGCGCGCCTCCAGCCCGAACGCCATCGTCATGTTGTCGACGCGCTTGACCGGGTCATCGACCAGCATCACCGTGGTATCGAGGCGCAAGGCCTGGTCCACCGGGTCGGTCGCGCCTGGGGCGCTGAAGCGCTCCGCGACAAAGGCCGCCGACTCGTCGCCGGCCAGCCACCGAGGCGCCACGACGCGGGTGTATTCATCGAAGTCGCGGTCGCGGAACGCCGCCAGATAGTCCGCCACCGGCTGGGCGCTGCCGGCCACCTTGGGGTACCAGTGGTAGCCGCCGAACACCTCGTCCGCGCCCTGGCCGCTCTGCACCACCTTGCTGTGGCGCGACACCGCCTCCGACAGCAGGTAGAAGCCGATGCAGTCGTGGCTCACCATCGGCTCGTTCATCGCCGCCACCGCCTCGGGCAGGCGCGTCAGCAGTTCCGCTTCGGGCACGAAGATGCGCTCGTGCAGGGTGCCGAAGCGCTGCGCGACGATGTCGGCGTACTCGAACTCGTTGCCCTTCTCGCCGCCCACGTCCTCGAAACCGACGTTGTAGGTGCGCAGCCCCTGCACCCCGGCTTCCGACATCAGCCCCACGATCAGGCTCGAATCGACTCCGCCCGAGAGCAGCGCGCCGACCGGCACGTCCGCCACCAGGCGTCGCTTGACCGCAACCCGCAGCGCCTGCAGCAGGATCTCGGTCCACTCGTCGAAGCCGCGCGCCTCGTCGGCCGGGTCGTTCGGGTAAGCCAGCGACCAGTAGGTGTGCTCACCGCGCCGGCCATCCGCCTCGATGGTCATCAAGGTACCCGGCGCGAGCTTGCGCACTCCGGCCAGCAGCGTGCGCGGCGCCGGCACCACGGCGTGAAACGACAGATAGAAATTCAGCGCCACCGCGTCGATGCCGGTATCGACTCCGCCGCCCGCGAGCAACGCCGGCAAGGCCGAGGCGAAGCGCAGGCCGCCAGCGATCTCGGCGTAGTAAAGCGGCTTGATCCCGAGCCGGTCACGCCCCAGCACCACCCGCCCGCTGTCGCGCTCCCAGATCGCAAACGCGAACATGCCGTTGAGGCGCCGCACGAAATCCCGCCCCCAGGCGTGGTAGGCCTTGAGCAGCACTTCGGTGTCGCCGTGCGAGTAGAAGCGGTAGCCGAGCGCCTCCAGCTCCTTGCGCAGCTCGGGGTGGTTATACACCGCGCCGTTGAACACGATGCCCAACCCCAGCCCCGGATCGAACATCGGCTGCTGCGCCGATTCGGACAGATCCATGATCTTGAGACGGCGGTGCGCATAACCTTGCCCGCCCTGCGCGAACAGCCCGCCACAGTCGGGACCCCGTGCACGCTGGCTTTCGTTCATGCGCGCCAGCGCACCCAGATCGGGCTCGCGCCCGTCAAACCTCATTTCACCCGCAATACCACACATGAATAACGTTCTCCCCCGGGCGTGTGCGACTCCATCGGGCACACCCCCGAATCAGGATGAATACGCGCCAATCAATATCAATGCCTCATTGATTCGGCGGAGAACGTTGCAGTATAGCAAATCGCATTTGGACAAATATTTACACCGCCCCGGCCGTCATACCGCAGCCCACGAGACGCTGTGGCGCCCGGCGCCCGCCCAAGCCGCGCTCGGGTTCGACGACCCCACAGTCAACGCATTCGGCGACCGACCCGAAGCCTGCCGCGTGTGGCTCGACGGTCACCCGACCCACCGGTTCCGGAGTGGTGCTCGGACTGGGGGCGGCAGCTTGGCCGGTGTATCGCCAGCGCAGACGGGGTCGAAGACATTAAAACCGTCAAACGTCGGCGAAATCCGGAATTCACCGCGGATCAGGTTGTGGGGGGCGACCCGCGACATTCCCGCAGGCGGAACATCAGGGCGTGTTTCGTTGGTGCCACTCGGCCAATCTGTGACAATGTTGTGTCTTCCTTCTTGTCGTCACCATGAACACGTCCGAGCGAATCCCCAAGGCCATGGCAGAGAAATTCGCTGCCATCACCACACTGACCGACGCTTTCTGCGAGCAGCACCTCAACGAGGAGTATCGTCAGCTTATCCACCGCGTTGTTGGCGCCCTCGCCCGCAAACGTCCTTCACCACTGTCGAGCGGCAAGGAGAGCGTCTGGGCCGCTGCAGCCGTACATGTAGTCGGGCGGGTGAATTTCCTCGACGACCCCTCGCAGGATCCGCACTGCAAGCCCAAGGTCATCTATGCGTTCTTCGGAATCGCCGAGAGCACCGGGCAGAACAAGTCGAAAGCGATCCGGGACGCGCTGAAGATGGGGCAGTTTTCGCACGAATGGATCTTGCCCAGCCGGCTCGCGGACAACCCGATGGTATGGATGCTGCAGGTCAACGGCCTGACGATGGACATCCGGGCCGCACCCCTCGAACTGCAGCGCCTTGCGTACGAAAAGGGCCTGATTCCGTACATTCCAGGGGAACAGGCGCAGACGCCCGATTGAGCCGATTCATCGACCCGGGCCAGACCAACTGGCCACGCGGCAGTCAGGACGCTTGAGCGAACTCCAGAATGCGCGGTTCGTCGTTTGCCGCCACAACCACGACCCGCTCCGCCTGCAGGTCATCACAAATTTCGCGGAATGCGGCGTAAGGGCTTGTCTCTGGGGGCGGCGCCGTCACCGGGAACAAAACCGCCTCGGGGAGCGCTCCCCGCTTGCGCAGGCGTCGGACCTTGTCTACCCATTGCCCTCCATGGTTTAGAACCCGCGTGGGGTCGTCCTGCGCAAGATGCAACGGCTTGATGATGCGTTGCGGTTTGCCATCCGCAAGCAGCACAAAAGGGAAATTCACACCGAAGTCTTCGGTGCCGACTCTCTCACGCAGAAACCGCATGCCACCGTTCGTCCGATGCAGCAGCCTGCGAACGGTGTTCTCCAGCAGGCGCTCCTGGTACTCGCGGGTGACGAAGTTGCGCTCGACGTAGTAATCGTAGAGCTCGCCGAGCTTGGCCCTGGGGTTCTCGGCGAGGATCACGCGCTGCCCGGCGAACTGCAACATCGCCTCGCGCGGGCGAACGAGTTCCGTGAACAGGTTTAGGGCGAGCGTCACATCAGGCTGCGTCTTGCGGCCATCCAGCGCCAGACGACGAAGTTCGCCGGCAACGCGGTTCAGCTCTTCCTTGAACAGATCGCGACCGTGCAGATAGACCTTGCCGTCGAGCTGGTGGAAGAACTGCGTGATGCGGCCGTAGCGCTTGAGCAACTTGAAGCCGAAGAAGCGCGCGTCCGGTGCGAGCAGGACGACGCCGACATTCGCGAACTCGCCCGTTTCCACAAACGGGCGAAAGCGCAGCAGAGCGTACTGGCAGGCAAACTTCTTCACGGCGTATTCCAGAAATCAGGTGCGTGGCAACTTGCCACGCGGGAGGCGAGAACGATGCCTTCGCCCAGCGCCTGGATGTCCGGAAACGTGCTGTACGCCACCAGTTCCCGTGGCACTTCCGCCAGCACATATTCGGCAATCGGCAAGTCGAACAGGCTTGCCAGCCGTGCCGCCACCCATTCGCAGATCTGGCTGCGCCGACCGGCGCCGATGCCTTTCACGAAATACAGCGCACCGTCGTCGCCCCGGCAGATGAAGGGCTCGGTCACGCCTTGCTGCGCGCGGCCGAGAACTTCCTCGATGACGACGGTGGGCTTGCTCATGTCAGGCCGCCTCCAGCGCCGCCTGCACCAGCGTGTCGGCCAGGCGGGCGCGATGGTCGCGGGCGGTGGCGAGGTAGGCCTTGAGGCGGTCGCACAGGGCCATCAGTTCGTCGACCTTGGCGACGATGCGGTGCTGTTCGAGGAGGGGCGGGATACACACGAGAAAGGCGTTCAGACTTTCTTGATTCAGTTTCGGCATCTTCACTCGGTTCTCCGCGATCCTGACTTGATTCAAAAAAACCTCGGAAAGAATCTGCAGGAGCATGAAGCGGGGCTCAATATGAACGTCGAGCGGATACATATCGGCGCTGCAAAGGCCGTCGAAGTCGACCAATACCGCCTTTGACAACGATGGTCGTATTTTCGAGTACAGAAGTTGTCCCGCTCTGAACTGCTGATTTGGGCCGCGAACCCCGGCTTGAGCTACGGTGCGCTTTTCGGTCAGTCGTCCGGTGCCTTTCTCGATGCAGTCTGGCGCCACTTGTAGGCGATCTGGGAACTGAGTTGCATCGACCAGCCTTCCGCCCACTTTGGCTACTTGCGCAAAGCGGCCCCATTCCCAACCGGCTGGAACTTCAAACGGCCGCTCGTCCTCCCCAACCGCCTCCACCGCCTTCGACTTGTGAATCCTCCCTTCCTTCACCAACCGGGCCTTCTCGGCTTCGGTGCGCTTAAGCAGTTCGCTGGCGGGTTCGTCGGTGGGATCTTGCGGGACGAGGCGGCCCATGACGGCGAGTTGGAGGACGGTCTGCTTGAGGGCGGTGATGCTGGCTTCGGTGGTGAACAGGGTGTCGAAGTGCGTGGACAGGCGTTGCCAGTTGGCGGCGCATTCGGCGGCGTCGCGGCTGGCGGTGAGAGTGGCGAGCAGGGCATCGACGAGGCGGGCGCGGGCTTCGGAGGCGTCGGTCTGTTCGGCTTCAAGGCGGTCGCACAGCGCCATCAGTTCATCGACGCGGGCGACGATGCGGTGTTGTTCGGGGAGGGGCGGGAGCGGAAACGGATTGAGTTCCACGAAATCACGCGGCAATCGCTTCTGGCCGGCTGTTCCGGTCATGCGGGTTTCGCCGACCAACAGGAACATGGGTGCCTTGAAATACGCCAGCACGTAGCGCGGCAACAAAGTGCCGGGTATCGGGCGAACAATGTGCAGTTCCGTGGTGCCGGCGCCGATGCCGCTGTGCAACCCGGAAAACACGCAGGCTTTGCTGTTCTCGAAGCAGGGGGTGATTTTTGCAACGCCCACATCACCTTCAGCGAAATGGGTGAAGCCTTGCTTCACTTCCTTCCACTTGCGCGGTTCTTGTTCGTGCTTGCCGTCGAAGCTCGTGGCGATCATCGCCATCGGAACGAATGAAACTTCCGTTTCGTCGTTTGCATCGTTGCGGGGATTCAACAGTGCAATTTCGGAAAGACGGGCCCAGCACCAGCTTTCCGGCAGATCAAACGGCTGCTCATCCTCCCCGACCGGCTCCACCGCCTTCGCCTTCCGAATCTTCCCTTCCCTCACAAGCCGCGCCTTCTCGACCTCGATGCGCTTGAGCAGTTCGCTGGCCGGCTCGTCCGCCGGGTCCTGCGGCACGAGCTTGCCGCGCACCGCCAGTTCCAGAATCAGCCCGCGCAGACGTTTGATGCCGTCCGGGGCGGTAGCGAGCAGGTCGAGGTGATCGATCAGCTCCATTTCTGACGGTGCTCTTCGGGCCGGTGCGCCGAGTCCGATTCGCTTCGGAGCGAATCGAGTTCGGACAGGATTTCTTCGGTTGACGCGGGCGGGGCAGACTTCCGGCGGCCGAGGATTCGAGCCACGGGGTCGTCCGGGCCGGTTCGCCCCTCCAGCGCGGCGGAGAGCACGGCCTTGAGTTCGTCGCGGGTGGTCTGGATGCGGGTCTGCAGCTCGGCGTAGGCGGCCAGCAGTTCGTCGGGGTTGTGGGATTCGGCCTCGGGGCTGTGGGGGTTCTTGATATCGAGGTTGTAGTTGCGCGCGCGGATGTAGTCGGCGCTGACCTTCCAGGCGTGTTCGTTTTCCTCGCGGGCGGTCCACCAGGCCTTCTCGGCGTCGAACTCCTCGATGCGCATCGGGCGGGTCTTGGAGTAGTTCTTGTAGCCGGGCGGGTAGGGGTGCTCGTAGAACCAGACCTCTTCGGTGGGCGCGCCCTTGGTGAAGAACAGCAGGTTGGTCTTGATGCCGGTATAGGGGGCGAACACGCCGTTGGGCAGGCGCACCACGGTGTGCAGGTTGCAAGTGGTCAGCAACTGTTCCTTGATGCGGGTCTTGATGCCT
This sequence comes from Rhodocyclales bacterium, assembly GCA_016177805.1. Taxonomy (GTDB): domain Bacteria; phylum Pseudomonadota; class Gammaproteobacteria; order Burkholderiales; family Rhodocyclaceae; genus JACOUN01. The sequence goes on from JACOUN010000035.1 coordinate 11,613, forward strand.
TCGCCGAACAGGGTGCCGTCGGGCAGCACCACGGCGGCGCGGCCGCCGTCTTTCAGCAGATGCATGATCAGCACGAGGAACAGGTCGGCCGTTTCGCGCGTGCGGAAGGCGGCGGGGAAGTTGCTCTCGATGCCGTCTTCTTCCATGCCGCCGAAGGGCGGGTTGGTGACGATGACGTCCACCCGGTCGCGCGGGCCGTAGTCGCGCAGCGGGCGGGCCAGGGTGTTGTCGTGGCGCACGTTGGTGGGCACGTCCAGCCCGTGCAGGATCATGTTGGTGGTGGCGAGCAGGTGCGGCAGCGGCTTCTTCTCGACGCCGTGGATGCTGGCCTGGAGGCGCTGCTCGTCCTCGACGGTTTTGACGTGTTGCTTGCGCACATGCTCGATGGCGCAGGTGAGAAAGCCGCCGGTGCCGCAGGCGGGGTCGAGGATCTTCTCGCCAAGCTGCGGCGCGACCATCTCCACCATGAACCGGGTGACCGGGCGCGGGGTGTAGTACTCGCCGGCGTTGCCGGCGTTCTGCAGGTCACGCAGGATCTGCTCGTACATGTCGCCGAAGAGGTGGCGGTCCTGCGCCTTGTTGTAGTCCAGCCCGGCGACGATCTTGTTGATGACCTGCCGCATCAGGTGCCCGGACTTCATGTAGTTGTAGGCGTCCTCGAAGACGCTGCGGATGACGTAGGCGCGCTTGTCGTCACCCTTGGGCTGGAGGTTCTTGAGGGTGGGGAAAAGCTGCTTGTCGACGAAATCGAGCAGTTCCTCGCCGGTCATGCCTTCGGGGTCGGCCGCCCATTTGCGCCAGCGCAGGTGCCCAGGGATGGGTGAGCGGTAGGCGTCGTCCAGCAGTTCGTACTCGGCTTCCTTGTCGTCGTAGATCTTGAGGAAGAACATCCACACGAGCTGACCGATGCGCTGCGCGTCGCCATCGACGCCGACATCCTTGCGCATGATGTCCTGGATGGATTTGATGGTGGTGCTGAGGGACATGGATCAAGCTTTCAAAAATGGCGTGGTGAGGCCGAGCAGACCGGCGGCGTCGTTGAGTCTGCGGTCGAAACAGGCGAAGGCGATTTCCATGCCGGTTTGTTGGCGCAGCGTTTGCGCAGCGGCAAGGTGAACGCTGTCGTAGGCGCGAAGCGCGAACAGCTCGGCGTAGCGGCCGGCAAGCTCGACCAGCGGCGGTTCGACGGGAACGACGAACCAATGGGGCCAGTCGTCAAGGAACGCCTGGCGGTCGATTTGGAGCGAATCCGCGCTGGCGGGGTCTTCGCGCATACGACGGGCGAAGGTGGCCTGCATTTCGGTGTGGGTGATCAACACCGTAGCAAGATGCTCGCTGGAATCACGCAGTTGCAGGGTTTCTTCGCGTCCGACCTCGGCGACGAAGAGCTTGAAGAGAGCCGAGGTATCGAAATACGTGATCATCCGCGATCTTCGAGCACCATTTCAGCCATGGTCTTGCCCTCGATCACGGTATGAGCTGGCCCGCCCTGAGGTTTCCCGCCCCCCCAGAGCAGGCGCCCTTGTTGAATGAGCCCGGCCACGCGGGCACGCTGCGCCTCGGACCATGTGTCGGGAAGGTCCGCAGCCGGACTCTCGGACACTCCGACAATGCGAGCGATGACGCGCTTGTGGGAGGTGACCGTGATTTCCTCACCTTCCTGGGCACTGGCGAGAACCCGCGACAGATGGGATTTAAGTTCACGTACACTGACGTGCATATGTGACCCCAAATTAATCCAATATGCGCTGATTGTAGACCCATTCAACCAGAGCGGTACAGCTCGTTTTCGAGCGCATGCACGGCGTCGAGATAGGCGGCCTTGTTGCCGAAGGTGCCGATGATCTCGCCCGGCGTGCCGATGTGGTTGAACGGGTCGAGGGTGAGGATCTTGATGTCCTCGATGCTGGCGATGCCGGCGTCTGCGTACTTGTCGAGCAAGGCGTCGAGCACGGCGCGGGCCTGCTCACCGTAGCGGGCGAAGACGTCGCTTCTCCTCACCTGGTCGGCACGCTCCTTGCGCGACAGCGCCGGGCGATCGAAGGCGACATGGCAGATGAGGTCGAAGGGGTCGAAGGCCTTGCCCTGCTTCTTGCCGACTTCCTCGGCCAGCGCGTCGAGCAGCACGCCCTGCCCTTCCAATTCTTCAATGACGGCCTGTTTCTGTTCGGCCTCGGTCCAGCGGCGCAGGAAGTCGTCGAGCGAGGCGTATTCGCGGCGCACGGTGTTGCGGGTGTAGTCGCGCAAGGACTCGGTGATGAGTTTGCCGTCCGGCCCGTAGTACTGCACCCGTTCGGCGACGACCTGCACCTTGACCTCGTTGCCGACGACGTAGCGGGTGCGGCCTTGGCGGCCGTCCTCGGGGATGGTGGCGTCGTCATCCGCCGTGGGATGGGCGGTCTCGGGCTCGGCGTCCTCCTCGGGTGGAACGGGGCTGTCGTCTGGGCCGGGTTCGTAGATCTGCACCGGATCACCGTCGAAGGCCGGGTCTGCGAACAGCTCCGTGGCCTTCTTGAAGTCCATGATGGCGAACCAGTACTTGTCGAAGTCCTCGTTGATGCGCGTGCCGCGCCCGATGATCTGCTTGAACTCGGTCATCGACTGGATGCGCTGGTCAAGCACGACGAGCTTGCAGGTCTGGGCATCGACGCCGGTGGTCATCAGCTTGCTGGTGGTGGCGATGACGGGGTAGCGGCTTTCGGGGTCGATGAAGTTGTCGAGTTCCATCTTGCCTTCGGCCTCGTCGCCGGTGATGCGCATGACGTACTTGCGGTTTTCCTTCACGCGCACGGGATTCAGATTGACCAGCGCCTGACGCATGCGCTCGGCGTGGTCGATGTCCTCGCAGAAGACGATGGTCTTGGCGTAGGGGTCGGTGGCCTCCAAAAACCCGGTGATCTTGCGGGCGACGAGTTCGGTGCGTGCTTCGAGCACCAGCGTGCGGTCGAAGTCCTTCTGGTTGTAGATGCGGTCTTCGATGACGTTGCCGTGCTTGTCGGCCTGCCCTTTGGCCGGGCGCCAGCCCTGCAGGTCGCGGTCGATATCGATGCGCACGACCTTGTAGGGCGCGAGAAAGCCGTCGGCTATGCCCTGGCGCAGCGAATAGGCATACACCGGCTCGCCAAAGTAGTGGATGTTGGAGACTTCCCTCGTCTCCTTGGGCGTGGCGGTGAGGCCTATGTGGGTCGCCGACGAGAAGTAATCGAGGATTTCGCGCCAGGCGGAATCTTCGGCGGCGCTGCCGCGGTGGCATTCGTCGATGACGATGAGATCGAAGAAGTCGGGCGAGAACTGCTTGTAGATGTTCTGCGCTTCCTCCGTGCCGGTGACGGCCTGATACAGCGACAGGTAGATCTCGTAGGCCTTGTTGGCCTGGCGCTTCTCGATCTTGGTCATCGCCGCACCAAAGGGGCGGAAGTCGTTGCTGCGCGTCTGGTCGACGAGGATGTTGCGGTCGGCGAGGAACAGGATGCGCTTCTTCGCCCGCGCCTTCCACAGCCGCCAGATGATCTGGAAGGCGGTGTAGGTCTTGCCGGTGCCGGTCGCCATGACGAGCAGAATGCGGCTCTGCCCGCGCGCGACGGCTTCGACCGCGCGGTTGATGGCGTTGGCCTGGTAGTAGCGCGGGGCCCGGCCGGAACCGTCGTCGTAGTATGGCGTCTCGACTGTCTCGCGCGCCACGCCTTCCAGCCCCTTCCATGCGCAATAACGATGCCACAGCGCATCCGGCGAGGGGAAGTCGCCCAGCGACAATTGCGATTCGGTCACCGAAGCGTGGCCGGTGCGATCGTGAAACAGAAAGCCGTCGCCGTTGCTCGAAAAGACGAAAGGCACGTCCAGCGCCTCGGCATAATCCAGCGCCTGCTGCATGCCCGCGCCGACCATGTGCGACCCGTCCTTGGCCTCAATCACCGCGATCGGCTGGTTCGGCCGCACATACAACACGTAGTCCGCCCGCCTGGCCTGCCCCCGGCTATGCAGCTTGCCCCGCACGATGATCCGCCCCTTGGTGAAACTCACCTCCTCCCGGATCTGCGATTGCACATCCCACCCCGCAGAGACCAGCGCCGGAGTGATGAACTTGGTGCAGATATCGCGCTCGGAGAGTTTCGGCATTCGAGGGAATCCGGTCTACGGTGAAGGTGACGCCCGGCCGCTGAGAATATCATCTCCCGCCACATCATCCTGCCCAGCACGCGCAATCGCGAAGCGGCGGCCTTCCGGAACGCCGCAACCGGGTGCAAGCTCGACCGTATCCAGCGGTTCGGCGCTGAGCCCCTTGACCGGATGGCGAAACAGAGAAGCAATGCGCAGACCCATCGCCGGAGCCCTCCCTTACCGAAAGCCCCGAGTCTATCCGGCACGTGGCCGTGACGAAACCGCACCGGATCTGGCAAAGTACTCACCCGATCACAAGCCGCCTGAAGCGTCACCTGAGTGTCATGCCCTCCGAGTTCGATCTGATACGCCGCCATTTCACCCATCCCACGCACCACACCGATCTTGGCGTGGGCGACGATGCCGCGCTGCTCAGCCCCGCGCCGGGCATGCAACTGGCGGTGTCCACCGACATGCTGGTGTGCGGCACCCACTTTCTGCCCGACACCGATCCACGCGCGCTCGGGTGGAAGGCGCTGGCGGTGAACCTGTCGGATCTGGCCGCGATGGGCGCAACACCGCGCTGGAGCTTCCTGGCGCTGGCACTGCCTGCTGCTGATGAGACCTGGCTGTCGGCATTCGCCCAAGGTTTCCGCGAATGCGCAGCGGCTTTCAACGTCGATCTGGCCGGTGGCGACACCACCCGCGGGCCGCTCAACCTGTGCGTCACGGTGATCGGCGAAGTCCCGCTCGGCACCGCGATCACGCGTGGCGGCGCGCGCGCTGGCGACGACATCTGGGTCACCGGACAACCCGGTCGCGCAGCGCTGGGCCTGGCCGCGCTGCGCGGTGAAATCAACATGGACGAGGCAGCCCACCACGCCTGCGTGAGCGCGCTGCAACGCCCGCAACCGCGCGTGGCCGCCGGTCTGGCCCTGCGTGGCATCGCCAGCGCGATGCTGGACGTGTCGGACGGGCTGCTCGGCGATCTGCGCCACATTCTCGAATGCTCCGGCGTGGGGGCGACGATCGACATCGCTGCCTTGCCGCTGGCCGCCTTGCTGGACGACGGCATCACGCCAGAACGCGCCCGCGCGGCGCTGTGCGGCGGTGGAGACGACTACGAACTGGCATTCACCGCGCCCCCGGCCCGGCGCGACGCGATCGCCGCCCTCGCGGCGCGACTGGACCTGGCGTTCACCCGCATCGGTACGGTCACCACCGAGCGCGACACGCTGCTGCTGCGCGAACCCGACGGACGTCTTACCCCGGCCGGGTGCACGGGGTATGATCACTTTTCCCATGCGCCCGACCGTTAAATTCCTGTTCAGCCACCCAGCCCATTTCATTGCGCTGGGTTTCGGCTCTGGCCTGTCGCCGCGCGCCCCCGGCACCATGGGGACGCTGCTCGGCTGGGCGCTCTATCCACTCATCAAGCGCCCGGTCTCCGACGGCCTGTTCCTGATCCTGCTGGTCAGCCTGTTCGTCGCTGGGGTAATGGTGTGCGACCGCGCTGGCCGCGCGCTGGGGGTGCCCGACCACGGCGCCATCGTGTGGGACGAAATGGTCGCCATCTGGCTGGTGCTGCTGGTGACCCCCGCCACACTCGCGTGGCAGCTCACCGCAGTGGTGCTGTTCCGCTTCTTCGACATCGTCAAGCCACCGCCCATAGGCTGGGCCGACCGGCACCTGAAGGGCGGCTTCGGCGTGATGGTGGACGATCTGATCGCGGCCGCCTTTGCCATGGCAGTGCTGTCCGGGCTGCTGCATCTGTACGGAAAACAGGCGTGGATGACGTTCTGAGCACGCTCTCGGCGCGCGTGGGCGAGTGCCTGGCGAGTCGCGGCTGGCGGCTGGCCTGCGCCGAGTCGTGCACTGGCGGCTGGATTGCCGAGGTGGTGACCGCCACCGCCGGAAGCTCAGCCTGGTTCGATTGCGGCTTCGTCACCTATTCCAACACCGCCAAGCAGGATCTGCTGGGCGTGCCAGGGACCACGCTGGAACAATTCGGCGCGGTCAGCGAAGCCACGGTTGCGGCCATGGTCGCGGGTGCGCTTGGCGCGAGCCGCGCCGAGGTCGCCCTGGCAGTATCCGGCATCGCCGGGCCGGGCGGCGCGATGCCGGGCAAACGGGTCGGCACGGTGTGCTTCGCCTGGAGCCGGCGCGACACCGCCGCAATCACGCAGACCCGCCATTTTCCCGGCGATCGTGAGGCGGTGCGACGCGCGGCGGTCGTCTACGCGCTGTCCGAACTGGTCCGGCACATCCGGGCAGCGGACAACTGACCCCAGCAAACTCTGTGCCATAATTCATCACCCGCAACAAAGGAAAGAACATGGACGACAACAAGGCCAAGGCGCTCGCCGCCGCGCTCGCGCAAATTGAAAAGCAGTTCGGCAAGGGTTCGATCATGCGCATGGGCGACGGTACCGTCGAGCGCGACATCCAGACCGTCTCGACCGGCTCGCTGGGACTGGACATTGCCCTCGGACTGGGCGGCCTGCCGCGCGGGCGGGTGGTCGAGGTCTACGGCCCGGAGTCCTCGGGCAAGACCACGCTGACGCTGCAGGTCATCGCCGAAATGCAGAAGCTGGGCGGCACCGCCGCCTTCATCGACGCCGAGCACGCGCTGGACGTCGGCTATGCCGAGAAGCTCGGGGTCAACGTCACCGATCTGCTGATTTCCCAGCCCGATACCGGCGAGCAGGCGCTGGAAATCGCCGACATGCTGGTGCGCTCGGGCGGGGTCGACATCGTGGTCATCGACTCGGTCGCGGCGCTCACGCCCAAGGCCGAAATCGAAGGCGAGATGGGCGACCAACTACCCGGCCTGCAGGCGCGCCTGATGAGCCAGGCCTTGCGCAAACTCACCGCCAACATCAAGCGCACCAACACCCTGGTGATCTTCATCAACCAGATCCGGATGAAGATCGGGGTCATGTTCGGCAGCCCGGAAACCACCACCGGCGGCAACGCGCTCAAGTTCTACGCCTCGGTGCGGCTCGACATCCGGCGCATCGGCGCGATCAAGAAGAACGACGAGGTGATTGGCTCCGAGACCCGCTGCAAGGTGGTCAAGAACAAGGTCGCCCCGCCGTTCAAGGAAGCGATCTTCGACATTCTGTATGGCGAAGGAATTTCGCGCGAGGGCGAGATCATCGATCTCGGGGTACAGCACAAGATCGTCGACAAGTCAGGCTCGTGGTATGCCTACAACGGCGACAAGATCGGCCAGGGCAAGGACAACGTGCGCGAATTCCTGCGCAGCAATCCGGCGCTGGCGCGCGAAATCGAGAACAAGATCCGCGCCACCGTCGGCCTCAAGGATATGCAGGCCATCGTGGCCGAACCGGCCACTGCCGAGGCCTGAACGACCGCTGATGGCAGCCATCAGCCTGAAGGAGCGCGCGATCCGGTTGCTTGCCGGGCGCGACCACTCGCGCGCCGAACTGGCGCGCAAGCTGGCGCCGCACGGCACGCCGGAAGAGATAGCAGCGACGCTGGCGCGGATGGCGGAACTCGATCTGCTCTCCGACAGCCGTTTCGCGCACGCCTGGGTACGCAGCCACGCGACACGCTTCGGCGTGGCTCGCCTGCGCCACGATCTGGCCCAGCGCGGGGTCGCGCGCGAGCTGATCGACGAAGCGCTGGACGGCGAGTGTCAGGAAGACGAAATCGAGCGCGCGCGCGCCATCTGGCACAGCAAGTTCGGCCAGGCACCGCGCGACCGGCGCGAATGGGCCAAACAGGGTCGATTCCTGCAAGGGCGGGGGTTTTCCACCAGCGTGATCGGCAAGTTGTTGAAAGAGAGTCCGGATGAGTCTGCTTAAGGTTGTCGGTCTGAAGAAGCGTTACAAGCTGCGCACCGTCGTGCACGACGTCGGCTTTGCCGTGGGCAGCGGTGAAGTGGTCGGGCTGCTGGGCCCCAACGGCGCGGGCAAGACTACCTGCTTCTACATGATCGTCGGGCTGGTGCGCAGCGACGACGGCACCATCACCCTCGACGACGCCGAGCTGACCCATCTGCCGGTGCATGCCAGGGCGCGCCTGGGGCTGTCCTACCTGCCCCAGGAAATGAGCGTGTTCCGCAAGCTCAGCGTGGCCGACAACATCCGCGCGGTGCTGGAGCTGCAAGACATGAACGGCGAGCAGATCGATGCGCGCCTGGATGAATTGCTGGAAGAACTCGGCATCGCGCACCTGCGCGACAACACGGCCGTATCGCTGTCTGGCGGCGAACGGCGTCGCTGCGAGATCGCCCGCGCGCTGGCCACCAGCCCGCGCCTGATCCTGCTCGACGAGCCGTTTGCCGGCGTCGACCCGATCGCGGTGCTGGACATCCAGAAGATCATCCGCTTCCTCAAGGAACGCGGCATCGGGGTGCTGATCACCGATCACAACGTGCGCGAGACGCTGGGAATCTGCGACCGCGCCTATATCATCAGTGAAGGACGGGTGCTGGCCAGCGGCCACCCCGACGAGATCATCCGCAACGAACAGGTTCGCCAGGTGTATCTGGGCGAGCATTTCAGGCTCTGAAAGCCACAAGATGAAGCCATCCCTGCAACTGAAGCTGTCGCAGCACCTGACGCTGACTCCGCAGCTGCAGCAATCCATCAAGCTGCTGCAGTTGTCGACGCTGGAACTGAACGACGAGATCGAGCGCTTCCTGGCGGAAAACCCGATGCTGGAGCGCGAGGATGGCGATCAGGGCGACTTCGTCCCGGCGGCGGCCACCGCCACTGCCACTACCCCCCACGAAGGCGAGACCACGGTCGCCACCGAAGCGCCACCGGACAACTCCAGCCACGAAGCCGGCAGCCAGGACGAAGCCCAGGACTGGAGCGGCTCGGGTAGTTCGTCGGGCAACCGCGACGATGACGACACCGATTTCCAGGACTTCCAGGCCGCCGTGGTCAGCCTGCGCGACCACCTCGACCTGCAGGTCAGCCTGTCGCCGCTGTCGGACCGCGACCGGGCGCTGGTGCGCTTCATCATCGAAGCGCTCGACGACGACGGCTATTTGAACCAGACCCTGGAAGACCTGCTGGCGTTGCTGCCGCCCGAACTCGACGTCGACCTCGATGACCTGTCGATCGCGCTGCACCAGGTGCAAAGTCTCGACCCGTCTGGCATAGGCGCGCGCTCACCACGGGAATGCCTGGCCCTGCAACTGCGCGCCAGGGCGCCGGACGCCTGCCGCGAGCTGGCCCTTGCGATCGTCGAGCACCACCTGGAGCTGCTGGCCGAACGCAACTTCGCACGCCTCAAGCGCGTCACCGGCTGCTCCGAGGACGCACTGCGCGACGCCCAGACCCTGATCTGCAGCCTCGACCCACACCCCGGCTCGGCCTACTCGGCGCAGGAGACCCGCTACGTCATACCGGACGTGGTGGTACGCAAGACGCGCGGGCGCTGGTCGGCCAGCCTCAATCAGGAGGCCATGCCCAAACTGCGCGTCAATGCGCTGTACGCCAGCATCCTGCAGCAGAACCGCGGCTCGGGCGGCGCGCTCACCAGCCATCTGCAGGAAGCGCGCTGGCTGATCAAGAACGTGCAGCAACGTTTCGACACCATCTTGCGTGTTTCGCAAGCCATCGTTGACCAACAGCGCCAGTTCTTCGATTATGGAGACGTGGCGATGAAGCCGCTCACGTTGCGCGAGATAGCAGAACAGCTTGAACTTCACGAATCGACAATTTCGAGGGTTACCACGCAGAAGTTCATGTCCACCCCACGCGGGGTATTCGAACTCAAGTATTTCTTCGGCAGTCACGTCTCCACCGACACCGGTGGAGCGGCCTCTTCAACGGCGATACGGGCGCTGATACGCCAGTTGATCGAGGCCGAGGACAGGAAAAAGCCCATGTCCGACTCCAGGATTGCCGAGTTACTGGGCCAGCAGGGTATCGTGGTGGCAAGGCGCACCATCGCAAAATACCGCGAATCACTGGGTATCCCGCCGGTCAGTCAGCGCAAGGCGATATAAATCTCAAGGAGCCATCATGAATCTCAACATTACCGGGCATCACGTCGAAGTCACCCCCGCCATCCGCGAATACATCACCGGCAAGCTGGACCGGGTGATCCGTCATTTCGACAACGTCACGAGCATCGGCGTGATCATCTCGGTAGAGAAGCTCAAGCAGAAAGCGGAAGTGACCCTGCACGTGCGCGGCAAGGACATTTACGTGGAAAGCGACGATTCCGACCTGTATGCGGCAATCGACAGCATGGCCGACAAGCTCGACCGCCAGGTCATCAAGTACAAGCAGAAGAACCAGGAACATCACCACGATGCGCTCAAGCATCAGGTAGCAGAGTCCTGATACGGGTGGCACGGCCGATTTGTTACAACGTTTGTCACGGGGTTTGTTTATAATCGCGGACTTTCGATAGCGCCTGACACCGCCTCCAACCCTACCAGTGCCTGCACGGCGCCAGAGCGTCCGGCATCGTGCAGGCAGTTGCGCCACATGAGTCTGATAGCCGACCTCCTACCCCCTTCCAACGTAGTCATAGACCTGGACGCGAGCAGCAAGAAGCGCGTGTTTGAACAGGCCGGACTACTCTTCGAGAACAATCAGGGCATCAGTCGCGGCGACGTGTTTGACAGCCTGTTCTCGCGTGAACGACTGGGATCGACCGGGCTGGGGCAAGGCATCGCCATCCCGCACGGACGCATCAAGGGGCTCAACGAGGCCGCCGGCGCGTTCTTCCGCCTCAGCACCCCGGTACAGTTCGATGCCCCCGACGGTCGGCCGGTCAACATGCTGTTCGTGCTGCTGGTACCCGAGCAGGCCAACGAGCAGCACCTGCAACTGCTGTCGGAACTGGCGCAGATGTTCAGCGACGACGACTTTCGCGCCCAGCTTCTGAGCGCCCCCGACGCGGCCGCGATCCACACCCTGTTTGTTTCATGGGGCCCCCATGCGACAGACCAGCGTCGCGCGGCTGTTTGAATCCCAGCGCACGCAACTGCAGCTGACGCATCTGTGCGGTCGGCTGGACCGGGTCATCTCGGTCACTGAAGAACGCATCTGGCCCGCCGATCTGGTCGGCCACCTCAACCTGATCCACCCCGAGCGCCTGCAGGTCATCGGCGCCGCCGAGATGACCTGGGCGCGCCGTCATTCGGGCGAGAAGATCGCCCACCACCTGCACGAAATCTTCGCCGCCCACCCACCGGCGGTCATCATCGCGGACGGGTGCGAGGTTCCGGCGCTGGTGCGTTCGATCTGTGAAGCAGCCGACATCGCGCTGTTCTCCACGCCACTTGCCTCGGCAAGCGTCATCGACCAACTGCGTCTGCACCTGTCGCGGCAACTGGCGGAAAAGATCTCACTGCACGGCGTGTTCATGGACGTGCTCGGGCTGGGGGTGTTCATTACCGGCGACTCAGGCGCGGGCAAGTCCGAACTCGCGCTGGAACTGATTTCGCGCGGCCACGGCCTGGTCGCCGACGACATCGTTGAATTCTCGCGCATCGCGCCGACCGTGCTCGAAGGCCGCTGCCCCGAACTGCTGCAGGACTTCATCGAAGTGCGCGGCCTGGGGGTGCTCAACGTACGCACCATCTTTGGCGAGACGGTGTGCCGGCGCAAGATGCGGCTGCGGCTCATCGTCTATCTGCAGCGGCGCGTGCCCGGCCAGGATGATCCATCACGCCTGCCGATGCACCTGGAAACCCAGGACATCCTCGGCGTGTCGATCCCGCGCACCATCCTGCCGGTGGCCGCCGGACGCAACCTCGCGGTGCTGCTCGAAGCCGCGGTGCGCTCCACCATCCTGCAACTGCGCGGCATCGACTCGACCCAGGAGTTCATCGAGCGCCAGCAGCAGATGATCCACCGCGAGAACGACCCCGGCTGACCGCCTGGGTCCAACACCACCGGACCCCGCCCTTGCGTGGACGCTTGCCGGGCTGTTACGCTCGGCGGCTTCGCTTCGCCCACCTTAGCAGGCTCACCCATGACTGCCGCCGCTCCGGATTACCTGGAAAGAATACTCAACGCCCGCGTCTACGACGTCGCCGAAGAGACGCCGCTCGATCTTGCCGCGAACCTGTCGGAACGCATCCACAACCGCCTGTACCTGAAGCGCGAGGACATGCAGCCGGTATTCAGCTTCAAGATCCGCGGCGCCTACAACAAGATGGCGCACCTGTCGCCCGCCGCCCTCAAGCGCGGCGTGATCTGCGCCTCGGCCGGCAACCACGCCCAGGGCGTGGCGATGTCGGCGCAGAAACTGGGGGTACGCGCGGTCATCGTGATGCCGGAGTCGACCCCGTTGATCAAGGTCAACGCGGTACGCGCGCGCGGCGGCGAAGTAGTGCTGTTCGGCGACTCGTATTCCGACGCCTACACCCACGCCAAGGAACTGGAAGCGCGAGACAAGCTGACTTTCGTGCACCCCTTCGACGATCCCGACGTGATCGCCGGGCAGGGCACGATAGGCATGGAAATCCTGCGCGCCCACTCTAAACCGATCCACGCGGTGTTCTGCTGCGTCGGCGGAGGCGGGCTGATCTCCGGCGTTGCCGCCTACATCAAGCGCCTGCGTCCGGAAACGAAGATCATCGGTGTCGAGGCGGAGGACGCCGACGCGATGACCCGCTCGCTCGCCGCGCACCAGCGCGTGGTGCTCGACCAGGTCGGGCTGTTCGCCGACGGCGCCGCAGTCAAGCAGGTGGGTGAGGAGACCTTTCGCCTGTGCGAACAATACGTCGACGAGATGATCCTGGTCGACAACGATGCAATCTGCGCCGCGATCAAGGATGTGTTCGAGGACACCCGCGCGATCCTGGAACCGGCCGGTGCGCTCGCGATCGCCGGCGCCAAGGAATACGCCGCGCGCTACAAGCTGCGCGACAAGGATCTGGTCGCGGTGGCCTCCGGCGCCAACATCAACTTCGACCGCCTGCGTTTCGTCGCGGAGCGCGCCGAACTGGGCGAGCAGCGTGAAGCGGTGCTGGCCGTCACGATTCCCGAGCGCCCCGGCTCATTCAAGAAGTTCTGCAGCCTGCTCGGCAATCGCAACATCACCGAGTTCAACTACCGCTACGCTGACTCGACCGAAGCCCACATCTTTGTCGGCGTCACCGTACACAACCGCTCGGAGGCGAGCCGGCTGGTCGAGGTACTGACCCGCCACGAGCTGCAGGCGCTCGATCTGACCGAAGACGAGATGGCCAAGACCCACATCCGCTACATGGTGGGCGGGCGCGCGCCGGGCATCCAGAACGAATTGCTGTACCGCTTTGCCTTCCCAGAACGGCCGGGAGCGCTGATGAATTTCCTCTCCAATCTGCGCTCGGACTGGAACATCAGCCTGTTTCACTACCGCAACCACGGCTCGGATTTCGGCCGGGTGCTGGTCGGCATGCAGGTGGCAGCGGACGACAAGGTCGCGTTCCAGGACTTTCTCGACCGGCTCGGCTACGAATACGCCGACGAGTCGATGAATCCGGCCTACCGCATGTTCCTGGCCTGACCGGCCACGACGCCCGCTAACGGTCGCCGCTACGGAACACCCCCTGCTCGGTCACGATCCAGTCCATCGGCCTGTCATGCGTTTGCGGCAACACCGTATCAAAGCGCCCCAGCTCGAACCCCACCCCGATCGCGATCGCAGTGGACCGCGCCAGCGTGCGGTCGAAATAGCCACCGCCGTAGCCGAGCCGGTAGCCCCGCGCATCAAACGCATTCAGCGGCACCAGCACGCAGTCGGGTTCAACGAAAGCACCATCGGGCGGGTGCGGTATGCCGTAGCGATCGACCACCAGATCGGTTTGCGGGGTCCACGCACGGAACGCGAGCGCCTTTTGCCTGTCCAGCACCACGGGCAAGGCAGCGCCGCGCGCCTTGCCCCCGGCGAGCCAGGCACGCATCAATGCGCGCAGGTCCGGCTCACCACGATGGGGCCAGCAGAACGCCAGGCACGTCGGCGCCAGCTTGCCGAGCAGGATTTCGAGATGGGCGCACAGATGCACGGTCAGCGCGACGCGCGCCGGAGCGCTCAGCGCCTCGCGCCGGGCGATCGAGATGCGGCGCAATTCGGCGCGGGTTTCCGCAGTATTCTGTGCGGGCGGGGATGATGACATGAGACTCACGCTGATCCGGGTTCGTTACAAACTATGCCACAGGGCGGAAACAGGCAGCACATGAAAACAACAATCACGTCCGTGCTCGCGATAATGCTCGCCTGCAGCGGCTCGACCGCCTTCGGACAACAGGGCGACCAGAGAATTCTGGCGGCCCACGAAGCACTGCGCACCGGCGACCGGGCCACCTTGGCGCGACTCGCGGCGACACCCGAACAACATGTGCTCGACCAGTACGTGCCTTACTGGTTACTGCTCAACAAGCTCGCGCGCACCGACCCGCCGCCGACGACCGAACTCGCGGCTTACATCGCCGCCCATCCGGGCGAGGTCACCGCCGAACGTCTGCGCGCCGTATGGCTCAAGCGCCTGGCGGCGGACAAGGACTGGAGCGGATTCCTGCGCCTGTCGCGCGAGGTCGCCGCCCCCGACGCCGAACTGCGCTGCCTGGTCTGGCACGCGCGCCAACTCACCGGTGACCAGACGGTCCTGCACGAAGTAGCGCAACAGTGGCTGGAACTCGCCGATGCGCACGAAGCCTGCCAGCCGGTGCTGCAGGCAGCGGTGCGGCACAAGGCGGTCGACGATGACGCAGTGTGGTGGCATTTCAGGCGTCAGATCGACAGCCGCACCCCCGAACGCGCCTACGATACGCTGACCTGGCTGCATGGCAACAAGAATGGCGAAGCCAAGGCGCTCGGCCACGCGATCAAATCGCCCGCCGTCTATCTCGACCGCCTGCCCGCCAATTTTGCCGTGACCCGCAGCGGGCGCGAGTTCGCGCTCGCCGCGCTGGTGCGGCTGGCGCGTCAGGACGCGCTGGCCGCCGCCGCCCGCTTCGCGCGCATCAGCAACCGCCTCGGCAACGACGACCTCAGCTACGTGCACGTCGCCATGGCCCTGCACGCCGCACAGTCCCGCCTGCCCCAGGCGATGGACTGGTTTGGCGCCGCAGGCGAGGTGCCGATGACCAACGCACAACGCGAATGGCGGGTGCGGGCCGCGCTGCGCGCCTCGGACTGGCGCCAGGTCGAGCGCTATATCAAGGCCTTGCCGCAGGCCACGCGCGCCGCGCCGGAATGGGTCTACTGGCTGGCGCGCGCGCATGCCGCCCAGGGACACACCAGCGACGCACAGGCGTTGTACGCCAGCATCGCGACCGACGTGCATTACTACGGACTACTGGCGGCCGAAGAACTGGGACAGCCGTTCCCCCCCCCGCCGCCCGACTCCCCGCCCACCGCGCAGGATACCGCCCGCGCACGCAACGACACCGGCCTGCAGCGCTCGCTCGCCCTGTACCGCCTCGACCTCAGGACCGAGGCGGTGCGCGAGTGGTTGCGCGCGGTACAGGGCAAGGATGCGCCGTTTCTGGTGGCTGCGGCGCAACTGGCACTGGCCGACGGACACTACGACCGGGCCATCAACACGGCCGAACTGGCTGACCCACGCGCCAATTTCAACCTGCGCTTCGTCGCGCCCTACCGCAACCTGATCGAGCCTCAGGTGCGCATCCAAGGCCTGGACATGGCCTGGGTGTATGGCCTGATGCGGCAGGAAAGCCGCTTCATCGCGCCGGCCCGCTCCCACGCCGGCGCCCAGGGACTGATGCAGGTCATGCCTGCAACCGGCAAGTGGGTGGCGAAACAGATCGGCCTGCAGGGCTATCACCAAGGCATGCTCACCGACCCCGACACCAACGTGCAACTGGGCACCAGCTACATGCGGCTGATCCTCGACGATCTCGACAACCACCCGGTGCTGGCCGCCGCCGGCTACAACGCCGGTCCCGGCCGCGCGCGGCGCTGGCGCGACACGCAACCGATCGACGCCACGATCTACGTGGAGACCATACCGATCGACGAGACCCGCGACTACGTCAAGAAAGTGCTGGCCAACGCCGTCATCTACGCCGCAATGTTCGAGCAGCAGCCGCAGTCGCTCAAGGCGCGACTGGGTATCATAGGCGCTGCACCCTCGAACTGAAATTCTCAACAACAAGGAAGCGCGCCATGACAGCACAACGCATCGTCCTGATCGGCGGCAGCGGGTTTATCGGAAGCGCCATCGCCGCCCGGCTGTGCGCGGCCAGCCACGACGTACTGATTCCGACCCGTCATCGCAGCCGCGCCGCCCACCTGCTGCTGTTGCCAACCGCCGAGGTGGTCGACGCCGACGTTCACGACCCCGCCCAACTCGCATCACTGCTGCGCGGCGCGGACGCCGTGGTGAACCTGGTCGGAATCCTGCATTCGCGTCCCGGCACCCCCTACGGCGCGGACTTCGCCCGCGCCCACGTCGAACTGCCGCGCAAGATCGTTGCCGCGTGCCGCGATGCCGCAGTGCCCCGCCTGGTGCACGTCAGCGCCCTCGGCGCCAACCCGAACGGTCCGTCCGCCTACCAGCGCTCCAAGGCCGCTGGCGAGGCGGCCATCCACGCGGGCGACGACATGCTCGCGACTACCATCCTGCGCCCGTCGGTGGTTTTTGGCCGTGGCGACAGTTTTCTCAATCTGTTCGCGCGCCTGGTGCGGTTGTTTCCGGTGCTACCGCTGGCCGGCGCGCAAGCGCGCTTCCAGCCGGTGTACGTCGAAGACGTAGCCGAAGTGGTGCTGCGCGGCCTCGACGATCCGGCCCGCGGGGGCAAAACTTTCGAGTTGGGCGGACCGCACGTATATGCCCTGCGCGACCTGGTCGGCTACATCGCGGCACTGCTGGGCAGGCATCCGCTGATCATCGCACTGCCGGAACGCCTCGCGCTGCTGCAGGCGGCGCTGATGGAACTGGCACCGCAACCGTTGATGAGCCGCGACAACGTGCTGTCGATGCGAGTGGACAACGTCACCGCCGCCCCCCTGCCCTACGACGTCACCCCCACGCCGCTGGAAACGGTGGCGCCGGCCTGGATTTGCAACGACACCCCGCGTGCGCGGGTACGCAACAGGGTCCATTGATGCAGGTTTTCATGGTCGGCGGGGCGGTGCGCGACGAACTGCTGGGCGTGCCGGTCAAGGATCGCGACTGGGTGGTGATCGGCGCCACGCCCGAGGACATGCTGGCGCTGGGTTACCGGCCGGTGGGCAAGGACTTCCCGGTGTTCCTGCACCCGCGCAACAACGAGGAATACGCGCTGGCGCGCACCGAACGCAAGAGCGGCCACGGCTACGCCGGCTTTGCCGTGCATGCCGCGCCCGACGTCAGCCTGGAAGACGACCTGCTGCGCCGCGACCTGACCATCAACGCGATGGCGCGCGACGAACACGGCACGTTGATCGATCCGCACGGCGGCCAGCGCGACCTGCAGGCGCGCCTGCTGCGCCACGTCAGCCCCGCGTTCGCCGAGGATCCTGTTCGGATACTGCGTATTGCGCGCTTTGCCGCGCGTTTCGACGGCTTCTCGATCGCCCCGGAAACCCTGGAACTGATGCGCGCGATGGTCACCCACGGCGAAGTCGAGCACTTGGTGGCGGAACGGGTGTGGCAGGAGTTCGCGCGCGGCCTGATGGAGCGGACTCCGTCACGCATGCTTACGATGCTGCGCGAATGCGGCGCGCTTGCACGCCTGCTGCCCGAAGTGGAGCGGCTCTTCGGCGTGCCGCAGCCCGCACGGCACCACCCCGAGATCGACACCGGCGTGCACGTGCTCGCGGTACTCGACCATGCCGCCGCCGCCGGACGGCCGCTGGCGGTGCGCTGGGCCTGTTTGCTGCATGACCTGGGCAAGGGCGACACCCCCGCCGACATGCTACCCCACCACTACGGCCACGAAGCCGCCAGCGCCACCCACGCGCTGGCCGTATCCGAGCGCCTCAAGGCGCCCGCCGATTGCCGCGATCTGGCAGTGCTGCTCGCGCGCGAGCATGGCAACCTGCACCGCGCCGCCGAACTGCGTCCGGCGACGCTGGTCGCACTGTTCGAGCGCACCGACGCACTGCGGCGCCCAGAACGCTTCGAACTGCTGCTGCAAGGGGCCGAATCCGACTACTACGGCCGTCCCGGCAAGGCACTGCCCGAGTACCACCCAGCCGCCTTGCTGCGCGCCGCACTCGCGACCGTGCGGGCCGTCGATGCCGGAGCGGTGGCGCGTGCCTGTCGCGACAAGGCGCACATCGCCGAACAGGTCCGGACGGCCCGCATCGCCGCGCTCAAGTAACGGACAAGTGTTGCTTTTTTACACACAACCCGATCTTTATCACATCGGCCGCACTCAGATTGCCCGCACAATCGCCCAAGCGAGCAGTGACAGGAGTACGGTGCTGGTGAACGGAAAGTGATAGGCGCGACCCCGCAGGCGTACGTGCACATCCCCCGGAAGGCGCCCGAGGCGCAGGCTACGCGACAGGGCCGGACGGAACAAACCGGTCACCAGCACCAGCATTACAACAACCAAAACCCATTTGAGCATGCGCCCTCCAACCCTCGAATAAGCCATTAGACCGCGCATTCGATGGACAGCACAATGAGAGGAAGGGGCTGCAGGCAGAGAAGAGCCCGATGATCACGCTATACACCTGGGGCACCCCCAACGGCCGCAAGGTATCCATTGCGCTGGAAGAACTCGAACTCCCTTACCAGGTCCAGACCGTGGATCTGGCCCGTGGCGAGCAGTTCGAACCTGCGTTCGCCACGCTCAATCCGAACGGCAAGATACCGGTCATCGTCGATAGCGAGGGCCCCGGCGGCAGTCCCATTACCCTCATCGAATCCGGCGCCATCCTGCTATATCTGTCGGGCAAGAGCGGCAAACTGCTGCCACGGGACATCCGCAGCCGCCTCGACGCGATGCAGTGGCTAATGTTCCAGATGGGCAGCGTCGGCCCCATGCTCGGGCAGGCGCACCATTTCCTGCGCTTTGCGCCGGAAGTCATCCCCTACGCGATCGACCGCTATTCCAAGGAAGTGCTGCGCATATATGGCGTGCTGAACACGCGCCTGAGCGGGCGCGCATGGCTGGCAGGCGACGAGTACTCGGTGGCCGACATCGCCACCTATCCGTGGCTCGCCCGTCACGACTGGCAAGGGGTGGACCTGAAACGCTTCCCCGAGGTCAACCGCTGGTTCGAGGCGATGAGCGCCCGCCCGGCGGTGCAGCGCGGCATGGACGTACCCAAGTGAGTCGGGCTCGATTTGGCGACCTCGAAGTCCTGGAGCGACACCCGCAGCAGGGGCAGGCATCGACCCCCGCGCTGCTGTTCGTGCACGGCGCGTATACCGGCGCGTGGTGCTGGGACGAGCACTTCCTGCCCTGGTTCGCCGCGCGCGGCCACTCCTGTTACGCGCTATCCCTGTCGGGGCACGGCAACAGCCGGCGCAACGCGGGTCCGCTCGATGCGTTCTCGATCCGCGACTACGTCGACGATGTGCTTGAAGTCGCCGCCCAGCTACCCACGCCGCCCATCCTGATCGGCCACTCCATGGGCGGGCTGGTGGTGCAGAAGTACCTGGAGCAAGCCGCCGCACCCGCCGTGGTATTGCTCTGTTCGGTCCCCCCACAAGGCCTCATGGGCTCGGCGTTCGGCATCATGTTCAGCAAACCTGGGCTGCTCAACGAGTTGAACCGCGTCCTCGGCGGCGGTCGTCCACACCCCGCCAGCCTGCGCGAAGCGCTCTTTCATCAACCCATCGATGACGCCACGCTGATGCGCTACTACCGCGTGTGCCAACCCGAATCGCACCGCGCGATCTGGGACATGACGCTGTTCAACCTGCCCCAGCCGGGCCGCATGGCACGCCCGCCGATGCTGGTCATGGGCGCCCAGCACGACCACCTCATCCCGCCGTCGCAGGTCCACATGACCGCCTCGACCTATGGCGTTGATGCCCGGATCATTCCCGACATGGGACACGGCGTGATGCTGGAGCAAGACTGGGAGCAGGTCGCGACCCACATCGCCGCGTGGCTGGAGGAGCGCGGCGCATGAACGCCACCGCGCTGCCGCCACACGGTCGCCAACTCAAGATTCGGCAATAAATGCCGTAGATACTAGCAAGGGCGCGCGATGCAAGCAGTCTGCATCGCCCTCCACGTCATCCTGTAACACGCTGCGCACAGTATCCGTACCGTTATCGACCCATCGTTCTGGAGCGCCGTACCGGAACGATATTCATACGCGGAGGCCAGCATGATAAACATCATCAACATGAACTGCGGCGAGGCGCGCGACGCCTCGGACGACGATTACAGCGACGAGGTGCTCGATGCGGGCTGGCTGCCGCGCCCCGACACCGACCTCACGCCGGCCTTGCAGGAACTCGAACTGGCCCAGTCGCGCAGTGCCGAAGAGGCCGCACACGCAGAACACTTCCTCGAAGCGTTCTACCGCAACCAGGAATAGCCGCCGATCGCAGGAGGGGCTTTGGCCCCGAATGCTGCTGTTGTCGCGGCTGAAGCCGCTCCCACGGGGCGCTTGGCCGGTTTCGCGTCTGCGCTTCGTAGGAGGGGCTTCAGAGGGTGTCGCAAAACCCCCTGCGCTGGCCGGGTAGGCTACGATTGCACCGGTATCGAACAGATCGGGACGGACATGCTCAAGAGGAAGATCAGCCGACGCGTCACGCGC
>JACOUN010000036.1 GCA_016177805.1 Rhodocyclales bacterium
CAGCAGGTTCTCGGCGATCGCGGCACCGAGGCCACGGCTGTATCCGGTGACGATGGCTTTCACTGGTGGGATTCCTGTGTTGTTCGGGGTGTTGTGAGCACGGGCGGCAACCATTGGTTTGTCTGTGGGACTCTACATCCATAACATCGTTGCAGGACATGGGGAGTGGGAATGAAACGCACCGCGACACCGGAGAAAACATGAGACTCAAGCGCAACTTCATGCCGCGGCGTGAATTCCCGGTGACGCCCCGACGCGGCCGTAACCTTGTGCGCAACTTGATCGCGGGTTGTATGGGTGCGCTGGTCGGTGGGATTGGCGCAGCGTTCTTCGGTGCCGGCGCCTTGGCGTGGTGGGTGGCGATGGCTGCCGGGTTTGCGGTGGGTGTGGCGAGTGTGAGCGGGATCAAGCCGCCGGTGCTGTGGCAGAGCAGGCTGCCCGGTCATGGCCGGCGCGGCCCGCCATGACCGGGTGATGCGCGGCGTCGGGTTCAGGAGAAATCCAGGCCGAAGTACTTGAGTTCGATCTGGAGGCGGATGCAGATCCAGTCGTCCTCCTTGGCGATGCTGGCGTAGTGAGGCATGACATATGCCCTGAGATCGGCGGTCTTGCCTTTCAGCATGCTGTATGCGACGTCCACGTTGGCCGATATCGGGCCGACGAAGCTGGTGGTGACGGTAGTGAAGTTGCTGCCGAGGTTGCCGCTGGCCGGCACGGGCTGGCCGGCGCTGGAGAGGATGGTCAGTCCTGACAGTTCTGCGGTGACGGCAAGGGTGCCGTCGGGGACCTGATGGAGCGTCTGGAATTCCTGGGCCACCATCTTGCGCGGGTTTTCGTCCTTCACCACGTCCCTGAACTTGTAGTTGTTGAAGAACACATGGCGGCCCAGGGCCAGCACCCGGAACGGTCCTTCCTTGATGATGACTTTCTTGTGCGGATCCTGGCCGGGAGCATCGAATTCCTTGGCCTTCTTCAGCACCAGGGCCATGCGTCGCAGGGCTTCGAGGATCGCACGCAGCGTTTCGGCGGTTGATCCGTGGTTGAACAGGACGATGCCCTGCTCGACGCCCCCTTCATCCAGGGGCTCGAAGTCCTCGGGGGCAAGCGTTCTGAAAAAGCCGTTCTGCAACTGCTCCCATAGCGCGGTGAAGGTTGGCAGATCTTCGTCGCGCCGGGTGATCTGTCCGTCCAGATAGCTGACGAACCGCGAGACCAGCTCCGGTTCGGGCGGGCGGAATGCGATGGTCAGGTCGCGCAGCCAGGCGGCCATGCGCTCGGCCAGTTCGGGCGGGGGCGGTTCGCCGCGGCCGGGGAGCTGCCCGGCGCAGGCGGCGATCAGGTCGAGGATGCGGGCGCCGAAGGCAAAGGGTTCGGCCAGTGTCAGGTGGTTGTAGCTCTCTTGGTCTTGAATCACGTTCGTTATCCCCCTCAAGTGGTGTGCGGGCACCGACGGCGCGCGCCGTCCGGTGCCGCAGCGGTTGTGGATGTGTTGCCATGGGCATTATCGACATGGCCGGCACGATTTCCAGTTTAGATAACGCCGGGAGGAATGCAAAAGCTGGTTTGCGATTGGCATGATGACGATGGTTGCCCGGAGGCGGCAGGGTTCGCGGCAATCCGATGACCCTGTGCCGTCTTGGTCGTCTCGAAGCGCAGCGGCAGAAACCGCTGCACCACCTCCATGTTGGTTTCGAGGTGCGATGACAGCGTGGCGGTGGTCAGGCTGCCGCCGCGCGCGAGCGCCAGCGGCAGCACCAGTTGATCGGCCAGGTGCTCGCCGACCGCGGCATCCGAGGCGCGGTCGGCGCGGGCGGCCTTGATCACGCGCGCGGCGACGGCTTCGGCGGGCAGGCCGCGTTCGCCGAAGGCGACGAACACTTCGGTCACTTCGCTGTGCTGGTCGACCAGCAGCAACGCGTTGCCTGGTCCTTCGCGAGCGGGCAGGACGCGCAGTTCAACTTCGGCACCCAGCGCGGCGGCTTCCACCATGGTCAGTTCGCGCCTGGCGACATCCACCGGCACGCCCGCGACCACGGCCACGGCGCGCGCCTGCAGCGGCGTGCCGCGCTCGCACAGATGCAGGGTCTTCAGCGCCGCGACCGGGGTGACGCGCGCGCGGATCTCGCCCCCGCCGGCCGGGTAGAAGCCGTGGCGCAGCAGTTCGATGTCCATGTCCACCCCCATGCGGCGCATCAGCGGTAGCCAGGCGTGGATCAGGAAGTCGGCGGGCGGGGCGGCCGGGTTGTGCGTGCCGCCGCTGACCGTCACCGTGCTCGGCGCGTCGGCAAACCACAGCGCGGGGAGGATGGTTTGCAGCACCAGGGTGCAGCTACCGGCGCTGCCGATGGCGTGGCGATAGTCGCCGCCACGGATGCGTCCGGGCACGAAGTGCAGTGAGCGCGAGCCCAGCGCCGCGCCATCCACCCGCGCGCCGCAGATCTGCGCGGCGGCCTGCACGGCGGTCAGGTGCTGGCGCAGCAGCCCCGGTTTGGCGCGGCGGGCGCGGATGTGGTCGAGGCGCAGCGGCGTGCCGGTGATCATCGACAGCGTCAACGCGGTGCGCAGTATCTGCCCGCCGCCTTCGCCTTGTGAGCCGTCGAGCGTCACGGTGTCGAGCGTACAGGTGTCAGGCATGGGAGTCTCCGGTCATGACGGTCTGGAGCAGGAAACGGTCGAGCGCCTCCGTGTCGCCTTGCGGCGTGCGGTAGGAAACGTCGCGGTCGACCTGCGCCAGCATGCCTTCTATGTAGGCGTGGATGGCAGGCCAGCGCGGCCCGTGCTCGGCTTCGCCGACGCGCATCTTGACCGCCAGCAGGCGGTTGATTTCGTCGCGCAGGGTTTCGTCACTGATGGTTGCTTGCGCGAGTTCGGCGAAGCGCATCGGCGGCATGCTCCGGTATTCGTCGATCCATTGCACCGCCAGCAGCGGGCGCAGCACGTACAGGTACTTTTTCAGACGCACCGTATCGCCCCGCAGATAGCCTTGAAAGTTCTTCTTGGCCATGGCGAGGTAGTGGTAGCGGCCGCGCATGGGCGAGAAGAACTGCGCCGCCAGCGCGCGCAGGCCGGCGGCGGCATCGGAGCGTTCGCGATAGATCACCGGCGAGTCCAGCCATTCGAGCAGGGTCGGGTTGGAGCGGCGCAGCAGGCGCAGCGCCTTGCGCAGCTCCCAGCCGCTGACGTCCAGTTCGTCGCTGATCGGCAGTTCGATGACGTCGCGCTGCGCTTCGACGCGCAAATACCACGGCATGCGTGGCACGTAGACGAAGCGCACATCGTAGTCGCTGTCGGGCGAGGCGAAGCCCCAGCCCCGGCTCCCCGACTCGCAGGCGAACAGCACCCGCACCTCGTGGCGGGCCTCGATCTCGTCCAGCGCCTGCATCACGCGCTGGCGTACCGCCGGGTCTATCGGGTGGGCGGTGAGTATTGTGTTGCTTGTTTGCATGACTATCTCTTTCGGTATGGTCGGCGGCGTGCCGTGGTCATCCTTTCACACACACCACCTGACGCAGGGTGTGCACCACTTCCACCAGCTCGCGCTGGGCGTGCATCACCGCGTCGATGTCCTTGTAGGCCATCGGGATTTCGTCGATCACGTCGCTGTCCTTGCGGCATTCGACGTGGGCGGTGGCGCGCATCTGGTCTTCGATGGTGTAGCGGCGCTTGGCCTCGTTGCGGCTCATCGCGCGGCCGGCGCCGTGGCTGCAGGAGCAGAAGGCCGCTTCGTTGCCGAGGCCGCGCACGATGTAGCTGCGCGCGCCCATCGAGCCGGGGATGATCCCGAGTTCCCCTTTCTGCGCCGACACCGCGCCCTTGCGCGTGACCAGCACCTCCTGCCCGTAGTGGCGCTCGCGCTGCACGTAGTTGTGGTGGCAGTTCACCGCTTCCACGTCGGCGGTGAACGGCTTGGCGATCACCTGGCGCGCGGCGGTCACGACGTTCTGCATCATGGCCTGGCGGTTGCGCCGGGCGTAGTCCTGCGCCCAGCCGACGGCGGCGACGTAGTCGTCGAAGTGCGTGCTGCCTTCCTCGAAGTAGGCCAGATCGCGGTGCGGCAAATCGGCGAGGTGCTGGCGCATGTCGGCCTGCGCCAGTTCGATAAACACATTGCCGATCGCGTTGCCCACCCCGCGTGAGCCCGAGTGCAGCATGAACCACACCCGGTCGGCCTCGTCCAGGCACACTTCGATGAAGTGGTTGCCGGTTCCCAGCGTTCCAAGGTGCTTGTAGTTGTTGGTGTTCTTCAGGCGCGGGTATTTCTCGGTGATGCGCGCGAAGCCCGGCTGGAGTGCCTTCCACAGCGCGTCGACGTTGTCCGGCGGGTTCTCCCACGCGCCCTTGTCGCGGCCGCCGCGTGTCATCGTGCGGCCATGCGGCACGGCGCGTTCGATGGCGTCGCGCAGTCCGCCGAGCTGGTCCGGCAGATCGCGCGCGAGCAGGGTGGTGCGCGCGGCCATCATGCCGCAGCCGATGTCCACCCCGACGGCGGCCGGAATGATGGCGCCGACGGTCGGGATCACGCTGCCTATGGTCGAGCCCTTGCCCAGGTGTACGTCCGGCATCACCGCCAGATGGCGGAAGATGAACGGCATCCTGGCGGTGTTCATGAGCTGCGCGCGCGCTTCGGCTTCAACCGGCACGCCTTGCGTCCACATCCGGATCGGCGCGCCGTTGATCACCTCCAGCAGTTCGGAGGTCGTGGTGGTGTTGATGTTCGTTTCCATGTTCTTCTCTATCGTTTTCAGCTTGTTTGCGTCAGTTGCCCTTGAGTGTGACCAGGCCGTTCAGCACCTGATCCAGCCCGCCGAACACCGAGATCCGGTCGATCCGCTCCGCCACGCGCTCCAGCGTTTCCAGTTCCTTCAGGCGCAGCGCGGTCGGGTTGTCTTCCATGACCCGCGCGGTGTTGAGCAGCGAGCGGGTGGCCGAGGTTTCTTCGCGCCGGCGGATGACGTTGGCCTGGGCGGCCTTCTCCGCCTCGACCACCTGCGCGAGTATGGTGCGCATCTCGCCCGGCAGCACGATGTCCTTGACGCCGAGACTGCGGATCTCGATGCCGAATCCGGCCAGCCGCGTCACCGCGTACTCGCTCACCACCTCGTCGATGACGCGCTTGTTCTCCAGTAGTTCGTCGAGCGAACGGGTGCCCACCGCCGCGCGCAGCCCGAACTGCAGTTCGCGGTAGAGGTGTTCGACCGGTTTGGCGAGTTTCTCGCACGCCAGCAACACGTCGGCGTAACGCCAGGTCACGCCCAGGTTGATGCGCAGCGCGACCTTGTCGCGGGTCAGGATTTCCTGGCCGCTCACTTCCATGTTCTGCAGGCGCGTGTCCACCAGTTCGACCGAGATCTCGCGGTTGAAGCGCCAGTACGCCTCGATGCCGGGGTTCAGCATGCGTTCCATCCTGCCGTCCATCCTCACTATGCCGACATGGTAAGCCGGAACCTGCGCCAGCAGCACCGCGCCCAGGCCGGCCACCGGCCGGCCGCGCAGGCCGGGCTGGGTCAGGCGCATCGTCAGCGCGGCCGGCAGGGCGACCGTCTGGCGCAGATCGACCTTCTCCAGCCGGTGCGCGAGCACGCCCTTCCAGATCATGCGCCGGGTACCCGGCGGCAGGATTTCCACCAGCACGTCATTCTCGTAGCGCAGTCCCGCCTCGTCTTCGGACAGATCCATGATCTCGAAGCAGGATTCGACCAGACGGGGTTCGCGGGCACGCAGATACTCACCCAGTTCGACATCGGTGAGCGCCGTGTCGATGCGCCATACCTGCACGCTCAGGCGGTTCATCGGGTCCCAGAAATAGTGGCGCCCGGCGCTCAGGAGGCGCACGAAATCCCCGTCCTTGAGCAAGGCGGCCTGTTCGTATTTCTTCACCACAAATCTCTTGATCATGCTGTTCTCCAGTTTCATTCATGCGTTGCGTGAGCCGGTCAGCGCCGGCCCGGACGGACGCTTTGCGCGACACACCCAGGGAGGCGGGCGGTGAGCGCTGGGGGGAGCCACAAACGCGCTGCCCTCCCAGGCTCGCCGCCCGCCTTGCCGCGTGCGCGGCGCAGGGGTCGGTCCGGGCCGGCGACGGGGGCTTGCGCCCACCGCGACCGGCGGTTGCTGCTTGACTGCGATGCTTCAGTCGTCTTTTGAGGACGATTTGGAGCGGGACTCGAACCCGCAACACGTTGCATATGCAACCGCTCTACCCATTGAGCTATCCAGTGGTGTGCGATCCGGGAATCGAACCCGGATTTCTCAACCATGTCCGCACCATGACCGTGTCCTGCTGCCGCGGCATGCGCCAGAGCCAACGGGATTATTTCCGGGCCAGGCGCACCAGTGGGGCGGATGAACCCCGGCTCGTCGGCGTTGCAGCACTACAGCGGTCGAGCTACCCATAGCGATAGGCGTGCCAGTTGAGCCAGATTGGCGTGATAAATACGCAAGGCATTGAAATAGACGAGTAAATGCATGTTGCAGAAAGATCGTCGCAAGAACGACGCGCCGGCGTTACTATATGAAAGGCTAGTGAATTATCGTGTGGGATAAGCAATGAAGAAGACGGTGGTGATCGGTTTTCTCGGGACTCAGCTCGACTACTCGGGGAATGGGGCCAAGCGGTGGGAGAGGTGGCGCCCCACCGTCAGCCTGTGCCAGCACGACGATCTGCTGGTGAGCCGGCTGGAACTGCTGCACGATGCACGTCGCCGGGGGTTGGCCGAGCGCGTCGCGCTCGACATCGCCAGCGTTTCACCGGAAACGCAAGTGCGCCGGGTTGAAACCGCGATCCGCGACCCGTGGGATTTCGAGGAGGTGTACACCGCGCTGCACGACTACGCGCGCGGCTACCCGTTCGACGTGGATAACGAGGACTACCTGATCCACATCACCACCGGCACCCACGTGGCGCAGATCTGCTGGTTCCTGCTGGCCGAGGCGCATTACCTGCCGGCACGGCTGCTGCAGACCTCGCCGCCACGCAAGCAGGCGCCGGCCGATTCGGTGGGCAGCTACACCCTGATCGATCTGGATCTGTCGCGTTACAACAAGATCGCGCAACGCTTCAGGCGTGAAGCCGAAGAAACCGTGACCCAGCTCAAGTCCGGCATCGCCACGCGCAACGCGCGCTTCAACGACATGATTGCGCAGATCGAGCACGTCGCCGGGCGCTCCTCCGCGCCGATGCTGCTCATCGGCCCGACCGGGGCGGGCAAGTCGTTTCTGGCCCGGCGCATCTTTGAGCTGAAGGTGCAGCGTCAGCGTTTCGCGGGTCGCTTCGTCGAAATCAACTGCGCCACGTTGCGCGGCGATTCAGCCATGTCGGCGCTGTTCGGTCACGTCAAGGGGGCGTTCACCGGGGCGCAGAGCGAGCGGCCGGGGTTGTTGCGTTCGGCGCATCAGGGGTTGCTGTTTCTCGATGAAATCGGGGAATTGGGCCTGGATGAGCAGGCCATGCTGCTCAAGGCGGTCGAGGAGAAACGCTTCTTCCCGTTCGGCGGCGACCGCGAGGTGGATAGCGACTTCCAGCTCATCGCCGGAACCCACCGCGATCTGCGGCAATGGGTGGCCGAAGGCCGTTTTCGCGAAGACCTCTACGCCCGCATCAATCTGTGGACCTTCGATCTGCCGGGGTTGGCGGCGCGGCGCGAAGACATCGAACCGAACATCGATTTTGAACTGCGCCGCTATGCCGAAGCCGAAAACCAGCAGGTGCGCTTCAACGTCGAAGCGCGTCAGGCTTACTTGCGCTTCTGCAGCTCTGCCGAAGCGCGCTGGCCCGGCAATTTCCGCGAGCTGTCCGCGTCGATCACGCGCCTGGCGACGCTAAGCGATGCGGGGCGCATCACCGTCGAGCATGTGCACGAGGAGATCGCCCGCCTGCGCCGCAGTTGGGGGGGGGATGAGTCCGGGGGCGGAGTGCTGAGCGCATTGCTGGGTGAGCGTGCGGAACAGATCGATCTGTTCGATCGCGCCCAGTTGTCCGCCGTGATCGCGGTGTGCCAGGCGTCGAACAGCCTGTCCGACGCCGGGCGCAAGCTGTTCGCGGTGTCACGTCAGGGAAAGAAGCAGCCCAACGACGCGGACCGGCTGCGCAAGTATCTGGCGCGATTCGGTCTGGATTGGGCTGCGCTCAGCGGCGCTTGAGGGGCGTGCGCGGCTGAGCTGTTCGTCGACGCCCGGTGTGCGGCTGTCGCGGCTGAAGCCGCTTCTGCGGACACGCAGTCCGGTTGCCTCGCAGGAGGAGCTTCAGCCCCGAACACACTGCTCAGACGAAACGAACCGGCAGGCCCTGCTTGTCGAACGCGAGGAAGCGCTGGATCTGGCCGTTCTCGATGTTCTTGACCATCAGTTCCAGCGCCTGCTGGGCTTGTTCGCTGGTCAGCGGGATGCCGTTCTGACCGTCCAGCGCGGCGACGAACATGACGTGCCAGTCGCGCCCGGTGGCCCTGGATTCGTCCAGCAGCGCGGCGAAGTTGGCGACTTCTTCCTGGGCCTTGTCCACGTACATCACCGGCGAGAGCGTGCCGCCCTGGCCGCGCGAGTAGCGTTGGGCTTCGTCCGGGGTGTGTTCGCCGGGCAGTTCGGCGGTCGTGAACACGAACAGCAGCCGTTGCGGTTCGGCTTGCTGGGCGGCGACGAGCAGGAAGTCGTCGAAATGGGTCAGTTCCATGATGGCGTCCGTTGCGGGCAAAAGCGGAATTTTACGCGAGCCGGTGCGGCCTTGCCCGTCCGCCCGCCGGATTTGTTGGTGGTGTGCCCAACATCACAACCGCCGCACCTCTGGTATGGTGCCCACCATGACGACCATGCTCTCAGTTTCCAATCTATCCAAGGTCTATGAGGGTGGCTTCCAGGCTCTCAGGAATGTCAACCTCGACATCCGTCGCGGCGAGATCTTTGCCTTGCTCGGCCCCAACGGCGCGGGCAAGACGACGCTGATCAGCATCATCTGTGGGCTGGTCAATGCGTCGTCGGGCAAGGTCACGGTCGGCGGGCACGACATCGTGGGTGACTACCGCGCCGCGCGCGGCCTGATCGGGCTGGTGCCGCAGGAGCTGACCACCGAGGCGTTCGAGACGCCGATCAAGGCGGTCGCGTTCACCCGTGGGCTGTTCGGCAAGCCCCCCAATCCGGCGCATATCGAGAAGGTGCTGCGCTCGTTGTCACTGTGGGACAAGCGCAACAACCGCATCCTGACGCTGTCGGGTGGGATGAAGCGGCGTTTGCTGATTGCCAAGGCGTTGTCGCACGAGCCGCGCATCCTGTTCCTGGATGAGCCGACCGCCGGGGTGGACGTGGAGCTGCGGCGCGACATGTGGGCGCTGGTGCGCGGTCTGCAGAAGGACGGGGTGACGGTGATCCTGACCACCCATTACATCGAGGAGGCCGAGGAGATGGCCGACCGTATCGGGGTGATCAACAAGGGCGAGATCGTGCTGGTCGAGGACAAGGCCGAGCTGATGCACAAGCTGGGCAAGAAACAGTTGACCGTGCATCTGCACGCGCCGATCGCGCAGGTGCCGCCGGCGCTGGCCGCGTATGCGCTGGAGCTTGCGCCGGACGGTGCGACGCTGACCTATACCTACGACGCCGAGCGCAAGCACCCCGGCATCGCCGAGCTGCTCGGCGGCCTCAATGCGGCCGGGATCGCGTTCAAGGACGTGAATACCACGCAAAGCTCGCTTGAAGACATATTTGTAAGCCTGGTGAAGAAATGAACCTGTACGCGATCCGTGCCATCTACCGCTTTGAAATGGCCCGCGCGTGGCGCACGCTGACGCAAAGCATCATCTCGCCGGTGCTGTCGACCTCGCTCTACTTCGTGGTGTTCGGCGCGGCGATCGGTTCGCGCATTCCCGAGGTGGAAGGGGTGAGCTACGGCAGTTTCATCGTGCCGGGGCTGATGATGCTGGCGCTGCTGACCCAGAGCATCGCCAACGCCTCGTTCGGCATATTCTTTCCGCGCTTCACCGGCGCGATCTACGAGGTGCTGTCGGCGCCCGTGTCGTACCTGGAAATCGTGGTGGCCTACGTCGGGGCGGCGGCGACCAAGTCGCTGGTTCTCGGGGTCATCATCTTGATCACGGCGAGCCTGTTCGTGCCGCTGCGCATCGAGCATCCTCTGTGGATGGTGCTGTTCCTGCTGCTGACCACCGTGACCTTCAGCCTGCTCGGCTTCATCATCGGCATCTGGGCGGACAACTTCGAGAAGCTGCAACTGGTGCCGATGCTGGTCGTCACCCCGCTGACCTTCCTCGGCGGCACCTTCTACTCGATCAGCATGCTGCCGCCGTTCTGGCAGACCGTGACCCTGTTCAACCCGGTGGTGTATCTGGTGAGCGGCTTTCGCTGGAGCTTCTTCGGCATTGCCGATGTCGAACCGGCGCTGAGCCTGGGCATGACCTTGTTGTTCCTCGGGGTGTGCGTCGCCATCGTGGCGTGGATATTCAGGACCGGCTACCGGCTCAAGCCGTGACGGGCGCCGACCGTTGCATGCTCCGTCATCGCGCTGCAACCTTGCTGCCATGTGACTGACATGATCGCCGCGCACACTGCGCGGCAATGCGATTCAAAACAGTCTTCATCTCCGATGTCCACCTGGGTACGCGAGCGTGCCAGGCGGGCCGTCTGCTTGATTTCCTGCGCCACCATCCATGTGATCAGCTCTATCTGGTGGGCGACATCATCGACTTCTGGTCCATGTCGCGCGGCATCCACTGGACGCGCGAGCAGAACACGGTGGTGCAGAAGGTGTTGCGCATGGCGCGTCACGGCACTCGGGTGTGGTTCATCCCCGGCAACCATGACGAGGCCCTGCGCGACTACTGCGGATCGGTCTTCGGCGACATCCACCTGCTTGACGAAGCCATCCACACGACCGCCGACGGGCGTCGTTTGCTGGTGGTGCACGGCGACGCGTTCGACCAGGTCACCTACCACCACCGCTGGGTCGCGGTGCTGGGGGACATCGGCTACAACACCCTGGTACGCCTGAACATCTGGCTCTCGCGGATGCGGCGGTTGCTCGGAATCAGCGGCTACTGGTCGCTGGCGGGCTACGCCAAGCAGAAGGTCAAGCGCGCGCTCGAATTCGTGTTCGATTTCGAGGATTCGGTGATCCATCACGTGCGTGATCGCGAACTCGATGGTGTGGTGTGCGGACACATCCACTGGCCCGCCGTCAAGGACTGCGACGGCACGCTCTACGCCAACTGCGGCGACTGGGTGGACTCGTGCTCGGCGCTGGTCGAGGACGCAAGCGGTGCCTTGCGAGTGGTGCGCTGGCACCCCGGCATGTCACAGCCGGTCATCGAAGAGCCGGTGGGCGAGGTGCCTGAAGTCGTACCCGAGGAGGAGGCCGCATGCGTGTCCTGATGCTCAGCGATGTGTACTTCCCGCGTATCAACGGGGTGTCCACCTCGATCCAGACCTTTCGCCAGCGCTTGCCCGAGCATGGCATCGCCACCACCCTCGTCGCCCCGGTCTACGGCGGCGAAGGCGAGGGGGCGGATGACGTGATACGCATTGCCGGGCGCGCGGTGCCGGGCGACCCGGAGGACCGCATCATGCGCTGGCGCGACGCCTGCCGGGCGGTGGACCGCATGCCGCTGGACGACTACGACGCGATCCATATCCAGACCCCGTTTCTCGCCCACTACCTCGGTGTGCGCCTGCGCCGCCGCACCGGCTTGCCGACCCTCGTCACCTATCACACGCTGTTCGAGGACTATCTGCATCACTACGCGCCATGGCTGCCCCGTGCCGCGCTGCGCGCGCTCGCGCGCCGGTTGTCGTGCCGCCAGTGCAACGGGGTTGATGCGGTGATCGCGCCGTCGACCGCGATGGCCGGGCGTCTGCGCGAGTACGGCGTGCAAAGTCCGGTGCACGTCCTGCCCACCGGCATACCGGTCGCGCATTACGCCAAGGGCAGCGGCGCGCGCTTTCGCGCCCGCCACGGGCTCGATCCCGCGCGTCCGCTGGCGCTGTACGTGGGGCGTCTGGCGTTCGAGAAGAACCTGCACTTCCTGCTCGACGTCGCCGAGCATGCGCGTGGCATGGGGTCGGACGTGTGCATGTTGCTGGCGGGTGACGGGCCGGCCAACGCCGCGCTGCGCGACGCGGTCAAGCGCCGGGGGCTGGGCGGGCAGGTCGCCTTCGCCGGCTATCTGTCGCGCGATGACGAACTGCCCGACTGCTATGCCGCCGCCGATGCGTTCGTGTTTGCCTCCAAGACCGAAACCCAGGGTCTGGTCCTGCTCGAAGCCATGGCGGCCGGGGTTCCCGTGGTGTGCCTGCGCGAGATGGGGGTGCGGGATGTGGTGGCCAACTGTGCGGCGGCCCGCACCCCGCCGGACGACGCGCCTGCCTTCGCCCGCGCGCTGCTCGACCTGCTGGCCGATCCGGCACGTGGTACGGTCCTGGCGGATGCGGCGCGACAACATGCGGCGCAGTGGTCCGATACCGCCATGGCGGCGCGCCTGGCGACGTTGTATCGCCAGCTCGCGCCACGTTCCGCGCGCGCAGCTCACCTGCCCTTGCAGGGCAAACCGCTCGAAGGTTGACCCGATTGCGCGGCGTCGGGGCGCTGGCTGGGGTGAGGTGGTGCGGAGGCACTCAGAACGACTGGCCGGGACTCGGGGCCGAGACTGGCGGCGGCCCGCTTTGCGGCATCCAGAAGTGTGGATCGACCGGACCGCTGGTCAGCACCAGCACCGCCAGCAGCGACAGGGTGGCACCGAGCGTGAGCACGGTGCGCAGCGGCAGATACCAGTGGGGGATGGCGCGGCTCTGGGCCAGATGCACGTCCAGGCCGTAGTGCACCCAATACACCGCCAGCAGCACCCCGATGTCCAGCCCCACCGGCAGCAGCATCGCGCTCCAGCCCGCCAGCGCCGGGATCACGCTCCAGCCCATCAAACGCCACTGATCGGTACGGGAGGTGCGCGGCATCATCATCGCGAAGCCCCAGTGCAACGCGCCGATGAAGGTGAGTATGGTCGCGCCGTAGCCCACCAGTGCGACGTGCACGAAGGCGCTGCCACTGGGGGTACGCACCCGCCATATGGCGAGCGCGACGAAGATGACCAGCCCACCCACTCCAAGCCAGCGAGCAGCGGACGGTAGCGGAGCGGGGATGCGTTGCATGGCTGCCTCCTGTGCTGTTGTTGGTATGACACGGTGGCAGCGGTTGCGTTCGTGTCCGCACTGTCCGGCGATCCGGCACCGGAGCTGCGTGCGCATGCGGGCCGCGTTGCAGCAATGGTCGCGGACCAGTCATGCATGTCCGGAATCATATCGTCGTTCGTCTTGGCGTTTCGCGTTTTGCGCGCCGGATCAAAAAACTGGCGTTGTTACGATTCGCTACATTGCGCAAACAGTTGCGCAAACATGGCTTGCGAGACTCCAGTCACAGAGAAGAGTGCGCGGCCGCATTGCAGCCGGACGCATCGTCACTTGCGACATCGGGGGGTGTCGCGGCCGACAGTCCGGACCCGGTCCGAGGTCGGTGGATGTACGGGGAACTTATCAAAGGAGGATCTGGGAATGTCCGATACTACCGGGCAAACGGCGCACGCCAATACGCTCGACACCTTTCCGCGCCTGCTGATGCAGCACGCGAAGACCAGGCCCAACCGGCCGGCGATGCGCGAGAAGGCATACGGAATCTGGCAGACCCATAGCTGGGCCGAGGTCGCGCGCAATGTGCGCGCCATCGCCTGCGGACTGGCCGAGCTGGGTTTCAAGCGCGGCGATCGTCTCGCCATCATCGGGGACAACCGCCCGCGCCTGTACTGGTCCATTGCCGCCTGCCAGTGCCTGGGTGGCATTCCGGTGCTGCTGTACCAGGATGCGGTGGCCGAGGAAATGGCCTACGTGCTGCAGGATGCCGAGATCAAGTTTGCCGTGGTCGAGGATCAGGAGCAGGTCGACAAGATGCTGGAGATCCAGCCCGACGTGCCGTTGCTCCAGCATGTCATCTATGACGATGCGCGAGGCATGCGCCACTACACCCAGACCCTGCTGCTGGGGCTGGATGAGCTGGAGGAGATGGGGCGCATCCATGATCGCAACCAGAGCGATTTTCTCGACGCCGAGATCGACAAGGGGTCGAGCGACGACATCTCGGTGATGTTGTACACGTCTGGCACCACCGGCAAGCCCAAGGGGGTGTGCCAGACGCATGGCGCCTTCATTGCCGCCGCGCGCGGCGGGGTGCAGTTCGACAACCTCAACGAAGAGGACGACATCCTGTCCTACCTGCCGATGGCGTGGGTGGGGGATCACCTGTTCTCGTATGCGCAGGCCATGGTGGCCGGTTTCACCATCAACTGCCCGGAGTCGGGCGAGACGGTCATGACCGATCTGCGCGAGATCGGCCCGACCTATTACTTCGCGCCGCCGCGCGTGTTCGAGAACCTGCTGACCACCGTCATGATCCGCATGGAGGATGCCGGCTGGTTCAAGCGCAAGATTTTCCACTACGCGATGGCGGTCGCGCGCCGCTGCGGCGCCGAGATTCTCGACGGCAAGCCGGTGGCGAGCGGTGAGCGGTTGCAATACTGGTTGAGCAATTTGCTGGTGTTCGGGCCGTTGAAGAACGTGCTCGGCCTGAGCCGCGTGCGCGTGGCGTACACCGCTGGTGCGGCGATCGGACCTGATCTGTTCCGTTTCTATCGTTCGATCGGCATCAACCTCAAGCAGTTGTATGGCCAGACCGAGACTTGCGCCTACGTGTGCCTGCAGCCGGACGGCGAGATCAAGCTTGATTCGGTGGGCAAGCCCGCACCGTTCGTCGAGGTCAAGCTCGCCGACAACGGCGAGATCCTGGTCAAGGGGCCGATGCTGCTCAAGGCCTATTACAAGCGCCCCGATGCCACGGCCGAGTCGATCAACGCCGATGGTTACTTCCTGACGGGGGACGCCGGGTTCTTCGACCAGGACGGGCATCTGAAGATCATCGACCGGGCCAAGGACGTGGGCAGGCTCACCAGCGGGGCGATGTATGCGCCCAACTTCATCGAGAACAAGCTCAAGTTCTTCCAGCACGTCAAGGAGGCGGTGGCCTTCGGCAACGGTCGTGATTCGGTGACCGCATTCATCAACATCGACCTCGAAGCGGTGGGCAACTGGGCCGAGCGCAAGGGCATGGCTTATTCCGGCTACACCGATCTGGCGCAGATGGCGCCGGTGTACGAGTTGATCCGCGACTGCATTGAAAAGGTCAACGCCGAACTGGCCTCCGACCCGATGATGAGCGGATCACAGGTCACGCGCTTCCTGATCCTGCACAAGGAACTCGATGCCGATGACGGCGAGCTGACGCGCACGCGCAAGGTTCGGCGCAATTTCATCGCGGAGCGCTACGCCGTGCTGATCGATGCCCTGTATTCGGGCAATCCCAGCCAGTACGTCGAAACCGAAGTCAAATACGAAGACGGCCGCACCGGCAAGATTGCCGCGACGCTGCGCATTGAAGACGTCAAGACATTCGCGCCGCAGGCCGCGAAGTCGGCCGCTTGAGGAGGGGGTAATTCATGGCAAGAGAGATCGGCGAGGTCATCCTTGACCTGCAGAACATCTCGCTGCGCTTCGGCGGGGTGAAAGCGCTGACCGATATCAGTTTCAACGTCCGCAAGCACGAGATCCGCGCGATCATCGGGCCCAACGGCGCGGGCAAGAGTTCCATGCTCAACGTGATCAACGGGGTCTATCACCCCCAGGAAGGCACGATCATGTTCCACGGCAAGCCGCGCAAGGACATGGAGCCGCACATGGCGGCCTCGCAGGGCATCGCGCGCACGTTCCAGAACATTGCGCTGTTCAAGGGCATGAGCGTGCTCGACAACATCATGACCGGGCGCAACCTGATGATGAAGAGCAATTTCCTGCAGCACGCGCTGTTTCTGGGCAGCGCCCGGCGCGAGGAAATCGAGCATCGCAAGAAGGTCGAGGAGGTCATCGAGTTTCTCGAGATCCAGAGCATACGCAAGACGCCAGTGGGGCGGCTGCCCTACGGTCTGCAAAAGCGGGTGGAGCTGGCGCGGGCGCTGGCGGCCGAGCCCAGCCTGCTGCTGCTGGACGAACCCATGGCGGGCATGAACGTCGAGGAAAAGCAGGACATGTGCCGCTTCGTGCTCGACGTCAATGACCAGTTCGGCACCACCATCGTGCTGATCGAACACGACATGGGCGTAGTCATGGACATCTCCGACCGGGTGGTCGTGCTGGACTATGGCAAGAAGATAGGCGACGGCGTGCCCGACGAGGTCAAGAACGACCCGGCGGTGATCGAAGCCTACCTTGGCACATCGCACTGACCCCGGCCCGCGACTTGGGATATTGAGGAGATAACAATGACTTTCTTTTTTGAAGTGCTGATCGGCGGCTTGCTCTCGGGGGTGCTGTACGCCCTGGTCGCCCTCGGCTTCGTGTTGATATTCAAGGCGTCCGGGGTGTTCAACTTCGCCCAGGGGGCGATGGTGTTCTTCGCCGCGCTGACGTTCGTGGGGTTCACCGAAGTGCTGCCTGGCTGGACCGGACTGGAGGAAGGGGGCAGCGCGGTGTTCTGGCTGGCCTTCGTGCTGGCGCTGGGGGCGATGATCGTGCTGGGCATCGCCACCGAGAAGGTCGTGCTGCGCCCGCTGGTCAACCAGCCGCCCATCACGTTGTTCATGGCGACCATAGGGCTGACCTTTCTGGTCGAAGGTATCGCGCAGGGGCTCTGGGGTGCCGCGGTGCGCGGTCTGTCCCTGGGGATCGAGGACGAGCCGG
Source organism: Rhodocyclales bacterium (assembly GCA_016177805.1). GTDB lineage: Bacteria > Pseudomonadota > Gammaproteobacteria > Burkholderiales > Rhodocyclaceae > JACOUN01. The sequence continues at coordinate 16,768 of JACOUN010000036.1, forward strand.
TCATGTGGATACTCGACCGCTTCGAGATGATCATCTCCAAGTTCGACGTCATCGCGGCGGCGGTGGCGCTGGTGCTGTTCGTGTTGCTGGCGGCGTTGTTCCAGTACACCAAGGTGGGGCGCGCGCTGCGCGCGGTCGCCGATGACCACCAGGCGGCATTGTCGGTCGGCATTCCGCTCAAGCACATCTGGGCCATCGTGTGGGGGGTGGCCGGGTTCGTGGCATTGGTCGCGGGCCTGATCTGGGGGGCGCGCAACGGGGTGCAGTTCGCGTTGACCTTCACCGCGCTGAAAGCGCTGCCGGTGCTGATCCTGGGCGGGTTCACCTCGGTGCCGGGCGCGATCCTCGGGGGCTTGATCATCGGCGCCTCGGAGAAACTCGGCGAGGTGTATATCGGACCCTACATGGGCGGCGGGATCGACTCGTGGTTCCCCTACATGCTCGCGCTGCTTTTCTTGCTGGTTCGTCCGGAAGGGCTGTTCGGCGAGAAGCACATCGATCGGGTCTGATCGACCGGCATAACGACAACGAATTCGGAGACTACGCATGTTTTATCGTGAGGCCGGCCAGTTCAAGGCCAGTTACCGGGAAGATCAGCAGATTTTCCCGATCCGCCAGGATCGGATCGGGATCGTTGCCGCGATCGTGTTCTTCTTCCTGGTCGTCCCTTTGATCGCGAACCAGTACTGGCTGCAGGCCATCCTGACCCCCGTACTGATCTTTTCCCTGGCCGCGCTCGGGCTCAACATCCTGACCGGCTATGCCGGGCAGTTGTCGCTGGGGTCCGCAGCGTTCATGGCGGTGGGAGCGTTCGGCACCTACAACTTCATGCTGCGCATGGACGGCATACCGTTTCTCGTGGCGCTGGTGCTGGGGGGGCTGTGTGCCGCCGTGGTCGGCATCCTGTTCGGCTTGCCCAGCCTGCGCATCAAGGGTTTCTACCTTGCGGTGGCGACACTGGCGGCGCAGTTCTTCATCGTCTGGGTACTGGTCAAGTTCGGCTGGTTCTCCAACCATTCGACCTCGGGCGTGATCACCGCCCAGCACGTCGAGATACTCGGCTACACCTTCGATTCGCCCTTGTCCAAGTACCTGCTGACGCTGGCGGTGGTGGTGGTGTTCGCGCTGTTGGCCAAGAACATGGTGCGCTCGGCCACCGGGCGCAAGTGGATGGCGGTGCGCGACATGGACGTGGCGGCCGAGGTCATCGGCATACGCCTGATGGGCACCAAACTGCAGGCATTCGCGATCTCGTCGTTCTACTGCGGCGTCGCCGGCGCGCTGTATGCCTACATGTATCTGGGCACGGTGGAGCCGGAAGGCTTCAACCTCGACCTGTCGTTCAAGATCCTGTTCATGATCATCATCGGCGGGGTCGGCTCCATCCTGGGGTCTTTCATCGGCGCGGCCTTCATCGTGCTGCTGCCGGTGTTCCTGAACGTGGCCATGCACACCTCGCTGGGCGAGTTCATCCCGGCCAACATCGCAGCGAACCTGGAGCTGATCATCTTCGGCGGCATGATCGTTTTCTTCCTGATCGTCGAACCGCACGGTCTGGCGCGTCTTTGGCAGATTGCCAAGGAGAAGCTGAGGATCTGGCCGTTCCCGCACTAGGATTGCAGTTCGCCGGCCGCGCGTCGGCGGTTGCGTTTCACCCGAAGCACCATATAAACGAGGAGGCACACACATGCAGTTCAAGAAAAGCTTAATGCTCGGAGCGGCCGTTGCGGGTCTGGCGGTCACTGGCTACGCGGCGGCGGCGGAGCAGTACATCGGTCTGCCGACCTACCGCGTGGGCGCTTACGCCGCAGGCGGTACAGGCCTGTTTGGTGGCTGGATCGACTACATGACGATGGTCAATGAGCGTGACGGTGGTGTGAACGGACTCAAGCTCGTCTGGGAGGAGTGCGAAACCGAATACAACAACGCGCGTGGCGTGGAATGCTACGAGCGCATGAAGAAGGGTGGCACGACCGGCAATACGGTGTTCCAGCCGCTGTCGACCGGCATCACCTACTCGGTGCTCGATCGCGTCGCGAACGACAAGATTCCGCTCGTGACCATGGGCTACGGCCGTACCGACGCCGCCGATGGGCGTGTGTTCCCGTGGGTCTTCCCGCTGATCACCACCTACTGGTCGCAGAGCACCGCCAAGATCAAGTTCATCGGCATGAAAGAAGGCGGGATGGACAAGCTCAAGGGCAAGAAGATCGTCAACATTTATCACGATTCGGCCTACGGCAAGGAAACCATCCCGGTGCTCGACGCACAGGCCAAGCAGTACGGTTTCGAGGTCATCCACATCGCGGTGGCTCACCCCGGCAACGAGCAGCAGTCGCAGTGGTTGCGGGTGCGCCAGGAAAAGCCCGACTGGGTGATCCTGCGCGGCTGGGGCGTAATGAACCCGACCGCGATCCGCACCGCCGCGCGTACCGGCTTCCCGCGTGACAAGATCGTCGGCGTGTGGTGGTCCGGTTCCGAAGAGGACGTGATTCCGGCCGGTGACGGCGCCAAGGGCTACATCGCGGCGGGCTTCAACGTCGCGGGCACGGACTTCCCGGTGATCAAGGAAATCCAGAAATACGTCTATGCCAAAAACATGGGCAACATGGAAGACAAGTCCCGCGTCGGCAGCGTGCTGTACAACCGGGGGGTGGTGCATGGCATCGTGACGCTGGAGGCCATCCGCACCGCGCAGACCAAGTTCGGCACGGGCAAGGCGCTGACCGGCGAGCAGGTTCGCTGGGGCTTCGAGAACCTCAACATCACCGACGAGCGCCTCAAGGAACTTGGCGCTTCCGGCTTCCTGCCGCCGCTGGCCACGAGCTGCATGAACCACGAAGGTTCGGGCAAGGTGAAGTTCCAGCAGTGGGACGGCGCCAAGTGGAAGGTCATCACCGACTGGATCGACAGCGACCAGGCGCTGGTACGCCCGATGATCGAGGAATCGGCAGCCAAGTACGCCGCCGAGAAGGGCATCACTCCGCGTGATTGCTCCAAGGAAATGTAATTGCGTTACCGCGGCGGGTCCGGGCTGCCGGGCCTGCCGCGTGCAGGCTTCCCCTTCCGTGGGGAGGTCTGCACGGTGCATGTCCGCGTGCGCCGTGCAGACCCTCTCCCGGTTTTTCCGGGGAGGTGGGACGGAGACCATAGGCGAAGATAGTCAATGAATACAGCCACGAACACTTCAGCGACCCACGCGTCGCCCTACCTCAGCATCAACAACGTCGAGGTTATCTACGATCACGTCATACTGGTGCTGAAGGGCGTGTCCCTGCAGGTGCCCAAGGGCGGCATCGTGGCCCTGCTCGGCGCCAATGGCGCGGGCAAGTCGACCACGCTCAAGTCGATCTCGAACCTGCTCGGCGCCGAGCGCGGCGACGTCACCAAGGGCAGCATCGAGTTCAAGGGCGCGCGTATCGATCAGCTCACCCCCAACGATCTGGTCAAGCGCGGCGTGATCCAGGTCATGGAAGGGCGCCACTGTTTCGGCCACCTGACCATAGAAGAGAACCTGCTTACCGGCGCCTACACGCGCAGCATTTCGCGCGCCGAGTTGAAGAGCAGCCTCGACAAGGTCTACCACTACTTTCCGCGCCTCAAGGAACGTCGCGGCTCGCAGGCCGGCTACACGTCGGGCGGTGAGCAGCAGATGTGCGCGATCGGACGAGCCTTGATGGCCAAGCCGGAAATGATCCTGCTGGATGAGCCATCGATGGGACTGGCGCCGCAGATCGTCGAGGAGATCTTCGAGATCGTCAAGGATCTGAACGCCAAGGAACAGGTGAGCTTCCTGCTCGCCGAACAGAACACCATGGTGGCGCTGCGTTACTCCGATTTTGGCTACATCCTCGAGAACGGTCGCATCGTGATGGAGGGGCATGCCACCGACCTGGCCACCAACGAAGATGTGAAGGAGTTCTACCTTGGCTTGTCCGGCGACGGGCGCAAGAGCTTCCGTGACGTCAAGCACTACCGCCGGCGCAAACGCTGGCTCTCGTAACACGGCGTCAGCGGTGTGCGCGATGCGCGTGGGGTAGTCTCGCCGCCGCCGCGCGCCCCTGGCCACCTGGTTTCCATTGCTGTCCGGTGTCAATCACCGCGGCAGTCTGCGCCCAACGGATGAACGCACATGACTTACTACGACAACAAAGAAACCCGTGATCCGGCTGAGCGTGAGCGTGATCTGTTCGAGCGTCTGCCTGCACAGATCGCTCATGCCAAGGCCCAAGCCCCGGCGTTCGGCCGCAGTTTTGCCGACGTCGATCCCGCCAGCGTGACTACGCGCGAGGCTCTCGCGCGCCTGCCCGTGGTGCGCAAGTCCGAGCTGGTCGAACTGCAGAAACTGGCGCGCCCGTTCGGCGGGTTCGCCGCGGTGCGCTGGGGGCGCAAATGCCATCGCGTATTTGCCTCGCCCGGCCCCATCTACGAGCCCGAATCGGACCGCCCCGACTACTACCGGCTCGCCCGCAGCATGTACGCGACCGGTTTTCGCGAGGGGGATCTGGTGCATAACACCTTTTCCTATCACCTCACCCCCGGCGGTTTCATGATGGAGACTGCGGCGCTGGCGCTCGGCTGCACCGTGTTTCCAGCCGGCGTCGGGCAGACCGATCACCAGATTGCCGCGATCGCGGATCTAAAGCCCAATGCCTACGCCGGCACGCCGTCCTTTCTGCGCATCCTGCTGGAAAAGGCCGACAAGCACGGCGTCAAGGTCAGCTTCACCAAGGCCTTCGTGGTCGGCGAGGCTTTCCCCCCGAGCGTGCGCGAGGCGTTTGCCGCGCGCGGTATCACCGCCCATCAGGCCTACGCGACCGCCGATGTCGGTTTGATCGCGTATGAAACGCAGGCCCGTGAAGGGTTGGTCGTCGATGAGGACGTGATCGTCGAGATCGTCGTTCCCGGCACCGGCGACCCGGTGGCGCCGGGCGATGTCGGTGAAGTGGTCGTCACCACCTTCAACCCCGACTATCCGCTGATCCGCTTCGGCACCGGCGACCTGTCGCGCGCCATGCCCGGCCAGTCTCCATGCGGGCGCACCAACATGCGCATCACCGGCTGGATGGGGCGCGCCGACCAGACCACCAAGATCAAGGGCATGTTCGTGCACCCCGGCCAGATCGCCCAGATCGTCAAGCGTCACCCCGAACTGCAGCGTGCGCGCCTGGTGGTGGACAATCCGGGGTTGAACGACGCGATGACGCTGCAGTGCGAGGTCGAATCCGGCGGCGACGCGCTGGCCCAGGCGATCGCCGCCAGCGTGCGCGAGATCACCAAGCTGCGTGGCGATGTGCTCTTTGTTGCCCCCGGCGCAATCGCGCGCGACGGCAAGGTCATCGACGACCTCCGGACCTACGAGTAGGGCGGATGAGTCGCAGGCGTTATCCGCCGGATGATGATAGCATGCGTCGGATAACGCCTCGCTCATAGGATCTACTCGGACCGCGATTGCCCGGTGTGGCTGGAGTGATAAGCTGCCGCCCATGCACGGTCTGCTCATCCTCCTTCCCGACTTTTCCCTGATCATGCTCGGGGCGCTGCTGCGGCGCTCGTTGCTGGAGGCCGAGGCGTTTTGGGGCGGGGTCGAAAAGCTTGTCTACTTCGTGTTGTTCCCGGCGCTGCTGTTCAAGGCGCTGGCGACCGTCGATATCGATGCGAGCGTCGCGCTGCCGATGTTCGCGAGTGGCCTCGCGGTGATGCTGGCCGGGTTCATCTACGCGTGGCTGGGGCGGCCGCTGATGGGGCTGGACAGCCTCGGATTCGCCTCGCGCCTGCAATGCGCCTACCGCTTCAACACCTACATCGGCTTCGCCATCGCGGGCAAACTGCATGGCGCCTCGGGCATCGCGATGATGGGGGCGATGTGCGGCGCCATGGTGCCATTCGCCAACATCATGGCGGTCGGGGTGCTCGCGCGCCACGGTCAGGTCGGCCTGCTGCGCGAGATCGCGCGCAATCCGCTGGTGCTGGCCACGCTGAGCGGCGTGCTGTTCAACCTGACCGATATCCCGCTGACCGAGCCGGTCGAGGCATTCCTCAAGCGCACCGGCGACGCCGCCGTGGCGCTGGGCTTGCTCGCGGTCGGTTCAGCGCTGCGCCTGCGCTTGGGCAGCGTCGGCGGACGCTGGCTGGGCGCCGGCTGGCTGATACTCGTGAAGTTGCTGCTGGTGCCGGCGACCGCGTTCCTGATCGGGCGTCAGGTCGGGCTCAGCGGCATCGCCTTCGACACCCTGGTGCTGTTTGCCGCCCTGCCAGCAGCCAGTTCGGCCTATATCCTGGCGGTGCGCATGGGCGGCGATGGCCCTGGCGTCGCGTGGCTGGTGTCGGCAACGACGCTGCTGGCGGTGCCGACCCTGTCGCTGTGGCTGAGCCTGTTGTAGCGGACTATTTCTTGCCCGGCGCGACGCCTTTGGCGTTGCCGCGCGGAGGTGGCTTGGGGGGTTCCGGCTCGGGGGTGCTCGCCTCCGGAGGGGGAGGCGTCGAGCCCTGCGCATGCATGAAGTTCCATGGCCACATCGCTGCCGCCGCGAACGGATCGGGCGCCGCGCTCCCTTCCTTGGCCTGCGCCTCGGCGGCGTGCTCGCTCATGGCCTTGACCGCCGCCAGTGCGACGCGCTGCATCTCCAGCCCCTGGGTGGTCATCTGCAGCATGTTGAGGTTCATCTTCAACCAGTTCTCGACCGCCTTGAGATCGGCGATGCGCTTGTCCAGCTCGTCCAGGTCCACCGTGGGGGTGACCATGCCGGGCAGCGAAAAGCCCATGTTGTTCCACATGCCACGTACGAAATCGAGCGGGTCCTGCGCTGGCTTGTCCTGTGACATGGTCCTCTCCCGTTGCAGTGATAGGAAATGCCATGTTACCTGAATGCATGAGCGCCGCTGATCTCAGTCGGGCGACGCTCATGCGGTCCGCGTTACCAGGACGTTTCGCGCTCGGCCGTGGACGAGATCTTGTGGATGGACAGGTCGGCGCCGGCGAACTCTTCCTCGGCATCCAGGCGCAGGCCGATGGCGGCCTTGATCGCGCCATACACCACCAGCCCGCCCGCCAGCGCGATCGCGATGCCGGCCAGTGTGCCCGCCAGTTGCGACATCAGGTTGACGCCGCCCAGGCCGCCCAGCGTGGCGCTGCCGAAGATGCCCGCCGCGATGCCGCCCCACGCGCCACACAGCCCATGCAGTGGCCACACGCCGAGCACATCGTCGATGCGCCAGCGGTTCTGCGCCTGGGTAAATAGCAGCACGAACATCCCTCCGGCGACGACGCCGACCACCAACGCACCAAGCGGGTGCATCAGGTCCGAGCCGGCGCATACCGCGACCAGCCCGGCGAGCGGGCCGTTGTGCACGAAGCCGGGGTCGTTGCGCCCGACCGCGAGCGCCGCCAGCGTGCCGCCGACCATCGCCATCAGCGAGTTCAGTGCCACCAGGCCGTTGATCGCTTCGAGGCGCTGCGCGCTCATCACGTTGAAGCCGAACCAGCCCACCGCCAATATCCACGCGCCCAGCGCGAGAAAGGGAATGGACGAGGGGGGGTGGGCGGAAATGGCGCCGTCCTTGTGGTAGCGACCGCGCCGTGCCCCCAGCAGCAGCACTGCCGGCAAGGCGATCCAGCCACCGAAGGCGTGCACTACGACGCTGCCGGCGAAGTCGTGGAAGGGGTTGCCGAAGGTGGTTTCCAGCCATGCCTGGAAGCCGAAGTTGCCGTTCCACACCATGCCTTCGAAGAACGGGTAGACGAAGCCGACGATGAGAAAGGTCGCGATCAGTTGCGGGCCGAAGCGCGCCCGCTCGGCGATGCCGCCCGAGACGATGGCCGGAATGGCGGCGGCGAAGGTCAGCAGAAAGAAGAACTTGACCAGCTCATAGCCGGAGTTGGTCACCAGTTCGGTGGCGCTGCCGAAGAAACTGGTGCCGTAGGCGATGGCGTAGCCGACGGCGAAGTAAGCCAGCGTCGACATCGAGAAATCGCTGATGATCTTCACCAGCGCGTTGACCTGGTTCTTCTTGCGCACCGTGCCGACTTCGAGAAAGGCGAAGCCCGCGTGCATGGCGAGCACCATGATGGCGCCCAATAATACGAAAAGAACGTCGGCCGAGGTCTTGAACTGCTCCATGAGTGTGCTCCGGGTATGCGTAACCGGGGGCACCAAGCAGATCGCGTGCCACAAGTGGTTGTTATTTAAATACAACGAACTGCCGTTCGGCCGCACTGCGATTGGGCGTGCAAGGCACGACCGTGGTGCGTGGCGGGCACCATCACGGTGCACGGCGCGCACCGTGATGGCGTGCGCCGGCAGGCTACCGTGGAGGTCGCCGTGGATTGCCGCCTACCACCGGCCGTGCGAACATCGCCGCTCCGCAGCGACCGGGGTTCGGTTGATGATCGCAGGTGTTTTGTGTGCCCTGGGCGCCGGGCTGATGTGGGGGCTGATATTCCTGGTGCCGTTGATACTGGGTGACTACCCGCCGGTGGTGCTGGCGTTCGGCCGTTACGTGGCGTTCGGCCTGCTGGCGGTGGGGCTGGCGTGGTTCGATCGGCGCGCGCTGGCACGCCTGACGCGGGACGACTGGAAGGAGGCCGCCAGGCTCGCGCTGGTGGGCAACCTGCTGTACTACGGCACCCTGGCGGCGGCTATACAGTTGGCGGGGGCGCAGGTGCCAGCGCTGATCATCGGCACCTTGCCGGTCGTCATCGCAATCACCGCCAACCTGGTCGAACAACGTAGCGGCGCGGATAACGGCGCGGTCCAGTGGCGGCGCCTGGCCTTGCCGCTGGCGATCATGTTCGCCGGCCTGGTGTTCGTGCAGCATGGCCCCGATGGCGTGGCGGAACCCGCGCGGGCACCGGGGGTTTCCTACGTGAGCGGGCTGCTGCTCGCGCTGTGCGCGCTGCTGTGCTGGACCTGGTACCCACTGCGTAACAGCCGCTGGCTGCGCGCCCGTCCACCCGGACTGTCGCGCGCCTGGGCGACCGCCCAGGGCTTGGCGACCCTGCCGCTGGCCGTGCTGGCGGCGCTGGGTTATGCGGTCTGGGAGTGGCTGGCGCACGAGGCCGGGGGGCGCTACGCGTGGCCGTTCGGAGCGCGTCCGGGCATGTACGTCGGACTGATGGTGCTGACCGGCCTTGCGGCCTCGTGGCTGGGGACGCTGTTGTGGAACAAGGCCAGCCATCTGCTACCGGCGCCTCTGGTGGGGCAGTTGATCGTGTTCGAGACGCTGGCGGCGTTGCTTTATGCCTTTGCCTGGGAGGCACGCTGGCCTGTGGCATACGAGGTCGTGGGGATCGTGTTGCTGGTGGGTGGGGTGTTGCTCGGTGTGAGGATTTTTCGTGCGTCTGACTGACCAAAGAGTCGCCTGGTATTGTCTGCCTTTCCCAAGCATTGAGGTTCCACCCGCCATACGCATTCATTCTCGCAGGAATTGTATGGTTTCCGATCTGTAGCCAAGCAGCATTAATGCTATCATCTTGGCCCATGTCGGCTGGTGCATGGCGCTGTGGGCGGCGTGCCACCAATGCCGACGCATCGATGGTGCAGACCAACTGCGGCGCCGAACAAGGCGCGCCCGCGTAACGCCGGCAGCGGCGCGGCAAGGAATGAAACAGGGGGGGGCGCCACGATTCCCACAGATCCAGTCGAACTGAAACTTCAACCTCCGCACCGCGCCTTCCGGGCGGCGTTTCAAACCGGAGTCGGTATTACGATGAAGCTAAAAATCTACACCGCCGCCGAGGTTCGCGAGCTACGCCGCAAGAGCGGCCAGACCCAATACAAGTTCTGGCAATGCCTGCACATCACACAGAGCGGCGGCAGTCGGTATGAGTCGGGGCACAAGATGCCGGCGCCCGTACAACTGCTGTTGAACATAACCTTTGGCACAGAAGCCAAGTCTGCGGCCTGCGTTAACGCGCTGCGCGAGCTGGCGAAGCCGCCGAAGAAGACAAAGGCTCCGAAACCGGCGAAACCGGCGAAAGAGGTGACCGCGTTTGGCATGCTGCCATGACGATGCGGGACGAAACGCCATTGCGGCCGACCATCCGACCGCGATGGCCCCCGACCCGTGAATCAGTCACGGTGTTGACGGACGCCAGCCTTCCCGGAATGGCGGTAGCAGACGGCTCGTCGAGCGCCTGAGGACGCACGCTGCGCAATGGGCTGCCCAAGACGTGCACAGGAACACACCGAACATGACATCGCCCATCGCCCGGCAACGGCCTGGCGTACCCAACCCCTACAGCGGCGTAGCGCCGAAGCGCCAGCGCAGCGCTCCGATCACGCTTCAGATGGCGCCGAGCGGCTGCCTTCAGGTATGTTGAATAAGCTCCGCGCGCAGTTTCCCCGGCTCGAAGGGCCGCTCCTTACGGGCCTGAGTCCGTTCACCCTACGCGGTGAGGTGATCGGATGGATCGTCCGGATCGGGCGGCAAGGCATCTTGTTTCAGCGGGATTTCTGGGCCTCGACCCATTGCGGCATGGAGGCGGCTTTTCGCGCCGCGTCCGCCTACCGGGATGAGGTCGATCGGGACTACCCCCGGCTGTCGAGCGCCGAGCGATGCACGACGCTGCGCGCCAACAATACCAGCGGGATCCCAGGGGTAAGCCGGCAGATGGTGGAAGGCAGGCCGTACTGGGTGGCGGAAGTGGGCGTTCGGGGATACAAGAAGGCGCGCCGCTTCTCCATCCGCAAGTATGGCGACGAGCGTGCCCGGAATCTGGCGATCGAGGCCCGCCGCGCGCTCCTCGCGCACGTGCAAACCCTGCAAGAGCGTCGGGCCGAGCGGTCCCCACTTGAATCTGCGCAGCCCGAAAACCTGCCCCTGGCGCGGGCCGCGCTGCGCGGCTTTCCGTGGCCGAATCCCCATGTGCATCGTGCCAGTGGTGTTCTGGGTGTGCGGCTCATGCGCGCCGAACACGTGCGCAAGGACGGAACGGTGTCGGTTGCCGAACACTGGATGGCCTCGATGAAGGTTGCCGAGCGGACCTATCGCGCCTGTTTCTCCGTGAAACGCTTCGGCAACGAAGAGGCCATGCGTCTGGCGATCGAGCAGCGCAGGGCATGGGAGGCCGAGTACAGAAAACCCCGACGCTGATCAGGTGGCGCCGCAAAGGGCGGCTCGCTCTCCCGTTTCCAACGCGCGACATCTGCCCCGCCCGAGCGGCATCACCCGCGACCACCACTTCGCAACCCGCGCCACAACTAACATCCGACCCCTGTCAGTAATTATTTTGAGTTACTACTTGACATAGCGAAACGAGCTGACGCACAATCGCCGAAATCCCAATCATCCTAGGCGTACATCATGAACCGCATTCTCGTTGCGCATACCCCGCTGGGTAAAGCCCTATG
>JACOUN010000037.1 GCA_016177805.1 Rhodocyclales bacterium
GCACCGGGCTGTTGCGGATGATCCACTCGCGTGTCTCGTGGATGTTCTTGCCGGTGGACAGGTCCATCACCGTGTCGCCGCCCCAGCGGATCGACCAGGTCATCTTCTCGACTTCTTCCTGAATGCTGGAGCCGAGCGCCGAGTTGCCGATGTTGGCGTTGATCTTGGTCAGGAAGTTGCGGCCGATGATCATCGGCTCGGTTTCGGGGTGGTTGATGTTGTTCGGGATGATGGCGCGCCCGCGCGCGACTTCGCTGCGCACGAATTCCGGGGTGATCTCCTCGGGGATGCTGGCGCCGAAGCTCTGCCCCTTGTGCTGACGGCCGAGGACGTTGGCGAGCTTCTGCCCCATCGGCCCGGACGCGAGCAGACCTTCGATGTAGGCGCGGCGGTTGTTGTTTTCGCGGATCGCGACGAATTCCATCTCCGGCGTGATGATGCCGCGCCGGGCGTAATGCATCTGGCTGACGTTCATGCCGGGTTTGGCGCGCAGCGGTTTGCGATGCAGGCCGGGGAAGCGCAGTTCGTCGAGTTCCTTGTCGGCGGCGCGTTCGCGGCCAAAGGCGGAGCTCAGGTCGGCCAGCGTTTCGGTGTCGTCGCGCTCGGCGATCCAGCCGGCGCGCAGGGCGGGCAGGCCGTTGCGGATGTCGATTTTCGCTTGTGGGTCCGAGTAGGGGCCGGAACAGTCGTACACGAAGATCGGCGGATTCTTCTCGCCGCCGAACATGGTCGGCGTGTCGTCCTGCGAGATTTCGCGCATCGGCACGCGGATGTCGGGGCGGCTGCCGGTGACGTGGATCTTGCGCGAGTTGGGCAGCGGGGCGACCGCCGCCTCATCGACGTGGGCGTGGGCGGCGACGAATTTGTCGTTGGCGTTCATGGGTTCTCCGTTGTTGCAGGCGCGGTCATTGTGTGTGGGTCCGGGCGCCGCGTTGTGCCCAGAGTGCGTGAAAGTGGTGCACCGGGCCGTGGCCGTGGCCGACCGCGAGCGCGCCGGAGTCGGCGATGGCGCGCTGCAGGTACGCGCGGGCTGTGCGCACGGCGGCTTCGACCGGGCGCAGGCCGGTGCGGCTTTGCGGCAGCAGCGCCGCAATCGCCGATGAGAGGGTGCAGCCGGTGCCGTGGGTGTTTTTGGTTTCGACGCGCCGGGCGGGTAGTTCGAGCATGCGGTCGCCGTCGAACAGCAGGTCCATCAGCTCGTTGCCCGGCAGATGTCCGCCCTTGAGCAGCACCCAGCGTTCGCTCGATGTCGGCAGCAGTTCGCGCAGGCGTTCGGCGCCGCGGTACATCTCCTTGATCGACTCGGGCGCGCGCTCGCCGAGCAGCACCCCGGCTTCGGGCAGGTTGGGGGTGATCATGAAGCATTGCGGCAGCAAGGCTTCGCGCAGCATCGCGATGGCGCTTTTCGCCAGCAGCGTGTCGCCGCTCTTCGCCACCATGACCGGGTCGCAGATGACGTCGGGGGGTGAAAAATGCGCGAGGCGCTCGGCCACCGTGCGCACCACGGCGGCGTCGCCGAGCATGCCCAGCTTGACCGCGTGGATGCTGACGTCGGCAAACAGGGTGTCGATCTGGCGTTGCAGGAATTCGGTGGGCGGGGTGTGCACGCCCGTGACCGCACAGGTGTTTTGCGCCGTGAGCGCCGCAACCACGCCGCAGCCGTAGGCGCCCAGCGCCGAGAAGGTCTTGAGGTCGGCGAGCAGCCCGGCGCCGCCCGACGGATCGACTCCGGCGATACTGACGACATTGGGTATGGTGGTGGTGCTCAAGCGCGCGGCTCCTTGCCCCCGGAGCCAGACTGAAGGCCACGGCAAGCGCGGAGAAACGGGAAAATGGGGTGCTCTGCTGCGGGCATTTTGCGTTTCCCTACGCCGGTCCGAACCGGATCAGGTTCCAAGGGTATGTCTCAGCCGGCCCGGGAGGCTGTCGGAATTGAGGCTGATCTACTGCGCCAGTGGGAGAAGTGGTCCATATTTTCCCGGTTTCTCGTTGCATAGAACCACTATGCGCCTCGAAATCGGGTAAATCTGTCCTCACTTTCCCACTTGGCTCGCTACGATCGCTCAAGTCCGACAGCCTCTCGGCCGGCACCCCTAACGAGGCGTCAACGCTACCCGAGCACGTCACAAGTGGCAAGGATTAGTCCGGGATTCGTCCGGGCAGGCCGGTACGGCGGTGCCCGGTTATCGGCGGGACCGAGGTTGCAGGGAAGGGGCGCGACCCGCTTCGCGTTTCCGGGCCGGGTGCCGCCTCAGGCGGCACTCGCCATTTTCTCCAGTTCCTTGAGCACGGCGAGGCTGGCGGCTTCCATGTCGGCGATCTTGCGCAACACGGTGGCAGTGTCGCCGCTCTTGTTGGCGCGCAGCGCGGCCAGTGCCGATTCGTGCACCTTGGCGTGCGGCTGCTCGATTTCGCGGAAGCCGGGCAGATGGGCAAAGTGCGCCTTGCCTTCGCCCTTGTAATACCACTCACCGAGACGGCAGTTCTGGTGCGAGGGGAGGCTGTCTTCGCCGCTGCCGGACAGGCCGAACAGCACTTTATATACGTTGAATTTGTAGATCAGGTGGTCGACCTTGGCCAGTTCGCAGAAACCGCGCAGTGCCGATACCGATACCGCGCGTTCGATGCTGGACGACATGTCGAGCAGACTGGTCATGGTTTCGGCGGTCTGCTGGCCGTCCGCGCTGAACTTGCCGGCTTGTTCCGACAGTTCCGCGATCTGGTCGCGGCTGCCGCTGCTGTCGGCGCGGATTTTCTCGACCAGCGTGGTGATTTCGCTGGTGGCGTTGGTGGTGCGTTCGGCCAGTTTGCGCACTTCGTCGGCGACCACCGCGAAGCCCCGCCCCTGCTCGCCGGCGCGCGCGGCTTCGATCGCGGCGTTGAGCGCGAGCAGATTGGTCTGGTCGGCGATCTCCTTGATCAACTGGACGATGCCGCCGATCGCCTGTGCGCGGGTGTCCAGCTCGCCGACCTGCACCGTGGCCTTGTTCGAGCGCTGCGCGAGTACGTCGAGGCTGGACGCGATCTGTGCCACCGAAGCACGGCCGCTCTGGGTGAGCTTCTGCGCGCTCGCCGCGTGGTCCTTCTGTTCCTTCATGGCGTTCGCCATGTTTGCGAGCGATTGCTGGGATTCTTCAAGGGACAGCCCGAACGACTGCAGATTCTTCATCAGCGCGGTGCTTTGTTCGGCCTGCGCGCGGCATTGCGCGGCTTCCCGTTCGGCGGCTTCAGCGCGCTGGTTGGCTGCCGCCAGCGCGGCTTGGCGTTCGGCCAGTTGAGTCTGCAGGGTGGCGAGCGCGGCTTCGTTCTGACGCGCCTTGTTCTTGTTGCCGAATAGCATGATGGGCCTCGATTTAGGACGGTAGCGTTGCGAATGCGGGGCTGCGATCCGTTTGCGCATGAACGCCGGATCGCGCCGAAGGACTGCTGACCCTATTTCGTCAGTGTCGCCGCAAACTTGATGCGGGCTAAAGAATTTCCTGATTGTGGCCGAAGTAGCGACTACACCTCAGGTTGACATGATGAACTCCACAACCCCGCCCCTGTTGGCTATTTCCGTCGTGCTGCTCATGCTGTCGAGCGCCATGCCCGCGCGGGCGCAGGATAGCGGCTGGGAGACCGTGGTGGGCGACCGCAGCCGTCAGGTGCAGATCGATCGCGGCTCCATCATCGAGTCCGACAACGGCGCCAAGGTGGCGTGGGCGCGCGTCGTCATGACGCCCGCCGAGGCCGCGACCCAAGGCTACACCACGATACAGGCGCTGAATCGCTACGACTGCCGCAATCGCAGCTTCATCACGGTCAAGAGGCGTTATCTCGATGCGCGCAACGTCGTGGTGCGCGAGGATGTCATCGACGAGCAGAAACCCGCGCTGATCGTGCGTAACAGCATCGACGAACGCTTGTGGAACGAAGTGTGCAAGCCGCCCTCGATGAACGATCTGGCTCAGCTCGCGGCGCAGGCGGACAAGGCGGTGGCCGCGCTGGCGAGCGGATCGGCGGTGACTCAGGAAACGGGCTCGGTCGAACCGCTCGGGGTGGCGGTCGAAACCCCGGAAAAAGCGCCGGTGGTCGAGCGCGTCGCCCCCGCGCGGGCTGAACCGCCGGAGCGCAAGCCGGCACCGGTGCGTGATGCGGGTGAGCCGCCGGTGAGCATCGCCACGCCGGTGCCCGCGCCCGCCATCGCACCCGCGCCGGTGGCCAAGGCGCTACCGGTGGCGCCGAGCAAAACGCCGCCGCCGGTAGCGGTGAAGCCGGTCAAGAAAGCGAACCGCGGCACCGCGCCCGCAGCGGCCAAGAGCCCCAGTGCGAAAGTGCCCCCGGTGCCCGCTGACGCCCACTGGAGCTACGACGGCGCCACCGGGCCGGAGCAGTGGGGCATGCTGCGCCCGGAGTGGGCGCTGTGCGCACAAGGGCGGCAACAGTCGCCGATCGATATTCGCGACGGGGTAGCGGTCGATCTGGAGCCGGTGCAGTTCGACTACCGGAAAACCCGCTTTCGCATCACCGATACCGGCACGACGCTGGAAGTACAGCCCGGTGACGGCATGGGCATCGATCTGCGCGGGCGCCACTATGCGCTCACCCACCTGCAGTTCCACCGCCCGTCGCAGGAGCGGGTGGGCGGGCAGGGGTTTCCGCTGGCGGTGCATTTCCACCATCGTTCGGCCGATGGGCGGATTGCCATCGTGGCGGTGATGCTCGACAGTGGCGGGCCGGCCCATGCGGCGCTGCAGACCCTGTGGAACAGCCTGCCGCTGCAGCCCGGCGACCAGTACATGCCGCGCACCGAAATCGATCTGGCCGGCCTGCTGCCCGAAGACCGGCGCTATTTCCTCTACATCGGCTCGCTGACCACCCCGCCATGCACCGAAGGGGTGGTGTGGGCCGTCATGCAGACGCCGGTCGCGGTGGCGGACGATCAGTTGCAGATCTTCGCGCGGCTGTATCCATACAACAGCCGTCCGATACAGGCGTCCAACGGGCGGCTGATCCTCCAGTCGCGCTGATGGCGCCGCCGGTCCGGTGTCCGCGCCTGCGGTAAAGCGTGGCTCCGTCGCTTCGTAGGAGGGGCTTCAGCCCCGAACGCGGCGATGGTCGCGGCTGAAGCCGCTCCTTCGGGGCTGATGGGCGCACGATTCAATCGTTCGATTGATCGCCTTCGCGCACCGCCAGCGCAAACGACCCGAGCGCCAGCGCCGCCAGCACGATCAGCAGCAAAGCCATGCCTTGATAGCTGCCGCCGTCGCCGATCAGCAGCGCCACCAGCAGCGGCGCGGCGGCCTTGGCGTAGTAGGTCGGTTGCGCCAGACGGCCCATTAGCGCGCCGTAGCCGTCGCGACCGAACAGCTCGGCCGGCACGGTGCCGCGTACGATGCTCATGACCCCGTTCGACAGGCCGTAGGCGATCGCGAACACGAAGGCGAGCCATGGCGCCAGCGCCACCTGCCACAACACCCCCATCGCCGCGAGCATCACCGCGAACGCCGCCATGCCCACCCGCGAGGCGGCGACACCGCGCGCGAGCACGAATTCCAGTGCCCGTCCCACCACTTGCATGGGGCCGATCAACGCGGCAACGAAGATCGCGGTGCCGGCGTCCAGCCCCGAGGCCTGCAGCGCGCCGACCCCGTGCGCCGCCATGGCCGAGATCACGAACGAGCACAGCGTGAATGCGGCCGCCAGCCACCAGAAGCGCCGGCCCCGGTCTGGCCGGGCCGGGGGCGTGGCGGGTGGCGTCGGGTCGGGGGGCGGGGTTGTGCCTTGCGGCAGGACCAGACGATGTATCGGCAGGCAGATGGCGATATGCATGACCGCGAACACCCCCAGAGCCACGCGCCATCCATGGCCCTCGTGCAGATGCCAGGCGAGCGGCCAGAACACGGTGCTGGCGAAGCCGCCGAACAGCGTCAGCGCGGTCAGTGCCTGACGGTAGCGGGTGCCGCTGAACTGGCTCAGCACGGCGAACGCGGCGTCGTACAGGTTGGCCGCCATCGCGACCCCGGCCAGCACCCAGCCGAGAAAGAACAGCAGCGGCCCCTGCGCCAGCGCGATCAGCGCGAGCGCGCCAGCGCTGATCAGCGACCCGGCCGACAGCACCGCGCTGCCGCCCCGCCGGTCAATCGCGCGTCCCAGCCACGGCGAGCACAGCCCGGAGACGCCGAGGCTTGCCGAGAACGCGGCGAACACCGTGGTGATGTCCAGCCCCAGGTCGTCGGCCATCGGCCGCGCCAGCACCGCGACGCTGTAGAACAGACTGCCCCACGCAATGATCTGGGTCAGGCCGAACAGCGGCACGACGATGCGCAGTGACAGCACGGACGGGCGGGTGGGTTGGGGCATGCAGGTTCCGGATGGGCGCGCGACGCGGGGCGGGAGGGGGGATTGTCGCATTCCATGCGACGGCGCCGGAAGCTGGCAATCAGGTTGCCAGTGCAGGTGGTCAATCGATTCCCGCATTGTCGAAAAGGCTATTTGTCAGCGCTGAATAACATGCTGATTGTTAAAGGTTTTGTATGAATTCTGAGCGTGGGCACGGTTCTTGTAACGGGTTCCCCGCAGCGCGGCACGCGACGGCGCCGTTATTAGACAAGTACAGGGGGAGTGCATGCACCACGAACTGAAACAACTGGCGGCGGCCTGGGCGGCCCGGCCGGTGGAAGAGCGCCTCGGCATGAGCCGGCGCGAATTCATGACTTTCTGCGCGACACTGGCCACCACCCTGGGGCTGCCCACTGGTGCGCACGCGGCGGTCGAGCAGGCAATGGACAAGGGGCGCCGCCCCTCGGTGATCTGGCTGCACTTCCAGGAATGCACGGGGTGCACCGAGTCGATGCTGCGCGCCGAGCATCCGACGCTGGAAAAGCTGATCCTCGACGTGATCTCGCTGGACTATCACGAGACCTTGTTCGCCGCCGCTGGGCACCAGATCGAGGCCGCGCGCAAGCAGGCGATGGCCGAGAACAAGGGCAAGTATCTGCTGGTCGTGGAAGGCGCGATTCCGACCCGCGACGGCGGCATCTACTGCAAAGTCGGTAACCAGACCGCGATCGAGCTGACGCGCGAATGCGCGGCCGACGCGGCAGCGGTGATCGCTATCGGCTCCTGTGCGGCATGGGGCGGCATGCCCTCGACCGACCCGAACCCGACCGGCGCGACCGGGGTGCACAAGATCATCGACAAACCGGTGGTGAACATCCCCGGCTGTCCGCCCAACCCGTACAACTTCCTCGCCACCGTGGTGCATTTCCTGACCTTCGGCTCATTGCCGGCGGTCGATCACCTCAATCGGCCGCTGTTCGCTTACTCGCGGCTGATCCATGAGCACTGCGAGCGGCGCGCGCACTTCGACGCCGGGCGCTTCGCGATGGAGTTCGGTGACGACGGACACCGCAAGGGCTATTGCCTGTACAAGCTCGGCTGCAAGGGGCCGGAGACCTACGCCAACTGTCCGACGGTGCTGTTCGGCGACGCCGGCGCCGGCACCTGGCCGGTCGGCTGTGGTCATCCCTGTATCGGCTGTACCGAGGAAGGGGTGGGCTTCACCAAGCCCATCCACCAACTCGCCAAGGTCAAGAACCTGGAGCCGCCGGTCAGCTACCCGCGTACCCGCGAGGAGCAGGGCAAGGGCGTGTCGCTGGGCGCGGCGGCGGTGCTGGCGGCGGTTGCCGGCGCTGCGGCGGGTGCCGGGGCGATGGTGGCGCGCAATCTCGGCAAGGGCAGCGGAGATCAGGCGCCCGGCTCCGATGATGGCGGCAAGAGCGGCCCGGCGGGGAACTGACCATGAACGCCCGCCGCGATTTCTTCAGAAAAACACTCGCGGGCGCTGCCGTGGCAACCGGGGCCACGGCCTCGGCGCCGGTGCAGGCCCGCGACAATCTTCAACTCTCGCCCGACGCGCTCGGGCTGCTGTTCGATTCGACCTTGTGCGTGGGCTGCAAGGCCTGTGTGGCGGCGTGCAAGTCGGCCAACAACCTGCCGCCCGACTACAACACCCCGGCGCATGGTTTGTGGGACGTGCCGCTCGACACCACCGCCAAGACCTTCAACGTGATCAAGGTGTTCCAGAACGGCAAGGCGGAACACAAGGACCGGGTCGAGGACGGCTACGCCTTCAGCAAGAAGTCGTGTCTGCACTGCGTCGATCCGTCGTGCGTGTCGGCCTGTCCGGTGTCGGCCATGACCAAGGACCCCAAGACCGGCATCGTCGGCTACGACCCGGACGCCTGCATCGGCTGCCGCTACTGCGTCGCGGCCTGTCCGTTCGAGGTGCCGAAGTTCGACTACGACTCGCCGCGCGGGCAGATCGGCAAGTGCGAGCTGTGCAGGCACCGCATCCCGGACGGGCAGTTCGCCGCGTGCGCGGAGGTGTGCCCGACCGGCGCCACGCTTTACGGCAAGGTCGCCGACCTGAAGGTCGAGGCCAAACGCCGCCTGTCGCTCAAGGCGGGCGACATGACCCGCTATCCGCGCGGCGATCTGAGCAACGGGCCGGACCGTAGCTGGGAAGGGCCGGTGGCGCCGTACGTACAGCATCTCTATGGCGACAAGGAGTTGGGCGGTACGCAGATGATGTATCTGTCGGCGGTGCCGTTCCACAACCTGGGCATGCCGACCCTGCCGGAGCGCTCCTACGCGGCGAAATCGGAGAGTCTGCAGCACGGGCTGTACGGTGGTCTGGTGCTGCCGATCGCGTTGTTCGGCGCGATGACCTGGGTCGCGCGGCGCAACAGCAAGAACGATGAACACGGCGACGGAGGTGAGCAATGAGTTCTCATGAACATGCCCCGGTGGGTGGGCGGCTGCTCACCCCGGTGACGTTCTTCTGCGTGGTGCTGTTCATCCTCGCGCTGGCGGTGCTGGGGGTGCGCTTTGTGCACGGGCTGGGCTCGGTCACCCACCTGAACGACGGTTACCCTTGGGGCATCTGGGTGGTGGCCGACGTGGTGATCGGTTCGGCGCTGGCGTGCGGCGGTTTCGCGGTCGCGGCGCTGGTGTACATCTTCAACAAGGGCGAGTACCACCCGCTGATCCGTCCGGCGCTGCTGGCGAGCCTGCTCGGCTATACGCTGGCTGGGGTCGGGGTGCTGTTCGATCTGGGGCGGTACTGGAATTTCTATCACATCTTCATGCCGGGCTACGCCTCGCCGAACTCGGTGATGTTCGAGGTGGCGGTGTGCATCTCGCTCTACATCGCGGTGCTGTGGATAGAGTTCTGGCCGGCGGTCCTTGAGAAGTTCGGTCTGGCCGACGCGAAGAAGAAGCTGGTCGGCACCATGTACATCTTCATCGGGCTGGGCATGGTGCTGCCGATGATGCACCAGTCGTCGCTCGGCTCGCTGCTGATCGTGTTCGGCCACCAGATCCACCCGCTGTGGCAGAGCATGCTGCTGCCGCTGATCTATCTGATGACGGCGGTGTTGATCGGCTACGCGATCGTGCTGTTCGAGAGCTGTGTCGCGGCCGCCGGGTATCGCCGTTCGATCGAGACGCATCTGCTCAATCCGCTGGCCAAGGTCATGCTGGGGGTGCTCGCGGCCTATCTGGTGATCCGCGTGGGCGACATCGTCGCGCGCGGCGCGCTCGCCACGGCCTTCCAGTTCAACCTGCAGGCGCTGTTCTTCTGGCTGGAGATGGTGTGCTTCGCGCTGCCGTTCTACTTCGTCGGCAGCGAAGCGATGCGGCGCAACCCGGCCAATCTGTTCCTCGGCGGGCTGTACCTGCTGCTGGGCGGCATCCTGCTGCGCATCAACTCGTTCCTGATCGGCTACATGCCGGGCGACAACTGGAGCTACTTCCCGAGCACCGGCGAGCTGGTCGTCACCGTCGGCCTGTTCGCTCTCAAAATCGCCGCCTACATCATCATCACCCGCCGTTTCCCGGTGTTGCCGCGTGAGCAACACGCGGTCGCCGCCTAAGGAGAGTTTCACATGAGCCAGCGTATTACCATCGACCCCGTCACCCGTATCGAAGGTCACCTGCGGGTGGACGTCGACGTCGCCAACGGTCACGTCTCCAAGGCCTGGTCATCGGGGCAGATGTGGCGGGGGGTCGAGAACATCCTGATCGGGCGCGATCCGCGCGACGCGTGGGCGATCACGCAGCGCATCTGCGGGGTATGCACCACCGTGCATGCGATCTGCTCGGTGCGCGCGGTCGAGAACGCGCTTGATCTGGAGATCCCGGTCAACGCCCAGTACATCCGCAACCTGATCATCCTGGCGCACGCGGTGCATGACCACATCGTGCATTTCTACCACCTGTCGGCGCTGGACTGGGTCGACGTGGTGTCGGCGCTCAAGGCCGATCCGGACAAGGCCTCGGCGCTGGGCGAGAGCCTGTCGTCGTGGTCGGGCAACTCGAAACACGAGTTCCGCAAGATCAAGGAGCGCCTGGCGGGCTTCGTGTCCACCGGGCAACTGGGCATCTTCACCAACGGCTACTGGGGCCACCCGGCGATGAAGCTGCCGCCGGAGGTCAACCTGCTGGCGGTGGCGCACTACCTGCAGGCGCTGGAAGTGCAGCGCCACGCGAACAAGATCGTGTCGATCCTCGGCGCCAAGACGCCGCACATCCAGAACGTGGCGGCCGGCGGGGTTTCCAACCCGCTTGCGACCGACTCGCAGGCGGTGCTGACCGTCGAACGCCTGATGGCGGTGCGCGAGTGGATCAGCAAGCTCGATGACTTCGTCAAGAACGTGTATCTGGTCGACGTCGCGGCGATCTGCGCCTTCTACGCCGACTGGACCACCTACGGAC
>JACOUN010000038.1 GCA_016177805.1 Rhodocyclales bacterium
AAAGTCAGAGAACTCGGAAAGCAGCGACTGAGGGTCGAGTATTCGAGTTCATATTGTCTATTTATCAATGACTTAACGAGACCCATTCTACCCCGGATGCGTGGCGCTTACAAGTCGTTGGGGCTTAAGTTGAGAGCATTGGGCAACTACCGGGTGCTCGGCAACCACGCTCGCTCCAGCCACGGGAACGTTGTAAAGACTCCAGAAATGGCGTGGCTCCAGTCAGCGCGTGTACAGCAATACGCTTCCGGAACAATGCCGATAAAATAGCCGGGGCCAGCAGCCTGTTGGACTTTAGGCGGGTCTACCGCGCCGGCCGGAGTTGAAGCAAATGAGACGGTCCATATTTGCCCGCTTTCTCGTTGCATGGAACCACTATGCGCCTCGAAACCAGGCGAATCGGTCCTCGTTTTCCCGCGCTGCGAGTGACGATCGCTCAAGCCCGGCTGCTAGTGCGGATCATCGGCAACCGGTCTGTTCTCGCGCCCGCGCTGTATGAATACGCCGACGCGACGCACGTCTTTCATCACGCCTATTTTTGCCAACCTGATCTTGACCCACGGCGCACCGAATTCATCGAACAACAGATTGACGACGAATTCACCCAGCGTTTCAATCAAATTGAAATGCCGCTCCCTCAGCTCCTTGCGGATGCGTTCGACCACCACCGCATAATCGATGGTGTCATCGATATTGTCCCGCTGCGCCGCCGCCTCGGGCACACCGAAAGTCAGATTCAGTTCAAGCATCTGGGGTACTGCTTTCTCGCGCGGGTAGATTCCGACCCAGGCCTGTACGCGCAGTTCTTCGACAAATATGAAATCCATGCTGTTTCCCGATTAAAATCGCAACAATTCCAGCCCGGCTGGCGTTCGTGGATAATCCGCTCCGCACGATCAGGAACCCGACGGACGATCCTTGCCGCCAAGCGATTGCATTATTGACCGCCACTCCATCAACCCCCGGACAACCCGCTGCGACCCACCGAGCGCGGGCGAGGTGCCCTCATGACGTTACTGCCGATACTTGTCGCTGCCTACCTGCTCGGTTCCGTGCCATTCGCGATCATTTCCAGCCGCCTGTTCGGACTGGCCGATCCGCGTGAATATGGTTCGGGCAATCCGGGAGCGACCAATGTATTGCGCAGCGGCAACAAGGCTGCCGCCATCATGACCCTGGTGGGTGATTGCGCCAAGGGGTGGCTCGCGGTGTGGGCGGTCGCACGTCTCGGGTTCAGCCCACAGGAAGCGGCGCTGGCAGGACTCGCCGCGTTCTTCGGCCACGTGTTCAGCGTGTTCCTCAAATTCAAGGGCGGCAAGGGGGTCGCCACCGCGCTCGGAGTGCTGACCGGCATCAACGGCTGGCTCGCGCTAAGCGCGCTTGCCGTCTGGCTGGTCGTGGCGCTGGTCACACGCTACTCATCGGCCGCAGCACTCGCCGCCGCCGCCAGCGCCCCGCTCGCCGGCATCGTCATGTTCGACAACCCGACCATCGTCGGCGTGTTGCTGCTCATGACCGCAGTGCTGGTGTGGCGCCACGCCGGCAACATCCGCAAACTCAAGGATGGCACCGAAGGCAAGATCGGTGGCGGCAAGAAAGGCTGATCACCGAGCCGCCGGCTTTGCTCCGACGCCCGCCGCGCTCAACTCGGCCAGCGGCCAGCGCGGCCGGACACGGACCGCCGAATCACCCTTCGCAATCTCCCCCGCCTGCAATCTGAGCGCGCCGGCAAAAGCGATCATCGCGCCGTTGTCGGTGCATAGTTCGAGTTCGGGGTAGTAAGCCCGCCGGCGCTTGCGCCGCAACGCCGCATCGAGCTGGGCGCGCAAACGGCGATTGGCACCCACCCCGCCAGCCACCACCAGCTGGGTCAAACCGGTCTGATCGAGCGCGCGTTGCGACTTCGCGCACAGCACGTCAACCACCGCCTCCTGGAAATCCGCCGCCAGATCCGCCACATCATCGGCATTCCAGTCCGGCGACGATACGACATTGAGTACGGCGGTCTTGAGTCCGCTGAAACTGAAGTCCAGATCACCCGACCGCAGCATCGGGCGCGGCAGCGAAAAGCGCCCGACGCATCCGGATTCGGCCAGTGTTGCCAACTGCGGCCCGCCCGGATAACCGAGCCCCATCAGTTTCGCGGTCTTGTCGAACGCCTCACCGGCGGCGTCATCCAGCGTTTCACCCAACAAAACGTAGTCCCCCACCCCGGCCACCTCCATCAACTGCGTATGCCCACCCGAAACCAGCAACGCTACAAATGGAAAAGCCGGCGGATCGACCGACAGCAAGGGCGACAGCAGATGGCCTTCGAGGTGATGGATGGGCAGCACCGGCATGTTCAGCGCAAATCCCAGCGATTCCGAGTACGCCGCCCCTACCAGCAGCGCGCCGGCCAGCCCCGGACCGGCGGTATACGCCACCGCGTCGATCGCATCGAACGAACAATGCGCCGCCGTCAAAGCCTGTTTCACCAACGCCGGCAACAGGCGTATGTGGTCGCGCGACGCCAGCTCGGGCACGACACCGCCGTAGGCGGCGTGCAGATCGACCTGTGAATGCAGGGTGTGCCCGAGCAAGCCCGCCTCGGTGTCGTACACCGCTACGCCGGTCTCGTCACAGGACGTTTCTATTCCCAGTACCTTCATCGTGCCCACCCCAACGCGCCACGGCATCACAAGGGCGTCGAGTTTATCCCGAATGCGCGGCACGCGCTTGCTCACGGCAATCACTACCGCTATACTGCTCTTTTTTCCGCTTACAAGACACACAAGGAATTCCGTAATGCCGGGCATTCGCTTAAAGGAAAACGAGCCGTTTGAAGTTGCCATCCGCCGCTTCAAGCGCACCATCGAGAAAACCGGTTTGCTGACCGAACTGCGCTCGCGTGAGTTCTACGAGAAGCCCACCGCTGAGCGCAAGCGCAAGCTGGCCGCTGCCGTCAAGCGCAACCACAAGCGCCTGCGCAGCCAGATGCTGCCGCCCAAGTTGTACTGATACAGCGCTCAAGCCGTAGCGGAATTTGATCACACCGGGTGCGGACCTTTCGGTTCGTGCCCGGTGTGCTTTTGTGTTTGCCAATCTGGAGCCGGACATGACGTGCATCACCGTCGCACCGCCAGACGCATCTGCAACCCTGAACGGCCATCTGGACGGCTGATGGCCGTCCGCACGCCCGCGCCGCTGCCACAATGATCCCGCAATCATTCATACAGGATCTTCTGGCCCGGATCGACATCGTCGACGTCATCGAACGCCACCTGACCGTGAAGAAGGGCGGCGCGAACTACTTCGCCTGCTGCCCCTTTCACGGCGAAAAAACGCCTTCGTTCTCGATCAGTCCGACCAAGCAGTTCTACCACTGCTTCGGCTGCGGCGTGCACGGCAATGCCATCAGCTTCCTGATGGAGTACTCCGGACTGTCCTTCATCGACGCCGTCAAGGACCTCGCGCAGCAAACCGGCATGCAGATTCCGGACGAACCGTCAGGCGGCAAGTACCACGCTCCACCCAACCAGGAAAATGAAGCGCTGCTGGAAGCGATGTCCACCGCAGCCCGCTACTACTGCGAACAACTCAAACGCAGCCCGGTCGCCATCGACTACCTCAAGCGACGCGGCCTGAACGGCGAGATCGCGGCCCGCTTTGGCATAGGCTACGCGCCGGACGACTGGCAGGCACTGCAGGCGGCCTTTCCGTCCTATGAAGCCAAGGCGCTGCTCGACGCCGGGCTTGTGATAGAAAACGAGCAAAAAAGGCGGTACGACCGCTTCCGCAACCGCATCATGTTTCCGATCCAGAACCGGCGCGGGCGCGTCATTGCCTTCGGCGGACGGATACTGGATAGCGGCGAGCCGAAATACCTGAACTCCCCCGAGACACCGCTTTTCGAAAAGGGACGTGAGCTGTACGGTTTGCCGCAGGCGCAGAAACCCATACGCGAAGCCGGCTACGCGCTGGTCGTCGAGGGTTACATGGATGTCGTCGCGCTCGCCCAGTACGGCATAGGCAATGTGGTTGCCGCGCTCGGCACCGCCACCACCCGCCATCACATACAGACCTTGCTGCGCGAGACCGATCGCATCGTGTTCTGCTTCGACGGCGACGCCGCCGGGCGCAAGGCCGCATGGCGCGCCCTGGATGCGTCGCTCGAAGCGCTGCGTGATGACGTCACGCTGGCCTTCCTGTTCCTGCCGGAACAGCACGACCCCGACTCGTTCGTACGCGCGGAGGGCGACACCGCCTTTCGCGCGGCAGCGGCGGCGGCCATGCCGCTGGCAAGCTTCCTGACCCGCGAACTACAGACCGATTGCGCGCTTGACACCGCCGAAGGACGCGCCCGCTTCGTACATGAAGCTCGCCCGCTGGTGACACGCGTCGCCGCCCCGCTGCTACGCCTGCAACTGATCAAGAGCATCGCCGAGGCCAGCGACATGACCCAGATCGAGGTCGAGCAGGCATTCGGCATCAAACCGGCTGAAAGCCCCACCCGCGCCCGTTCCGGCAATCCACGCCCACCCAGCGGACCGATTTCGAGTCGGGGCCGACGCAAACCAACCACTCCGGTTGCGACACTGCTGCGCATCGTACTGCAGCACCCGGTATGGATCGCGCGCCTGCCGGTCGACCTCATCCCCGTCGACGACGCTCACGGACGCGCACTGGTGGCGATGATCGACGCGCTCAGCATCGGAGAACTGGAAACCGAGCGTGGTCTGGGCGGACTCGTCGAGCACTTCAGAAGCTCGGAACACGCCGCCACGCTGAACAAGGTGGCAGCCGAACTGGTCGGGACCGACTATGATGAATCAGTCATCGAGACTTTGTTCGAGGATACGCTGAGAAAACTGCAGGCCGACGCCATATCGGATGAAATTCTCGCCCTGACCCGCCAGTCGCGGGAAACCGGCCTTGCGCCGGGCGAGCGGCAGCGGCTCGCTGAACTGTTGCTTGAAAAAAGCCAGATCCGCGACCTCGGATCCAGCAAGAATTTATAGTATAATTATTGGTTTACTCGACTTAACACTCGCGATTCAAGGAGAGCCATGGCCCGCGAAAAAGCCAAAGGTTCACGCAAGGATAGCCCCGCAGGGCGCACCTCCCGAGCCAGAAAGAAGGTTGACGCCCCCGCAGCCAACAACCCTGTAGCGGCGCCACTGGATCCAGAGCTTCGTCGGACCCAGCTCAAGACCCTGATTACACTGGGAAAAGAGCGCGGGTACCTGACCTATGCCGAGATCAGCGATCACCTCCCGGACGACGTCGCCGACGCCGAACAGATTGAAGGCATCATTGCGACCTTCAACAACATGGGCATACGGGTGTTCGACGAAGCGCCGGCCGCCGAAGACCTGTTGATGTCGGACAGCGTCCCGGCTTCCGTGGACGAAGATGTCGCGGAAGAAGAGGCCGAGCAGGCGCTCTCGTCCGTGGATTCCGAGTTCGGCCGTACCACCGACCCGGTGCGCATGTACATGCGCGAGATGGGCACGGTGGAACTGCTTACCCGTGAAGGCGAGATCGAGATCGCCAAACGCATCGAAGAAGGCTTGAAGCACATGGTCCAGGCGATCTCGGCCTGCCCGACCACGATTGCCGAAATGCTCGATGCGGCAGACAAGGTCAGCAAGGACGAGATGCGCATCGACGAGTTGATCGATGGCCTGATCGACCCCAACGAAGGCGCGACCGAAGCCGAAGCCGACAGCGGCAGCACCGACGACGAATCCGACTCCGAACTCGGCGACGATGACGAAGACAGCGGCGACGACGACGGCGATGACGACGATGAAGAGGACAGCGCCGACAAGGAGGCTGCGGCAAACGCCGCCACCCTGCTGAAACTCAAGACTGACGCGCTGGAACGCTTTACCACCATCCGCGAACTCTATGCGAAGAAGATGTCCGCGCTGGAGAAGAAAGGCTCCAAGGACAAGACCTATCGCAACCTGCAGCAACAGATCTCGGATGAACTGCTGAACATCCGCTTCACGGCCAAGACCATCGAGCGCCTGTGCGACACGGTGCGCCATATGGTCGAGCAGGTGCGCGGCCACGAGCGCCAGATCCTGCGCCTGTGCGTCGATCGCGCCGGCATGACGCGCCAGCACTTCATCAAGGTATTCCCGGGCAAGGAAATCGACCTCGACTGGCTCAAGGACGAGATCGGCGCAGGCAAGAACTACGCCGAAGGTCTGATGCGGGTGCATCCGGCCGTGCTCGAAGAGCAACAGAAACTCATCGATCTGCAGGACCGGATCGGCATTCCGCTCAAGGAACTCAAGGACATCAACCGGCAGATGTCGACCGGTGAAGCCAAGATGCGGCGCGCCAAGCGCGAGATGACCGAGGCCAACCTGCGCCTGGTGATCTCGATTGCCAAGAAGTACACCAACCGCGGCCTGCAGTTCCTCGACCTGATCCAGGAAGGCAACATCGGCCTGATGAAGGCCGTGGACAAGTTCGAATACCGCCGTGGTTACAAGTTCTCGACCTATGCCACGTGGTGGATCCGCCAGGCCATCACGCGCTCGATCGCCGACCAGGCGCGCACCATCCGCATCCCGGTGCACATGATCGAAACCATCAACAAGATGAACCGGATCAGCCGCCAGATCCTGCAGGAAACGGGGCAGGAACCCGATCCGGCAACGCTGGCCGAGCGCATGGAGATGCCCGAGGAGAAGATCCGCAAGATCATGAAGATCTCCAAGGAGCCGATTTCCATGGAAACGCCGATCGGCGATGACGACGATTCACACCTGGGTGACTTCATCGAAGACCAGGCGACGCTGGCGCCCGCCGATGCTGCGATGTTCTCGAGCCTGCGCGACGCCACCGGCGAAGTGCTGGATTCGCTGACCTTGCGCGAAGCCAAGGTATTGCGCATGCGCTTCGGCATCGAAATGAATACCGACCACACCCTTGAGGAAGTCGGCAAACAATTCGACGTCACCCGCGAGCGCATTCGCCAGATCGAAGCCAAGGCATTGCGCAAGCTGCGCCACCCCAGCCGTTCGGAACGCCTGCGCAGCTTCCTCGACAGCGACAGCTGACAACGGCCTGCGCCCCGACCCATGGCCGGCAGCGCAGGCGCGCAACCAGAGTCAAAAAAATGGAAGAAATTCAGGGTCCAGCCGTTCTGAATATCGGCCGGACCCTGTAAAATAGCAGCTTCGGGCCCGTAGCTCAGTTGGTTAGAGCAGAGGACTTAACGAAACAAATCCTAAACGGCGGGCAACCGCCGCATGGCAAGTTTCTAATGGGTTGCCTGTTGCCAAGTTAACTCTGGCGCCAGGTAGAACTGGTCAAATTCGGTGAAAGCTGACACCCCGCAAGGGGATGCCAATACCGAGCCAAGCCCTCGGCAATATGAGGGAAGGTGTAGAGACTAGACGGCCAGCCTGTAACGGGAAGGTATAGTCCAGACCACAAACCCGAAAGGGGCGGCGAAAGCCGTAGTGGTAAGCATAATCCTTTGGTCCACGGTTCAAGTCCGTGCGGGCCCACCAACACGGAAACACCCGGCCATGGCCGGGTGTTTTCATTTCAGCGTCGTTGCCGAAATCATCCCATCGACACCGATTCCTAGCGTCAGCGGAAACGACACATGATGGAAGCGCGTCGTGACATTATCATCATGGACGGCAAACCCCACGTTGTAGACACTGCCCACCTTGAGGATCTTGTCATCCTCGGGGTGCCCCGTATCGAGTTTGCGCGCCCACTCCACCGTCCATACGCCATCTTTCCACTGACCGCTTGCAGCGTCGCTGTCCGCCGCCGACCCGCTCGCGTCCGCGCGCGAAAGCAGCCGTCCCGGCAGGACATCGCCCTTTGTCCACCCGGCGTTCGGATCGAAGGGCACGGCATTTTCCTCCCTGATGATCGCGTGAGGCTTTCCCGCCTTGCCGATGTCATCGATCGTGATCGCCTTCACTCCGACCTTGGTGACATCGAACATGTATTTCGGTGTCATGGTCTTCCGATCGACGTTCCAACTGAACGGACCCTTGCCGGCATCGAACAGACGGTACTCCAGCACGTAGCCATCATCGGTCATGCCTACGGGGTTGCTGCGATGACCACGCCACTGCAGCAGATCGACGAACTTGCCATCCGCCTTGAGTGCGGCGATCTCCTCGGGCGAGCGCGTCTTGCCCCAACTCGCCGTATCGTCGCTACGGCTGTTCGCCAGGTACTTGCGCACATCGCTCATCTTGAGCGCCCCGCCGAGCAGGGCATGCGCCTGGACCTGATCCTTGTTCGGCTCGTCGGGCATATCACGCATGCCGGTGTGACAGGTCAGCCAGCATCCCTGATTGCGGAACAGCGGTATCTT
This sequence comes from Rhodocyclales bacterium, assembly GCA_016177805.1. Taxonomy (GTDB): domain Bacteria; phylum Pseudomonadota; class Gammaproteobacteria; order Burkholderiales; family Rhodocyclaceae; genus JACOUN01. The sequence continues at coordinate 8,345 of JACOUN010000038.1, forward strand.
GCCGTCATCGATCATGATCGCCAGGCGATCTTCATAGACAGGCGGTTGGGCGCCGCTGCGTACCCTTGCACTGGACCTCGGCCCACCGATGAAGGTCCATGCAGTGCCGTCATACATCATGTAATCGTGCATCTACCCGGCCCGCGCCATCTGGGTATTCCACTCGAAGCGAAGGTAGAGGAATGCGTCATCATGCGCGGCCTGGACCTTCAGATCGATCACCCCCGTCTTGCCGGCGATAGGCGTAGGCTCCAGCCTCCCGCCCTTGACCACCGCCTCGCCGATCTGCGCTTCATCGGCTTCGTGACAGGACAGACAGGCGAAACCGGCCTTGACCTTCCGGTCGCCACGTTTGTGAGCCGCGCTGGTCACCCAGTCGTAGCTCGCCTGCCCCGGATAGAACAGCTTCACCGTATGGACCGGAATCCGCGACCAGTCGGCAGGAGGGGCGGCCAATGCCGACAACGACATGGCGGTCGCAACCACCGTGATCGTCATACCCCGCGACAACTTCACCACCAATCCAGCCATCATCACCCCCCGTGTTCGGTCAGTGCGGCATGAACGGGCGCTCTCGGACCAACGGTTCGGACCGTCGCGCCCTTGGCATCACCGTGATGCGAAATGAAGCGGCCGACACCACGACGAGGCGAGCCTGTCCATTCATGCTACACCGGCACCTGCCGATGAACTTGACTTCAGTCAAGCCATGAAACGACAGAGGGTAAAAACCAGGGAAAAGAAAAGCGTCGGCAAATCATCGCGCGACGGGGATGAAGCCGGTCCCGGCCGGCGCCCCCACGATGTTCCGGCAACGCGGGTCACGCCAACCCGCGGTCAGGCACTCGCCTTGAGCCAGCGCGCCGCGTCGAGCGCGAAATAGGTCAGTATGCCGTCGGCCCCGGCGCGCTTGAACGCCAGCAGCGCCTCCAGCACGCAAGCCTGCTCGGCAAGCCAGCCATTGGCGATGGCGGCCTTGAGCATCGCGTACTCACCACTGACCTGGTAAACGTAGGTCGGCACCTGCAGCTCGGTCTTGACCCGCCGCACGATGTCCAGGTAAGGCATGCCCGGCTTGACCATGAACATGTCGGCGCCTTCGGCGATGTCCAGTGCCACCTCACGCAACGCCTCGTCGGAATTGGCCGGATCCATCTGGTAAGTGCGTTTGTCGCCCTTGCCCAGATTGCCCGCCGAACCGACCGCATCGCGGAAGGGGCCGTAGAAGCTGGATGCGTACTTGGCGGAATACGCCAGTATGCGTGTATGGATCATCCCGCCCGCATCGAGTTCGCTGCGTATCCGGGCGACCCGCCCGTCCATCATGTCGGAAGGGGCGACCACGTCGGCGCCGGCCTGCGCATGACACAGCGCCTGCTTGGCCAGCGCCTCCAGAGTCTCGTCGTTGAGGACGTAGCCACGTGGATCATCCGGATCGATCAAACCGTCCTGCCCGTGGCTGGTGTAGGGGTCGAGCGCCACGTCCGTAATCACGCCAAGCTCTGGAAAGCGTGCTTTCAGCGCCTGCACGGTCCGGGGAACGAGTCCGTCCGGATTCCAAGCCTCTTCGGCGCCCGGCGTCTTGCCCGCTGCATCGACGGCCGGAAACAGCGCTATCGCCGGTATGCCCAGTGCCACGAGCTGTTCGGCCACGCCGAGCAAGTGGTCCAGCGAAACGCGGTTCACGCCCGGCATGGACGCAACCGCTTCGGTGCGCCGCTCGCCTTCAAGCACGAACACCGGGTAAATCAGGTCGTCCGCGCTCAGATGCGACTCACGCATCAGACGCCGGGAGAACTCGTCGCGCCGCATCCTGCGCATGCGCGTGGCAGGAAAACCAACATTCGCTCGCATGTTCATACTCGATCCAGTACCAGATTCAATTTACAAAACCATACAGCTTGTCGACCAAGGCCGGGAACTTCCCGGAGTGCTCATTATCAGAGCGTATGGATGGGCAATCCATCCCCCGCTTTCCCTCCCTGAGCGGGAGCCTGCAACTCAGGCGTTTGACCCCCGGGCTTTCTTCCCCTTGAGCCCGGGGCTTTTCTTTTTTCAAGTCCCGCTAGAGCGCAACCGGCTCGGCTGCTGCGTGCGCGTCGGACAGCCCCAGCCAGCCGGCAACGACGCTCTCAACTTCTTCAACCCCGGTTTTCTTCAGGCTGGAAAAAAGCTGCACACTCACCTGCGGCCCCATCGCGGCCAGAGATTGCCGCACGAAGGCCTGTGCGGCGCTGGCCTGATTGCGCGACAGTTTATCGCTCTTGGTCAGCAGGATATGTATCGGCCGGCCGGTCGGCGCGAACCACCCGATCATGTTGTGATCGAGCGGCGTCAGTGGATGCCGGCTATCCATGATCAGCACCAGGCCGATCAGGTTTTCGCGTTTCCTGAGATAGGTTTCGAGCAGATGCCCCCACTGTTTGCGGATCGCCTCCGGCACTTTGGCATAGCCGTAACCGGGCAGATCAACCAGTGCCGCGCCACAGTTGAGGCGGAAGAAGTTGATCAACTGGGTGCGCCCCGGCGTCTTGGATACATAGGCCAGCCGGGTATGGCCTGCCAGCGTATTGATGGCGCTGGACTTGCCGGCGTTGGAGCGCCCGGCGAAGGCAACTTCCGCGCCCACGGGGGGGGGTAGACCGCCGGGTTTGGCGATCGAGATCTCGAACTGGGCGTTACGGAATATGGGCATCGGGGAGTGTCGCGACGTTCGGCTCCGAGAGAAAACCCGGATCGCGTCGCGCAAGAAAAGGCTGTTGATATAGAATAGCAAGTTTGAGACAACCGCTCACGGCTTTCTGAGGACACCATGACCAAGCGTTCCCTGCTGCTCTCGCTGCTGCTGATTTCAGGCGGCCTTCAGGCCCAAGGCCAGACACCCGACCTCGCCAAGGCGCAACAGACTGCCGAAACCCTTTGCGTCGGCTGTCATGGCGCCGATGGTAACAGCCCCGCAGCCCCCAACCCCAAGCTGGCGGGGCAACTGCCCGACTATCTGTACAAGCAGATGAAGGACTTCAAGTCGTGGGACGGCAAGCCGGCCGTGCGCGAAAGCGCGATCATGGGCGCCATGATCGCCGGCCTTGAAGATGAGGACATGAAGGCGATGGCGCAGTACCTCGCGGCCCAGACCCTGCAGCCCGCGCAAGCCGCCAACGTCGATACGGTGGAGTTGGGCCAGAGCATCTGGCGCGGCGGCATCGCGGCCAAGGGCGTCCCCGCCTGTGCGGCCTGCCACGGCCCCGCCGGCGCGGGCATGCCGGCCCAGTATCCGCGCGTATCGGGCCAGTTTGCCGAGTACACCTTCGATCAGCTCAAGGGCTTCCGTGACGGCATCCGCAAGAACGATCCGAACGAAATGATGCGCACCATCGCGCTCAAGATGACCGACCCCGAAATGAAGGCCGTGGCCGACTACGCCGCCGGCTTGCGCTGAGCCCGGTTATCGAAGCAACGGTAGGAGGGGGTGGCGCGTCCACCCCCTTTTGTATTTTCGCTGCGGCCGCAAACTGGATTGCGCCGCACACACCCCAGGACATGCGATGCAACGCGGCACCCTACGCGATCTGTTCGAACTTCTCAGTTCGATGCGCTTCGCAATCAGCCTGCTCACGGTTCTGGGTATCGCTTCGATCATCGGGACCGTCATCCAGCAAGGGCAGCCGTACAACGCCTACCTTAACCAGTTCGGACCATTCTGGTTCCCAATGCTGGAAAGGACCGGTCTCTACAATCTCTACAACACCTCCTGGTTCGTCGTCATTCTGGCGTTCCTGGTGCTGTCCACCAGTCTGTGCATCATCCGCCAGACCACCCCGATGTTGCGCGAGATTCGTGGCTACCGGGAACACGCGCGCGAAGCGTCGTTGCGCCAGTTCGCCCACCAGCACGGCTTCCGCGCGGGCATCGCCCCCGCCGACGCACAGGCGCGGGTGCTCACCTACATGCGCGACAGCGGATTCAGCGCCCGCAGCAATGCGCGTGCGGACGGGGGCGTGCTGATTGCCGCCAAGCAAGGCAGCGCCAGCCGCTCGGGGTACTTCCTCGCGCACGGCGCCATCGTGCTGATCTGCGTCGGCGGTCTGCTCGATGGCGATCTGCCGCTGCGAGTGCGGATGGCGCTCGGCGGCAAGGCCAGCACCACCGCCGGGCAGTTGATCGTCGAGATGCCGGAATCGTCACGCATGGGCGAGGACAACTGGAGTTTCCGCGGCAACCTGTTCATCCCGGAAGGGCGCTCCAACCGCACTGCCGTGCTGCGCCTGGGCGACGGCATCCTGCTGCAGCCCTTGCCGTTTTCCGTGGCGCTGACGAAATTCCATATCGAACACTACGACAACGGCAGCCCCAGCCGCTTTGCCAGCGACATCGTCATCACCGACGATGCCAGCGGCGAAACGCTCAGCCATACCCTGGAAGTCAATCGCCCCCTGACGCACCGGGGCGTGACGCTGTACCAGTCCGGATTCGAGGACGGCGGCTCGATGCTGCGCCTGACCGCTCGCAGTCTGAGCGCGGACGCCGCCCTCGCAACGACCCAAGTGGAAGGCGCGGTGGGCGACAGCCTGGCGATCGAGGCCGGCAAGCACCCCTACAAGCTGGAGCTGACCGATTTTCGGGCGTTCAACGTCGAGGATTTCGGCTCCCCGACTCAGGAAGCGGAAACGTCTGCCGGGCTCGCGCAGTTGCAGCGCCAGTTGGGAAGCGGCGCCATCTCCGCATCCAGCCGCGATCTGCGCAACCTTGGCCCCAGTTTCGGCTACAAGCTGCGCGATGCCGCCGGGCAGGCGCGTGAGTTTCACAACTACATGATGCCGGTCGAGCAGCGCGGCGCATGGTTCATCATCTCCGGCATGCGCGAGGAAGCCGGCACGGATTTTCGCTACATCCGCTTTCCGCTGGATGACGACGGACGCATCGACACCTGGTTCGACATCCACAAGATCTTCATGGACCCGCGCCGCCACGCCCAGATCGCGGCACGCTTTGCGCAACGCAGCCTGCCCGGCGCCGACAGCGCGACGCGCGAACGCTTTGTCGCCACCGCGCTGCATACCGCATCGCTGTTCGCCGAACGCGGTTATGAAGGCGTGGGACGCTTCATCGAAAGCACCATCCCGGCGGCCGAGCAGGAGCGCGCGATGGACGTTTTCAGCAAGGTGCTGCAAGGCATGGTGTGGGAGGCGTGGTTGCTGGCGCGCGAACAGGCCGGCCTCGCCGAGCCGGTGATGGATGACAAGCACGCACTGTTTCTCGGCAACACCCTGGCCGCGTTGTCCGACAGTCGTTTCTACGGCGCACCGCTATATTTCCAGCTCACCGACTACACGTTGCGCCAGGCCACGGTGCTGCAGGTCACGCGCTCTCCGGGCAAACCGCTGGTCTATCTCGGTTCACTGCTGATGGTGCTGGGCATCTTCGCCATGCTCTACATCCGAGAGCGGCGGCTATTCGTACTCGTCAAACCGGATGGCGACACCCTGGTGGCGCTGTCAACCAACCGCAGGACCATGGATGTGGACGACATCTTCCGCCACCACGCCGAAAGTCTGCGGGCGCGGCTGGCTCCGGCATCCACCGATCCCCTACCCGAGCACACGCCATGACTGAACTCGCCCAGCCCGGAATCCACCCCGCCCACGCGCCGCACCGTGATCCGCTGGGCTGGCTCTACCTGCTGGCCCTGATCGGCGGTGCCGGCGTCGCGCTGCTGCGCTATGGCGCGCTGATGGACGGCTACGACACCGCGATCCTGCTGCTCCAGGTGCCGGTGCTTGCGGCGATCGGGCGGCACTGGGCAGCGTTTCGCCCGTATCTCACGGCAGTCGCCACGCTGTCGATTGCCAGCATCGGCCTGTACGGCGGCGATCTGGCGCGCGCCGAACAGACCTTCGCACTCAAGTACCTGATCTCCAGCCAGACCGCCATCATGTGGATGAGCGCGTTGTACCTGATCGCCACCGGCGCCTACTGGCTCGGGCTGCTGACGCGTTCCGCCTTTGCCGACCGCACCGGCGGCGCGCTGTTGTGGAGCGGCACCGCAATGGGCACCACGGGTCTATTGGTGCGCTGGTTCGAGTCCTATCTGATGGGGCCGCGGATCGGCCACATTCCGATCAGCAACCTGTACGAAGTGATGGTGCTGTTCTGCCTGATCACCGCCCTGCTCTACCTGTACTACGAGCACCGCTATGCCACGCGCAAGATGGGTGCCTTCGTGTCGCTGATCATCTCGGCGGCGGTGGCCTTCCTGCTGTGGTACGCCTTTACCCGTGGCGCGGCGGAAATCCAGCCCTTGATTCCGGCCCTGCAGTCGTACTGGATGAAGGTGCACGTGCCGACCAACTTCATCGGCTACGGCGCATTCTCGCTCGCGGCCATGGTGGGGGTCGGGCAACTGCTGGTCGAGCGCGGGGTGCTCGCCAGCCGCCTGCCCGACCCGCGTGTACTCGAAGACGTCATGTACCGGGCGATCGCGATCGGCTTCGCCTTTTTCACCATCGCCACCATCCTCGGCGCGCTGTGGGCCGCCGAAGCCTGGGGCACCTACTGGCAATGGGACCCGAAGGAAACCTGGGCGCTGATTGTGTGGCTCAACTACGCCGCGTGGCTGCACATGCGCCTGACCAAGGGGCTGCGCGGTACGATGCTCGCGTGGTGGGCGGTGATCGGACTGCTGGTTACCACTTTTGCCTTCATCGGCGTGAACATGTTCCTGACCGGACTGCATTCCTACGGTTCTATCTGAAGACACGCTGAGCGCCAGCCAGGAGCAAGTGCATGACCTCAACTCCGAACTCTCCCGCACCATCAACCAGCCTGGGTGTCGATGAAGCGCGCCAAGCGATACTGCGGCGCCTGACACCCATTACCGGGCGGGAGCGGGTCGCGGTGCACAATGCGCTCGACCGGGTACTCGCCACCGACGTGATCGCGCCGTGCAATGTGCCGGCCAACGACAACTCAGCCATGGACGGCTACGCGGTCCGTGCCATGGACCTGGCCGCCACCGGCGCCACCTCGCTCACCATCGCCGGCACCGCCTACGCCGGCCAGCCCTGGCACGGCACGCTGGACGCGGGAGCGGCAATACGCATCATGACCGGCGCCGCGATTCCGGCCGGGGCCGACTCGGTGGTAGTGCAGGAAGTCACGACCAGTGACGGCGCCCGCGTCACCATTCCGGAGGGACAAAGGGCCGGGCAGAACATACGCCGCGCGGGCGAAGACCTCGCGCAGGGCGCAAGCGCGCTACGCGCGGGCAAGCGCTGCGGTCCGGCAGAGCTGGGCCTGATCGCGTCGCTGGGAATTGCCGAAGTCGCGGTCTACCGCCGCTTGCGCGTCGCCTTCTTTTCCACCGGGGACGAACTCGCCTCGATCGGCCAGCCGCTCGCGGCGGGTCAGGTGTATGACAGCAACCGCTACACGCTCAAGGGCGCGCTGACCCGCCTCGGCTGCGAACTGCTCGACATGGGGGTGGTGCGCGACCGCCCGGCCGATCTGGAAGCGGCACTGCGCAACGCATCAGAGAACGCCGACGTGATCGTGACCAGCGGGGGCGTGTCGGTCGGCGATGCCGATTTCGTCCGCGAACTGGTCAGTCGCCTCGGCGAAGTCGCATTCTGGAAACTGGACATCAAGCCTGGGCGGCCCATGGCCTTCGGTCGCATCGGCGACGCGTGGTTGTTCGGGCTGCCCGGCAACCCGGTCGCGGTGCTGGTGGCCTACTACCAGTTCGTGCAGGACGCGCTGCGCACCCTGGCCGGGGTTGGGCCGCTGGCCGCGCCGCTGATCTACCGCGTGACATGCACCGACGCGATCGCCCGCAAGCCGGGGCGGCGCGAGTTCGTGCGCGGCCGGCTGGAGATGACGGCTGACGGCATGCGCGTCCGCGTGGCCGGAGCCCAGGGCGCCGGCATCCTGCGCTCGATGTCGGAAGCAAACTGCTTCATCGTCCTGGCCGAAAGCTGCGCCGGCGTTCGCGCGGGCGATACCGTTTCGGTACAGCCTTTCGACGGGCTGATCTGATAGTTAGTGAATATACTGAGGAAATGTACATGACCCAGGACGAACTGAAGAAAGCCGCCGCGCTGGCGGCGCTGGAGTATGTCGAAGAAGGCACCATCGTTGGGGTGGGCACCGGCTCGACGGTGAACCATTTCATTGACGGGCTTGCGGGCATGCGCGATCGCATCGTCGGCGCGGTATCCAGTTCCGAAGCGAGTTCCCGCCGCCTGGCCGGGCATGGCATCCCGGTCATCGAGTTGAACGACGTGGAGAGCATTCCGGTATACGTCGACGGCGCCGACGAGATCGACGCCGCCCTGTGCATGATCAAGGGCGGCGGCGGCGCGCTGACGCGCGAGAAGATCGTGGCCGCCGTGGCGTCACGCTTCATCTGCATCTGTGACGCAAGCAAGCAGGTCGACGTGCTGGGCACGTTTCCGCTGCCGGTCGAAGTCATCCCGATGGCGCGCGCCCACGTCGCGCGTGAACTGACCAGACTGGGCGGACGTCCAGTGCCGCGCGCGGGCTTTGTGACCGACAACGGCAACCTGATTCTCGACGTCCACGGGCTGCGCATCACCTCACCCACAAACCTGGAGACCGCGATCAACCAGATTGCCGGAGTAGTGACCAACGGCCTGTTTGCCTTGCGCGGCGCCGACCTGCTGCTGGTGGCGCAACCGGACCGCGTACTGCGCCTGAGCGCGGCCTGATGCGGGTCCGCGCCTGCAATAAAACCGTCATGTACGACTGTTAGTCTGCACCCCTCAAGGTCCAACCGACGATGAAAATGAACAAGCACACCTATACGCATTTCGACACCGAACTCGAACAACTGCAGCAGCGCGTGCTGCTGATGGGCGCGCAGGTATGCCAGCAGATCAACAAGGCCTTCGACGGTTACACCAACGCCGACATGGCGCTGATCGAAGACGTCATCGCGACGGAAAAAACGATCAATCGCGACGAAGTCGAACTCGATGAAATGTGTGTCCAGCTCATTGCGCGCCACTCCCCCACCGCAGGGGATCTACGCCTGCTGATGACCATGATGCAGATGGTCACCGATCTGGAACGGGTCGGCGACGAGGCGAAGAAAATCGCCAAGGCGGCGCGCAAGATCATCGAATCCGGCCCCGCCTTCATGCCCAGCGTCGAGTTGCGCCACGTCGTCAATCTGGCCGTGGCCATGCTCAACGGCGCCCTGGACGCCTACGTCCGCCACGACCTGACCGCCGCCGCCGCGATCGTGCGGCAGGACAAGGAAGTGGACGCGATCTACAAGGGCGTCATGCGCCAGCTCGTGACCTTCATGATGGAGGACCCGCGCCTGATCTCGCGCGCGCTGGATATCATCTTCATCGCCAAATCCATCGAGCGCATCGGCGATCACGCGACCAACATCGCCGAATACGTCGTCTACATGGACAAGGGGCGCGACATCCGCCACGAAGGAATCGAAGAAATGGAGCGCGAAGCACGTAACGCCGCCGATGGCGACGCTATCGAGCCCTGACGCCTGACCGACGCGGGCGCCTGCCTTGCCGCCGTGCCGGGATATCTCCGATCCGGTCACGGAAACCCGAACCGTGCCGGTTCGTAGGAAGGGCTTCAGCCCCGAACGCTACGATGGTCGCGGCTAGAGCCGCTCCTTCGGGACGCGGCGTCCATTCGCAACCCGTGAATCACCCCGGCATGAATGCCGGGACTTGCGCTCGACCCGTGCTCAGTTGCCCGGCGGCGGCACATAGCCGTCAACGCCGTCCGCACCATCACCGAAGAAATGCTTTTCCATCTGCTCGGCCAGATACTTCCGTGCGCGTGCGTCCATCAGGTTGAGCCGGTTCTCGTTGATCAGCATGGTCTGATACTTCACCCACGCCTGCCATGCCTCCTTCGACACGTTGTCGAAAATGCGCTTGCCCAGCGCCCCAGGCACGGGTTGCATGTCGAGCGCCTCGGCTTCACGCCCCAGTTTCACGCAATTCACCATACGAGCCATCTTTTCCATCCCTTGTGCAATTGGGTTCAGCAAAACCCGGATTGATCATTCTATCAGCCCGCGACACGCCCTCAACGCCGGCAGGCAATCGACCAGCGATTGCGTCCCTCGCTTTTCGACGCATACATGGCCTGATCGGCCGCCCCTATCAGCGTGCCCTCTTCCTGCGCATGGCGCGGAAAAAGTGCGATCCCCAGACTTACGGTCAGGCTCACGGCCTTGCCTTCAAACTCGAACTCAAGTGATGCCACGCCTTCGACGATGCGGCGTGCCAGCTCGATCAGCCCGCTTTCGCCAGCATCCGGGACCAAGACCGCGAACTCGTCCCCGCCGAGACGGAAGAACGTTTCGTTGCGCCGCACCATGGCTCCGACCTTGCGCGCTATCCGGGTCAGGACTTCGTCGCCAGCCTGGTGTCCAAACTCATCATTGATCGGCTTGAATCCATCCAGATCCAGGATGATCAGGCCAACGTCAAAACCACGGCGCAACGCATCCGCCAGCAGGCGCTCCAATTCCTCGTGAAACCGGCGCCGGTTGTACAGGTTGGTCAGCGGGTCGCGTTCCGCGAGGTCGACCATGCGCCGCGCGATCTGGCGCTGCGCCGTGACATCTTCATAGATCCACACCCGGCCAATCGCGCGCCCATCCAACTCCCCCGCCACCGTCGCCGATGCACAGGTGATGACACGCCCGTCAGCCAGCCGGATCTCACGCGCTTGTTCCGGACCTGACGGGTGGTCGGACGGCCCGTGGCAAGGGGTGGTCTCGTCCAGCAGCGGCGCGACGCGTTCGCGCAAGACCGCATTGCGCAAGCCGATCAGATTCTCGTCCGGGCCGAAACCCCACATGTCGAGTATCGCGCGATTGAAATACACCACCCGGCTGTCCTGATCAAGGAACAGGATGCCCAGCCGTATCACGTCGAGCAGCGCCGTCAGGCGCAGGCGCTCGTCGTTGCTGCGTGCCAGATAGTGCTCGCGTAACGCCTGCGAACGGCGCAACTCGGCTACGGTTTCGAGCAGCGTGTACTCGGTCTCCTTACGCGCCTGGATGTTTTCGGCCGACATGCGCAGGGCAGCCGGACCCACACCGCGCTCCAGCCGCCGCCAATGGCAGGCCACCCAGCACACTCCGCCATCGGTCTGGGTGAAGCGCATCTCGAAGTCTTCCGGCGCACCGCTCGCGCCGACCTGTGTCAGCGCCTTGCGACAAAACGCCAGATCGGATTCATGCACCAGCAGCGCCAGCGCATCGGCGGCCGCGAGGTAGTCGGCCGGCGCCCGGCCGGTCAGTTGCGCGATCGACGGGCTGATCCACAGCAACTTGCCGGACGGGTCGAACAGCGCCTCGATGCCGTGCACTCCGCGCGCGATCGCGCAAAGGGTCCGGGCCTCGTCGCTATCCGGCACCGCCGCCTCGGCTACGCCACGTGCGCGACCGAGCCAGACCTGCGCGAGTCCGCCAAACAGCATCCCCACCGTGGCGATCAGCGCCACCAGCGCCCACCCCTGGCCAAAGTGCGCGGCCGTCACCGCGACCAGCCACGCCAGCCCCGCCGCGAACAGCCCCGTCAACACCGCCGCCATCCCCTGCCCACGCTCCCGGCCGGGCTGACGCATGTGGCGGCGGATGGCGTTCCTGGTCATATTGATTTGACGAAAACCTTGGAACGGCGGCTGTAGTTGTACAGTTCGCGCTTCTGACGCGGCAGCGTTTCCGGCCCGATTTCGTTGAACCCCCGTTCGCGAAACCAGTGTGCGGTGCGGGTGGTCAGCACGAACAGTCTCTCCAGACGCTGGCGACGCGCGCGCTGTTCGATGCGCTTGAGCAACTGGTCACCCAGTCCGGCACGCCGATAGTCGGGCGCAACCGCGAGGCACGCCAGTTCGGCCGCACGCTCGTCGCTAAACGGATACAACGCCGCACACCCGACCAGCACGCCGTCGTGCTCGACCAAGGTGAAGCGCTCGATTTCCTGCTCCAGCAGCTCCCGCCCCCGGCGCACCAGCGTGCCATCCTGCTCCATCGGCGTGATCAGCGCGACCAGATCGGCGACGTCCTCGATCGTGGCCTCGCGCAGGCGGAACAACGGATCGCGCGCCACCACGGTGCCGACCCCGGCGTGGGTGAAGAACTCCAGCAGCAGACCGCCGTCCTTGTCGTGGTCGATCAGGTGCACGCGCCCCACCCCACGACGCACGGCACGCACCGCGCAGGGCAGATAGAGGTGCAGATCCTCGGTCAGCCCTTCGCCGGCCATGAACATGCGTTCGGCTTCGTCGGCGGTCACCGAGTCGATCAACTGGCCGTCGGCATCCAGCAGTCCGGGGGCATCGCACAGGTAGATCAGCTTCTCCGCCTTGAGCGCCACCGACACCGCCTCGGCCACCTCTTCCATGCTCAGGTTGAAGATCTCGCCCGCGGGCGACACGCCCAGCGGAGAAATCAGCACCACGTTCTGCTGGTCCAGATCGGCGTTGATCTCTTCGGCAATGATCTTGCGCACCGCGCCGGTGAACTGGTAGTCGACGCCATCGACCACCCCCACCGGACGCGCGGTGATGAAATTGCCCCCGGTCACGCGGATGTAGCTTCCGGCCATCGGGGTGTTGGGCAGCCCCTGCGACAACTGCGCTTCGACTTCGATGCGGGTCACCCCCATCGCTGCCTTGACGCATTCCAGCGCCGCCGCATCGGTCACCCGCAGCCCTTCGTGATAGCGCGGCTCCAGCCCGCGCCGGGCCATTTCCTCATCGATCTGCGGACGAGCGCCGTGGATCAGCACCAGCCGGATGCCCAACGCCACCAGCATGTTGCAGTCGTAGGCGAGGCTCTGCGCACGCGCCCCCCCGGCAACTTCGCCACCGAACGCGATCACGAAGGTCTTGCCGCGAAAGGCATGCACATAGGGCGCGGCGCCGCGCACCCAGGCAACGAACTGGGCGGTGGAATCGGCCTGGTCGATAGCAGGCTGAGGAAGGGCGGACTCCCGGTTCACGCGATAACCCCGTATGAAAATGCTTCGATTCTAACAGTCTGCAGGGCGCGTCCGTCACGCCGGCCCGATCAGCGTTCCAGCGCCTTTTCCAGCCGCTCGCACACGGTGCGCAGCACCTTGACGCGCGCAAAGTACTTGTTGTTCGCTTCGACCACCGACCACGGTGCCTGTTCAGTGCTGGTGCGGTCCAGCATGTCGCATACGGCATGCTGGTATTCAGCCCAGCGGGCACGATTGCGCCAGTCCTCCTCGGTGATCTTGAAGCGCTTGTGCGATTCGGTCTCGCGCGCCTTGAAACGCGTCAGTTGTTCGTCCTCGCTGATCGCCAGCCAGAACTTCACCACCACCGCGCCGGCGTTCACGAGCTGGTCCTCGAAATCGTTGATCTCGGCGTAGGCGCGCATCCAGTCGGCCTCCGAGCAGAACCCTTCGACGCGCTCGACCAGCACCCGGCCGTACCACGAACGGTCGAAGATCACGGCCTTGCCGTGGCGCGGCACATGGCGCCAGAAACGCCACAAATACGGCCGGCCGGCTTCCTCGTCGGTAGGCGCCGCGATCGGCACGACGCGGTACGCGCGCACGTCCAACGCCCCGGTCACACGCCGGATCGCACCGCCCTTGCCCGCCGCATCCGCGCCTTCCATCACCAACACCAGTGAGCGGTCGGCAAATGCCTTGTCGCGCAGCAGCAGCGCCAGCCGCCCCTGCAACAATTCCAACTGTGCCTCGTACGCCTTCTTGTCCAGGACTTGGTCCAGCTCCAGCGTGTTCAAGACGTTCCGCTCATCCAGCGCCTGCGGCAACGGCGGCGCGCTACGGCGCTCGACCCATCCGCCGGCATCCTCGGCCAGTCGCTTGCGCACCACCTCATGCACCGTGCGGGCCGCGAACAGGTCGCGGTAATTCGGGTCGGAGCCATCCACCACCAGCCACGGCGCATCCCCGGTGCTGGTCCGACGCAGGGCATGCTCGGCGACGCTGCGGAAGCGGTCATGGCGCTCGAAGTTGCGCCAGTCCGCCGCAGTCACCCGCCAGCGTGTTCCGGGATCCTTTTCGAGCGATTTCAAGCGCGCCTTCTGCGCATCCTTCGACAGATGGAACCACAGCTTGATCAGCACCACGTTCTCATGCTTCAACATGGCCTCGAAGCGGTTGATGTCATCCAGTTGCTGGTCGAATTCCGCCTGTCCGATGTGCTTGTCGACGCGCCCCAGCAACAGACTCTCGTACCAGTTGCCAAACAGCACGCCTATCTTGCCGCGCAGCGGCAACGTCCGCCAATAGCGCCACATGCGCGGTCGCTCGGTGTCCTCGGCGGTCGGCGCATCGAACGCCCAGGCCTCGATATGGCGGGGGTCCATCCACTTGGTCAGCAGGTTGACGGTCTCGCCCTTGCCCGCGCCGTCAACACCGTTGATCAGGATCACCACCGAGAACCGCCCGGATTCGCGCAACTCGAACTGCGCATCGAGCAGCGCCGTGCGCAGTTGCGCGCGCATCTGCCGGTACTCGTCCTTGTCGATGCGGTGACCGACCTCAGCCGACTCGAACATGCAGCAACTCCTTACCGTTGGTCAACGCGAACGCCGCCATGCGGAGTCTCACAGATCGCCCCACAGCGCCTGCATTGCACTCAGCGCCGCCACCCCGGCGGTCTCGGTGCGCAACACGCGCGGCCCCAGCGCGACCACGACACAGCCGGCAACGCGCGCGGCGGCCAACTCGCTGTCAGACCACCCGCCCTCCGGACCGACCAGTATGTGTATCGGCACCGCCGGCCGTTCCATTTGCTGCATCCGGACCTGTGCGCCGGGCGCGCACACCAGCTTGTGATGAGGCGGGCGCGGTGCGGCGAGATAGTCGCGCAGACCCGTCACGGCCTCGATCACCGGCACGCGATTGCGCCCGCTCTGCTCGCACGCCGCCACCGCCACTTGCCGCCAGTGCTCAACCCGGCGCAGCGCACGCTCACCCGACAGGCGCGCCACCGAACGCTCGGATTCGACCGGAAGGATTGCGGCAACGCCCAGTTCAACCGCCTTCTGCACCACCCAGTCCATCTTCTCGCCACTGGCGAGCGACTGCACAAGCACCAGTTCCAGCGGCGATTCACGCTCCACCTCGCGGTGCTCGCCGAGCAGCGCCCACCAGGCCTTGCCACGCGCCTGCAACCGCGCCGCCACCTCACCGCCCGCGCCATCGAACAGGGTCACCATGTCGCCGTCGCGCATGCGCAGGACGCGCGTGGCGTGATGGGCGAGCGCATCGGGGATGCGGACTTCGCCGCCGTGCGGCAGCGTATCGGGGAAGAAGAAGCGCGAGTTCACCATGCTATGATCGATTGAAGGTAATACCGGGGAGTATATGCAATGGCCGGCCAAACAACACCGTCGCGCATCACCCTGCGCTGACAGCGCCGCCACCCGGATCGTTCGATCGACCAGCGGGAGCCGTGACATGCCGACAGCCGCAAAAAGACTGACCCGCGCCCGCGCACTCGAATCGATGGTGCGCGACATCGCGCGCGAAGTCATCCTGCCGCGCTACCTGAACAGCGCGCGCAACCGCAAGGCCGACGGCTCAATCTTCACCGAGGCCGACATGGAGTCTCAGCGCCGCCTCGCCGCCGCGCTGCCCGAACTGATGCCTGGAGAAGTCCTCGGCGAGGAGATGTCGGCCGAACAACAGGCCCAGCTCTGGTCCAGCAGCCGCACCGGGTTGTGGTGCATAGATCCGATAGACGGGACCACCAACTTTGCCAACGGCATACCGTTTTTTGCGGTATCGGTGGCCTACCTGGTCGACCGCGAACCGCGCTTCGGCGTGGTGTACAACCCGGTCACGGACGAATCGTTCTACGCCGCCAAGGGCGCCGGCGCCTTTCTCAACGGTGCCGAGCTGCCGCTGAGGAAAGGCGCCGAATCGCTACAGGACGCGGTCGCCGGCATCGACTTCAAGCGCATCAGCAACCACCTGGGCGATGAACTGGCGGTACGCCCGCCGTACTTCTCGCAGCGCAATTTCGGCTCCAGCGCGCTGGAATGGTGTTTTCTCGCCGCCGGTCGCCTCGACGTCTATCTGCATGGCGGCCAGATGCTGTGGGACTACGCCGCCGGGCACCTGATCCTGACCGAAGCGGGCGGCGAATCGATGGCGCTGGACGGCGGCTCGCTGATGGCCGGCCCCGCGGTCAAGCGCGGCGTCATCGCCGCGGCCAATCCGGCACTGTTCAGCCAGTGGCGCAACTGGGTAAGCGGACACTCCTGAGCGCCATCGGCGCACGGCAGCATCTGCATCCGAAATCCAGAATCCGGCACACCCCACCCCCGCCTCCCCGGAGCCTGACATGTCCGCCAAACACCCCATCATCGCCGTCACCGGCTCATCCGGCGCCGGCACCACCACCGTCAAGCACACTTTCCAGTCGATCTTCGACCGCGAGAACGTGAACCCGGCCATCGTCGAAGGCGACAGCTTTCATCGCTTCACGCGCGACGAGATGAAGCAACTCATCGACGACGCGGAGCGGCTAGGTCAGCGCGGCATCAGCCATTTCGGCCCCGAGGCCAACCTGCTGGCCGAACTGGAAGCGCTGTTTCGCGGCTACGGCGAATCGGCGGTGGGGCGGCGGCGCCTGTACATTCACAACGAGGAACAGTCGGTGCGGCAGAACCTGCCGATGGGAACCTTCACCGAGTGGGAGGATCTGCCCGTGGGCACCGACTGTCTGTTCTATGAAGGGCTGCACGGCGCGGTCGTCACCGACGAGATCGACGTCGCCCAGCACGTGGACCTGCTGATCGGGGTCGCCCCTACCATCAACCTCGAATGGATACAGAAGCTGCACCGCGACACGCGCATCCGCGGCTATTCGAAAGACGCGGTCCAGGACACCATCCTGCGGCGCATGCACGACTACGTGCACTACATCGTGCCGCAGTTCTCGCGCACCCACATCAATTTCCAGCGCGTGCCGGTGGTCGACACCTCCAACCCCTTCATCGCGCGCGAGGTGCCGACGCTGGCCGAATCCATGGTCGTGATCCGCTTCCGCGACCCGCGCGGCACCGACTTCCCCTATCTGCTCAACATGGTGCACGACTCCTTCATGTCGCGCGCCAACACCTTCGTGATACCAGGTGGGCAGCTCGATCTGGCGATGCAGCTGATACTCACGCCGCTGATCTGGAAGATCATGGACAAGCGCCGGCGGCTGGCCTGAGAGTCCATAGAAGAAAGCCAATGCCGCGAGTGCCTCCGTAGAAGCGGCTTCAGCCGCGACAACCGCACCGTTCGGGGCTGAGGCCCCTCCTACAACCGCCACAGCGTGGATCTTTTTTCAAGCTCTTGAGAGAGCTTGTCGGATAGCGAGAATCCAGGATGGAACTCAAATGGCTGGAAGATTTCCTCAGTCTGGTCGAAACCGGCAGTTTTTCGCGCTCGGCCGACCAGCGCCACGTCACCCAGCCGGCGCTGTCGCGCCGGATTCGCGCCCTCGAAGCCTGGCTCGGCGTCCCGGTGGTCGACCGCAGCACCTACCCGAGCCGGCTGACCGAGGCTGGCGAAGCGTTCAAGGGGCCGGCCGCCGACATCGTGAACCGGCTGTACGCGGCCCGCTCGCAGGCGCGTGGACAACTTCAGGCAGCCGACAACGCATTGGTGTTCGCGGTGCCGCACACGCTGGCGTTTGCCTTTTTCCCCGCCTGGCTCGCGCGGCTCAAGACCGGATTCGGTGAGTTGCCCACGCGGCTGATGGCGGGCAACGTCCATCACGTGGTGGTGAGTCTGGTCGAGGGCGGTTGCGATCTGCTGCTGTGCTACCACCACCCGTCGCATCCGGTGTGGCTCGACCCGGCGCGATTCGAATGCCTGTGCCTGGGCACCGAGCGCGTGCGCCCGTTCGTGCCGAAACAAATGGCGGCCGATCCGCGCTGGCAACTGCCGGGCAGTGCCGAGCACCCGATTCCGTTCCTGCGCTACGGCCCCAATACCTATCTGCGGCGCATGGTCGACACCATCCTCGATCGCGCCGCGGCGCCTGCCCACCTGACCCTGCAGTACGAATCCGACATGGCCGAGAGTCTCAAGGCGATGCTGCTGGCCGGGCATGGCCTGGCCTTCCTGCCGGCCAGCGCGGTGGCGCGCGAGCTGGAACGCGGCGAACTGGCGCTGGCGGGCGGCACGACATGGACGCTGGAGATGGAAGTGCGCCTGTACCGCGACCGGGCCAACACGCGCCCGGAACTGGAACGCCTGTGGCAGCACCTGCTGGACAGCGCCAGGGAAGCCTCCCCGGCCGGCGGGCGACATACCGCATAGCCCTGCGGCTGCGTGTGCCGGGTTATGCGCCGATTGCATGACCCGATGAGGCAACGGCATGAGGTGATGGTGCGGCAATCAACATACTGCCGACACCATTCACACGGAGTACCTCGATGTCCAATCTTGCCGCAGTCGCTCACGAAGCAGCCCAGGCCCGCCTCGGCGGGCTGTCCTATCTCAACCCGCTGGCGCCCGAACCCTGGGCGAGCTTCATCGAACAGATCGAGCGGGTGCGCCCCTACCTCGGCCCGCTCGAGCGCTGGATCGAGACGCTCAAGCACCCCAAGCGCATGCTGATCGTCGACGTCCCGATCGAGCGCGACGACGGCACCGTGGCCCACTACGAAGGCTACCGCGTGCAGCACAACATGTCGCGCGGACCGGGCAAGGGTGGCATCCGCTTCCACCCCGACGTGACGCTCAACGAAGTCATGGCGCTGGCGGGCTGGATGACGGTCAAGAACGCCGCGGTGGGTCTGCCTTTCGGCGGCGCCAAGGGCGGCATCCGGGTCGACCCGGCCAGCGTCAGCAAGGGCGAGCTGCAGCGCATCACGCGCCGCTTCACCTCCGAAATCGGCATCATCATCGGCCCGGACCGCGACATCCCGGCACCCGACGTGGGCACCAACGCGATGACCATGGCGGTGATGATGGACACCTACTCGATGAACCGGGGTGGCACCGCCACCGGCGTGGTGACCGGCAAGCCGATCGCGCTGGGCGGCAGCCTGGGCCGTCAGGAAGCCACCGGACGCGGCGTCTTCATCACCGCGCGCGAAGCCGCCCGCCACCTCAAGCTGCCGATCGAAGGCGCGCGCGTGGTAGTGCAGGGCTTCGGCAACGTCGGCGGCATCGGCGCCCGTCTGTTCCACGAAGCAGGTGCAAAGGTGATCGCGATCGCCGACCACGCCGCAACCCTCGTCAACGAAGCCGGCATCGACATCCCGGCCGCGCTCGCGCATGTTGCGGCACACGGCGATCTGGCCGGTTTCAATGGCGCCGCGCCGCTGGACATCGAAGATTTCTGGCGACTCGACTGCGACTTCCTGATCCCGGCCGCGCTCGAAGGGCAACTCACCGCCGAACGCGCAACCGGCATTCGCGCCCGCATCGTGGTCGAAGGCGCCAACGGACCGACCACCCCCGCCGCCGACGACATCCTGCGCGAACGCGGCATCCAGGTCGTGCCCGACGTGCTGGCCAATGCCGGCGGTGTGACCGTGTCCTATTTCGAGTGGGTGCAGGACTTCTCCAGCTTCTTCTGGACCGAGGACGAGATCAACACCCGCCTGGAACGCATCATGGTCGGCGCCTTCAACGCGATCTGGCAGGTCGCGCAGGAAAAAGCCGTGTCGCTGCGCACGGCGGCCTTCATCATCGCCTGCCACCGCGTGCTTGAAGCACGTGCCGAGCGCGGCCTGTATCCCTGAACACAGGGGTTCAGTATTCGCCATTGCGCGCAGATCTCCCCCGGCAATCGATCGCCATCGCGCCCGCGCAAGCCGGTGCTCAGTCCAGTACCAGCAGTCCCGACTGACACCGGCACGCGGTGCACGCGGCTTGATTGCCGGGATGACTCCCTCCCCGCAAGGACCGATACCATGCAACCCGCCACGCCCAAGCCGTCTACGCCAGCATGACCCGCACGCACGCGCCGACCGCGCTTGGCCCCGGCCTGAACCATCCGCAGCGCCTGCGACTCGCCGCCGAGTTGCACGCGCGCCCCTTCATCCGTCTGGCCGCGCCCGCCTGCATCTCTCACCTGGCCATCCAATGCAGCGAAGACAGCACGTGGGACGAACACCTGCTGACGGACTTTTGCGCCCGCTTCGGCGTGGCCGCGCCGGGCTCCGGCGCACAGCACTTCTTCCACGATTTCGGCCACTTCGGGCTCAAGTGGGAGCGCCATACCGAGTTCTCGACCTACACTTTCATCGAGTCCAACGTCACCGACGAAGCCTTCGCGGAAACGCCGATGCGCCATGTGCCGCACGATTGGCTGTCCATGCTGTCCGGCCGCGTGATCGTCGCCTCGCACATCGCCACCGACCGTGGAGAATCATACGAACTCGGCAACCCACGGTTGCGCCGGCTGTTTCCGGCCGTCACGCTGGTGGGCAGCAAGGTGCTGTCGGGGGGTGAGTTGTGGACCGATTTCCTCGTCGGACCCGACGGCTTTTCGCGCTTTCTGCTACGCGACACCGGATTGCGCGAGATGCAGCTTGGTCGCCTGGTGCAACGGATCTGCGAGATCGAAACCTACGTGATGATGGCACTGCTGGCGCTGCCGCTGGCACGCGAGAACGCCAGCGTGTTGCAGAAGGTCGAGGCCGAGGTCACCCGCCTCGGCCTGCGCATGCAAGGACTCGATGCCACGGCGGACCAAGTATTGCTGCAGCAGATATCCGGCCTCGCCGCCCGCGTGCGATCCATGTCCTTCCACAGCGGCTATCGATTCAGCGCGGCACAAGCCTATCACCGCATCGTCCGCGCCCGCATCGGCGAGTTGCGCGAAAAGCGCATCGAGGGCGTGCCGACCGTGGGCGAATTCATGGACCGGCGCCTTGCTCCGGCGATGGACACCTGCGTGTCCGTAGCGTCGCGCCAGGAAGCGCTGGCGGACAAGATCAGCCGCTCGAACGACTTGCTGCGCACCCGTGTCAGCATCGCCCAGGAACTGCAGAGCCAGCGCGTGCTCGAGCGCCTGAGCCACAGCGCCGCCATGCAGTTGCGACTGCAGCAGGCGGTCGAAGGCTTGTCGGTGGTGGCGATCTCCTACTACGGCATCAGCCTGGCCGCCTATGGGCTGAAAGCGCTCAAGGGCTGGGGCACCGGAGTCAACGTCGACGGCGCGGTCGGCCTGCTGCTGCCCTGCGTACTGGCGGCCACCTGGCTGGGCGTGCGCCACACCCGTCGGAGCCTGCATCCACCCAAGGCGCCCCGCCCGAGCAACCCCGGTGATCCGGATGAAATTGCGGCGGGCGACCTCGCCGGCCCGGTGAAAGCGCCATAGCAAGCCAACAGCCCACCCCTTGCTGCCGTGCACCACAAGCTACCGCGAGGCGTCGTTTTCGGGGATAATTGCGGACTTTCTCCACGCTACGGGTTCATTTTTCCATGTCAGACGTGCGCGGCATCACCCCTCCCGCTTTCAATCCCGTCACCAACGCCATCCGCGCCCTCGCGATGGATGCGGTCCAGAAGGCCAAATCCGGGCATCCCGGCGCACCCATGGGCATGGCAGAAATCGCCGAAGTGCTGTGGCGTCGCCACCTCAAGCACAACCCGGCCAACCCCAAGTGGGCCGACCGCGACCGTTTCGTGTTGTCCAACGGCCACGGCTCGATGTTGATCTACGCGCTGCTGCACCTGAGCGGCTACGCCCTGTCGATCGACGACCTGAAGAACTTCCGCCAGTTGCACAGCAAGACTCCGGGCCATCCGGAGTACGGCTACGCCCCCGGCATCGAGACCACCACCGGCCCGCTGGGCCAGGGCATCACCAACGCGGTGGGCATGGCACTGGCCGAGAAGGTGCTGGCCGATGAATTCAACCAGCCCGGCCACGAGATCGTCGATCACCGCACCTGGGCGTTCGTCGGCGACGGCTGCCTGATGGAAGGGATCTCGCACGAAGCCTGTTCGCTGGCCGGCACCTGGGGCCTGGGCAAGCTGACCGCCTTCTACGACGACAACAACATCTCCATCGACGGCCACGTCGACGGCTGGTTCACCGACGACACGCCCAAGCGCTTCGAGGCTTACGGCTGGCAGGTAATCCGCGACGTGCAGGGCCATGATCCCGCCGCCATCCAGGCAGCCATCGAGCAGGCCAGGGCCAACACCGCCCAGCCGACCCTGATCTGCTGCAAGACCGTGATCGGCGCCGGGGCGCCAAACAAGCAGGGCAGCCACGACGTGCATGGCGCGCCACTGGGCGACGCCGAGATCGCCGCCGCGCGCGAGCACATCGGCTGGCACCATCCGCCGTTCGAGATCCCGCAGGACGTCTACCAGGCTTGGGACGCCCGCGAGGCCGGCGCCGCCGCTGAAGGGGCCTGGAACAAGCGTTTCGCTGCCTACCGCGCCGCCCACCCGGCACTCGCGGCCGAATTCGAGCGCCGCATGAGCGGCAGCCTGCCGGTCGACTGGTCCGCGCACGTCGAGGCGGTGCTGGCCAAGGTCGTCGACAAGGCAGAGACCATCGCCACGCGCAAGGCCAGCCAGAATTCGATCGAAGCCTTCGCGCCGAAACTGCCGGAGCTGCTGGGCGGCTCGGCTGACCTGGCCGGCTCCAACCTGACCCTGTGGAGTGGCGCCAAGGGCGTCACGCGCGAAGCGGGTGGCAACTACGTGTATTACGGCGTGCGCGAGTTCGGCATGGCCGCGATCGCCAACGGCGCCTCGCTGCACGGCGGCCTGATTCCCTACACCGCCACCTTCCTGATGTTCAGCGAGTACGCGCGCAACGCGCTGCGCATGGCGGCGCTGATGAAGCTGCGCCAGATCTTCGTATTCACCCACGACTCCATCGGCCTGGGCGAAGACGGCCCGACCCACCAGCCGGTCGAGCAGACCGCGACGCTGCGCCTGATACCGAACATGGACGTGTGGCGCCCGTGCGACACGGTCGAGTCGGCGGTGGCCTGGGCGCATGCGATCGAGCGCGCCGACGGCCCCTCGGCGCTGCTGTTCTCGCGCCAGAACCTGGCCTTCCAGCCGCGCAACGCTGACCAGATCGCCGCGATCCGGCGCGGCGGCTACGTGCTGTCGGAAGCGGCCGGAGCACCCAAGGCAGTGATCATCGCCACCGGCTCCGAAGTCGCGCTCGCGATGCAGGCACAGCAGCAACTGGCCGAACAGGGCGTGCCGGTGCGCGTGGTGTCGATGCCGTCGACCAACCTGTTCGACCGCCAGGACGCGGCGTATCGCACCGCAGTGCTGCCGGCCGGCATCCCTCGCGTCGCCGTCGAGGCCGGCGTGACCGACGCCTGGTACAAGTACGTGGGCCTGGACGGCGCGGTGATCGGGCTGGACCGCTTCGGCGAGTCGGCGCCGGCCGGCGAGTTGTTCAAGCTCTTCGGCATCACCACCGAGGCGGTGGTAGACGCCGTGCGCGCCCGAGTCGCCTGAACCAGACAGGTATTTGCCAGATTCAAACCAGAGGAAAGTAGGACGCTATCCATGACGATCAAAGTTGCCATCAACGGTTTCGGCCGCATCGGTCGCTGCACCCTGCGCGCCATCTACGAACAGGGTCTGCAGAGCGAATTCGAGGTGGTCGCCATCAACGCCTCGGGCGATCTGACCACCAACGCGCATCTGCTCAGGTACGACACGACGCACGGCCGCTTCGCCACGACGGTCGAGACCGAAGGCGACAACGTGATCATCATCGATGGCAAGAAGATCCCGTTCTACTCGACCAAGGATCCGCAAGGGGTGAACTGGGGTTCGCACGGCGTGGACGTGCTGCTCGAATGCACCGGCGCCTACACCAGCAAGGCCAAGGCGCAACAGTTGCTGGAGATGGGCGCGCGGCGCGTGCTGATCTCGGCGCCGGGCGGCGACGACGTCGATGCGACCATTGTCATGGGTGTCAACGAAGGCGACCTCAGGGACGGCATGAGCGTGGTGTCCAACGCCTCGTGCACCACCAACTGCCTGGCCCCGGTGGCCAAGGTGCTGTCCGACAGCATCGGTATCAAGCAGGGCCTGATGACCACCATTCACGCCTACACCAACGACCAGGTGACCGTGGACGTGCGTCACAAGGACCTGCGCCGCGCCCGCGCCGCCGCCGCCAACATCATCCCGACCAAGACCGGCGCGGCCAAGGCGGTCGGCCTGGTGCTGCCGCAACTGAAGGGCAAGGTCGACGGCTTCGCGCTGCGCGTGCCGACCATCAACGTGTCGCTGGTGGACCTGACCTTCACCGCCGAGCGCCCGACCAGCAAGGAAGAGATCAACGAACTGATGACCGGGGCGGCCAACGGCCCGCTCAAGGGCATCATGGCGGTGAACAACGAGCCGCTGGTGTCCAGCGACTTCAACCACACCACGGTGTCGACCACCTTCGACGCCACCCAGACCCGCGTCATCGACGGCACCCTGGTCAAGGTGCTGGCCTGGTACGACAACGAATGGGGCTATTCCTGCCGCATGCTCGATGCGGCACGCGCTTTCGCGCGAGTCAACTGAACGCTCCTTGATCAACCCATGCCCTGCGCCTCGCGGGGCATATTTTTTCGCACCATCACCATCATGCGAGTCAAGAAACTCACCAATCTGGACGTACGCGGCAAACGCGTGTTCATCCGCGCCGACCTCAACGTGCCGCAGGACGACGCGGGCAACATCGTCGAGGACACGCGCATCCGCGCCTCGATTCCGTCCATCCAGTACTGCCTCGACCACGGCGCGGCGGTCATGGTCACCTCGCACCTCGGCCGCCCGACCGAAGGCGAAGTCAGCGCCGACGACACCCTGATGCCGGTGGCGGTGCGCCTCGGCCAGTTGCTCGGCAAGCCGGTGCACCTGGTCCCGGACTGGGTGGATGGCGGCTTCGAGGTGGCGCCCGGCGAGATCGTGCTGCTGGAGAACTGCCGCTGCAACAAGGGCGAGAAGAAGGACAACGAAGAACTCGCGCGCAAGATGGCGGCGCTGTGCGACATCTATGTGAACGACGCGTTCGGCACCGCCCACCGCGCCGAAGCCACCACCCACGGCATGGCGCGCTTCGCCCCGGTCGCTTGCGCCGGCATGCTGATGGGGGCCGAGATCGACGCACTATCGAAAGCCACCGAGAACCCGGCCCGCCCGCTGGTGGCGATCGTCGGCGGGGCCAAGGTGTCGACCAAGCTCACCATCCTGAAGACGCTGGCCGAGAAAGTGGATCAGCTCATCGTCGGCGGCGGCATCGCCAACACCTTTCTGCTCGCCTCGGGCAAGCGCATCGGTGAATCTCTTGCCGAGCCGGAACTGGTCAAGGAAGCGCAGGCCATCATGGACATGATGAAGGAACGTGGCGCCGAAGTGCCGCTGCCCACTGACGTCGTGGTCGCCGACGAAGTCTCGGCGCTGGCGCGCGCCAACCGCATCCCGGTGGATGAGGTTGCGCCGCACGACCGCATTCTCGACGTCGGCCCCAAGTCGGCCGTCCGTCTCGCCGACATCATCGCGCACGCCGGCACCATCGTGTGGAACGGCCCGGTCGGGGTGTTCGAGCACAACCAGTTCGCTGGCGGCACCAAGATGCTCGCCTCGGCCATCGCCCACTCGGAAGCGTTCACCATCGCCGGCGGTGGCGATACACTGGCCGCGATCGCCAAGTTCAACATTGCCCAGGATGTCGGCTACATATCGACGGGCGGCGGCGCCTTCCTCGAATTCATGGAAGGCAAGAAGCTGCCGGCGATTGCCGCCCTTGAAGAGCGCTACAACGGATAACTCCCTCCCACCCGCGCACCGGAACCCACTCATGTCACGCCATACCAAGATCGTCGCCACGCTCGGCCCCGCCTCAAGCGATCCGCTCATACTCGAAAACCTGGTGCACGCGGGCATCGATGTGGTGCGCATGAACTTCTCCCACGGCAAGGCCGCCGACCACGTCGCGCGGGCCAAGGCGGTGCGCGAAGCATCGATCCGCGCGCGCCGCCCGGTCGGCATCCTCGCCGATCTGCAAGGCCCCAAGATCCGGGTCGGGCGCTTTGCCGACAACCGCATCACGCTGATCAAGGACGCCGCCTTCATCCTCGACGCGCAGTGCGAACTGGGGGATGCCACACGGGTCGGCCTCGACTACAAGGACCTGCCGCGCGACGTGAAGCCCGGAGACGTGTTGCTGCTCGACGACGGCCGCCTCAAGCTCGATGTCGAACGCGTGATCGGCGCCGAGATCCACACCCGCGTGCGGGTCGGCGGCGAGCTGTCCAACAACAAGGGCATCAATCGCCAGGGCGGCGGGCTGTCGGCCCCGGCGCTGACCGCCAAGGACATGGAAGACATCCGCACCGCCGCCGAAATCGGCGCCGACTTCCTCGCGGTATCGTTCCCCAAGAGCGCCGCCGACATGTACATGGCGCGCCAGTTGATGCGCGCGGTGGGCGGGCAGGCGTTGCTGATCGCCAAGATCGAACGCACCGAGGCGGTGGCCAACCTCGACGAGATCCTCGAAGCCTCGGACGGCATCATGGTCGCGCGCGGCGATCTGGCGGTCGAAGTCGGTGACGCTGCCGTGCCGGCGCTGCAGAAGAAGATGATCCGCGCCGCACGCGACCGCAACAAGCTCACCATCACCGCGACGCAGATGATGGAATCGATGATCAACAGCCCGGTGCCGACCCGCGCCGAAGTCTCGGACGTGGCCAACGCGGTGCTCGACGGGACCGACGCGGTCATGCTGTCGGCCGAGACCGCCTCCGGCAGCTTCCCGATCGAAGTGGTCGAGGCGATGAGCCGGGTGTGTCTGGAGGCGGAAAAATCCACCGACATCACGCTCGACCGCGACATCCTCAACCGCGTGTTCACCCGCATCGACCAGTCCATCGCAATGGCGGCGATCTGGACCGCGCACCACCTCAAGGTCAAGGCCATCGCGGCGCTGACCCAGACCGGTTCGACCGCCCTGTGGATGAGCCGCTTGAACGCCGGGGTGCCGATCTACGCCCTCACCCCGGAAGTCAACGCGCGCAACCAGATGACCCTGTACCGCGAGGTCTATCCGCTGCTGATGTCGCAGGCGCACCAGGACCGCGACCTGATGCTGTGGGAGGCCGAACAGGTGCTGCTCGAACAGGGGGTGGTCGAGCGCGGCGACTTGATCGTGCTGACCATAGGCGAGCCGCTGGGCACCACCGGCGGCACCAACACCCTCAAGATCGTGCGCGTCGGCGAGCACCCGCAGCCGGCGCAGATCGCGACGCCGCTCTGAGGCCGCCCCACGCCATGCCACGCCTGCGCAAGCGGCGTGGCCAGCGGTAAAATACCGCCCCACATCAGACACACCGCCCCCGCGGGCGCCTACCGGAGAAGCACCATGCCCCTCGTTGCCATGCGCCAACTGCTCGACCACGCCGCCGAAGGCGGCTACGCGCTGCCGGCCTTCAACGTCAACAATCTCGAACAGGTCCAGGCCATCATGGAAGCGGCCGCCGAGACAGACAGCCCGGTCATCATGCAGGCCTCGGCAGGCGCGCGCAAATACGCCGGCGAGGCCTTTTTGCGCCATCTGATCGACGCCGCCGTCGAGAGCTATCCGCACATCCCCATCGTCATGCACCAGGACCATGGCCAGTCGCCCGCCGTGTGCATGGCGGCGATCCGCTCGGGTTTCACCAGCGTGATGATGGACGGCTCGCTGCGCGAGGACGGCAAGACGCCCTCCTCCTACGAATACAACGTCGAAACCACGCGCGAAGTGGTCAAGTTTTCGCACGCCATCGGCGTCACGGTGGAGGCCGAACTGGGCTGCCTCGGGTCGCTCGAAACCGGCCAGGCCGGGGAAGAAGACGGCCACGGCGCGGAAGGCGCGCTCGATCACTCGATGCTGCTGACCGACCCGGACCAGGCCGCCGATTTCGTGCGCCAGACCGACTGCGACGCGCTCGCGATCGCCATCGGCACCAGCCACGGCGCCTACAAGTTCACGCGCAAGCCCACCGGCGACATCCTCGCCATCGAGCGCATCAAGGCCATCCACGCCCGCATCCCCAACACCCACCTGGTCATGCACGGATCCAGCTCGGTGCCGCAGGAACTGCTGGAAATCATCCGCCAGTACGGTGGCGACATGAAGGAAACCTACGGTGTGCCGGTCGAAGAAATCCAGACCGCGATCCGCTTCGGCGTGCGCAAGGTCAACATCGACACCGACATCCGCCTCGCCATGACCGGCGCGGTGCGCAAGTTCCTGTTCGAGAATCCGACCAAGTTCGACCCGCGCGAATTCAGCAAACCGGCGCGCGAAGCGGCCAAACTGGTGTGCAAGGCGCGCTTCGAGGCCTTCGGCTGCGCCGGCCAGGCGAGCCGCATCCAACCGGTGAGCCTGGAGCGCATCAGTGCCCGCTATCGCGCCGGAGAACTGGTCCAGATCGTCAAGTGAGCGCTTGACTGGCGTAGCGCAACAACCACGTCGCACGCGCCAATTGTTCCCCGTCGCGGTTGTGGTCATAATCAATGAATGAACCGCGTCGAATCGATACCGGAAGAGCCCACACAATGGCAGGAAGATAGCGACGACCAGGGACCGCTCGCGGAATTGCCCCTGTTCGTCGATCTGCTGCGCTGCCGTTGCGGGGTGGATTTTTCCGGTTACAAGGTTTCGACCCTGTCGCGCCGCATCCGCAGAGGCATGACCTTCCTGCACATGGGCTCGGCGCTCGATTTTCACCAGCACATCGCCGAGGACGAGCACGCGCGGGAAATGCTGTGCCGCGACCTGCTGATCAATGTCACGTCGTTCTTCCGCGACAGCGAGGTTTTTCAGCTCCTGACCGACGAAGTGTTTCCCGACCTGCTGCGCGGGCGCGACCCCAGCGACGACCTGCGGCTGTGGTCGGCCGGCTGCGCCACCGGCGAGGAGGCCTATTCCCTCGCCATGATCGCGCTCGACACGGCCAACCGCTTCGGCTTCTCCGGCAACGTCAAGGTATTCGCCACCGACCTGCACCCCGGCGTGCTGGCCGAAGCTTCGCAGGGGATATTCGACGACGAGGCGATGCGCGCGGTGCCCGAGGCTTTCGTGCGCCGCTTCTTCCAGCGCGAGGACAAGCACTGGCGCGTCGACGGCTCGCTGCGCCGGCATGTGGTGTTTGCCCGCCACAACCTGCTCACCGACCCGCCGTTCACGCGCGTCGATCTGGCCACCTGCCGCAACCTGCTGATCTACCTGCAGCCCACCGCACAACTGAAGGCCCTGGCGCAACTGCACTTCGCGCTCAAGCCCCAGGGCTTGCTCCTGCTCGGCGCCAGCGAGACCGCCGGACAATACGAAGGGCTGGCGTACACCGTGGTTGACCGCCCGCGCAAACTGTTTCGCAAGCACCCCACCCACCTGACGTGCGGAATGGACCATGCGCCGAGCGGCATGGCGCTGTCGATCCCCGCAATGCCGACGCTGTCCGCGGCCGACGTGCTCGGGCAATCCACCGAAGTGCTGGAAGCCGAACTGCTCGCGACACGCGAACGCCTGCAGGAAATGGTGCACGAATTGCAGTCCAGCCACGAGCGCGTCGATCTGGCCAACGAAGAACTCACGGCGTCGAATGAAGAACTGCAAAGCACCAACGAAGAGCTGAAATCGGTCAACGAAGACCTGTGCGCGCTCAACGGCGAGCTGGAGTCGAAGAATGAAGCGCTGGCCCAGCTCAACCGGGACTATGACCAGCTCATGGCGAGCGCCGAGATCGGCACGCTGTTTCTCGACGCCGAGATGCGGGTGCGCCGTTTCAGCAGCGCGATCACGGGCTTTCTCGCGCTGCGCGCCCAGGACATCGGGCGCCCGATCGAGGAGATCACCTACCGGGTCGGCGCTGCCGCGCCGTTTCTCGCCAACCTGCGCGAGGTTGCCAGCAGCGGCGCACGCTTCGAACAGGAGATCCCGATGGGCGAGCGCTGGTATCTCGAACGCATGCTGCCGTTTCGCGGTATCAGCGGAGAGCGCGACGGCGTTGTCCTGACCTATGCCGAAATCACCGAGGTCAAGGCCGAGCGCGCCCGCGCGGACCGGCTGGAAGCCGAGAGCACGCGCCTGCGCAACATACTTGATGCGTTGCCGGACGGGGTCTACATCGTCAGCCCCGATCACGACATCGAATACGTCAATCCGGCTCTGGAACGCGTATTCGGCCCGGTCGCGGGGCGCAAGTGCTATGCGTATTTTCACGGCGGAGTGGAGCAGTGCTCATGGTGCAAGACCCCCCAGGTGCTCGCCGGAGAGTCGGTGCGCTGGGAGTGGACCGCACCGAACGGACGCAGCTACGAACTGTTCGACATGCCCTTCCACAACCCGGACGGCAGCGTCAGCAAGTTCGAGATATTCCACGACATCACGCCCATACGCGACAGCGAACAGCGCCTGGCCGAAGCGGCCAGTCTCGCCCACGTCGGGCACTGGGAGTGGAAGCCAGCCACCGGCGAACTGCGCTGGAGCGCTGAAACCTTCCGCATCTTCGGGCTTGAGCCTCATTCGGTCACACCCACGCTGGAACTGTTCCTTGAACACGTCCTCCCCGAGGACCGGGAACACATACAGT
The DNA here is from genome assembly GCA_016177805.1 of Rhodocyclales bacterium. Taxonomy (GTDB): domain Bacteria; phylum Pseudomonadota; class Gammaproteobacteria; order Burkholderiales; family Rhodocyclaceae; genus JACOUN01. The sequence continues at coordinate 38,940 of JACOUN010000038.1, forward strand.
TCGCCATCAAGCAGGCATTGGAGAGCGGTGACCCTTATCTGGCGGAGTTCCGTTTCACCCGCGCCGACGGCACGCGCGGTATCGGCAGGGCTTCGGGGCAGGTCACGCGCAATGAACTGGGACAGTCGCTGGCCCTGTCGGGCGCGGTGCAGGATGTGACCACCATGCGCGACATGGAAGACGCACTGCGCGCCAACGAACAACTGTTCAGCGCCACCTTCCGGGGCGCACCACACGCCGCGGCCATTTCGCGCGCCGACGACGGGACCATCGTCGCGGTCAACCAGCGCTACGAACGCATGTTCGGCTGGAGTGCCGACGAGGTCGTGGGCAGGACCTCGGTCGACATCGGCCACTGGCCGGACATCGAAACACGGCAGTTGTGGCTGGAGTCGTTCAACGAGGACGGTGCCGTGCTCGACCACGAGACGGTGTGGCGTCATCGTGACGGCAGCGTCTGTCACGTCAGCCTGTCCGCCCAGTTCGTCGCCATTGGCGGCGTGCAGCACGTGCTGATGTTCGTCCGGGACATCTCGGAACGCAAGGAAGCCGAAGCGCGCATCGATTTCCTGGCCCACCACGACGCCCTCACCGCGCTGCCCAACCGGGTATTGTTCCGCGACCGTTTTGAACTCGCGAACGCGTGGGCCGAGCGCTCGGCGAGCAAGGCGGCGTTGCTGTTTCTCGACCTGGACCACTTCAAGACCATCAATGACACCCTCGGGCATCCGGTCGGTGACGCGCTGCTGGTGCAGATCGCCCGGCGCCTGCGCGAATGCGTGCGCGACGCCGATACCATCTGCCGCCCCGGCGGCGACGAATTCCTGATTGCGCTGACCGACGTGCGCTCCCTGCCCGCCATCAGCGTGCTCGCGAGCAAGATCCTCGACGCGCTGTCCCGCCCGTTCACGGTCGGCGCGCATGAACTGACCAACACCCTGTCGATCGGCATCGCGGTATGGCCCGACGATGGCAGCGATTTCGACACCCTGTTGAAGAAGGCCGATACCGCGCTGTTCCAGGCCAAGGCCTCCGGGCGCAATGCCAGCCGCTTCTTCACCGAGCAGATGAACATCGAATCACTGGAGCGCTTCGAGATCCGCACCGCGTTGCACCGCGCACTGGAAAACGACGAGTTCCTGCTCCACTACCAGCCCCAGATCGACCTGGCGAGCGGGCGCGTGATCGGTGTCGAAGCCTTGCTGCGCTGGAACCGCGCCGGCACCGAACTGATTCCGCCGGCCCGCTTCATCCCGGCGGCCGAGGACAGCGGCCTGATCGTGCCGATCGGCGACTGGGTGCTGCGCGAGGCCTGTACCCAGGCGATGCGCTGGCAGGCGCGGGGGATGCCGGCGTTCATGGTCGCGGTCAACCTCTCCGCCGTGCAGTTCCGCCGTGGGCAACTGGAACGCAACGTTTCGCACGCACTGGCGTATTCTGGTCTCGACCCGGCGCTGCTGGAACTGGAACTGACCGAATCCCTGCTGCTCGACGACGCCGACGAAGTGCTTGCGACGGCACAACGGCTCAAGTCGCTGGGGGTGCACCTGTCGATCGACGATTTCGGCACCGGCTATTCCAGCCTCGCCTATCTGAAGCGTTTCAAGGTGGACAAGCTCAAGATCGACCAGTCCTTCGTGCGCGACATCGCCACCGACCCGGATGATGCGGCGATCGTGCGCGCCATCATCAGCATGGCGCGCAGCCTCAAGCTCAAGGTCATCGCCGAGGGTGTCGAAACCGAAGAGATCGCACGTTATCTTGGGGTGTTCCAGTGTGACGAAGTGCAGGGCTACCACTACGCGCGCCCGATGCCCGCGGCGGAACTCGAACACTGGATGGCCGCCTACGAGGCAGCCCGATGAAACGCTGCCAGACAAGCTGAACGGAACCGGGGCAAATACATGAGAGTCGTGGCCGTCATCGGATCGAGCTTCTTCCGCCACCTGCTGGAGAGCCACCTGGGGTTTCTCCAGACGCCCTTGGTGTTCGCCACCTCGATCGCCGAGGCACTCACGGCGACCAGCGTCGCGACCGACCTGATCCTGCTGGAACGTCACCTTGCCGACGGCGAGGGGCTGGATCTGTCCCGCGCGCTGCGCGCGCGCCCCGACACCGCCGGCATCCCGATCGTGCTGCTGACCTCATCGGCCGACCCGGACATCTGCACCGCCAGCCTCGAAGCCGGCATCACCGAGGTGTTCAGCAAGTACGAACTGGAAGCCCTGTCGGACTACGTGTCGCAACACGAGTCGCGCCTGTCGGCCGCCACGCGCTTGAGCGGCAAGGCCTTGCTGGTGGAGGACAGCACGCCGGTGGTGCGTTTCATGCGTACCGTGCTGGAGCGTATCGGCATGCGGGTCGACACCTTCCCCAGCGGCGAGCAGGCGCTGGAGGCGCTCGGCGCCCGCAACTACGACGTCGCGTTGATCGACGTATTGCTGGAAGGCCGCATGACCGGGCTGCACCTGGTGCGCGCGATCCGTGGCAAGGAGGGGCGCAACCAACGCGTGCCGATCCTGGCGATGTCGTCGATGGAGGACGCCGCGCGGCGGATCGAACTACTGCGCGGCGGCGCCAACGACTTTCTCGCCAAGCCGATGCTGGAGGAAGAACTCGCGGCCCGCGTGCGCAACATGGTGCGCTTGAAGCGCCTGCTGGAAGAAACCGAAGCGCAGCGCGACCACATGCGCAAGCTGGCAATGACGGACCAGCTCACCGGCCTGTTCAACCGCCACTACCTGGCCGAGATCGCCTGCCGCCGCATCGCCGAGGCCGGCCGGCATCACATCCCGCTCAGCCTCATGATGCTCGACATCGATCACTTCAAGCGCATCAACGATACCCACGGCCACGACGTCGGCGACGCGGTGCTGGCCGACACCGCCGCAGTGATACGTGACACCTGTCGCGAGGGCGATGTCGCGGCGCGAACCGGCGGTGAAGAATTCGTGGTGCTGCTCATCAATACCGTCGGCGAACGGGCACTGGCCTTTGCCGAAGCGATGCGCGCGCAGGTCGAGACACGTCAGCCCAGCGGCATCCCGGTGACCGTCAGCATAGGCGTTGCCGAAATCTGCAACGGCAGCTCGACCAGCTTCGAGGCCATGTGCAAAGCCGCCGACCAGGCGCTGTATCGGGCCAAGGAGAGCGGGCGCAACCGGGTAGTGGTCGCGTCGCTGTAGCAAGCGAGCATAGAATCCATCCATGCACAGTGACGACTCCCCTCTTTGGCAACTCGACTGGATAGACCTTCCGCTGGCCTTGCTCGATGTTGATGGGCGCGTGGTCAAGGCCAATCCGGCATCGCACGGTTTTCTCGGCGTGGCGGCCGGGGCGCTGGTCGGCGAGCGTTTGTGTCTGCACTTCCAACATGTCGAAGCCGTCGACCGGTGGATCGCGGGGCTGATCGCGGGCAACCGCACGGACCAGCCGCTGGTCACCGCCCTGGCGCAACCACGCGACAACCGTGGCACCGTCGTGCTGCGTGCGGTTCCGACCCGCAGTCCCGGCGTGAGGGGCGTGCTGCTGTCGCTGGCGCCCCTGAGCAACAATCGCCGCACGGTGCTTGAATACCAGGCCATCATGGCCAACTCACCGGTTGCGATCGGTTTTTCACGCAACCGGACCATCACCCGCTACAACCCCAGATTCGCCGAGATGTTCGGCTTCGAGGGCAACGCCGGCGTGGGCCTGCCCACCGCCACGCTGTACCCGTCCGAACAGGCGCATGAAGACATCAGCCGCAAGGCTACTCCACTGCTGTCGTCGGGCCGACCGCTGGTGGCGGAGATCCGCTTTCGCCGCCAGGACGGCAGCCTGTTCTGGGGCGACGCCGTCGCCTACCTGGTCGATCCGGACAACCCGCCCGAAGGCGCGATCTGGATGATCACCGACATCACCGCCCGCCGCACCGCCGAGGACAACCAGCGCGAGACGCTGCTCGAACTGGAAACCATACTCGACAACGCCTCGGTCGGCATCGTCTTCTCCCGCGACCAGGTGCTGCAACGCTGCAACGCGCGCGCCGCGACCATTTTCGGCTACCCCCCGGATGAACTGCTCGGGCAGCCCGGTATCACCATTTACCCGAGCGCCGAGGCATACCAGCAACTGGGCGCCGAGGCCGGTCCGCTGCTCGGGACCGGGCAGTCGTTTCACAAGGAGGTGCAGTTCAAGCGCAAGGACGGCAGCCTGGTGTGGTGCCGGGTGTACGCCAAAGCCTACGATCCGCAGGACACACGCCGGGGCACGATATGGATCGTCGAGGACATTGAGGAGACCCGCCGCGCCCAGGCACATCTGGCCGATTCGGTGCGCGAACTCGAGGCGATCATGCAGAACGCCTCGGTTGGCATCCTGATCACCCGCGATCGCCACTTGCTGCGCTACAACAAAAGCTTTGCAGCGATGTTCGGCTTTGCTGGCGACGCCGGGGTCGGTCAGCTCGGGCGCGTACTCTATCGCAGCGATGAAGAGTACGAGGGCCTCGGCCAGATGGCCTTTCCGCTGCTGTCGCACGGCACGCCGTTGCAGACCGAGCTGTGGATGCGACGTCAGGACGGCTCCGACCTGTGGGTCAACCTGATTGCCTACCTGAAGAACCCGGATGATCCGGCCGTTGGCACGATCTGGATCCTCGAAGACCGCACCGCCCAGCGCCGTACCGAAGAAGCGTTGCAACACGCATACGCCGAGCAACAGCTCATTTTCGACAACAGCGTGGCGGGCATCGCCTTCATCAAGGATCGCGTCATCCAGCGCTGCAACCGGCGCATGACCGAGATCTTCGGCTACGGCACGCAATCCATGATCGGACACAGCACACGCGCCTTCTACGCCTCCGACAGCGCGTGGAAGAGGGCCGGCGAGGAAAGCTACCAGGCTCTCGCGCAAGGCGTCACCTACACCGCCGAGGTGCTCCAGCGGCGGCGCAACGGCGAAACATTCTGGGCACGCGTCACCGGCAAGGCCATCGACCCGGCACATCCGCAGGCCGGATCGATCTGGAATTTCGAGGATGTGACCGAACAGAAGCTGGCCGAAGAAGCGCTACGCGACAGCGAGATGCTGCAACGGGCGATACTCGACAGCGCCAGCCACCTCATCCTCACCACCGATGCGCAAGGCAACATCACCTCCAGCAACCCGGCCGCGCTAAGCCTGCTCGGCTATCGTCCGGATGAGCTGACCAGCGGCTACCTGCTCGACGCCCTGTTCGATACCGAGGAGCTGGCACAGCGGCGTGGCGAGGTGTCCACCGACCCCGACCCCGCAACCGCCACCCGTCACCCCTTGCTCGCCAACGTGGTTGCCGGAGAACGCAGCGACGACGAATGGACCCTGGTGCGGCGCGACGGATCGCGCTTCCCGGCGCAGATATCGATCACCACCCTGCACCGTTTTCCCGAGCGCGGACGGGGTTTTCTGCTGATCGCCACCGACATCACCGAGCGCAAGCGCGCCGAACTCGACCTGTTGCGCTCGCGCAATGAACTTGAAGTGCGCGTCGAAGCGCGCACCGCCGAACTCCAGGCCGAAGTGGTGGAGCGGCGCAAGGCCGAGCGGCGCCTGCGCCATCGCGCCCTGCATGACGCGCTGACCGGCCTGCCCAACCGCAGCCTGCTGCAGAACCGCATGGATGCCGCCATCGCCGAAGCACAGCAGGCACATGTTTCGTTTGCCGTGATGTTCATCGACCTGGACCGTTTCAAGACCATCAATGATTCGCTCGGCCACCACGTCGGCGACATGCTGCTGCGCAAGGTCGCGGCGCGGCTGCGCCGGGCCCTCCACCCCGACGACATGGTGGCGCGCATCGGTGGCGACGAGTTCGTGGTGCTCAGCCTGAGAATCACGTCCGCCGCTCAGGCCATCCGCCTGGCGGCTTCCCTGCAGGCCGAGTTCAGCGCGCCCATCAGCGTGGATAACCGCGAGATCTACATCACCCCATCGATAGGCATCACCCTGTTCCCGCAACACGGCGCCACCACCAGCGCCCTGATGCGCAACGCCGACACCGCGATGTACCGGGCCAAGGCAGACGGGCGCAACGTGGTGCGCGTGTTCGACAACAGCATGAAAGCCGCAGCGGAACAGTACTTCGAGATCGAGAGCCGCTTGCGCCGCGCCATCGAGGACGACCAACTGGTGCTCCACTACCAGCCGGTGGTGGACTGCCAGTCCGGCGCGCTGAAGTCGCTCGAAGCCCTGATCCGCTGGCACCACCCCGAGCTTGGGCTGATCGGTCCGGGCCAGTTCATCCCGGCGGCCGAAGACAGCGGATTGATCATCCCCATCAGTCACTGGGTGCTGCACAGCGCCTGCCGCCAGATCCGGCAGTGGCGCGAGGCCGGACACCCCAGCGTACCGGTGGCAATCAACCTGTCGGGCCACCAGTTTCGCAACAGCGAACTGGCCTCGGACATCGAGACCGCAATCCATGACCACGGTCTCACGGCCGCCGACCTCGAACTCGAGATCACCGAAACGGTGCTGATGTCGGACGCCGAGCGCACCCTCGCCACCCTGCAGCAACTGGACCGGCTCGGTGTCAGCATTTCGGTCGACGACTTCGGCACCGGCTACTCCAGCCTCGCCTACCTGAAGCGCTTTCCGGTGCACAAGCTCAAGATCGACCGGGCCTTCGTCAAGGATGCGCCGGACGACGCGGACGATCGCGCCATCGTCGAAACCATACTGTCGCTCGCCCGCTCGATGCAGATCACCACCGTCGCCGAGGGGGTCGAAACCGTCGCGCAACACGCCCTGCTCAGACAACTCGGCTGCGCGCTGTTGCAGGGTTACCTGTTCTGCCGACCGGTGCCGGCCGACGAGATCGTGCGCCGCTGGTGGTCGCCGCCCGCCGCGAACCGCGACGCGGGATGAGCGCGAGCAAACTCCCGTCCTGGACTAGAATCAGATCACGATGAAATACCGCACCGAAAAAGACACGATGGGCGACATGCGGGTGCCCGCGGATCGCTACTGGGGCGCGCAGACGCAGCGCGCGCTTGAGCACTTCGCCATCGGCATGCCGACGTTCGCCATGCCGGCCGGCATCATACGCGCGCTGGGAGTGCTCAAGCTGTGCGCCGCGCGGGCCAATGCCGAGCTAGGTGAACTGGCACCCGACAAGGCCGCGCTCATCGAGCGGGCCGCGTGCGAGGTCAGGGACGGCCGGCTCGACGATCATTTCCCCCTCGGCGTGTTCCAGACCGGCAGCGGCACCCAGACCAACATGAACGTGAACGAGGTCATCGCCAACCGCGCCAACCAGCTCGCCGGCCAGGCGCTCGGCAGCCGCACCCCCATCCACCCGAACGACGACGTCAATCGCGGCCAGTCATCGAACGACACCTTTCCCACCGCCATGCACATGGCGGTGGTCGATGCGGCGCACACCGGATTATTGCCGGCGGTGCGCCAATTACGCGACACCCTCGCGGAGAAATCGCGCGCGTATGCGCAAGTGGTCAAGACCGGTCGCACCCACTTGATGGATGCTGTTCCCGTCACGCTGGGTCAGGAAATCGGCGCCTGGGTGGCCCAGCTCGACGATGCACGGCAAGCGCTCGCCACCGCGCTGGAGGGGGTGCTGCACCTGGCGATAGGCGCGACCGCGGTCGGCACCGGGCTCAACAGCCACCCACGCTTCGGCGCGCTGTGCGCGCAGCATATCGCGCGGGAGTGCGGACACCCCTACCGCCAGGCCGGCAACCTGTTTGCCGCGCTGGCCGCCCACGATGCGCTGGTGAACGTCAGCGCGGCGCTGCGCACGCTGGCCGGGGTGATGATGAAGATCGCCAACGACGTACGCTGGCTGGCCAGCGGCCCGCGCGCCGGGCTGGGCGAGATCCACATCCCGGACAACGAGCCGGGCAGCTCGATCATGCCGGGCAAGGTCAACCCGACCCAGGCCGAGGCGCTCACCATGGTGTGCGTGCGCGTGTTCGGTAACGACGCCTGCGTCGCCCTTGCCGGCAGCCAGGGCAATTTCCAGCTCAACGTATACAAACCGGTCATCGCCCACGGCGTGCTCGAAAGCATACAGTTGCTCGGCGACGCGATACGCTCCTTCGACACCCATTGCGCGCGCGGCATCGCGCCCAACCTGCCACGCCTGCAAAGCAACCTCGAACGCAACCTGATGCTCGTGACCGCCCTGAACCGCCATATCGGCTACGACAAGGCGGCGGCCATCGCGCACAAGGCGCACGCCGAAGACATGACCTTGAAAGCGGCGGCGCTGGAACTGCAGTACCTGACGACGGACGAATTCGATCGCTGGGTCGTTCCGCTCGACATGACCAACTCCGGCGCCAACCCGTAGTGGCAGAACCGATGGCCGATGACGGCGACCGCCCAGGCCCTTGCCCCGCTTATCAGATCGCGCTGCTCAACGCGATACTCGACGCGCCAGGCAACATCGCCATCGTCGCAACCGACACGGACTACCGCATCCGCCACATGAACAGCGTCGCCAGCGAGCTGTTCAATATTGCGCCGCAGGCCGCGGTGGGGCGAGGCGTGCTCGATATCCACGCCGAAATCGGGGTCAGCAACGAACGTTTCCAGCGCGCCGTGAACCACGCGCTCCAGCACGGCGAGTACCGCTTCCCCCAGCGCATCGCCACCGCGACGGGCGTCCACCACCTCGAATCGCGGCTGGTGCCTTTGCGCGACGCCACAGGCGCGGTGTGCGGTTACACCCTCATGGCGAGCGATGTCACCGCGCACGTACTCGCCGAGAACCGTGAGCGCAAGCTGTTGCGCGCGGTCGATCAGAGCCCGGCATCCATCATCATCACCGACACCAACGGCGTCATCGAGTACGTCAACACCCGCTTCACCCTGGTGACCGGCTACACCGCCGAAGAAGCGCTCGGGCAACGGATGGGCTTCATGCGCTCCGGCCTGACCAGCTACGAGACCTATGCCGAGCTGTGGCAATCAGTGGTGGCGGGCCGGGAGTGGTCGGGGGAGTTGCAGAACCGGCGCAAGAACGGCGAACTGTACTGGGATTCGGTGCGCATCATGCCGGTGTTCGATGCGCGGCATGAAGTCACCCACTTCGTCAGCATGCACGAAGACATCAGCGCGCGCAAAGCCACCGACGCCAATCTGCGCCTGTGGGCAACCGTGTTCGAGAACAGCGCCGAAGCGGTCATGATCGCCGACCCGGACAACCGCATCATCTCGGTCAATCGTGCCTTCACCCGGATCACTGGCTTCGATGCCGACGAGGTGATCGGAAAAACGCCCAACATCGTGGTGCTCAGTGGTCAGGACACCACCTTTTTGCGCGACCAGCGGCGCAGGCTGGAAACCGAAGGCCGTTGGCAGGGGGAAATCTGGGACAGGCGCAAGAACGGCGAGATCTACCCCAAGTGGTTCGGCATCACGGCGGTCAAGGATGCCACGGGCAGCCTTGCCCACTACGTGGCGATATTCTCGGACATCAGCGAACGCAAGGCGGCGGAAGCCAGGATCGAGTTCCTCGCGCACCACGACGCGCTCACCGGACTGCCCAACCGCGTGCTGCTGCGCGACCGCCTGGAACAGGGCCTGGCCCACGCCGACCGCTCGCACACCCATGTCGCGCTGCTGTTTCTCGACCTGGACCGCTTCAAGACCATCAATGATTCGCTGGGTCACGCGGTCGGCGACAATCTGCTGCGCGCGGCGGTGGGGCGCATCGCCGCATGCACGCGCGACACCGACACGCTCAGCCGCCTGGGGGGTGACGAATTCGTGGTCGTGCTGACCGAGTTGCCTGACGCCGAAGTGGCCGCCACCATCGCGCAGAAGATCATCGATGCCATGCACGCCCCGGTGGACATCGACGGGCACCGGCTCACGACTTCGTTTTCGATCGGGATCAGCCTCTACCCCGAGGACGGGCGCGACTTCGACACCCTGCTGCAGAAGGCCGACACGGCGATGTATCACGCCAAGGATAGCGGTCGCAACATTTACCGCTTCTTCACCGAGCAGATGAACGTCCACGCACTGGAACGGCTGATGGTGCAGAACCGCATGCGCCAGGCGCTGGAGCGCAACGAGTTCGTACTCGATTACCAACCGCAGATCGATCTGGCCACCGACCGCGTGTTTGGCGTCGAAGCACTGATACGCTGGGACAACCCCGAGCTGGGGCGGATCGGCCCCGACCGTTTCATCCCGATCGCGGAAGAATGTGGCCAGATCCTGGCGCTCGGCGAGTGGGCGTTGCATGCCGCCTGCCGACAGGCGCAAGCCTGGCACCAGGCGGGGCTGCAACTGACCATGGCGGTCAACATCTCGGCGCTGCAGATGCAGCAACCCGGTTTTGCCGACACCGTCGAAAGAGCGCTTGCGGTCACAGGTTTTGATCCGGGCAAGCTGGAACTGGAACTGACCGAGTCGGTGCTGCTCCAGAACGCCGAACATACCCTCGACACCGCCCGCCGGCTCAAGGCCATGGGCATCACGATCTCGATCGACGATTTCGGCACGGGCTATTCCAGCCTGTCCTACCTGAAGCGCTTTGCGGTCGACCGGATCAAGATCGACCGGTCGTTCATCCGCGACATCCTGACCGATCCGGAAGACGCGGCCATCGTGCGCGCCATCATCCAGATGGCGCGCAGCCTCAACCTGAAGACCCTGGCCGAAGGCGTCGAAACCCGCGCGCAACTCGACTACCTGCGCGACGAGCAATGCGAGGAAGTGCAGGGCTACTATTACGCGCAGCCACTGCCGCCCGATGCGGTCGGCACGCTCGTCGGCAACGACCGCAAACTACTCCAGCGCCCGGCCTGAGCGACCGTCGCCACTTCAGCCGTCACACCTCATCGGACTCATCATGTTTGACCGGCAGGACGATGCGAAACGTCGTCCCCTTGCCAACCTCGCTGTCGACCTCGATCGACCCATGGTGGTTCTTGATGATGCCGTACGAAAGGGAAAGCCCCAGTCCCGTCCCCTTGCCTATCGGCTTGGTGGTAAAAAACGGGTCGAAGATCTTCTCGCGGATATCCTCGGCAATGCCCTTGCCATTGTCGGAAAAGGTCAGCCAGACGCGTTCGCCGTCCACTCCGGTGCGTATCGTGATGCAGCCGCGTGGCTCTTCCATCGCGTGCGCCGCATTGACCAGCAAATTCATGAACACCTGGTTGAGCTGCGACGGCAGGCATTCGACCTCGGGAATATCGCCGTACTCGCGCACCACGTCGGCCTTGTACTTGATCTCGTTGGAGACGATGTTGATGGTCGAATCTATCCCGGCATGCAGGTCGGCCCATTGCCATTCCTGGTCCGCATCGACGTGGGAGAAATCCTTCAGGTCCTGGACGATCTTCTTGACCCTGGTGATGCCCTCGCGCGACTCGCCCATCAGCATCGGGATGTCCTCCTTGAGGAAGGCCACATCCAGTTCGGCGCGCAAGGCCTGGACTGCCGCCAGCCGGTCCGGCGCGGCGATGCTCGACTCGGCCGCTTCGTACGCGTCCAGGATCCTGAACAGGTCGCCGATGTACTTTTCCAGCATGCCGATGTTGGAATGGACATAGCCGATGGGGTTGTTGATCTCGTGCGCCACCCCGGCCGCAAGCTGGCCGATGGAGGCGAGCTTTTCCGACTGCAGCAACTGGGCCTGGGCCGCACTCAGCTCGCGGTTGAGCTGCTCCAGTTCCTGGTTGCGTTCGGCCACGTGTTCCTGGGCCACGCTTTTCTCGGTCACGTCGGTCCAGATCGAGACGAACCCCCCGCCCGGCAACGGCTCGCCGCGAATATCCAGCACCACGCCGTTGGGGCGCTTGCGTTCGAAGTGATGGGGTTCCATCTTTGCCGCGCGCGCCACCAGTTGCGCGGTCTGCTCTTCCGGGTCGCCAGGGCCGTAGTCGCCGCGCTCGGCATTGAAACGGAACAACACATCCATGCGCGGCAAGCCGTTGGCAAACAGGCTGTCGGGAAACTCCAGCAACTCGCGCGCGGTGCGGTTGAACAGATGGATCTGCAAGTCCGCATCGACGACACTGACCCCGATGGGCAAGTGATCCATGACATCCAGGAAAGCAAGCGCTGTTTCGACCGACGCGTTCATGTTCACTCCATCTGCCCCCGTTTGCGCACCGGCATCGGGATTCTGGACATGTCGGACGACCTCGGTCAGTGCTTGCGCAAGCTGGGCAAGACTCGCCCGTGCCCCCAGACGCTCGCGCATGGAGGCGATCGCTTCCTGCGTGTCGATCTCGACGTCGTCGCTGAACAGGTAACCATATTTGCGTGTGGTCACGCCACCCTCCTCACGGTCGTTACATCAACCGGCCCCAGGCGCCCCACGGGCGACGGTTCCGTCCATTCCGGAATGATAGCGCCAATAATGCAAGGCGGAAGCCCTTCGGCCTCAGCGGCCGGTCTCGTGCGATGCGACACCAGGCCGCAATTGACCGACCGCGCACCAGGTGTAAGAACCGCCATACGCGACCCGACCAACCACGTACACAATACGATCATAGACGGAGAGGAAGAACATGCACGCAACCCTGCCCTTGCTCGTGGAAACCAATTTTCCGGCGCTGCAACCGCACGCCCTGGACACGCTGCAGGTGGACCCCGGCCGGCAGGGGGGTAGCGGCGGAGGTGCCCTCTGAACACCGCAACGCACTCGGCCACCGCAGTGCCGGCCAGCATGGAACTGGCGATCATCGTCCCGGTGCTGAACGAAGCCACGGTGCTCCCCGCCCTGCTGGAACGACTCATGCCGCTACGTTCCGCGCGCACAGAAGTCGTCGTGGTCGACGGCGGAAGCACCGACGACTCCGTTGCCCTTGCCCGGCAGCAAGGGTTCCGGGTCATCCCCGCGCCCACCGGACGGGCACGTCAGATGAATGCCGGCGCTGCGGCAAGTTCAGCCAAAGCGCTGTTGTTCCTGCATGCCGATACCGCACTCCCGGCGACGGCCGACCGCATCGTGTTGGCAGCGCTGCGGAGCGGACCAGGGAGGTGGGGCCGTTTTGACGTCCGCATCACCGGACGCTCGCCCATGCTGCGAGTCATCGCGTTCATGATGAACCTACGCTCGGCCCTGACCGGCATCGCCACCGGTGACCAGGGCTTGTTCATGACGCGCGAGGCCTTTGACGCGGTCGGTGGTTTTCCCGATCAAGCGCTGATGGAGGACGTTGAAATATCGCGGCGCCTGCGAAGGCGCTCGCCGCCGATACGTATCAGGACACCGGCACTGACCTCCGGCCGACGCTGGGAGACACGCGGCGTATGGCGCACCATGGTGCTGATGTGGCGATTGCGCTGGGCCTACTGGCGCGGGGCGCCGGCAGAGCAACTGGCGAGACGTTATCGATGAGCCCGGTGCGCATCATCGTCTTCGCCAAGGCACCGCTGCCGGGGCTGGCCAAGACCCGGCTGATCCCGGCGCTGGGTGCCGAAGGCGCCGCCCGACTGGCATCCGCAATGCTGCATGCCACCCTCACGGCCGCGCTCGAATCCGGTGTCGGCCCGGTTGAGCTATGCGCAACCCCGGCGGTGACGGACCCCGCATGGCGCACCACGGTCATACCCGCCGACGTGGAGTGCAGCGATCAGGGCAACGGCGACCTTGGCGCCCGCATGCAGCGCGCCGCCGCACGCGGCATCGCGCGCGGCACCCCGGTACTCCTATCCGGCACCGATTGCGCCGAGATGAGCACCCAGTTGTTGCGCGACGCGGCACATGCCCTGCGCCAGACCGGCAGCTTCATCCACCCCACCGCTGACGGCGGCTATGCGCTGCTGGGTTTGACCCGTTCCGATGCCGCGCTCTTCGAGCGTATCGCATGGAGCACATCCGTGGTCGCCAGCGTGACCATGACCCGCATCCGCGAACTGGGCTGGCCGCTGCACGTCGGATCGGTGCTCCACGACATCGACGAAGCCGCCGACCTGCACCTGTGGCCCCACCCGGAGTTCGGTACGGCCATCGGGTGACCCCCCGGCGCAACCGTCTCCGCCGACTCATGCGCTTACAACTTCGTTGCAGCGGCGGCGCGCCTTCCGGTGTCCAACTTGCGAAAATCGGCAACGCTTTGGACCACAAGACTCGGAGAGCCCACCATGAAACACGCTGCCCTGCTGATCGCAACCATCCCGCTGCTGCTCGCCAGCGGCTGCGCATCCAATCCCTACCAAGGGGAGCACGCCAGAACCGCAACCGGCGCGACCATCGGAGCCGGTGCGGGCGCCATCATCGGCCGCTCGGTCTCCAGCCGTGGTGATCGCACCAAGGGAACGCTGATAGGCGCGGTGGTCGGCGCCAGCATCGGCGGGCTGATAGGCCGGCAGATGGACCAGCAGGAAGCCGACTTGCGGCGACAGATGGAAGGCACCGGCGTTGAAGTGCAGCGCGAAGGCGACACCATACGCCTGCAGGCGCCCGAGAACATCACCTTCGAGACCAACCGGGCTGACATCACACAGCGCTTCTGGCCGGTCCTGGATCAACTGGCGACCAGCATCCGCCAGTACCCCGGCACCCTGATACGCATCGAGGGCCACACCGACTCGACCGGCTCGGCCACCTTCAACCAGACGCTGTCGGAGAACCGCGCATATAGCGTGCGCAGCTACCTGCTTCAGCGTGGCGTGCCAGACCACCGTGTCGAGGCCATCGGCTACGGCATGACGCGTCCGATCGCGGACAACCGCAGCGAGTATGGCCGCGCGCAGAATCGCCGCGTCGAGATCCTCATCGTTCCGACCCAGTAGCAATCCCTTCCCCGGCACGGCGTGAGCAGGTTAATCTCATGGCAACGACAACCATCACGAACTCGCATGCCTCCCCTGGAAGAACACCCGCTTCGCCATGTGCTGAATGCCGAAGTCCACGCCCGCCCGCCGGTCCCGCTGCAGTGTCCGGAAGCCGTCACCTATCTGGCACTGCTCCATGATGCGAACAGTACCCGTGACAAAGCCGAGCACATCAAGTTGCTCGCAGCCCAGCTCGGACTGAGCGAACCCGACACCGATTCCGGCCACGTGTCGCTCGACGCGGGTGAGTTCCGTCTCAAATGGGAGCGGCACAACGAGTTCTCGACCTACACGTTCTTTCGTCACGCCGATGCCGTCGACGTCAGCGACGAGCACGCCTTGCTGTCGGTACCGACGGTGTGGCGCAACAGCATACCGGGCCAACTTGTCGTGGCCACCCACATCGCGATCCGGAAAGCAGGCCCGACCTCCCCTGAAGACGCGATCAGCGCCTCCCGGTCTACCGGCCTGCCCACGGTCGCAGCGCAAATCGCGGGAGAGTCCGGCTGGGTCGTCACGGATTTCCACATCCGGGACGGGTATTCACGCTTCCTGATCCTGAACGCGTCACTCACCCCGCGTCAGGCGGGGCGTACGGTACAACGCCTGCTCGAAATCGAAACCTATCGCATCATGGCCTTGCTCGCCTTTCCGGTGGCCAAACAGGTACGCGAGCTGCTGTCGCGCGCCGAAGGAGAACTCGCCTGCCTGATGGATGACATGGGGCGTACGGCATCGCCCGACGATGAGCGCGCGGTACTGGACCGGCTCACACACCTGGCGGCCGAGGTCGAACAATCGGTGGCCAGCACCACTTTCCGCTTCGGCGCGGCGGCGGCCTACTACCAACTGGTCCGGCAACGCATCGCCGATCTGCGTGAGACCCGCCTGCCCGGCTATCCGACGATAGAAGAGTTCATGGAGCGCCGCCTGACCCCGGCCATCAACACCTGCGCAACCATGGCCAGACGCCAGGACGACCTGTCCAGCCGGATAGCACGCAATTCACAACTGTTGCGTACCAGGGTCGACATCGAACTGGAGCGGCAGAACCAACAGTTGCTGGCCCAGATGAATCATCGCGTCAAACTGCAGTTGCACCTGCAGAAAACGGTCGAGGGACTGTCCATCGTCGCAATCACCTACTACGGGTCGCAACTGGTGCACTATCTGGCCAAGGGCGCCAAGGAAATGCTGGCGCCGCTCACCCCGGAGCACATCACCGCCATTGCGATACCGGTTATCGCGGGACTGGTGCATTTTGGATTGCGGCGCACGCGTTCACTGCTGGAATCGCACGACACCTGAACACCCCCGGCTTGCCACGGCAACGGGCGGGCATGATCACACCGCGAGCGGAATCGATGCGAAAAAAAGCCCGCTTGCGCGGGCCGTGCAATCAGCGGCACAACACACCAAACATCATCTGGACGTTTGCAGCAAACGCGTCACATCACGGTCGTTCGGCAGCGCATAATCGCTGGCGCGGATTATCCTGCCATCCTCGGTACGTACGAGCTTGAGGTTGATGTAGGTGAAGTTGGACGCCATCGAATAGGTGCCGACCAGGACCAGGATCGCGCTGTGCGACCGCGCGATATCCTTGATTTCACGCGACAGCAACAATTCACCCGTGCCTTCCTGAACGAAAACATCACCCCGGAGTTTCAATTCCTTGACGTTGTATCCGCGCGCCACCAGCTCCGACGAATACTGCTCGGAAAGCGAGCGGCCGAGCGGTGCCGAGCGGCGCAGGTCGTTGATATTGACGACGGTCGCAACCAGTATCGGCGCATTCCCGTATGCATCGCGATCCAGGCCGTCGACCAGTTGTCCAGCCGCTGCACGGTTCGCCACGAGGAACTGGACCTTGGCGGCATCCTCATAGGTCGGGTCGGTGCGGCCGTTGTTGGTCGGGGTATTGGTGCAACCGGCCACCATCACGGCCGACAGCGCAGCCACTATCAATGTATGTTTCATTGCGCGACGACCTCCATGACCTTGGACTTGAGCGCGCGTGCGAACAGGAACGCGTCCTCGTTTTCCAGATAGTACACGTCGGTCTTGCGAGCGAGATAGCGACCGGCGTTGGTCACCGTCGTGGTCAGCACCAGCTCGGTATGGGTCGGGCCTCCACTATCCACGCTGGAAAGGTAGTCCGCCCCCCCGGCCAGTGCGATGCCTGCGGCGATCTTGACATCCAGATGCTGTCCGCTCACGCCGTAGAGCGCCGCCAGCCCTGAAGCCAGTATCGTGTATTTTCCAGGAATGAAATGCGGGCGGGGGCTGCGATGCTTGATGACCAGCGTGTCGTAGCTGACCTCGATCGCGCCTTCGGGCTTGGTTTTCACCAGCTTGCCGCCTTCAACCAGTTCCGTGATCAGGAACTGCCGGAACGCCTTGTCAAACGAACTCGCATTGGCGGGCTCCGCCACGTAAAGCTCGGAAGTGCTGCTGACTCCGGATTTCTCCAGCGTCGCGGAGGTCTGCGCGATGATGTCGCGCGCGAGAATTTCCCAGTGCCCGGCAGAACGCACCTTCTTCTGTACCGTAAGCTCGAAGTTCTCGGCGAGCGGAATCGGTGCCGTTGCACAGCCAACCAGGGACGCCGCCAAACCGGCAATACCCGCCATTTTTACAATCTTGGAGAGCGGCATACTGGCTCCTCAAAAGGACTAGTGAAATTGGACTGCTACACATGCTCAAAACTACATATGCGTTGAAGATACCATACGAAGCCCGAAATGCAACAATTCGTTTTACCGCGCGCGTTCCAGCTCAATTGGCGCAGGTCTTCATCGGCTGAACGAGCGCACCGGAATCTGTTACGCCAAGCTCCATCCAACTTATAATCCGGGTTTGATCCATCAGGTTGCACATCGTGTCCACTACCCTCTTCGAATCGTCAATTTCCAGCCTGCCCCTGCTTGGTCGCGGCAAAGTGCGCGACATCTACGCAGTCGACACCGACAAACTGCTGATCGTGACCAGCGACCGGCTGTCCGCGTTCGACGTCGTGCTGCCGGATCCCATCCCGGACAAGGGCAGAGTACTCACCGCCATGGCCGGGTTCTGGTTTGGCCGGCTCGCGCACATCATCCCCAACCAACTGACCAACATAGACCCGGAATCGGTCGTCAGTGCCGCCGAACGCGACCAGGTGCGCGGGCGCGCGCTGGTGGTAAAGCGCCTGCAGCCGTTGCCGATCGAAGCGGTGGTGCGTGGCTACCTGATCGGTTCGGGCTGGAAGGACTATCAGGCCAGCGGCGCGGTTTGCGGCATTGCCTTGCCGGCGGGGCTGCAACAGGCGTCTCGGCTACCCTCCCCGATCTTCACCCCGGCGACCAAGGCCGATGTCGGCGATCACGACGAGAACATCGGCTTCGATGATGCGCAGGCGCGGTGCGCCACGGCCCTGTCGGAAGTGCTTGCCGGAACCGGCACCAACGGCGCAGCCCTGGCGGCGCAGGCACGCACGGCCGCCATCGCGCTGTACTCCGAAGCGGCCAGCTACGCTGCCGGGCGGGGCATCATCATCGCCGACACCAAGTTCGAGTTCGGCGTCGACGCGAGCGGGACCTTGCACCTCATCGATGAGGCGCTCACCCCGGACTCGTCCCGTTTCTGGCCTGCCGACAGCTACCGCGAGGGCATCAGCCCCCCGAGCTACGACAAGCAATATGTGCGCGATTACCTCGAAACCCTGGACTGGGACAAGCGGGCACCCGGACCGCACCTGCCCACGGAGGTGATCGAGCGCACCGCGGCCAAGTACCGCGAGGCGTTCGAGAAACTGACCGGACTGCGACTGGGCGCCAGCGCATAGCCCGGAGCGGTTCTGGCGCAGCGCACGCCGTATCCAGAACTCGCGGCCGCTTCGCGCATCAAACCCTTCGCCCGACCGCGCTGTTCACCGGATGCGCCACCACGCGCGCGGTGAACAGCGTCCAACCATACGAGAGTCATATGACCAACCCGCTGCTCGATCTCGCCGCGCTACCCCGTTTCAGCTCGATCCGGCCCGAACACGTCACCCCTGCGATACAACAACTGATCGACGAGAACCGGACGCTGATCGCGCAGCTTTGCGAGGCGCCCGGCACGCCAGGCTGGGACACGTTGGTCGTGCCGATCACCGAGGCCGGCGAACGCCTCGGGCGCGCTTGGGGGGTGGTCGGGCACATGCACAGCGTGATGGACACACCGGAATGGCGCGAAGCGTACAACGCGATCCTGCCCGAGGTGTCACGCTTCTACGCCGAGACCGGACACAATCTCAAGTTGTTCGAAAAGTACAAGGCGCTGCATGCCAGCCCCGAATTCGCAACACTGACAGCGGTACGCCAACGCATACTCGATCACGAGTTGCGCGATTTCCGCCTGTGCGGCGCGGAACTGCCGGACGATCTGAAACCACGCTTCCAGGACATACAGGAAGCGCAATCGGCACTGGCGGCGAAGTTCTCCGAGAATCTGCTCGACGCCACCAATGCCCACGCCGAATGGATAGAGGATGAAACGGCGCTGGAAGGACTCCCCGACGACGTCCGGGCCACTGCACGATCGGCGGCCGAGCGCGCCGACAAGCCGGGCTGGAAGCTGACCCTGCAGATGCCGTGCTATCTGCCGGTAATGCAGTATTCGGACAACCGCGAGCTGCGCGCCCGGATGTATCGGGCTTACGCCACGCGCGCCTCCGAGTTCGGCCCGGCGGCGCTCGACAACGGTCCGCTGATCGGGCAGATCCTCGCCCTGCGCTTTGAAGAGGCGCGCATGCTGGGTTACCGGCATTTCGCCGAAACCTCGCTGGTCACCAAGATGGCCGAATCGACCGACCAGGTGCTGGCCTTCCTGCGCGAACTGGCGGACAAGGCCCGGCCATTTGCCGAGCGCGACCTGCATGACCTGCACGAATTCGCACGCGCCACGCTCGGGCTGGACACCGTCGAACCGTGGGACATGACCTACGTATCGGAAAAGCTGCGCCAGGCACGCTATGCGTTTTCGGAGCTGGAGGTCAAGCAATACTTCCCACAGCCCAAGGTCATCGAGGGGCTGTTCCGCGTCGCCCGTGCGCTCTACGGCATCGACATCGTTCCGGACACTGCGGAAAAATGGGATCCAGATGTGGATTTCTATCGCGTGGAGCGGAACGGCTCGACCATAGGCCACTTCTTCCTCGACCTCCACGCGCGGGAAACCAAGCGTGGCGGCGCGTGGATGGACTCGGCCTGCGCGCGCCAACGTACGCCGCATGGCGTGCAGACGCCGGTGGCCTACCTCGTGTGCAATTTCTCCGGCCCCGGCGCCAACAAACCCGCCACCTTCACCCATGACGATGTGCAGACCCTGTTCCACGAGTTCGGGCATGGCCTGCACCATCTCCTGACCCGCGTCGACGAGCTGGCGGCATCCGGCATCCACGGCGTCGAATGGGACGCGGTCGAACTGCCGAGCCAGTTCATGGAAAATTTCTGCTGGGAATGGGATGTCCTGTCCGGCATGACCGCGCACGTGGATAGCGGGGCGCCGTTGCCACGCGAACTGTTCGACAAGATGATCGCCGCGCGCAACTTCCAGAGCGGCATGCAGACCGTTCGTCAGATCGAGTTTTCCATGTTCGACCTGCGTCTGCATAGTGAGATCGATCCGCTCGACGGCATGGTGGCTATCGAGCGGGTCATGGAGCTGCTCGACGAAGTACGCAACGAGGTCGCTGTCATTATCCCTCCCGCGTGGCATCGCTTTCCGCACAGCTTTTCGCATATATTCGCGGGAGGTTATGCTGCGGGTTACTATAGCTACAAATGGGCGGAAGTCCTGTCTGCCGACGCATTCGAGGCGTTCGAGGAGACCCGCTCCGACGGGGGGTCGGTCCTCAGCGCCGCGACCGGGCAACGCTTCTGGGACGAAATCCTGGCCGTCGGGGGCAGCCGCCCGTCAATGGAATCGTTCAAGGCTTTTCGCGGACGCGAACCGAGCGTGGACGCGCTGCTGCGACACAATGGAATGGTGACGACATGAGAATACTCACGCTTCTTGCGCTGGCAAGCATTCTTGCCATCGGCACGGGCAGTGCCGTGGCGGGTAAGGTTTATCACTGGAAGGACGAACAGGGTCGCTCCCACTACTCGGACAAACCGCCCCCGGAAGCCACGCTATCGGTCGAGGAGAAACGTGTCTTCTCGGGCACGCCGGATGCGGCGCAACCCTTCAGCGTGCGCAAGGTCGCGCAGGAATTTCCGGTCGTGTTCTATTCCGCCCATGAATGCGCCGAACTGTGCGTCGAGGCGCGCGCCCTGCGCCATGACGGTCGGCAAACGCCCCTTGCGCGGCTTCGACGCAGGCGGCTGGAACACCCTGCTCGACAGCGTCGGCTACCCGCAGCAACCCCTCCCCAAGCAGTAGCTACAGCCCGTTCGCGCTGCTACCGCGCGCTGGACAATCCATGCGATCCGGGATAAAAAGGGGCCCAGTGCCGCCGGCCACGCCACCATAACAATACACAGGCGCAAGCGGGTCGCATCACTACCATTCCCAAAAGGAGGAACGTATGAATCTGACATCCAGGCTGACCTGGTGTGGGCTGCTTGCATTCACGCTGACGCTGGGGGCTACGTCAATCGCCTCGGCGGCCACCAATACCCTCGACAAGCTGCGTAGCGGCAAACCCTTGCTCATCGGCTACGTCGACCAGAACCTGCCCTTCAGCACTTCGCGCGGCAGCCCGGACCGACCCGAGGGATTCACGGTCGACATGTGCAAGCTGGTGGTCGAGCAGATGAAAAAGGATCTGCAACTCCCGAACATCACGGTCCAGTACCGCATCGTGACCTTCGACACCCGCTTCACGGCACTCGACAGCAACGAGATCGACCTTGAATGCGCGTCCTCGACCGTGACCAGGGCGCGCCTGGAAAAGTACAGCTTCACGCCGTCCTTCTACGTTACCGGGGTGCGCCTGCTGGTACCGAAAGGCAGCACCGCGCAGTCGCTCGACCAGCTCACCGGGAAGACGATCGCGGTCGTCGCCAACACCACCGGCGAGTCCATCGTGCGCAAACAGAACGAACTGGCGAGCCTCAAGCTGAACCTGAAGGTATATGAGAGCACCGACGCGGCGGTGGCCGCCGTGGCCAACAACGAGGTCAGCGCCTTTCCGTTTGACGAGATCCTGCTTTACGCCTTCATCAGCGCCATTCCGGAGGGCAACAAGAAACTCGACGTCGTCGGCCGTTTTCTGTCGGTCGAGCCTTACGGGCTGATGATGCGCCTGAACGATGCAGCGTTCGAACGTGCCGTTTCGGGCGCGCTTGCCGAAGTGCTGGCGACCCGGACCGCAGTTGAAACCTATGACCGCTGGTTCCGCAACGCCAAGCTCGACGCACCGATGAACCGCCTGACCAAGGAGGTGTTCGCCATGCCTTCGCGGGACCCGGCCTTCCCCTGATGCGCATCGCCACCTGGAACGTCAACTCGCTGCGGGTGCGTCTGCCCCACGTCCTTGACTGGCTGGCCGCGCAGCGTCCCGACGTTCTGTGTCTGCAGGAACTCAAGCTCGAAGACAAGGCATTTCCGTCCGCCGAGCTTGAGGCCGCCGGCTACCATGCCGTCAGCAACGGGCAGAAAACCTACAACGGCGTGGCGATCCTCAGTCGGGGCGCCGCTGCGGACGTGGTGCGCGACATCCCCGGCTTCGATGACCCGCAAAAGCGCATCATCGCCGCCACCATCGGCGGGGTCAGGATAGTGTGCGGCTACTTCCCGAACGGGCAGGCGGTCGGCTCGGACAAGTTCGACTACAAGCTGCGCTGGCTGGCCGCGCTCACAACGTGGCTGCGGGACGAGTTGAAGACGCATCCGCGCCTGGTCCTGACCGGCGACTTCAACATCGCCCCCACCGACCAGGATGCCCATCCGGACTGGAAGGACGAAATCCACGTATCCGCGCCCGAGCGCGACGCGTTCACGGCGCTCATCGACCTCGGCCTGAGCGACGCGTTCCGCCTGTTCGAACAGACCGGGCAAAGTTATTCGTGGTGGGACTATCGCATGGGCGCCTTCCGCCGCAATTTCGGCCTGCGCATCGATCACATACTCGTGACCAGGGCGCTCGCGGATGCCTGCCGCCGGTGCTCTATAGACTCCGCACCACGCAAACTGGAGCGCCCTTCGGACCACGCCCCGGTACTGGTCGATATCGAGATCTGAACCTGAATGCGTGCGGGCTGAAAACCAACGTGGGTTCGACCAACAAGATCCCGCGCATAGTCGCCGGGCTGCTCTGAGGGAGCCCCGCCGGTATGCTGTTGGGAACGGACAGCCGCCCGCTCAAGAAGGATTGAACTACCGCGCCTTCAGCGCCGTTTCAGCGCCACATGGTTGGCGATCATGACGAAATCGCCGACCGTGAGCCGCTCGCCACGCAGCCCAGGGTCTATGCCCAGGGTCGCGTAGTCGTCGACATCGAGATAGTCGCGCAAGGTGTTGCGCAGCGTTTTGCGCCGCTGACCGAACGCCGCACTGACGACCTGCGCCAGCAGCGTCTCATCATCCGCCCCGAGTTGGTCCTCCGGCAGCGGCACCAGGCGCACGATGCTCGACACCACTTTGGGCGCGGGTGAAAACGCTCCGGGCGGCACGTCGAACAAGCGCGCCATGCGAAAGCGGTACTGCAGCATCACCGACAACCGTCCGTAGGCCTCGGTGTCCGGATCGGCCACCATGCGCATCACCACGTCCTTCTGCAGCATGAAGGTCATGTCGCGCACGCGACTGGCGTAAGCGGCGAGGTGAAACAGCAGCGGGGTCGAGATGTTGTAGGGCAGATTGCCCACGACCCGCAGTGACTCGCCCAGGGTGGCGAAATCGAACTTCAGCGCGTCGCCTTCATGAATGGTGATCTGCTCCGGGGTATAGCGGCCGCGCAGTCGCCCGATCAGATCCCGATCGATCTCGACCACGTCCAGATGCCCGAGAATGTCGATCAGCGGTGCGGTAATCGCGCCCAGCCCCGGACCAATCTCGACCACGGTCTCGCCCGCAACCGGCCTGACCGCCTGGACGATCTTGCGGATGATGTTCGGATCCACCAGAAAGTTCTGGCCGAAGCGCTTGCGCGCGCGGTGTTCGTTCATTGCGTTGCAGATGCCTTGTGCTTGCGCGCGAGCGCCATTGCGATCGCGAGGTCAACCGCCGCGAACAGGCTACCGGGGTCCGCACTTCCACTGCCTGCGATATCCAGCGCCGTGCCGTGATCGACCGAAGTCCGGATGATGGGCAACCCCAGCGTGACATTGACCCCGCCGCCGAAGCTTGCGTACTTGAGCACCGGCAGGCCCTGGTCGTGGTACATGGCCAGCACCGCGTCTCCACGTTCCAGCGTATGCGGCACGAACAAGGTGTCGGCGGGCAAGGGTCCGGTGAGATCCATGCCTTCGCGGCGCAGCTTGTCCAGCACGGGGGTGATCACTTCGATTTCCTCGCGCCCCATGTGCCCGCCCTCCCCCGCGTGCGGATTGAGCCCGGCCACCAGGATGCGCGGTTGCGCATGGCCAAAGCGGCTGACGAGGTCAGCATGCATGATGCGCAGCGTGGTTTCGAGCGCGTCCGGCGTCAGCGCGGCGGCCACCGCCGCCAGCGGCAGGTGGGTGGTGGCGAGCGCGACCTTCATCCCGCCGCCGACCAGCATCATCACCACCCTGGGGGTACCGGTCCGCTCGGCGAAGTACTCGGTGTGGCCGGTGAAGGGGGTGCCCGCATCATTGATCACCGCCTTGTGCACGGGCGCCGTGACGACACCCGCGAACTCACCCGCCAGACACCCGTCAATGGCGCGATCAAGCAATTGCAGCACGTACATGCCATTGGCCGGATCGGGACGGCCGGCGTACGCGGGCGCACGCAAGGCGATGGAGCACACGTCCAGCGTCGCGGGCATCGGCGCCGATCCCGGCTGATGGTCGCGCACGCGAACGCGACCGGCCAGAGGTCCGAGCCGCGAGCGGAGCAACTCGACATCGCCAAGCACTACCAGGCGCGCCGGCCACTCACGCAGCGCGAGATGGGCACACAACTCGGGCCCTATGCCCGCCGGCTCGCCACTCGTGACGGCGATGACAGGCAAGCCGCTCACTGAGCACGCCCCGAGGCCACCGGGTGATACGGCATGCTCAATCCCGATCCAGTCGGTACTCGACGTAGGTGCTGTCGCGCAGCTCGCGCAGCCACTCTTCGTAAGCTTCGTCGGCCTTGCGCTCGCGCAGCGCGTTGCGCGCCGCGTTGCGCTTGCGTTCGCCCGACACGTCCTGGATCCGCCGCTCGTGCACCTGGATCAGATGCCAGCCAAACGGCGAGCGCACCGGCTGACTCACTTCGCCCGGTTGCAAGGCATTCATCGCCCGCTCGAACTCGGGCACCGTGTCGCCGGGATAGACCCAACCCAGTTCTCCGCCCTTGGCGGCGGACAGGTCGGCTGAGTGCGCCTTGGCCATGTCGGCGAAATTTTCACCGTGCACGATGCGCTCACGCAGAGCCTGCAGTCGCGCCTGGGCTTCGGTGTCGGAGAGCACTTCCGAGCTACGGATCAGGATATGGCTCGCCCGTGTCTGCTCAAGCTTTTCGGCCTGCGCCGTTTGCGCGCCACGAAGGTCAACCAGCTTGACGATGTGCAACCCCGCCGGACTGCGCAGCACCGGCGAGACCTGCCCCGGTTTGAGATCGCGGATCGCCTCAACGAACAGTGCCGGCAAACGGTTGGCCGGGCGCCAGTCGATGCGGCCGCCGCTGACGGCATCCGGCGCGTCCGAGTTCGCCGCTGCAAGACGGCCGAAATCGTCGCCGGTCGCTAGCCGGCGCGAAATGTCCGCGGCACGCTCCGACTGACGCGCCAGATCATCGCGCGATGGCGACTCGGGCAAACGCAACAGTATATGCGCGAGCAACACCTCGGACCCCGACAGTGACTCCGGGTTGTTGGCGAGGAAGCTGTCGACTTCGGCGTCGGTGATCACCACTTTGTTGTTCACCTCGCGTTCGCGCAACTGGCCCAGCACCATCTCCGAACGGATCTCGCTGCGAAAACGCTCCCACGTGATGCCGTCGGCCGTCAGCGCCGCGCGCAACTGTGCTTCGGTCAGGTTGTTGTTCTGCGCTACCCGTTCGATCGCGCGCGCCAGCATGGTGTCGTCGACGCGTATGCCGGTTTCCTTTGCGCGCTGGAACTGGGCGCGCTCGACGATCAGGCGCTCCAGTATCTGCCGCTCCAGCACCTCGTCGGGGGGCAACTGTACGTCCTGGCGCTTCAACTGACGCACCGCCTGCTGGATGCGGTCACGCAGTTCCACTGCGGTGATGACTTCATTGTTGACCACCGCCACCACCCGATCGACGGGAACGGATTGCGATGCCGCGAAACTGCTCGGTACGAAAACGGCAACGCACGCGACGCTCGCCGCGAGCATCAGGCCAAATTTGCTGGGAAGGCGTAGGGTCATGGGTTTGGAATTTGTCATCATCGGTTGATCGTCACTCCGCGCCGAAGAACGGGTCGGAAATGGATTCGTTGATCTTGCCATAGCCCGGAACACTGCGTCGCAACAGATTCACCGGACTCGAACCTATACTGCCCAGCCCTTTCAGTTCCAACTGGATGAACAAGGCTTTGGTCACTTTGGCGGGGTCGGTCGCAAATCGGTGGGCGGCGGTGCGGACCAGCCAGCAGCCACAATCGCTGACGTACTCGATGCCGGCGATCGCTTCGGTCACCCGGTGTTCCAGCAGCGAACGGGTAACCCGCCCGACGCCATACCACCTCCCGCCCAGCGGCCATTGCGCCGACACGTCCACGTCCTTGAGCACATCGCGCGAGAAACGGTAGCCGAAGTTCACCACCTTGGCAAAATCCTTCTGATAGCGGATGTTGAAGTTGAAGCGCTCGGTGGTTCCGTCCGCCGGGTTGTACTGCCAGGCCGTCTCGACCGAAGTACGGCGACTGAGGCGGCTGCTGATGGCTGCCAGGATGTCGGTGCGGCTACGGGTGCGAGTCGACTCCACCGGCGTGCGCCCCAGTTCGTTGAGGGTCACGCGCTGGTCGGAGAAGTGATAGCGCTGCCCCAGTGTCGCACGCAGCCGCTCGGCGCCGCTCTCGGGATCGATCAATCGCGTCGTCAGCGCGGCGGTGAGCTGGTTGGCGTCGCCGATGCGGTCGTTGCCCGCATAGCGCATTTCGGAGAATATCTGCGCGAAACCGAAGTCGTAGCGCGCCGAATCGAATACCGGAATATCGCTCTGGTCGCGGTACGGCACCCTGACATAGAAGATACGTGGCTCCAGGGTCTGCAGATAGTCCTTGCCGAAAAAGCTCGCCTCGCGCTCGAAGAACAAGCCGCTATCGAGCGACACCACCGGCATCGAGCGCGTGATCGAGGTCCGCCCGCCTTCCAGCGGGCGATCAAGATCGTACTTGGTGAAATGAAATCCGATCTTGGGCGTGACGTAGTAACCCGAGCGCTCGTAGGGAAAGGACAACTGCGGATAGGCCGACAGGCGGCTGCCTTCGGGGCGCGATACATCCGGGTGGTCGAAGCGCACATACTCGCCGCTGAAGCCGAACGCCGCCCCACCCGGCAGGTTGGCGCGGTTGGCGGTGAACAGCATCTGCGGCAGGCGCCGATAGGGTTCATCACCACTGAGGGTCTGGTAGCGCTGCACCAGCGCGGTGGCGTTCCACCACCCGCCACCGTAGGTAAGCCGCCCTTCACGCAGCAGATTGACGCGCGAGGCAATCGACAACCGCGAGCTGAGGTCTTCGAAGTACTGGTCGTCCGACACCGCATTCAGGTCCAGCGACGCGAACAACCCCGGCGCCAGCATCTGCTGGTGCTGCACCGCCGCCAGGGTACGGCGCTCGCCGGTGACCTTGTCGTTGGGCAACCACTCCACCCGCGACTCGCCGCGATAGGTCGGCGTCATGTAGCGGAACTCGCCCGCCAGTTGCAAACCACGCCGGCCCATGTAGCGCGGCGCGATCGTGGCATCGTAGTTCGGCGCGATGTTCCAGTAGTACGGCATGGAGACATCCAGTCCGGTCTTGTTCGACATGCCCATGGTCGGCACGAGGAAACCGGACTGGCGCTGCGCCACCAGCGGAAACTCGATCCACGGCCACCAGAACACCGGTACGTCCTTGAACACCAGCGAACCACCCTTGGCCACCCCCACCTCGCGGTCGTAGTCAAGCTGCAGGTCTTCGGCCTTGATGTACCAAGCCGGATCGTCGGGGGTGCAGGTCGACCAGGTGGCGTTGATCAGACGGTACTGGTTCTCGCCTTCCAGGTACATCGTATCGCCGTGACCGCTGCCCGACACATCGACCGCCCGCTCGTCGTCGGCGGTCGGTCGGGTGGCGCGCGCGATGTAGTACTTGGGTTGATCGATTTCACCGACCCATTCATGCAAGGTCAGGCGCGCCCACGCGCCGGTCACCCAATCCTCGCCCTTGACGAAGCGGACATTCCCCTCGGCACGGGCCTCGTCGGTCAGTTCGTTGTACACCACCCGATCCGCCAGCAGCACGACGCCGTCGCGCTGCAATTCGGCCTCACCCTCGGCCACCAGCTCGACCGTACGCACACCGGCGATGCGCAACGCACGGACCTCGGTTTCGCCCGGCCGTGGGCTGGATTTGGGGGGGGTGCTCGCCTCTGCCGCCGTATTCGTGGCGCGCGCCCCATCGTCGGTAGGCCGGACGGCGTCGCCGCCCGCCTCGGTCTTGATCGCCGGAGAACCCCCGCCTGCATCCGTCTCGGGTTTGACCGCGCTCGGAGAGGACTTTGAGCCATAGTCCCCAGGGCGCGGACGGACGAGATCCGGCGAGACGAAAAGCGGCGGCAGCCCATCCGCCTGCGCCGCACTCGAAATGCAGCACAGCAGCAGCGGCAAGATCTTGACCCGCGTTTTCAACCCCTTGGCGCGCAAGCGCTTCTCCCGATCGTCTTCAGCCCCGCAGGGCAATCGCACTAACCATGAACCGAACGGTCAGTCCCCTCGTAGGAGCGGCTTTAGCCGCGAACGCGCCGGTTTCGCGGCTAAAGCCGCTCCTACGACACCTACAACGCCCTGCAAGCAGGTCTGGGCCATCTGTTAAGATCGGCGATTTTACACCAAGCCTTGTGGAGAACCCGGTGCAAAGACTCGAACAACTCAATCGGTGGCTGAAAACCGTGTTGCCCGGTCAGGATTTCGAGTTGTCCCCGGCTTCCGCCGACGCCAGTTTCCGCCGCTACTTCCGCATCACGCGCGAAAGCGATGAGCCGTCCCTGATCGTCATGGATGCGCCGCCCGCGCACGAGGACTGCGGCCCGTGGCTGAAGGTGGCGAGCCTGTTTCGCGATGCCGGCGTCAACGTCCCGCAGGTGTTCGCCCGCGATCCGGCGCAGGGCTTCATCCTGATGTCCGACCTGGGCAGCACCACCTATCTTGATGCGCTGATCCCCGACAACGCCGCCAACCTTTATGCCGACGCGCTCGGCAGCCTGATCGCGATCCAGCGCGGCAGCGCCGCCGGCGTGTTGCCGGACTACTCGCACGAACTGCTGCTGCGCGAAGTGCGCCTGTTCGACGAGTGGTATGTCGCCCGCCACCTCGGCGCGACCCTCGACGACGCGGAACAATCGGCGCTGGCCGGCATCTACGAACGCGTCATCGCCACCAATCTGTCCGAACCACGGGTTTTCGTGCACCGCGACTACCACTCGCGCAACCTCATGCACCTGCCCGGCGCGGGCAACCCCGGCATCGTCGATTTCCAGGACGCGGTGTATGGCCCGCTCAGCTACGACCTCGTGTCGCTGTTCAAGGACGCCTACATCCACTGGGAAGAGGACTTCGTTCTCGACCTGCTGGTGCGTTACTGGCAGACGGCACGCCAGGTAGGGCTGCCGGTGCGCGGCGACTTCGCCGACTTCCACCGCGACTTCGACTGGATGGGGGTGCAACGCCACCTCAAGGTGCTCGGCATCTTCGCGCGCCTGTACCACCGCGACGGAAAGGAAGGCTATCTCAAGGATCTGCCGCTGGTGTTCGATTACCTGCGCAAGGCCTGCCAACGCTACCGCGACCTGACCCCGCTGCTGCGGCTGCTCGACCGCCTGCAGCCGCGGGCGGTCACGGTCGGGTATACCTTCTAGGGCGGCGCAGGCAATGAAGGCAATGATCCTCGCCGCCGGACGCGGCGAGCGCATGCGCCCGCTGACCGACACCTGCCCCAAGCCGCTGCTCGAAGCAGGCGGCAAGCCCCTGATCGTGTGGCACATCGAGCGCCTGCGCGCTGCCGGCTACACCGACATCGTCATCAACCACGCCCATCTGGGTGATCTGATCGAGCAAGCGCTCGGCGACGGCAGCCGCTACGGCGCCCGCATCCGCTACTCACACGAACAGGAAGCGCTCGAAACCGCCGGCGGCATTCGTGCCGCGTTGCCGCTGCTGGGCGACGCGCCGTTTCTCGTGGTCAACGGCGACATTCATTGCGACGCCGATCTGGCGGCATTCCGGCAAGCCACGCGTGTCGATGCGGATGGCGACCTCGCCCACCTGCTGCTGGTGCCCAATCCCGAACACCATCCCGATGGCGACTTCGTTCTGGAACAAGGCCGTATCATCGATAGCGCCAGCGATGCGCCGAAACTGACCTTTTCCGGCATCGGCGTGTATCACCCGGCGCTGTTTGCCGGCCTCGCCAGCGGCGAAAAAGCCCGGCTCGCCCCGCTGCTGCGCGCCGCGATCGCCGACCAGCGCGTGTCCGGCGCGCTGCACGACGGTTACTGGCTCGACGTCGGCACGCCGCAACGGCTGGCCGAACTCGACCGGCATCTGCGCACGCAGCACTGACAGAACCGGAGCACACCCCTCCGGTCGAACCCCAACACCCGACCCCAAGAACAATTCATGACAACCCTGACCCCCCCCACCCCACCCGACATCGCCCCTTACCAGGCCCGCCGCGCCCGCCTGATCGAGCGCATGCGCGCGGCCGGTGGCGGCGTCGCGCTCGTGCCCACCGCGCCCGAATGCATCCGCAACCGCGACACCCACTACCCCTACCGCTACGACAGCTACTTCCACTACCTGAGCGGCTTTGCCGAACCGGAAGCGGTGTTGGTGCTGGTCGCGGGCGACACCCCCGAGTCGACGCTGTTCTGTCGCGCCAAGGATGAAGAAAAGGAAGTCTGGGATGGCTTCCGCCACGGGCCGGACGCCGCCCGTGAACAGTTCGGTTTCGACCAGGCCTTCACCATCGGGGATCTCGACCTGAAACTGCCCGAGCTGCTCGCCGACCAGCCGGTGCTGTGGTGTGGCTGGGGCTACGATCCAGCCTGGGACGCGCGCATCGCGCGGGCGCTGCAAGCGGTGCGCAACAACGCCCGCGCTGGCGCCACGGCCCCTGCGGTGATGCGCGACATCCGCGCCGAACTGGACGAGATGCGCCTCATCAAGGACCCCGGCGAACTCACCATCATGCGCCGTGCCGGCGAAATCTCGGGGCTGGCGCACCGGCGCGCGATGCGCGCGACCCGCCCCGAGCGCCATGAATACGAAATTGAAGCCGAACTACTGCACGCCTTCCGCAGCGCCGGCAGCCAGGCACCGGCCTACCCCTCGATCGTCGCCAGCGGCGCCAACGCCTGCGTGCTGCACTACGTCGACAACAACCGCCGCATGCGCGACGGTGAGCTGCTGCTGATCGACGCCGGCTGCGAACTGGACGGCTACGCCTCCGACATCACCCGCAGCTTCCCGGTCAATGGCCGCTTCAGCGCCGCGCAGCGCGACGTGTATGAACTGGTGCTGGCCGCCCAGACCGCCGCCAAACAGGAAATACGCCCCGGCGCCTCGTGGAACGCGCCGCACGACGCCGCCGTCAAGGTCATCGCGCAGGGGCTGCTGGACCTCAAACTGCTCACCGGCGCGCTCGATGACGTCATCGAACAAGGCCACTACCGCCGCTACTACATGCACCGCACCGGCCACTGGCTGGGGCGCGACGTGCACGATGTCGGGCAGTACAAGGTGGGTGGCGACTGGCGCCCGCTCGAAGCCGGCATGGTGCTGACGGTGGAACCGGGCTGCTACATCCGCCCGGCGCCGGATATCCCCGAAGCCTTCTGGAACATCGGCGTGCGCATCGAAGACGACGCGGTGGTGACCGACGACGGCTGCGACTTCATCACCGACACCGCCCCCCGCACCGTCACCGAGATCGAGGAAGTGATGCGCGAGCGCCAGCATGACGCGGCATGACGTGCTGATCGTCGGCGCCGGGCCGGTGGGGCTCGCGCTCGCGCTGGCGCTGCGCGACAGCGGGCTTGATGTCGCGATCGCCGACGTCCGCCCGGCCGACGCCATCGCCGACGACCCGCGCATCCTCGCGCTGGCCTACGGCACCCGCCTGACCCTGGAGCGCCTGGGCGTGTGGTCGGCTCTGCCGGCCACCCCGATACGCAGCATCCACGTTTCGCAACAAGGAGGATTCGGCCGCACCATCATCCAGGCGCACGACCACGACCTGCCCGCGCTCGGCTACGTCGTATCGGCAGGCGCCTTGGGCGCGGCGCTGCGGCGGTCGGTCGAAAGCACCCCGGCGATACACTTTCTCGACGCAACCGAAGTCACCACCCGGCAAGCCGCTGACCAGCAGGTGCGGGTCGGTCTGCGCAATACGCGCGACAACACGACGCACAGTTTCGAGGCCCACCTCGTCGCGTGTGCCGAGGGCGGACTACAGGGAGGCAGCAACGACGTCGCCGAACGCGATTACGGCCAGCACGCCCTGATCGCCACCGTCACGCTGGCGCACGATCACCACCAGCGCGCCTTCGAGCGTTTCACCACCACCGGGCCACTGGCGCTACTGCCCCATGGCGATCAATACGCCCTCGTGCACGGCGTTGCCGCCGACCAGGCCGATGCGTTGCTGGCGCTCGACGACGATGCCTATATCGCCCACCTGCACGCCCGCCTCGGCCCGCGCATCCGCATCTCCGCCCTTGGCGCCCGCGCCCGCTACCCGCTGGCGCTGCGCTACCGCCGCACCCCGGTCGGCCCGCGCACCGCGTGGCTGGGCAACGCCGCCCAGACCCTGCACCCGGTCGCCGGTCAGGGCTTCAACCTCGCGCTGCGCGATGTCAGCACGCTGGCCACCCTGATCGCCGAACACCCCGGCGATCCGGGCGACCCGGCACTGCTCGCGCGCTACGCGCGCGGCCGCAAGCTCGATCGCTACGCCACCATGGGCTTCACCGACACGCTGATCCGCGTGTTCGGCAGCGATGTGCCGCTGCTGCGCCACCTGCGCGGCGCCGGGCTGCTCGCCCTGGATACCGTGCCGCCGCTACGCCAGTTCATCGCCCGCCGCATGATGTTCGGCGCCCGCGCCTGGCCTTGACCGCGCGTTCTGCGCGCCGTGGCAACGGGTAAACCCGTATGGCGTTTCCCCCGATAACAACGCACTCCCATCGGTGTTGATATTGCCTCCCTCGAAGCGCAACGCA
Source organism: Rhodocyclales bacterium (assembly GCA_016177805.1). Taxonomy (GTDB): domain Bacteria; phylum Pseudomonadota; class Gammaproteobacteria; order Burkholderiales; family Rhodocyclaceae; genus JACOUN01. The sequence goes on from JACOUN010000038.1 coordinate 72,278, forward strand.
GGCAAGCCGGAAGTGGCGCCGGCGGCGCTCATGACTGGAGGAATATCCCGTGACGATAGGCAGAACCGCACGCGCAACGTGCGCCTTGATGAGCCTGGCAGTAATCGGTAGCGCAAACGCCGGGCCGGTGCTGGAGCGGATACTGAAGGACAAGATCGTGCGCCTGGGCTACCGCGACACTTCGGTACCGTTCTCCTACCTCACCCCCGGCGCCACCGTGCCGATCGGCTACTCCGTCGATCTGTGCATGAAAGTCGTCGAGCGCATCCGCAGCGCCCACAAGCTCGACAATCTGTACGTCGCCTACGAACTCGTGACCTCGGCCAACCGCATCGACAAGGTCAGGGAAGGCAAGGTCGATCTCGAATGCGGCTCCACCACCAGCACCGCCGAACGACGCAAGCAGGCCGAGTTCACGATCCCGACCTTCATCGCCGCCACCCGTTTCCTGGTCCGCGCCGACAGTCCGTACCACAGCGCCTTCGACCTGTCGCGCCAGAAGGTCGTGACCACAAAGGGCAGCACCAGCGAAAAACTGTTCAACGCCTTCAACGAGAACCGCACCCTGCGCGCCACCCTCGTCACCGCCAAAGACCACGCCGAATCGTTCTCGTGGGTCGCCAAGGGCGAGGCCGAAGCCTTCGTCATGGACGACGTACTGCTCTACAGCCTCAGCGCCCAGTCCAAACGCCAGCACGATTTCCGCGTGCTGGAAGAGCGCCTCACCATAGAACCGCTGTCGATCATGCTTCCGCAAGGCGATGCCGAATTCAAGAAGCTGGTAGATGACGAAATCGCGCGCGTCATCACCTCGGGCGAAATCCACACCCTCTACAGCAAATGGTTCGAAACCCCGATCCCGCCCGACAACATCAACCTCAAACTGCCGATGAGCTTCCTGCTCAAGGACTCGTTCAAGATGCCGTCGGACTGGATACCGAACTAGAACTATCCACTACGCTCTTCTCAAGCGGAGATTGAGAGGAAAGCCGTTGCGTTTGGAAAACCCAGACACTAAGATACTGAGTAAATTTACTCAGTATCTTCATAATGCCTTTTGAACGTAGCCAGATCAGCATCCTTCGACACCGCCTCGGTGAATCGCCACGTTTCATGATCGTCGTTGCCGGCCCTCGCCAAGTTGGGAAAACCACCTTGGTCCGGCAGGCGCTATCAGCGCATCGCGGTCAGTCAAGCTTTATTGCCGTCGACCAGCCATTGCCGGAAGCGATTGACCCTTTCGGTAGCCTAAGCTCACTCCCCTTGACGCAAGCACTGCCCGGATCGCCCCCGACCGCCGAATGGCTGGTTCAGCAATGGACTCAGGCGCGAGCAAAGGCAAGGGCGCTGCCAGAGGGCGAGCGCTATGTTCTTGCCATTGATGAAATTCAGAAAATTCCGCGCTGGTCGGAAGTCGTCAAAGGTCTGTGGGATGCCGATCGTACAGAGAGTCTGCCACTGCATGTCGTGCTGCTGGGGTCGTCGCCTTGGTTGATGCAGAAAGGCCTTACGGAAAGCCTGGCGGGCCGCTATGAACCGATACGCATGACGCATTGGTCTTACGGGGAAATGCAGGCGGCTTTCGATTTTTCGCTCGACGAGTACATCTATTTCGGCGGTTACCCCGGAAGTGCCGATCTGATTCGGGAAGAGGGGCGGTGGCGGCACTATGTGCGCAATGCCCTGATTCAGCCGAACATCGAAAAAGACATCCTGCAGATGACGCGGGTCGACAAACCGGCGCTGCTTAAAGCCTTGTTTGAATTGGGGTGCGGCGCCTACTCCGGGCAAATCATCGCCTACGACAAGCTGCGTGGCCAACTGGTCGATGCCGGGAACACAACGACCCTGGCCCACTACCTTGAACTCCTTTCCATGGCGGGGTTGCTGACCGGCCTGTCCAAGTTCGCCGTGCAGGCTTTCCGGAAACGGGCGTCCAGTCCGAAATTGAACGCACACAATACCGCTTTGATTTCCGCGCTGGCCGGCTATTCCTTTTCCGAAGCGACGGGCGATCGGAGCTACTGGGGTCGCCTCGTGGAAAGCACGGTCGGCGCGCATTTGCTCAATACGGCTTCAGATGACTGCGAGATTAATTACTGGCGGGAAAGTCCCCACGAAGTCGACTTCGTGCTCACCAACGGCAGGAAGGTCCTGGCCATCGAAGTCAAAAGCGGCCAAAAATTCGCCGCGCCCAAGGGACTGGAGGTGTTTGCCGGCAAATTCAAGGAAGCACGCCCCTTGATAGTCGGCGATGGCGGCGTTCCCTTGGCCGAGTTCCTGTCCCATCCCGCCGACGAATGGCTGGAGTAAGACAATGGTGTTCATCCCTCGGCGAGTTAGTCGCGTATCGGCAGATGAAACAAGACTGGCTGAAAGCACGATTTCCCCCATGACGGAACTTCGCGACCACGCTGCATGGGTTCTTTTGGGCGAACCGGGGGCCGGAAAATCGGTGGTGTTCGAGATGGAAGCCCTGGCGACGGAAGGTCTTTTCATCACCATCGCCAAGTTCTTGAGCGATGATCCCGACCCGGCTTGGCAGGGCAAAGCACTGTTCCTCGATGGCCTCGATGAAACCCGTGCCAGCGGCGGCGGCAACGGGCTTCTGTTAATGGTCCGTGCTCACCTGAGAAAACTCGGGAACCCCAAGTTCCGCATTGCCTGCCGCGCCGCTGATTGGTTCGGCTCAACGGATAGCAGTGCAGTCAGCGACATTTCACCCGATGGTCGACTGGGAGTTTTCGTACTTGAGCCATTGAGCCCGGAAGAAATTCACGAAATCTTGCGGCTCAACCACGGGATTACCGATCCCGAGGGCTTTGTGAACAAAGCACGCGATCGCGGCATCGACGGCTTGTTGAGCAACCCGCAGACGCTGCGTCTTCTGGCCGAAGCCATACGAGATGGACAATGGCCAAACACGCGCGAGGAAACCTTCCAACTGGCTTGTCGGAAACTGGCGAATGAGGACGCCAAACCACATCGGGATCACCAGCGCGCTCACGCGATCCCGGTCGAGAGCGTTCTGGAGGCTGCCGGTCAGCTTTGCGTCGTCTTGCTGCTATCGGACAAAACCGGTGTGGCGCTTGACGTGGAACGTGCCGACTCGGGCTTTCCGTTGATAGACGATTTCTCACCGCCTGACTTACCCGTCGCCCGCTTGGCCACGAGGCGAAAACTGTTTCGTCCATCGGATGCCGAAGAGCGGGTGCTACCCAGCCATCGCAGCGTGGCCGAATACCTGGCGGCGCAATGGCTGGCAAGGCAAATCGATCACAACGGCCTGCCACTACGGCGAGTCATGAATCTCTTTATCGGACGGGATGAACGCACCGTGGCCGGGTTGCGCGGCCTCTATGGCTGGCTCGCCCTGCATTGCCAAGCGGCCCGTCCGCGCCTGATCGAAGCCGATCCAATGACTGTCGTGGTTTACGGCGATGTCGAACCGATGTCTCTGGCGGACAAACGGAAGCTGCTCGCCGGCCTGTATCGAGAGGCACAGCAACACCTTGTTTTCCGCTGGGAAATTCCGTCGACAACACCTTTTGGCGCGCTTGCCGATCCGGAACTGGCACCCGAATTTACTGCGGCCTTGACCTCGTCGCAGCGGGATGACGCAAGCCAGTCGTTTGTCTATTGCGTGCTGGACATTCTCGGCGAAGGCGATCCCGTCCCGGCGTTGGCGCCAGCCATCAAGGCCGTCGTCATGGATGACAGTTTCTGGGAAGGCATCAGAAGGCATGCGCTGGCGGCCTGGCTGAAACTGTCGCCGCCGGATGAAGAAGCGCTGGCCTTGCTCGATGCCATCAACGAACGAAGGCTGACCGACTCCGACGACGAACTGGCCGGCGAACTGCTGGAGCATTTGTACCCTGGATGTATCGCACCGGACGTTCTGTTTAGCTATCTGCATGCGCCCAAGAAAAGGGACTACATCGGTGGTCATGCTCGGTTCTGGGGGCACGAACTGCCGCGCCTCGCACCCGACGCGCATCTGCCCTGCCTGCTCGATCAGTTGGCCGCGAGGAACGATTCAGAACTCTGGGACCAAGTGGAGTTCAGCTTCGATATCCAGCGGATGCTGGGCGCGTTGCTCTGCCGGGGGCTGGAAACTCACGGCGATACGATTACCGATGAACGCCTGTTCGCCTGGTTGGGCATAGGCGCCGACGGGTACGGAGAGTATCGCCTGGAGAGCAAGCACCGGGCAGCCATTGCCGACTGGTTGCAGAAACGTCCCGAGCATTACAAGGCGATGCTGGCTCTTAGCTACAAGTATTGCGCAGCAAAGGAGCAGGTACGTTCTTGCATTTTCACCCAGGAGCACCGTTTGCACGGCGCAGTGGCGCCTGACGATATCGGGCTTTGGCATCTGGATCGAGCCTCGCAAGAGGCCAACGAAGCGCTTGCCGAGGAAAATCTGTGGCAAGCAGTCCGGACCCTTATTTTAAAGCACGGTCATGCTGGCCTGTCGCTGGAGAAGATAGAAGCATGGGCCGCTGCCAACCCTGAGAGAAAACACTGGCTGGATTCGATGCTGAGTTGTGAAATCCAGGATAGGCAACGTGAGAGTGCATCAAAGGCCAAAGCTCGCAAGCTTGAACACACCGAGCGAAAGCGAAAACGCACTAGTGATTTTTACAAGCACTTGCCGGCTGTCAGTGATGGCAGCGCGGCACCGGGCATCCTGCATGAATTGGCTGGCGTCTGGATGAATCATTACAGCGATACGCGTGGCGAATCCCCGGCGGAGCGCTTCGGCAACTATTGCGACGACGGCGACCAAGCCCTCAAGGCCGCCGAGGCTGGCTTCTTTCTTTGTCCCCTGCGCGCTGACTTGCCCAGCGTTAGCGAAATCATTGACCTCGGCATCAAGCGGCGCGAGCACTACATTCGCAAACCGTGCCTGATCGGCATGGAGTTGCGCTGGCAGCGGGGCGCTTCCTTCGTCGACATGCTCAGCGACGACTGTTTGCGCCGCATGCTTGCCTTCCGCCTGACCTATGGCGCAGACGGAACGCCGGCGTGGTTCACCCACTTCGTTCAGACGCGCCCGGCTTTGGTGGCGGACGTGCTGGTCGCCCATGCCAGCGCCACCCTGAAAGCCAGGGCTGATTTCGTCCATGCAATCAATTACTTGGCGCACCAACCAGAGTGCCGGGATGTCGCGGTGCTCGCAGTACCGCAATTGTTGGCGGCTTATCCGATGCGCGCAAAATCGACCCAACTGTCACACCTGGAAAACCTGCTGAAAGCCGCCTTGCGCCATACCGCCGAGCAACTCGCGGCGCTGATCGACACCAAGCTGGCAGTCAAAGGCATGGATGTCGCCCAGCGGGTCTACTGGCTGACGACGGCGATGCTGCTCGATCCGGGCAAGCATGAGATGGCGCTTTGGCAATACATCGGCAAGCACTGGCTTCGGGCCAATCATCTGTGTGTCTTTCTCAGCGAACGCTTTGGCGAACTCAGCAACGACCATGCGCTTACTCCCGGCACGCTCGGAAAGTTGATCGAACTGCTCAGCCCGCACGCCGAGTTCGAGCGCAGATCGGGCATTGTCAGCGCTCCAATGCAGCGCGGTGAAAATATCCGGACCATGGTGACCCGCCTTGGTGCACTGGCAACCGCCGAGGCCGAGCGGGAAATCGAGCGCCTGCTTGCCCTGCCAGCGCTGAACAAGCTCAAGCACGCGCTGGAGCACGCGCGTCACCAATTGAAACTGAAGCGACGTGAAAGCGCTTTCCGCTTTCCCGCGCTAGCGAGCGTTACCCAGATTCTGGCCAACCGGGAACCGGCCAATCCGGCTGATTTGGCGGCCTTGGCGGTCGAGTATCTGGAGCAGATCGCTATTGCGATTCGCAACGACAACGACGACGGATTTCGTCAATTCTGGAACATCGAAAACAGGAAGCCGACCGGAAAACGCGAAGAGAATTACTGCCGAGATGCATTGCTGCCAAGGCTGCGCGCGTCTTTCGTGCCCTTCGGAATCGATTGCCAGCCCGAGGGTGACTACGCCAACGACAAGCGCGCAGACATACGATTGTCCTATCGCAATGAGTTTGAAGTACCCATCGAAATCAAGCGCGACGACAACAGGTCGTTGTGGACTGCGTTGCGCAGCCAGTTGATGGACCAATACGCGCGATCCCCCAAGGCATCCGATTATGGAATCTATCTCGTTCTCTGGTTTGGCGAAGGCGACATATCGCCGGCCAAGGATGGCGGGAAAAAGCCAACCACCCCAGGCGAGTTGCAGTCGCGTCTCGAAGCGCAACTTGACGCAGAAGAGCGAAGCCGGATTTTTGTCCGGGTGCTGGATGTGAGCAGGCCCAAAAAATAGTGCCGGCCGTTGGGTGGGGCACGGCACTTCATACGAGATCGATCCGGCTAGCGCGCGCCGAACAGCTCCTGCTGCTCACACCCGGCAACTCCAGTCAGCGATCTTGCCCACGGCAGCGCCGAGCGCATCCAGATCTGCAGCGAAGGCTTGAGCTGCGCACGTTGATCGAGCACCCCCACCCGCAGGCTGACATGGGCTGCCCCTTCCAGCGCGATCGCGAACAGCGGGGTGCCGCACTCGGGACAGAACGCCTGCACCCGTTTGGCGCCGCTGTCGCCGGTACGGACGTAGCGCTTCGGCTCGCCGTGTAGCTGGAACGTCTCGACCGGCGCCGGAACGACCACGCGATAAGCCGTACCCGTGAGCACCTGGCAATCCGCGCAGTGACAGACGACAACCCTGCTTGGATCAACGGTCGCGGCGAGCCGGATCGCGCCGCAATGACAAGCTCCGGAAACCTGCATCGTGGTTCCCTCCTTGGGTGCAACGGTCAGTCCCTGCATCACGGCTCTCTCCTTTCCGGAGCCCGCATGTCGCGCCACAGCCCGCGCGCCATCATGCCGAGCACACCGACGCCGGCCATCAGGGCGGCCCACAGCAGCCAGTGCGAGCCCGGCTGCCACGGCGCCGGGGTGCGCGGTGGCGGTGAGACGGGCTGCGCGCCGCTCAACACTTGACCCGCATGCAAGGTCGCGGCGGTGGCGCTGCCATAGCCAGGCACCACCTGCGCGGGTGCAAGCCAGGCGGGGGGTGTGGTCGCGTGACCGGCCGCGAGGGTGTACGGCCCGGCGCCGCGCGCGACGAAGGCCACCTCTTCGGATACCCAGCCGAGTTGCAGGCGCGGAGCCGATCCTTCGCCCATATCGGTGGCCAGGGTCGCCCGCCATAGCGGATCGCGGCTCAGCGCCACCGGGGTGGGCGTGCCTTCCAGCGTGCCGTCGGCCTGGCGCAGCCGGTAGCCGACCGTAGCGCCGCGCCACTGCCAGCGCGCGCTGACGGTGGCACGGGAGAACAGCACCGCCGAGACCACGTCGTTGTCGCCCGGCGGCACCAGGCGCAGCGCGTCGACCGGGAACAGGCCGGGCGAGACGTACTCGACGGCGCCCCCGGAGTACGCGCCATCGACCTCGACCCACCCGCGTTCTATGGCCGTCGCGGCGCTGCGGCTGACCAGCGCGGCGCGCTGCAGGGTGATCGCGGGTGGAGCGCCGTCCCAATCCACGCGCAGGAAACGCGCGCGTACCGCCGGCAGCGCGATGCGATCCTGCACGATGCGTGCATCGCCCGCGCCCAGCGCCAGCACCGGAGTGCGACGGGCGACGTTGCGCCAGTTCTGCAGATCGTCCGACGCGCGCACCGTCACCGCTGCTTCAAAGGGGGTGGGTTCGGGCCAGATCAGAGCCAGCTCGTCGACCGCCACATCGAAATCCTTCACCTCCAGCAGATAACCGCGCGGCGCAGCCGCTACAGGCGTGTTCGAACCGGCGTCAATCTCGATGCGCACGCTGCCGGACGCGCTCACCTTGTCCACCACCACTGATTCCGTCGTGCCGACACTCATGCCCGGCACCGACACCAGCGGCCGCTCGACCCGCCGCTCCCGCGCTTCGGTGCGCCGGGGCAGGCGCGCCATCGGCACGGGTTCGCCTGCGCCATTGAAGATCCGCACATCGCCGAGGTCGGCCCGTCGCACGGCGCGATAGACGTCGGCCGGCAAGCGGAGCTGCACCAGCCCGGCGTCGGCCGGCGCCTCGATCGCCAGCCGGACATCGAAATCCTGCGGGGTTACCTCCGCCAGCGCGGCGGGTGCGATCAGCAACACCATCCATGGCCATGCTTTCATGCTTTCTGCTCCTTCGCCGGCGGCAGCGGCGAGAAATAGCCGACCACCAGCAATACCACCCCCGCCCCGATGAACGACACGATGCGCGCCACCGTGCCGGTGCTGGCCAGTTCCACGATGAACAGCTTGGCGACCACGACCCCCAGCAGCACCGCCCCAAGCATCCACAGGGTGCGACGCTGGCCGCGACTGGCAACAAAGGTCAGCGCCAGTCCCAGCAACCCCCAGAACAGCGACAGACTGGCCTGCACGACACCACTGTTGAACATCGCGCTGCCGTCCCACGCCACCCCCGCGAGGTGATGGTCGGCCCGCAACAGCGCTCCGTTGGCGAGCACGAAACCCAGCAGCGCCAGTACCTTGAGTACTCCGTCGCGCCACGCGGACGCACCATCAACGAGGGACTGACACCAACGCACGCTGGCCAACAGCACCAACACCATCGCCAGATCAAGCGGGTTGAGCAGGGGCAAATAAGGCAAGGGCGAGACATCCCCCCCACTGGCGAGGCTCACCGCCAGCGCCCACAGCAACGCCACGATCACGACTCCGCCGCCCCCTGCCTTCACGTACGCCTGCCGCCACGGACCAACGGGCCAGACATCACGCGCGGCCAACCGTCGCAGGCCGGCCAACACCAGCACCGCCACCATCAGTACCGCGCCGTTGGCCCACGACGCGCCCGGAATCAGCCCATCGACAACGTGCCCGATTCCCCAGGCCAGTGCTATCGCGGTCAGCCACAACAGCGCGGTATGCACATGGTCCAGCCCCTTGAGCGGCATCGGCGCCCGTTCCCCCTGGCGTAGCGCGAACAGGGCTGAAGCCAACGCCAGCGGCCACGCCACCACGCCCCAGCCCGCCAGCGGGTGGGTGCCGTGCAGCAAGGTCATCAACAGCGACAAGGCCATGCCCGGCAACGCCAACAGCGCCGGCCAGTGCATCGCGCGCCAGTCGAGCCGCCGCGCGACCTCCGTGGCCAGCGCGCCGCTGAACGCGAACAAGGCCAGCGCTGCCGCCACCAGTTGGCGGTTGCTCAGCCACGCATCCAGTTCGTTCATGCCGCCCGCCAGCCACCATAGCGTGGCCCACAGCAGCAACGCCGGGGAGGCGACCTTGAGCAGGCGCGGCCAGTGATCGCGCCCGCGCTCGGCGATGCGGCTGCTGGCGAAACCGGCCAGCGCGACCAGCAGCGCGCCGAGCATCTGGCTGTTGAACAACGGCCACACCCGGCCATGCACGCTCAGCCCGCCGCCGTCGATGAAGAACAGCCCCGCCGCCAGTTGCAGCGCCAAACCGGAGAACATCGCCAGCTTGCGCGACTGGCGCACCCCGACCCACAGCAGCGCCGCGCCTTCCATCGCCCACGCGGCGGCGGTCCATTGCCCGTCCAGCGCCAGCGGAATGGTCAGGGTGGCGAAGGCCACCCCCAGCGCGAGAAACGACTCGACCAGCAGGCGCAACGTCGGCCGCGCGCATCCGTGCAGCCAGCGCGCCAGTAGCAGGTACAGGCCGCCCAGCGCGAGCGCGCTCCACGCCAGCCCGTAGGGCATGTCGCGCACCAGTGCCGCCTGCAGACCGAAGCCGACCACCGGGGTGCCGAACACCAGCGTGCCATCGACGTAGTGCTTGAGCGAAGGCGCACTGCGCCAGGCGTAGAGCACGGCGGCAGCGATATACATCAGCACAAAGGCGACGAGGAAAGGCTCGGTGCTGGCGAACAGTTCCGGGCGGTAGTCGCGCGCCCCCCACGCCAGCGCGATGGAGAAGGTGAACAGGAAGCCGGTCAGATTGAGCACCCGCCAGGCCTTCTTCCACGCCATCGCCAGCAGGCCGGCGTTGAGCAGCAGGTAGTAGCTGAACAGCATCACGTGGCTGCCCTGCCCGGTGGAGGCCAGGATGGGCGCCATGAAGCCACCGGCAATGCCGATCACCGCCAGCGCCTGCGCGTTCTGCAGCAGCGCCAGTACCGCTGAGAACGCCACCACCGCCAGCAACAGGGCAAAACCGAAGCCCGGTGGTATCAACTGGTAGATGCGCATGGTGGCGAAAATGGTCAGATACAGCACCGCCACCCCGCCCCCCTGCATGCTCAGCGCGTAGCCGCTGCGGCTGTGGCGCAGCCTCCACCCCACCGCCAGCAGTGCGACGCCGCCCGCGACGATCCCCGCCAGGCGGAACTCGATCGGCACCAGACTGTGCTCGACCGCGTAGCGCGCGAGAAAAGCCAGGCCGAAGAACAGCACCAGCAAGCCCACCCGCACCACCGTATTGCCCCCCAGCAACCACGCACGGACCCGCATGTACGCTTGCTCCAGGGTGCCGGGAGGGCGTGGCTCGTCCGGTGCGGGGGTAAAATCGGGCAGCTCGCGCACATGCGCCGGTTCAGGCTCGGGCACAGGCGCGTTGCCCAGATCGGGGTCGGGCGCCTCGGTGGCGTGGAAGGGTTCCACGGCCTCGACGCGCGCCATGCTCTCGGCCGATGCCGCCACACTCACGGCCGGCGCCACGCCACCCTTGAGTTGCGCCACCGCCTGCTCCAGCACTGCCACACGGGCTTCGAGCCGTTCGAGGTCCTCCTTGCGCGCCCCCCGGCGGCTGCGCACGATCTGAATGATCACGCCCAGGATGGTGCCCGCCAACGCACCGCCGATGACGCCATCCCAGCCGTCGATACCCAGCCCCAGCCAGCCGCCCAGCACCAGTCCCGCGATGATCCACATAGGGTTGCCCGTCCTGTCCGTTGTAGTTAACGCCGCTCGCCGCGCAGCGCGCTGACGGTGGCCTGCAAACCTTCCGGGGTCACGGCGGCCGGCGGCACCGGCGCGCTTGCGACCAGTTCGACCGGGCTGAAGACGCCGCGACGGAAGGGTTTGCTCATGGCCGGACCGTCCTTTCGGCTGAAGAAGCTGCCCCACAGCCCGCGCAGCGCCATCGGCACCACCGGCACCGGGGTGCGCTCGATGATGCGGGTGATGCCGGGGCGGAAGGGGTACAGCTCGCCGGTGTCGGTGATGCGCCCTTCCGGGAAGATTCCCACCAGCTCACCCGCCGCCAGCGCCTCGGCCACCGTGTCGAAAGCCCTTTCCATCATCGCCGGATCTTCCTTGGCTGAGGCAATCGGTATCGCGCGGCTGGTGCGAAACACGAACGACAGGATGGGCCAGCGGAAGATGTGGTGATCCATGACGAAACGGATCGGCCGCCGACACCCCGCCATGATCACCATCGCATCGACGAAGCTCACGTGGTTGGCCACGATCACCGCCGGGCCGCTCTCGGGGATCAGCTCCTCGCCCCGCACATCGAGCCGATACACCGTATGCACCAGCAGCCACACGACGAAGCGCAGCAGGAATTCCGGCACCAGGGTGTAGATGTAGATCGCGACAAAGGCGTTCAGGACCGCCGTCATCAGGATCAACTGCGCGATCGAGGCCCCCAGGGCCAGCAGTCCCGCGCCCAGCCCGGCCGCCACCACCATGAACAGCGCGTTGAGAATGTTGTTGCCGGCGATGATGCGCGAGCGGTGCGACGGCGCGCTGCGGCTCTGGATCAGCGCGTACAGCGGCACGATGAAGAAGCCGCCGAACAGCCCGATCATGACCAGATCGAACAGCACCCGCCACGCGGTCGGTTGCGCCAGCACCGCGCCGATCGCCAGGCCCTGGCCCATCGCCCCCGGCGCCGGGCTGGCCCACCACAGGTCCAGCGCGAACAGCGACAGCCCGATGGAGCCGAACGGCACCAGTCCGAGTTCCACGTGCCTGCCCGAGAGTTTCTCGCACAGTAGCGAGCCGATGCCGATGCCGACCGAGAACACCGCCAGCAGCAGCGTCACCGCGTGTTCGTCGCCGCCCAGCACGTCCTTGGCGTAGCCTGGAAACTGCGACAGGAACAGCGCCCCGTAGAACCAGAACCATGAGATGCCCAGTATCGACAGGAACACGGTGCGGTTGCCACGCGTGAAGCCGATGGTGCGCCACGTCTGGGTGAACGGATTCCAGTTGATCCGCAGCCCGGCATCGACGGCCGGGGCGAGCGGTATGCCGCGACTGGCGAGATAGCCGGCCAGCGCCGCCACCAGCACCCCGACCGAGACCCACTGGCCGCCGCCCGGCAGCTTGATCATCACTCCGCCAGCGATGGTGCCGACCAGGATCGCGATGAAGGTGCCCGATTCGACCAGCGCGTTGCCGCCGATCAGTTCGGTTTCGGCCAGATGCTGGGGCAGGATCGCGTACTTGACCGGGCCGAACACCGCCGACTGGGTGCCCATCAGGAACAACGTGGTGAGCAGCAGCGCCAGCGACTCAACCGCGAAGGCGGTGGCCGCGAGCGCCATGATGACGATCTCGGCCAGCTTGACGTAGCGCATCAAACGACTCTTCTCGTATTTGTCGGCGAATTGCCCGGCGGTCGCGGAAAACAGGAAGAACGGCAGGATGAACACCCCCGCCGCCAGATTCACCAGCACCCCGGCCGACATGTCGGTGTAGCGCGCCGCGTGGAAGGTCATCAGCACCACCAGCGCGTTCTTGAACAGGTTGTCGTTGAACGCCCCGAGGAACTGGGTCAGGAAGAACGGCAGGAAGCGGCGCTGGCGCAACAGGGAAAACTGGGAACTCATGCGGGTCTCCGCGTGAAGAAGTCTCGGGTTTCGAATACGCTCGCGGCGAAGCGCGTGCCACGGCTATGCAAGTGGCGCTTGAGCACCAGGTCAAAGAGTATCGGGTTGTGTTCGCGTATCGTTTCCAGCACCGGCACCAGCTCCGCTTCCAGCATGTTTTCCGCCGCCAGTTGTGCGGGCGAGATCAACGGCAGAATACCGGGCAACGGGTAGTCACTGCCAAAGAGCAAGCGATTATGCCACCGTTGTGATTCGAGTATCTCGCGCACCACGCCCAGGTCACGATTGCGCAGCGTGATCGCGGAAATGTCGGCAAACAGCCGCCCTTCGTACTCCGGCACCGCCATCAGGCGCTTGAACAGATCGAAGCTCGGCACCATCGGTCCGTGCTCGCCCCGGTCGAGGTCCACGTCCTCGCCGATGCTGGCGCAGTGCGCCATCACCACCCGCACCCCAGCCTCCAGTGCGCGCCGCAGACGCAGCGGGTTGCCCCACTCCGGCCGGCCGATGCCATGCACCGCCTGCTCTTCCCCCGCATGCGAGATCAGCGGCACGTCCAGCCGCGCCAGCGCCGCATAGAAGCGGTCACACTGCGGCGCGGCCGGGTCGATGCCCATCGCCGGCGGCAGCCACTTCACCGCCCGCGCACCACTCGCCACCGCCGCTTCCAGCGCGGCCACCGCGTCGTCGCGATACGGGTGGATGGAACACACCCACTCGAAGATGTCCGGACGTGCCCGCGCAACCTGGCGCGCATAGGCATTCGGCACGTGGAAGGCCGATGCTTCGGGCCGGACCACTCCATTCCCGTCATGGGCATGGTCGAAAGCGAACAGCAGCAACTTGCAGCCCGCCGGCATGCCATCCATCAGGTTTTCGAGGCGCGCGACGTAGCTCTGGTCCACCTGCCCCGGCGCGTCATGGGCACACCCCGCGTTCAGATAGAACAAGCGCTGCAGATACTCCAGCGGGTGCAGCGGGCTGAGCATGGTCGGGGAGATTTCGATACCGCTGCCCCCGTCGCCAACGCCGGCCAGATGCACGTGGCAGTCCCACACCCGCGCCGGGTCCAGGTCTTCCCACGCCGCGCGCACCAAGTCGTGGTCTGCGATATCGGCCGGCAATGCCACCCGGCAGGGGTTGACCAGCCACGGCCGCGCAGCGCCCCAGGCCGCCGCCGCAAGGACGCTGGCGCCAACGCCGCCCAGCAACAAGCGGCGCCGCGCGGGAGAATGGAACCTCATGTGGTATCCCCCGGACGCTTCATGTCGCGTAACGCCGGCATCAGCCATGAACGCATGCCGATGACCAGGGTGAACGGCTGGCGCTGCTCGGGCGGCAGTTTCTGGTCGGCCAGGTGTTGGTTGGCGAAGTCCTGGCACACCCGCGTCAACCGGTCGCGAAACGAAGCCGCCAGGCCACGCCCGATCTCGCCATGCACCAGCGTCAGCATCTCGGACTCGCCGTCAAAGCCACCGGCAAAGTAATCCTGCAGCACCTCACGGCGAAAGAACTCCATCACCGGCCCGTGCGGCAACCAGCGAAAGCCCTTCGCCACCTTGAGGTGGTAGCGGTTACCGGGGCGCAGATCGATGATGCCCAGCCGGTCCAGCCGCGTCAGACACCGCACCCCCTGCGCCTCGGACAGCGCATACGAGGCCAGAATCTCGCTCAGCGGCATCTGGCTCATCACGCAGATCGCCACCATCAGCAACTGCCGGTCGGCCACCACCGCCCGCTCCTGCTCCAGCGTCAGGCGTTGCAGCAGCGGCTGGGCGTCGGCCACCTTGCGCGCCAGATCCGCGAAATCCATTCCCAGCACCCGGCACAGCGCATCGACGCGCGACAGCGGCAGATCGCCGTTGGCCGAGAACATCCGCTTGATGCTCGACTCCGCCATGTCCAGGCGTTCGGCCAGCATCGCGTAAGTGATCCCCGCGGCTTTCAGTTCGGACTTCAGCGCGGCGACAAGATCATGGGTAGTGCTCATGGGCAACTCCGTTCAGCGACAGCGGAAGGATATCCAAACACAACCTTTGCATCAGCACATACATGCATGGTATCGCCACTCGATACTTTAAGTCATACGTGGCAAGCGCGTGTGTCTGTCGCCGCGATTCCCTTGCGCGCCCAACCACCGCGCCATGGCGGTAACGATACCGAGAACACCGCCACCAAAACCGGCCTCCCCGGCATGACTGACGGACGAGACGACTGCCGTCAGCAGCGCGCACACGCAATGCATCCGGCAACCCAGTGTGCTCGTTGATTTGTTGCATAATTCCACCAATGAGTAGCATGCTCCGACTCATTGATTCGCATGCGCGCCGAAACCGAATACAACGTTCCCGATCGCTTGCAATGCGGTGCGCGCAAGTGTTCGGTGACCACTGCTCCAGGATCAGAGGGCGACCATGAGTGACACAACTGCCATCCTCCGCAGCCAATCGTGTGCGAGCGACACCCGCCAGGCCGTCAAGGAGTTTCATGCCGGCGTGCAACAGCCGGACATGGAGCTCGTGGTCTTTTTCTGCTCGAGCATGTACGACCTTGAAGCGCTGGCGGACGAGATGAACCGGCTGTTCACAGGCGTCCAGGTGATAGGCTGCACGACTGCGGGAGAGATCGGACCCGCCGGTTATCGCGACCACAGCATTGCCGGCGTCAGTTTTTCCTCACGCGCATGCAGTGCGGTGAGCGGCGCCCTGTCCAGCCTCAAGGATTTCGAGTTTTCGCACGGCCGGGCATGCGTGCAAGACCTCTTGCGGCAACTCGAAAGCCGGGTCGATGCAGTGTCGCCGGCGAACACCTTTGCGTTCCTGCTGGTCGACGGCCTGTCGGTGCGCGAAGAGCCGGTAGTGCGGACGCTCCAGGCGGCACTGGGAGACATCCCGCTGTGCGGGGGATCCGCCGGTGACGATCTGAAATTCGAGCAAACATGGGTGTTTCACAACGGCCTGTTCCAGTCCGACTGCGCCGCGCTGGCGCTGATCAATACCGCGCTGCCCTTCAAGGTATTCAAGACCCAGCATTTCGTTTGTGAAGACGAGCGCCTGGTGGTGACAGAGGCCGACGCCGCCCAGCGCATCGTCAAGGAAATCAACGGCCTGCCTGCGGCGGAAGAATACGCACGGGTGCTGGGCGTCGATGTCGGCGAGCTCGGCCCATCCAGCTTCGCGACCCGGCCGGTCGTGGTCGTGATTGACGGCACCGATTACGTTCGCTCCATCCAGAAGGCCAACCCCGACGGCACCCTGACCTTTTATTGCGCCATCGAGGACGGTCTGGTGCTGCGCGTCGCGCACGGCCAGGACATCGTGCGGAACCTGACCCAGGCCTTCGATACCGTCAGCGCGGACATCGGCCCGCCCATGGTGACCTTTGGCTGCGACTGCATCCTGCGCAATCTCGAGATGACCTCCACCCAGACCAAGCAGGCGGCGGGCGACATACTGCGGCGAAACAACACCATAGGATTCAGCACCTACGGCGAGCAATTCGGCGGCGTGCACGTGAATCAGACCTTTACCGGCATCGCCATCGGCAGACCGCGAGACGAGCACCATGACCCAGCCGGCTGACAACGACCCCGCCTCCGAGATTGATTCCCTGCGTCGCGAAGTTGTCCGGCTCAACAAGATCGTCACTTCCCTGATGAACCGTGCGGAACGTGACATGAGGAGCAGGGATACCGACTTCGGCCTTTTCCAGGCCACCGTTACGCTGGAGAACCAGGTTCGCGAACGGACCCGCGAGCTGGAAGCGGCGCTCGACGAAAACGCCAGGATCAACCGCGCCCTGCAACGCGAAAAGGAAGAACAACGCAAGCTGATCAAGAAACTGGAAGACGCCCACGTCCAGTTGCTACAGTCCGAGAAACTCGCATCCATCGGCCAACTGGCGGCCGGAGTTGCCCACGAGATCAACAACCCGATCGGCTTCGTTAATTCGAATCTCGGAACACTCAGGAAATACGTCAACGAACTGCTGAGCCTGATCGACATGTTCAACACCACCGTGGCACCGCTGCTCGAATCCAACCCGGCGATCGGACAGCGTCTGGTCGACTTGCACTCGGATGCCGATTTCGACTTCATGCGCAACGACGTCCTCAGCCTGATCGAGGAGTCGATCAATGGCACTTCGCGGGTGCGCAAGATCGTCCAGGATCTGCGCAATTTCTCGCGTACCGGCGAGATCGAGTTCGAACAGGCCGATCTGCACGCCGGCCTGGACAGCACCCTGAACGTGGTCTGGAACGAGATCAGGTTTCGCGCTGATGTGGTCCGGGAGTACGGAGAACTGCCGCTGGTCGAGTGCCGGCCATCGCAGATCAATCAGGTGTTCCTGAACCTTCTGATCAACGCATCCCAGGCCATACCGGAACAGGAGCACGGCTCCATCACCATACGCAGCGGCTGCTCCGACGCCGAAGCCTGGGTCTCGATCTCGGACACCGGGATCGGCATTCCACCCGAGGTCGTGTCCCGGATATTCGACCCTTTCTTCACCACCAAACCCGTCGGCAAGGGTACCGGGCTGGGTCTTTCCCTGTCGTACGGCATCATCGACGGCCATGGCGGCCGCATTGAAGTCGACAGCCAGCCAGGCCGGGGAAGCACCTTTACCGTCTGGCTGCCGCTGAAGCGGCAGCCAGACGCCGCAACCCACAACTGACCCGCGATCGGAACCGCGTCAAGGGGGTATTCCGCGATATTTCCGCATGTCCGGGACAGGCGAGGCGCCCTTCCGCGCCCCGCGTGGGCCACCTCACGCGTGGCGGAAAACAGGCACCAGCGCTGCGCTACCGCGCTTCTTGCGAGGGTACGAACATCGCACATTCAGCACCCACTTCGAGCCATCCGCACTGCGGAACGCGCCTACCGCTTGCGCCATGAGTTAGAATAGCAGTCCATTTTGCCCACCGTTTTGCGTCTGTCATCGATACCGCTCATGCAGTTTGCCGGCTTTTCCCTGCGTAACAACCTGTTTGTCGCTCCGATGGCCGGAGTGACCGACCGCCCTTTTCGTCAACTGTGCAAGAAGATGGGGGCCGGGCTGGCGGTGTCCGAAATGGTCACCTCCAACTCGTTGCTCTACGGCAGCGAGAAGACGCAGCGCCGCGCCAATCACGAAGGCGAAGTCGAGCCGATCTCGGTCCAGATCGCCGGCGCCGACCCGCACATGATGGCCGAGGCGGCGCGCCACAACGCCGACCGTGGCGCGCAGATCATCGACATCAACATGGGCTGTCCGGCCAAGAAGGTGTGCAACGTCATGGCCGGATCAGCCTTGATGCAGGACGAGGCACTGGTCGCGCGCATCCTCGAAAGCGTGGTCCGCGCCGTGCCCGATGTAGCGGTGACGCTCAAGTTCCGCACCGGCTGGAACCGCGCCAACCGCAACGCCCCCACCATCGCGCGCATCGCCGAGGAGTCCGGCATCCGTGCCGTCGCCATACACGGGCGCACGCGTGCCGATCAGTACATGGGTGAGGCCGAGTACGACACCATCGCGCTGGTGAAATCGTTGATCTCGATACCGGTGATCGCCAATGGCGACATCTCCACGCCGGAAAAAGCCAAACATGTACTGGAGTACACCGGTGCCGATGGCGTCATGATCGGACGTGCCGCGCAGGGACGCCCGTGGATCTTCCGCGAGATCGAACACTTCCTGGCGACCGGCGAACACCTGCCGGCGCCGCTGGTGAGCGAGATCCTCGACGTGTGCCGCGCCCATCTCGCCGACCTGTACGCCTTCTACGGCGAAGAGCGGGGCGTCAAGATCGCGCGCAAACACATCTCGTGGTACACCAAGGGCCTGGTCGGCTCGGCCGCGTTCCGCCGCGCGATGAACCAGATGACCGACATTCACGCCCAAGGACAGGCGGTCGAAGAGTTCTTTGGCCGTCTGGCGGAACAGGACGCACGTCTGAGTTACGACACCGAATACCCGCAGGAGCTGGCCGCATGAGTCGCCCGAACGAAATCGCCGATTGCGTGCAGCGCACCCTGGACCAGTATTTTCGCGACCTCGACGGCGAAAAACCGGCGGCCCTCTACGAAATGGTGATCCGCAACGTCGAGCGCCCGATGCTGGAGTTCGTACTGCGCCAGGTCAACGGCAACCAGACCGCCGCCGCGCAGATGCTGGGCATCAACCGCAACACCCTGCGCCGCAAGCTCACCGAACACGATCTGCTGTAGCGAGCCGGAGCGCAAACGCTCCGCCTCGCCCGCCTCATTCCTCACTTACGACACGACCCCCACCATGAAAGTCACCCAAGCCCTGATCAGCGTTTCCGACAAACGCGGTGTGCTCGAACTCGCCCAGGCCCTCGTGGCCATGGACATCAATCTGCTGTCCACCGGCGGAACCGCCGCACTGCTGCGCAAGGCGGGCCTGCCGGTGACCGACGTCTCGGATCACACCGGCTTCCCGGAAATGCTCGACGGCCGGGTCAAGACCCTGCACCCCAAGGTGCATGGCGGCATCCTCGCGCGCCGCGATCTGCCCGAGCATATGGACACGATCGCCGCGCACGACATCTCGCGCATCGACCTGGTGGTGGTCAACCTCTACCCCTTCCAGGAAACCGTCGCGCGCGAAGGCTGCAGCCTTGAAGACGCGATCGAGAACATCGACATCGGCGGGCCGACCATGGTGCGCGCGGCGGCCAAGAACCACGGCAACGAGGCGGGCGGCGTCGCCATCGTCACCGATCCCGACGACTATGCGGCCATCGTCGCGGAACTCACCGCCAACGAGGGCGAACTGGGCTACAAGACCCGCTTCGCCCTCGCGGTCAAGGCCTACACCCACACCGCGCGTTACGACGGCGCGATCGCCAACTACCTGACCGCCCTGGCCGAAGACGGCAGCAAGCAGGCCTATCCGGAACGCCTGCACCTCGCCTTCGACAAGGTCCAGGATCTGCGCTACGGTGAAAATCCGCATCAAAGCGCGGCCTTCTACCGCGAACCGGCCGCCCCGGCCGGCGCCATCGCCGCCTACCAGCAACTGCAAGGCAAGGCACTGTCGTACAACAACATCGCCGACGCGGACGCCGCGTGGGAATGCGTGAAGGCCTTCGGCAGCAGCGCCGGCAACGCCACCTGTGTCATCGTCAAGCATGCCAATCCGTGCGGCGTGGCGGTCGCGGACACCCCCGAAGCCGCCTACCGCAAGGCCTTCTCGACAGACCCCACCTCGGCCTTCGGCGGCATCATCGCCTTCAACTGTGAAGTCGACCGCAGCGCCGCCGAAGCCGTGTCGGCCCAGTTCCTCGAAGTGTTGATCGCTCCCGCCTACTCAGCCGAGGCGCTTGAATTGCTGCGCGGCAAGCAGAACGTACGGGTCCTGACCTGTCCGCTCGGCCGCCCGGCCGGCACCCTGGACTGGAAACGCGTCGGCGGCGGATTGCTGGTACAGAGCGCCGATGAAGGCCGGGTGGCGGTCGCCGACCTGAAGATCGTCACCCGCCGCGCCCCGACCGAGCGCGAGATGCTGGACCTGATGTTCGCGTGGAACGTGGCCAAGTACGTCAAGTCCAACGCCATCGTGTACTGCCGCGACGGCATGACGGTGGGCGTCGGCGCTGGCCAGATGAGCCGCGTCGACTCCGCCCGCATCGCGGCGATCAAGGCCGAGAATGCCGGCCTCGACGTACGCGGCTCGGTGGTGGCGTCGGACGCCTTTTTCCCGTTCCGTGACGGACTCGACGTGCTCGCCCAGGCCGGCGCCACGGCGGTGATCCAGCCGGGCGGTTCGATGCGCGACGCCGAAGTGATCGCGGCGGCCGACGAACAGGACATCGCGATGGTACTGACCGGTTTCCGCCATTTCCGCCATTGAAAACGACCAGCGGCGCTTTCCTGTTACTTACGCTGAATTCACCCCACCCTATTGGCTGAATCGACCACCATGAAAGTTCTCGTCATCGGATCCGGAGGTCGCGAACATGCACTGGCATGGAAACTCGCGCAGTCTCCCAAAGTAACCAGGGTGCTGGTTGCCCCCGGCAACGCCGGCACCGCGCATGAACCGCTGGTCGAAAACGTCGCGATCACGGCCATACCCGAGCTGATAGAACTGGCGCGCCGGGAAAACGTGGATTTCACCGTGGTCGGCCCCGAAGCCCCACTCGCGGCAGGCATCGTCGACGCCTTCCGCGCGGCGCAACTGCCCATCTTCGGCCCCACCCAGGGCGCCGCGCAACTGGAAAGCTCCAAGGATTTCGCCAAGCAGTTTCTGGTGCGGCACGCCATTCCGACCGCCCGCTACCAGACCTTCTCCGACGCCACCCTGGCGCATGAGTACGTCGACCGCGAAGGCGCTCCCATCGTCATCAAGGCCGACGGCCTCGCGGCTGGGAAAGGGGTGGTGGTCGCGATGACCCGCGACGAAGCCCACCAGGCCATCGACATGATGTTGGGCGACAGCGGCATGGACGTCGACTACGGCAGCGGCGGCGCGCGGGTGGTGATCGAAGAATTCATGCGCGGCGAGGAAGCCAGCTTCATCGTCATGGCCGACGGCAAGAACGCCCTGGCGCTGGCCACCAGCCAGGACCACAAGCGCCTGCGCGACGACGACCAAGGCCCCAACACCGGCGGCATGGGGGCGTATTCACCGGCCCCTGTGGTCACCCCGGAGATCCACGCACGTGTAATGCGCGAGGTAATCCACCCGACCCTCGCCGGGATGCGCGCCGACGGCCTGCCCTACGCCGGCTTCCTCTACGCCGGCCTGATGATCGACGATGCCGGGCAGCCGCGCGTGGTCGAATTCAACTGCCGCATGGGCGACCCTGAAACACAGCCGATCATGATGCGGCTGAAGACCGACCTCGCCGATCTGATCGAAGCGGCGATCGAGGGCCGCCTGGACCAGGTGGAAGCCGAGTGGGACCGCCGCGTCGCGCTGGGCGTGGTGCTCGCCTCAGCGGGCTACCCTGAAGCACCGCGCAAGGGTGACCCGATCACCGGCTTGCCCTCCGCGGCATCGGACGACGTCCACGTCTTTCACGCTGGCACACGCGAAGCCGACGGCAAGGTACTGACGGCGGGCGGGCGCGTACTGTGTGTCACGGCACTCGGCGACAACGTGCGCAGCGCGCAGAAACTCGCCTACGGCGTGGTCGAAAACATCGGTTTCGATGGCCGCCAGTACCGCCAGGACATCGGCCACCGCGCCCTTGCCCGCCGCGCCTGAATCGCCCGACTCATGCCGTCCGACAAGGTACTCCCCTTTCTCATCGGCCTGCAGCAGCGCATCGTCGCCCGGCTCGAAGCCCTGGACGGCAAGACCTTCATGGTCGATCGCTGGGAGCGCCCCGGCGGCGGGGGTGGGCAGAGCTGCGTGATCGAAGAAGGTGCGGTCTTCGAACGCGGTGGCGTCAATTTCGCCCACGTCATGGGCGACGCGATGCCGGCGTCGGCCACCGCCCACAGGCCCGAACTGGCGGGGCGCCGATATGAAGCCATGGGGGTGTCGCTGGTCCTGCACCCGCGCAACCCCTATTGCCCCACCGCACACATGAACGTGCGCTTCTTCCGCGCCTCGGCGCCCGACGCCGACCCGGTATGGTGGTTCGGCGGCGGCATGGACCTGACCCCCTACTACCCGTTCGATGACGACGTGGCACACTTTCACGCCACCTGTCGCTCGGCGGTACTGCCGTTCGGCGGCGAGCCCGAGTACCAGCGCCTCAAGAGCTGGTGCGACCGCTATTTCTTCCTCAAGCACCGCAACGAACCGCGTGGCGTGGGCGGCGTGTTCTTCGACGATCTCGGCGCGGATGGACTGACTGGTTTCGACCAGGCGTTCGGACTGACGCAAAGCGTCGGCAACGCGTTCATCGATGCCTATCTGCCCATCATCGAACGGCGCATCGCCGTCCCGTACGGCGAACGCGAACGGGACTTCCAAGCCTATCGCCGCGGGCGCTACGTGGAATTCAACCTAGTGTACGACCGCGGCACGCTGTTCGGCCTGCAGTCGGGCGGGCGCGCCGAGTCCATCCTGATGTCGCTGCCGCCAGTGGTCAAGTGGCGCTACGACTGGGCGCCCGAGCCCGGCACCCCCGAAGCGCGCCTGTACGAGCAGTACCTCACTCCGAGGGACTGAGCGGGGCCGTCTCGGGCGGCGCACCGGCGGCATCGACGCCACCCTCGCCTTGGGCCGGCGGCAGTTCCCACAGCGCGCGGTAAGTGGCACTGTAGTTCATCAACTGTTCGGTCATTTTCGCGATGCGGTCTGGCGGACGCGGCACCGTCGCCGGTCCGATCGCCGAATAACCCAAACCAGCGCGCTCACCCTCCACCTTGAACCCCATCAGTTCGAGGATGGTCGGCAGCATGTCGAAATGCGTGACTTCCTCTGTGTTCTTGGCTTGGTCCTTGCGCGCGCCGAGCAACAGGTTGAACACGCGCCGCTCGGGATTCTTGATCAGCTTGTCGTACGATGTGTTGCCCATCGACAGATGATCGCCCTGAATAACCACCGCAATCCGGTCAGACCAGCCCTTGGCCGTGATGTAGTCGAGAAAGTCGGCGACCTGCCCGGCGGTGCATTCGACGATCCCGTCGAAATCCGCGTAGCCCTGCTTCTTGCAGGTTGAGGACAGGTGTCCGTAGGGGTGGTGCGTGTCTATCGTCAGCACCGTCAGGTTGAACGGCTTGCGCGACTTCATCAGCTTGTCCAGTTCGCCACGGGCGTGGCGAAACAAGTCGTCGTCGCGCAAACCCCAGCCGCTCATACGCTCGGGACGCTCGCCGGCGGAGATCCACTCCTCGCGCCCCATCACCTTGCCGTAACGGTGGTCATGAAAGAACTTGCCAACGCCGGCAAACTCCAGGCTGGAACCGTTGAGGAACACGTTGGTGTAGCCATGGCTGGCGAGGATGTCACCCAGGCACCGCGCGCGCGGAAGAAAGCGCTCGATCTGCTCGCCCTGTTTGTTGCCGCCGAACAGCGCCACCGATTTCAGCGGCAAGCCGCATTGGGTCGATACGATGCCGGCGATCGTGAAGTGCGCCCCCATCAGCTCGCGATAGCTGTTGAAGCTGATCGCGCCGGGCCTGGACTTGTATGCGTTGAGCCGCTGCAACAGATCATGTCCGAACAGCGTCGCATCCGAGTAGGTATCCTCCAGACTCTCGACGTAGATGAGGACGAGGTTGCGGGGCGGCGTCTTGCCCGTCTTGATCGCGATGCGGGACGGATCGACATAGGAGCCGGAGAAGTAGTCCTCACCGAAATACGACCGGACGTAACGCCCCAGCGAGAAACTGTCCACAAAGAACGCCGTGCCCGCCCCCAGCACCACCAACGGAATCGCGCGCGATGCGCCATGGCGCATCAACCGCAACAACCAAGCACCGAGTCTGCGCGTGCGCACGCGTACCCCCCGGTAGACGCGGGTAAGCCACGGCACCGGCCATTCGTCCGGATGGGCGCACAAGCGCTTGATCCACTCGTCCACACCCCACAGCACCATGGCCAACGCAATCGGAAGCGCCACCGCACGCCACAGAAAACGGCTGATCAACTCGGGATCGGTGCCCAGCAACCCCTGCGTGCCAAACCGCATGTGGTACAGCACCTGGTCTGGCGTGACTGAGCCGAACTCATCGGTGAGCCAGCGAGGAACGGCATAGAGCAGGCAACCGGCGAGTATCGCCAGGGGCTTCAACAGTGGTTTCAGGCGCATGCTCAGGGGTGCTCGTGGATGGATGGTGCGCGGGTGCACCCCGATCAAGGTCGCTCAGGAAATCGCCAGGCGCGCAGCCGCACAGTAGTATTTTTTCGCTTCGCTCGGCTTGTCGAGTTGTTCCATCAGTTCGGCCAGGGCAACATTGACATCGGCTGCGGGCGAGTTGCTGGCTGACGCTTCAAGGTAGCTTTGCGCCTTGCCCCAGATTCCGGCGCTCATGCATTGCCGTCCAACCGTGTAGAGCAGCCCGGCATCGTCCGGATGCAGGTTCAACCATTTTTCGGCACGCGACAAGGCGTCCTTCGCCTCATCCCCGTCGCCGGCACACAGTACGTAGCACCGCGCCAGATCGCTGCGCCACTGCGCATCGAGCAAACGCTCCACGGTTCGGCGCGCGATGGTGCCCTGCCCCGCCGCAGCCAGCAAGGGCAACGCCTGAACAACGAGGTCAGCGTCGCCCATGTCGTCCTTGCCCAGGGATCGCCAGTACGTCGCCTGCTGCTCGGCATCGCTCACGAGTCCCCGCAAACGCTCGATATGGGCACGGCGCAACAACGGTCGGGCCTGCTCCGGCGTCATCAGCTTGTCATCACGCAGGCGCTGGACCAGCTCCGGCACCTCCTCCCAGCGATTGAGCGCCTGGGCCAGCTCCAGCCTCATCGCGGCAACTGCGGCGTTGCGATTTCCGCTCTTGCGCAGTGCCATCAAGGCGTGCTCGGCCTCGTCGTGACGTCCGGCCTCCAGGGCCAATGCGGCCTCGGTCATCAAACTCGCGCCGCGCCCCGTCGCACTCTCGCCCGCACGGCTGATCCACTCCCGGTAGCGCTTTTCGTCCTTCAGGGCGTGCGCGGCGCGCGCCGCCACCAGGGCGGCTTCATGCGCGTCGTCGCCCGCCGCATGTGCGGCCTTGGCCAGTTTGAGCGCCTCGCCGTAGCGCCCTTCGAAGAGCGCGCTCAGCGCTTCGCGCAACGCGCGTGCCGCCTTCTCGCTTTGCCGGCGCGACCTGAATGCACCCACCCGCCCCGGCAGATCCAGTGCCTTGCTGAACAGCCGCAGCAGGCAATACACCGAGACAAACCCGAGCAACAATGCCACCACCACCAGATTCAACGACGCCTGCGCACGCCACGGCGGCAAGACCAGCAGAACGTAGCCTTCGTTGGCACCGGCGAGCATCGCGACCCCGACTGCCAGCGCGAAAATCGCGATTATCCATATCAGTGCGCGCATGTCAGGCCCTCAGCGTGTGCCGTCGGCCGCGGGAGCCGCACCGCTGGCCGGCGCCGGCACGCGACCGCCGCCGGGCACGCGTGCCTGCACCATCCGCAGCGCGGCGAAGGTGGCGCGCAGCGTGGGTGCCTCGACCTTGATCGGCACTTGCTCCAGTTCCTGCATATCCGCGATCGCACGCTTGACCTGATCGTCCTGAAGGTCAAAAAACCGCTCTATCCAGCCGCGCGCCTGCGCCAGGTCGGCGACGTAGGTACGCCCGTCACGCGCCAGCAGCGCGAGCCGCGCGGTCAGCAGCCGGATCTTGACGTTCTCGCGCAAGTAGGTGCTCTGGGCCGGCGCGAGCAGAACCGGGTCGGCACGGTCGAGCCGCTCCAGCCTCACCATGCCACGGACTTCATTCCATACATCCACCCCCAGGGCCTTGGCGAAGTTCAGCGCCCGCGCAAACATGTCGTCTCCGGCAGCCTCCTCGACCGCCATGGCCTTTTCGTGCGCGGCGGCAGCCTCGGCCAGTGCGACCTCGAACGCCAGCGGCAGCTGGTCCACCCGCTCCAGCAGAATCTCCAGGCGCAATGCCAGCCCCGACACATCCACCTGCGGATGCGCTTTGATCTGGTCGATGTCTTCAATCAGCGCCCGGCGCAAAGGCTGCAAATGCCCCTGCTCCGGTGCCGCCAGCCTGGCCTCGGCGCCCTGCAGCGCGATCAGCGCCGCTTCCATGTTGCCAGCCAGTTGCAATTGCTGGGCCGCGATATTGATTGCCTGTTCCACCTCGGCGAGCAGCCGATCGCTGCGCGAGCGCGAATACTCCTGATACAGCGCTTCCAGCGCCACCGCCTGGCCTTCGGTTTCCGCGACCTGCGACTCCAGCGCACCAAACCTGCTCTGCAGCGCGGCTATCGTTTCCTGCTGCTGCCGCGCCAAGGCGCGCAACTCGGCAACAGTACCGTCACCCGCCGCCAGCCGCCGGGCAACTTCCTGACGGATCTCCTTGTCCGCCAGGCGCGACTCATAGACCTGCCAGCCCAGCGCGCCCACGCCGACCAACGCCACCAGCGCCAAGACCAATGGCAATACGCCGCTTCGACGCGCCTGCGCATTTCCGCTTGCGCCGCCACTGACGGCACCTGCGGCGGGCTGACTGGCGATTGCGGCAACCGATGATTCGGCGCCTTGGTCCGGCACAGCGCGAGCATCACCCTTGTTCTGGTTAACCGGCCCGGATGGCGGCGCACCCTGCTCCGGCGTCTGCATGGATTCTGCCTCGGCGCTGGAGGACGATGTAGGGACAGGGCTCTGTATTTTCATGATGAAAAGTTTAACCTAGATCCGGCAGTTGGACAGTTTGGCACAATCGGCCAGAAATCGCCCCGCGTAACGGCGCCCGAAGCACATCCGCCCCGCCCATGATGGCCCTGGCATGTCGCGCGTACCGTCCAGGAGCGGGGTAACCGAGGCCGCACCGGGCAATATTCGCAATCTATATCAAACAGTTGCCGATAACCATAGCGTGTGCGCGACGCCACCCGCCGACGAATCCAGGACCAAACCCGCTCAAGTGGCAAAATGGGATTCGAGCGCCCGCAGCAGTCCGGCGTCGCCGCTTTCGGTCACATGCACGTTGGCAAACCCGGCTGCTGCGGCGATCCCGGCAATGCGTGGATGGGGCGCGAACATCGGGACATCGCGCAGCGCCGCCATGCCGTCCCCACCAAGCAGCGCGACCAGATTGGGCACACCTTCGCTGCTGGTCACGGTGACCGCATCGAGGGTGCCACGCCGCGCGCTCTCGATCAGCGGCCGGGCATCCAGCTCGGGAAGATAGCGCCGGTAACACGTCGCATACACCACTTGGGCCCCGCGCTCGCGCAGCGTCGCGCCGAGCAGGTCACGCCCACCATCGCCACGGAAGATCACGACCCGTTTGCCCGCGATCGCGGCGGGCTGGAACTGCGCCAACGCCAGCACCGCTTCACTGTCAAAACCACTCTGCGGCGCAATGACATCCCTGAATCCGAACGAACTCAGCTCGCGCTCGCTTCCCTTGCCCACGGTCGCGACTGCAACGTGTGCGGGCCAGGCGCGGCGCGGCAGGACGAACTCAAGTGCAAGCTTGACCGCGTTGGGGCTGACGAAGAATGCCAGGTCGAACCCGCCGAGCTGATCGGCGGCCGCCTCCATCTCCGCCGTATGGTGGGGCGCGGCAATCGCCAGCAGCGGAAATCGCACCGGCGTGCCGCCGCGCGCCGCGATGGCGCTGCACAACCCCTCGGCCTGACCGGCCGGGCGGGTCACCACGATGTGTCGTCCGGAGAGCGTGGCTGACGCCGCCATGGATGTGCGCCTCGTCAGCCGATCGCGGCGAGTATTTCCTCGGCTCCGTACACGCGCAACTCTTCCGCAAGCGCCTGGCCCAGTGCTTCGGGGTCATCGGCGCTACCTTCACGTTCGGCCCGGATCATGCGCGTGCCGTCCGGAAGCGCGACGAAACCCCTGAGCCACAGCAAGCCGCCGCGCATCCGCGCGTAGGCGCCCAGCGGCACCTCGCAGCTACCGGCGAGCGCGCGCGACACGGCGCGTTCGGCCCGCACGCAGGCGGCGGTATCGGCATCGTGCAGCGGCGCCAGCCATTGGGCGATGTCGGCGCGACTGCTCAAACACTCTATCCCCAGCGCCCCCTGACCGGCGGAGGGCAGCGACACCTCGGCCGGCAATTCGCTGCGTATGCGCTCACCCAGTCCCAGCCGCTTCAGCCCGGCCGCCGCCAGGATAATGGCGTCGTACTGCCCTTCATCCAGCTTGCGCAACCGCGTATCCAGGTTGCCGCGCAGGCTGCTGACCGACAAATACGGGTACTGCGCGATGATCTGTGACTGGCGGCGCAGCGACGAGGTGCCCACCACGGCCCCCGGTGGCATGTCGGAAAGGTTCGCGTAACGGCTGGAAACAAAGGCATCGAGTGGCACTTCGCGTTCAGAGATGCACGCCAGCATGAATTCCTCGTGCAACACCATGGGCACGTCCTTCATCGAATGCACGGCAATGTCAGCCTCCCCGGCGAGCAGCGCCGCTTCAAGCTCCTTGACGAACAGGCCCTTGCCACCGACCTTGGCCAACGGTCGATCGAGGATCTGGTCACCACGCGTGGTCATGCCCATCAGCACGACCTCGCAGGCGGGATACAGGGCTTCCAGACGTGCTTTGACGTGCTCGGCCTGCCATAGCGCCAGACGGCTCTCGCGCGTGGCGATGACGATGCGTTCGGGGTGACGGGCGGCGGTGGGCGTACTCACGGCGGGAGACTCTCTCGGGATACGTGTGGGGACAGGCGAATCGCACACACCATGCCAGGCACGGGCGACGCGGCACTGCAACATCGGGGTTTGCGCCTATTGTGCGCTGAACCGCGCGCATTCTAGCATACGGGTCTGGGCGCCCCGGACCCACCCGCCCGCGGTGTCCCCCCCAACCACCGGACCCCACGCGAATCATGACCCAGGACAAGGACGCGCCCCTGCGCGACGATATCCGCATGCTCGGACGCATGCTCGGCGACACCGTGAGAGAGCAGCAGGGGGAGGCGGTCTTCGACCTCATCGAGCGCATCCGCCAGACCTCGGTGCGCTTCCGCCGCGACGACGACCACGGCGCGCGCATCGAACTGGAGCAACTGCTGGACCAGCTGTCGCGCGAACAGACCATATTGGTGGTGCGTGCCTTCAGCTACTTCTCGCATCTGGCCAACATCGCCGAGGACCAGCACCACATCCGGCGCAGCCGCGCGCACCTGGTGGCGGGGTCGGCGCCACGCGCGGGCAGCCTGGAGCGTGCCGTGCAAGCGGCCCTCGACCAGGGGAAGACCCCCGCCGATCTGGCGGCCTTCTTCGACACCGCGCTGATATCGCCGGTGCTGACCGCGCACCCGACCGAAGTTCAGCGCAAGAGCATCCTCAACTGCCAGACCGACATCGCCCGCCTGCTCGACCAGCGCGACCGCCTGCAACTGACGCCGGATGAACAGCGCGACAGCGACGCAGCCTTGCGCAGCGCGGTGCTGACGCTGTGGCAGACGCGCATGCTGCGCCCGGCCAAGCTCTCGGTCATCGACGAAATCGCCAACGGGCTGTCCTACTTCGGCAGCACCTTTCTGGAACAACTCCCGCGCCTCGTCGCGCGCCTCGAAGACCAGCTTGGCAGCCTCGACCCGGCTTTGCATGATCTCGAACTGCCGGCCTTCATGCGCGTCGGGAGCTGGATCGGCGGCGACCGCGACGGCAACCCCTATGTCACCGCAGACATCCTGGTGCGCGCGCTGGCAATGCACTCCGCAGCGGCACTGGGTTACTACCTCGAAGAATTACACGCGCTGGGCGCGCGTCTGTCGCTCGCGACCGGCCTGATCCAGCCGACCGCCGATCTGCTCGCCCTCGCGGCGCAGTCGCCCGACCACTCACCGCACCGCAAGGACGAGCCCTACCGGCGCGCCATCGCGGGCATGTACGCGCGACTGGCCGCAACCCATCGCGAACTGCTCGGCACCGAACCGCCGCGCCACCCGGTGGCACCCGCCCACCCTTACGCCAACGCGCAAGAACTGGAACAGGATCTCGACACGCTGCACCAGTCGCTGAGCGCGCACGGCTCCGAAGCCCTGGCGCGCGGACGCCTGCGCCTGCTGCGTCGCGCGGTGCGCGTGTTCGGTTTCCATCTGGCCCCCATCGACCTGCGCCAGAACTCGGACGTGTTCGAGCGGGTGGTCGCCGAACTGGTCGCCACCGCCTCCCCCGGCTCCGACTACCTGGCGCTGGACGAAGACGCGCGCGTGGCGTTGCTGCTGACCGAGCTGGCCACCTGCCGCCCGCTCGCGTCGCCGCACCTGCGCTATTCCGACGAAACCGCGTCCGAGATGGCGATCTTCCGCGCCGCGCGCGACGCCCACCTGCGCCTGGGCATCGCGGCCCTGCCGAACTTCATCATCTCCAAGGCCGCCACGGTATCGGATCTGCTGGAACTGGCGCTGCTGCTCAAGGAGGCGGGCATACTGCGACCGCACGAGAACGTGCTCGACGCCAACATCATTCCGCTGTTCGAGACCATCGAGGATCTGGAAAGCGCCCCGGCGGTCATGGACGCCCTGTTCGCCCTGCCCGGCTACAAGCGCCTGCTCCAGTCGCGCGAGCTGACCCAAGAGGTGATGCTGGGCTATTCGGACAGCAACAAGGATGGCGGCTTCCTGACCTCTGGCTGGTCGCTGTACAAGGCCGAGATCGGCCTGGTGGACGTGTTCGCACGCCACGGCGTGCGTCTGCGCCTGTTCCATGGCCGGGGCGGCTCGGTCGGCCGCGGCGGCGGCCCCAGCTATCAGGCCATCCTCGCCCAGCCGGGAGGCGCGGTGCAGGGTCAGATCCGCATGACCGAGCAAGGCGAGGTGATCGCCGCCAAGTACGCCAACCCCGAAGTCGGACGGCGCAACCTCGAAGTGCTGGTCGCCGCGACCCTGGAGGCCAGCTTGCTCGCGGATGACGCGCCCGCGCCACGCGCGGAGTTCCTCGACACCATGCAGACCCTGTCGGATGCCGCCTATGCGGCCTACCGTGGGCTGGTGTATGAGACCGACGGCTTCGAGCGCTACTTCTGGGAGTCCACGGTCATCTCCGAAATCGCCGAACTGAACATCGGCTCGCGCCCGGCGTCACGCAAGAAAGGCACCCGCATCGAAGACCTGCGCGCCATTCCGTGGGTCTTCAGTTGGTCGCAATGCCGCCTCATGCTGCCCGGCTGGTTCGGCTTCGGCACCGCCGTGACGCGCTACCTCGCCGCCCATCCGCAAGACGGGCTGGCGCGCCTGCAAGGGATGTACCGCGAGTGGTCATTCTTCGCCACTCTGCTGTCCAACATGGACATGGTGCTCGCCAAGTCGGACCTGGCGATTGCGTCGCGCTACGCCCAACTGGTGCGTGACGTGACGCTGCGCGAGCATATCTTCGATCGCATCCGCAGCGAATGGCATGCCTCGGTCGACGCGCTGCTGGCGATCACCGGCCTAGGCGAACTGCTCGACGCGAACCCGCTGCTCAAGCGCTCCATCCGCAACCGCTTCCCCTACCTCGACCCGCTCAACCATGTCCAGGTCGAGCTGCTGCGCCGCCACCGGGAAACGCACGACGACGAACGCATCCGCCTCGGCATCCACATCTCGATCAACGGCATCGCGGCCGGACTGCGCAACAGCGGATAAGGTGGTCGACACAAGCGGGGGAGCGAAACTGACGGGCTGCTAGAATCCGTCCTTTCGACGCTCGCCTGGCAGTGGCCCATGACCCTCCCGAAACCCGCATTTGAAACCAAGCTCTGCCCGCCGGCCGAGCTTTCCACGCGCGTTGCCGCCCTGCCGCGACCTTTGGTGTTCACCAACGGCTGCTTCGACATCCTGCACCGTGGCCATGCCACCTATCTGGCCCAGGCGCGCGCACTGGGCGCGGCGCTGGTGGTGGCGCTGAACACTGATGCGTCGGTCAAACGGCTGGGCAAGGGCGACGACCGGCCGATCAACGCGCTGGAAGATCGCCTCGCCCTCGTCGCGGCGCTGGAGGCGGTGGATCTGGTCACCTGGTTCGATGAAGACACACCGCTGAACTGCATACTCGCGGCGCGTCCCGACGTTCTGGTCAAGGGCGGCGACTGGTCCGAGCACGCAATCGTCGGCGCGGCCGAGGTCAAGGGCTGGGGTGGCAGCGTGCACTCGATCGCGTTCGAGCACGCCCGCTCCACCACCGATCTGCTCGCGCGTATCCGCGCAGCATCAGACGGAGGCTGATTTCATGTGGGAGTGCCGTCGCGCTCGTGATCGAGCCAGCTCTTCCACCACGCGCCGCCCTCGGAATCATCAAACTCCGGAAACAGCCGGTCGTGTTCCATCAATATCCGTATGATCGTGGACGCGTGTTCGGGCTCGAACCCGTGGCGCGCCCCGTCGCGGGTTTCCCCCAGCAAGGTGCACAGCAGATTCCGGCACTGGCGCGTTCCCCACAGCGTCCCGATCCGGGTCAGATGCGGGTGTGCGGCATACAAAGCGGTGGTATCGATACTGGTCATGTCGTATCCCTCGCCATTGTGGAACCCTGTCTTGAATATCGGCCATGCCTGCGGGCGCGTCAAGTTCGGCCGCGACGCTGCCGTCTTTGCCGCGACCGGTTAGAATCGCCCGGATGACGCCTTCAACCACCGCATCCGCACCGCTGCACACCCTGGAACACGTGTTCGGCTACACCGCCTTCCGTGGCCCCCAGGGCGAGGTGGTCGAGCACATGATGGGCGGCGGTGACGCGCTGGTGCTGATGCCGACTGGCGGAGGCAAGTCGCTGTGCTACCAGATCCCGGCCATCCTGCGCGATGGCACCGGCCTGGTGGTGTCGCCGCTCATCGCGCTGATGCACGACCAGGTCAGCGCGCTGCGCGAACTGGGGGTTAGCGCCGCTTATCTCAATTCCAGCCTATCCTTTGAGGCAGCCCAACAGATCGAAGCCGACCTGCTCGCCGGACGCCTGGATCTGCTCTACGTCGCGCCGGAACGCCTGCTCACGGCGCGCATGCTGCAAACGCTGGACCGGCTGTATGCGCAACGGCGCCTCGCCCTGATCGCGATCGACGAAGCCCATTGCGTCTCACAATGGGGGCACGATTTCCGCCCGGAGTACCTGCAGTTGTCGGTGCTGCAGACGCACTTCCCGAGCGTGCCGCGCATCGCCCTGACCGCCACGGCCGACCCCGAAACGCAGGAGGAAATCGCGCGGCGCCTGCATCTGGATAACGCCCGGCGCTTCATTTCGAGCTTCGACCGGCCCAACATCCGCTACCGCATCGTCACCAAGGACAATCCACGCGCGCAGTTGCTGTCCTTTCTGCGCGAAGATCAGCAAGGCAACGCCGGCATCGTGTATTGCCTGTCGCGGCGCAAGGTCGAACAGACCGCCGAATGGCTCCAGTCGCACGGCATCAAGGCCCTGCCCTATCACGCCGGGCTGACGACCGAACTACGGGCAGCGCATCAGGATCGCTTCCTGCGCGAAGACGCCATCGTAATGGTCGCCACCATCGCCTTCGGCATGGGCATAGACAAGCCCGACGTGCGCTTCGTCGCGCACCTCGACCTGCCGCGTTCGATCGAGAGCTACTACCAGGAAACCGGG
Source organism: Rhodocyclales bacterium (assembly GCA_016177805.1). GTDB lineage: Bacteria > Pseudomonadota > Gammaproteobacteria > Burkholderiales > Rhodocyclaceae > JACOUN01. Next base: position 106,241 of record JACOUN010000038.1, read on the forward strand.
CGCGCCGGACGCGACGGACTTCCGGCCGAAGCCTGGATGGCGTGGGGCGCCCAGGACGTGGTGTTGCAGCGGCGCATGATCGACGAATCGGAAGGCGCCGAGGAATTCAAGCGCCGCGCCCGCACCCGGCTCGACGCCCTGGTCGGGCTGACCGAAACCACCGGCTGCCGCCGCACCCACCTGCTCGCCCATTTCGGCGAAGCCATCCCCGCCTGCGGCAACTGCGACAACTGCCTCGATCCTCCGCAAACCTGGGATGGCACCGAGGCGGCGCGCAAGGCCCTGTCGGCCATCTATCGCACCGGCCAGCGCTTCGGCGCCGGCCACGTCATCGACGTGCTCAGGGGCGAGATCTCGGACAAGGTCAGGGACTGGGGGCACGACCAGGTCAGCACCTTCGGCATCGGCACCGAACTTGACGAAAAGACCTGGCGCACGCTGTTCCGGCAACTGGTCGCGCGTGGCATGCTGACCATCGATCACGACCGGCACAACGCGCTGCTGCTGACCGATCTGGCGCGCCCGCTGCTGCGTGGCGAGGCTGAATTCACCTTGCGCGTGCCACCCGCCAAGGCCAACCGCCGGCACGCCACGCGGCGCAATGCGCCGGACATCCCGGGCGGCGTTGCGCTGACGCTGTTCGATCGCCTGCGCGAATGGCGCAGCCGCCTCGCGGCAACGCGCAACGTCGCACCCTACATCATCGCCAACGACGCCACGCTGCGCGAGATCGCCATCACCCGCCCCGCCAACACCACCGAACTGGCTTCGATCACCGGCATAGGCGATCGCAAGCTGGCGGCCTACGGCGCGGACATCCTCGAACTGGTGAACGCGACCGTCTAAGAGGTCCACCCCAGTTCCAGCATCCATGGCCCGGCGCCCGCATCGAGCGCCTCACGTACATAGGGCACGGTATTTTCCGGGAGCGCACACGCGCCGAACCACGCCAGATCGTCACAACGGTCGGGTTCACGCATCCGGGGTTTGCCGCTCCACTGACGCGCCTGGAAGAAGAAATCGATACGGTTGGTATCCGAGCGCCGATGTACCACCCCCAGGTAGTCGAGCGCGGCAACGTCCGCGTGCAGGCCGGTTTCCTCCGCGAGTTCACGCACGGCAGCCTGCCTCAGCGACTCACCAGGTTCGACATGCCCACCCGGCAGGCTGTAGAGCCCGTCAAAGAAACCGGTCCCGGCGCGCCGCAGCAGCAGGAGTTGCTCACCGCATGCAACCAGTACATGCACACCCACCGGCGTACCGGGTCTGACCACACTCACAGCCTCTCAGTGCTTGCCGGTACTGCCAAACCCGCCCTCACCGCGATCGCTTTCCTCAAACGAATCCACGATGTTGAATCCGACCTGCAACACCGGCACCACCACCAGTTGCGCGATGCGCTCCATCGGCTGCAGCGTGAAGGACTCGCGACCGCGATTCCACAGCGAGACAAAGATCTGCCCCTGGTAGTCCGAGTCGATCAGCCCCACCAGGTTGCCGAGCACGATGCCATGTTTGTGCCCCAACCCGGAGCGGGGCAATATCATCGCCGCCAACCCCGGATCGGCCAGATGGATCGCCAGCCCACTCGGCACCAGCGCGGTTTCGCCGGGGTGCAAACATAGCGCCGCCTTAAGGCAGGCGCGCAGATCCAGCCCGGCCGCGCCGGCGGTGGCATATTCGGGGGGGTGCGAACGCAGGCGCTCGTCAAGTATCCTGACGTCGATACGGTGCATGTCAGACTCCGGTTCGGGCTTCGAGGTAGGCTGCCAGCAAGCTGGCAAAGTGTTCGACGATCAATTGCGCCAGCACCGACTTGTGCGCGCGCGGCAATGGATGGCGTCCGGCGGCGTCGTACAGGATAATCTGGTTGTCATCGCGACCCATGCCGTCCTGCACCAGATTCCCCACCACGAGTTGCAGCTTCTTCGCCTGTCGCTTGCCTTCGGCATAGCGGTCGAGATCCTGGCTTTCGGCGGCGAAGCCAACGCAGAAAGGCGCATCGTCGCGCGCCGCGACCTCGGCAATGATGTCCGGATTGGGGGTCAAGGTCACGACCATCTCGCCCTGGGTTTTCTTGATCTTGTGTTCGGCCACCGACGCTGGCGCATAGTCGGCCACCGCCGCCACACCGACAAACACATCCGTACCGGGCAATACGGCCAGCACCGCGTCGCGCATCTGCAGCGCGCTGTTCACTGCAGTGCGATGCACTCCGGCCGGTGCCGCCAGCCCGGTCGGGCCACTGACCAGTTCCACTTGCGCCCCGGCCCGCGCACATGCCAACGCCAAGGCGTAGCCCATCTTGCCCGAACTGATGTTGGTGATCCCACGCACCGGATCGATGGCCTCGAAGGTGGGACCCGCCGTCAGCACGACCTTGCGCCCGGCAAGCAACTTGGGGGCAAAGAAACCTATCACCTGCTCACACAGCGCTTCCGGCTCCAGCAAGCGCCCTAGGCCCGTCTCCCCGCATGCCTGCTCGCCCGCGTCCGGTCCCAGCACCACCGCCCCGTCGGCGTTCAGGCACGCCACGTTGCGCCGCGTTGCCGGGTGCTCCCACATCTGCCGGTTCATCGCCGGCGCAACAAGCAGCGGACAATCGCGCGCCAGACACATCGTGGTCAGCAAATCGTCGGCCAGGCCATGCACCAGCTTCGCGATCACGTCCGCCGATGCCGGCGCAATCACGATCGCATCCGCGTCGCGGCTCAGGTCGATGTGCGCCATGTTGTTCGGCATGCGCGCATCCCACAGGTCCTCCCACACCGGGTTTCCGGACAAGGCCTGAAACGTGACGGCGGTGACGAAACGCGCCCCGCCGCGCGTCAGCACCACGTGCACATCCGCCCCGGCCTTGCCCAGCAAGCGCACCAGCTCGGCCGCCTTGTAAGCAGCGACGCCGCCGGTAACCGCCACGATCAGCTTTTTGCCTTCCAGAGGATTCATCACATGCGATACCATATGCATAAGTTCAACAACGGACCTTATCGATCATGGCAATCACCGACTGGCCACAATGCGAGCGCCCGCGCGAGAAGCTCCTCGAACGCGGCGCGGAAGCCCTGTCCGACGCCGAGCTGCTGGCCCTGTTCCTGCGGGTCGGCATCAAGGGCAAAACCGCCGTTGATCTGGCGCGCGAACTGCTCGGGCAATTCGGATCGCTCACCCGGCTATGCAACGCAAGCGCCACCGAATTCGCCAGCGTGCCCGGCATGGGACTTGCCAAGTATGCCCAACTGCAGGCAGTGATGGAACTGGCACGGCGCGCATTGTGCGAACAAATGTCGGGCGGCGACGTGTTCGATACGCCCACCACGGTGCGCGATTGGCTGCGCCTGAGGATCGGTAACCTCCCCCACGAAGTGTTCTGCGTGCTGCTGCTGGATGCGCGTAATCGCCTGATCGAATCGGTCGAACTGTTTCGCGGCACGCTGACCCAGACCAGCGTCTATCCACGCGAAGTGGTCAAACTGGCGCTGGCGCACAACGCCGCCGCCGTCATTTTCGCCCACAACCACCCATCGGGCGCATCCGAACCCAGCTCCGCCGATGAACTGCTGACGCGCACCCTGAAAGATGCGCTGGCGTTGGTTGATGTGCGCGTCCTCGACCATTTCATCGTCACCGCCTGGAGCGCGCCGCTGTCGTTTTCCGAGCGCGGTCTGATCTGAGCCGCAGCACCTCCCGGTCCGACCCATCGTCCTGACGCACTTGACTTCTTGCACTTCAAGCGGCTAGTAAGGTATCATCCTCCGTTTTCCGAAATCAGAATTCCCTGGAGCAACGTATGGCTCGCGTATGCCAAGTTACCGGTAAAGCACCGATGGTGGGAAACAACGTCTCCCACGCCAACAACAAGACCAAGCGTCGCTTCCTTCCCAATCTGCAAAACCGCAGATTCTGGAGCGAGGCCGAGAATCGTTGGATCCGCCTGCGCGTCTCCAATGCCGCCCTGCGTACGATCGACAAGAAGGGCATCGACGTTGTCGTCTCTGAGCTTCGCGCTCGCGGCGACAAGATCTGATCCCGTCGCAACGCTACTGAACGGAGTCCAAAATGGCCAAGAGCGCCCGCGAAAAAATCAAACTGGAGTCGACTGCCGGCACCGGTCACTTCTACACGACGTCGAAGAACAAGCGTACGACGCCGACCAAGCTTGAGTTCAAAAAGTATGATCCGGTCGTGCGCAAGCACGTCCTGTACAAGGAAATCAAGCTCAAGTGAGCATCAGCGCGGGCCACGGCCCGCGTTTTCGTTTCCACGACCGCAAAGCAACGTAGCAGCACCTTCGGGATCGAAAGAAAGAAAAGAGGCCGCTGGAATCCAGCGGCCTCTTGTTTTCTGAATCACGTCAGCTCAGGCCGCCGCGATTCAAGCTCCTTCCAGGCTCAGGCCTTCTGAATGTTCGAAGCCTGCTTGCCCTTCGGACCCTGGGTTACTTCGAAGGAGACCTTCTCGCCTTCCTTCAGGGTCTTGAACCCGTTCATGTTGATCGCGGAGAAGTGCGCGAAAAGATCTTCGCTGCCGTCGTCCGGAGTAATGAAGCCGAAGCCCTTCGAGTCATTGAACCACTTAACGGTACCAGTTGCCATATTGCCTTAATCCTTGAAAATTACTTAGTGATGCGGGTACTACCCCGTCAGTGCGTCAATGCCCAGAAATCTCAGCCCGTACTGCACATCAGAACCACAACCGCAGCCTTGAAAACAGAATCCGTGCCTTTAACTATGCATCACACGCAGTTTGCTTTTACGCACTTGTCAGCGCAGCGTCAACAAATAATTATGGGTCGTACCCCCCGGAGTTTTCCGCAGCGCAGAATATCAGCATCAAAGCCACGTTCGCAGTCGGTCGTTTCAGCCCGAAAATCAACTGATCTGACCTGCCGTTGCGGCATGTGCGCTGCAATATGAGGGTTCGCGTTGTCGACGGCACAAATGCAACACTGCACATCACCCGCGGCTCTATCGCACTCTGTCCCGACTGGATTAGAATGAACCGCATGGCCACTCACAAGCAGGACGAGTTCTTACTCGAGACGGGGCGTACACGCACCAGACCCCCGCCATTATTCAAGGTGCTATTGCTCAACGACGACTTCACGCCCATGGATTTCGTGATCGTCGTATTACAAAAATTTTTCAGCATGGATCGCGAACGGGCAACGCGGATCATGCTCCAAGTCCACAGAGAGGGCTCGGGAGTCTGCGGCGTGTTCCCGAAAGACGTCGCAGCGACCAAGGTGGAACAGGTCGTCTCCTTCGCCCGTCAGCACCAGCATCCGCTGGCATGCGTGATGGAGGAACACTGAGAATGATCGCGCAAGAGCTAGAAGTCAGCCTTCACATGGCTTTTGTCGATGCCAGACAGAAGCGGCACGAGTTCATCACCGTTGAACATCTGCTGCTGGCGCTGCTCGACAACCCGTCAGCCGCCGAAGTGCTGCGCGCATGCGCGGCCAACATCGATGAGTTGCGGCGCGAGTTGATGACCTTCATCAACGAGCACACCCCTATCGTGGAGAGCGAAGACGAGATCGATACGCAGCCCACACTGGGTTTCCAGCGAGTCATCCAGCGCGCGATCCTGCACGTCCAATCCTCGGGCAAGAAGGAGGTCACCGGCGCCAACGTGCTGGTCGCCATATTCGGCGAAAAGGACTCACACGCGGTCTACTTCCTGCAGAGGCAGAAGATCTCGCGCCTGGATGTCGTCAACTTCATCTCGCACGGGATTGCCAAGACCCCGCAACCGGGCACTCCAACCCCCAGCCGCAGCGAGCAACAGGAACAGAACGAGCAGGAGCAGGAAGGCACGCAGTCAGGTGGCGCGCTTGAGAACTTCACGCTAAACCTCAACCAGCAGGCGCTGGTCGGGAAGATCGACCCCCTCATAGGGCGAGAGCACGAGCTTGAGCGCGTCATCCAGACCCTGTGCCGACGGCGCAAGAACAACCCGCTGCTGGTCGGAGAGGCCGGCGTCGGTAAAACCGCGATCGCGGAAGGTCTGGCTCGGCGCATCATCGAGGAGCGGGTGCCGGAAATACTCAAGGACGCTCAGGTGTTCGCGCTCGACATGGGCGCGCTGCTGGCGGGCACCAAGTACCGGGGTGACTTCGAGCAAAGACTCAAGGCGGTTCTGAAGCAATTGCGCGAGAATCAGCACTCCATCCTGTTCATCGACGAGATACACACGTTGATTGGCGCGGGCGCGGCCTCGGGTGGCACGCTGGACGCTTCCAACCTGCTCAAGCCCGCTCTTTCATCCGGCCAGCTCAAGTGCATAGGCGCGACGACGTACAACGAGTTCCGCCAGATATTCGAGAAGGATCATGCGCTGTCGCGGCGCTTCCAGAAGATAGACGTGACCGAGCCGTCAGTGGCCGAAACCGTCGAAATTCTCAAGGGACTCAAGAGCCGGTTCGAGGAACACCACAACGTGCGTTACTCATCCGCAGCGCTGACCTCGGCGGCCGAGTTGTCGGCACGCTACATCAATGACCGGCACTTGCCCGACAAGGCTATCGACGTCATCGATGAAGCCGGCGCGGCTCAGCGCATCCTGCCCAAGTCGCGTCAGCGCAAGACCATAGGCAAGGGTGAGATCGAGGAGATCGTGGCCAAGATCGCGCGCATCCCGCCACGCACCGTGTCCAATGACGACAAGGCGGCCCTGAAGACTCTGGAGCGCGACCTGCGCAACGTCGTGTTCGGCCAGGATGCCGCAATCGAAGCGCTCGCCAAGGCGATCAAGATGTCGCGCTCCGGCTTGGGCAACCCGCAAAAGCCTATCGGCAGCTTCCTGTTCAGCGGACCTACCGGCGTCGGCAAGACCGAAGTCGCACGACAACTTGCCTTCACGCTTGGCATCGAACTGGTGCGCTTTGACATGTCGGAGTACATGGAGCGCCACGCCGTATCGCGCCTGATCGGCGCCCCTCCGGGCTACGTTGGTTTCGACAACGGCGGGATGCTGACCGAGGCCATTACCAAGAAGCCGCATTGTGTACTGCTGCTGGACGAAATCGAGAAGGCGCACCCCGACATCTACAACATCTTGCTGCAGGTGATGGATCACGGCACCCTGACCGACAACAACGGCCGGGAAGCGGATTTCCGCAACGTCATCCTCATCATGACCACCAACGCCGGCGCCGAAGCGATCAACAAGTCGGTGATGGGGTTCTCCGCCACCCGCCAGAAAGGTGACGAAATGGCCGAGATCAAGCGCATGTTCTCGCCTGAGTTCCGAAACCGGCTTGATGCGACCATCTCGTTCGGTGCGCTCGACAACGAGATCATCATGCTGGTGGTCGACAAATTCCTCATGCAGCTCGAAGTTCAGTTGCACGAGAAAAAGGTCGAAGCGCACTTCACCGATGAACTCAGGACCTGGCTGGCATCGAAGGGCTTTGACCCCATGATGGGTGCCCGCCCGATGGCACGCCTGATCCAGGACACGATACGTTCCGCCCTGGCAGACGAGTTGTTGTTCGGTCGACTGGCGGGCGGGGGCAAGGTCACCATCGATATCGATGAGCACGGCAAGGTGATGCTCGTCTTCGACGAAGTCGAGGCCGTCACGACCTGAACACGCTTGAATGCATGCAAAGATAGCGGCCCTCGCGGCCGCCTCTTTTTGGCCAGGACCACCCAGCCCAATCGAAACCAGAACCCGGAATCAGGATTGATCCCATGCAGATTCAGACCGCAGACCTGTGTGACGCCCATGAAAACAAAATCAGCGTGGTCGACCCCATGTTCAACTCTTACGGTGGGCTCAAGTCTTTCGGCGGTGCCATCGAGACCCTGAAGGTGTTCGAGGACAACTCGCTCGTGCGCAGCACGCTCGAAACTTCGGGCAACGGCCGGGTTCTTGTGGTCGACGGCGGAGGGTCGATGCGCTGCGCCCTGGTGGGCGACCAGCTCGCCATACTGGCGGTCGCCAACGGATGGGCCGGAATCATCGTCTACGGGTGCATCCGCGACTCAGTGGCTATCGGTCAAACCAGGCTGGGCGTGATGGCCATCGGTACGCATCCGCGCAAGAGCATCAAGAAAGGCGTAGGTGATGCGGGCGTGCCGCTCAGTTTTGGCGGTGTCTGCTTCAAGCCCGGAAACTACGTGTATGCCGACAGCGACGGCGTCATCCTGTCCGACGAGCCACTGAACCCATAATCCCCTTCCTCGCCCGCGGCACCCGCACGTTGGGCGTCGCCGCTTCCGGCTGCTCACCAAGGCGTAATCATCCACGCTGCAGCCTCCTGCCGCCTTGCATTTGTTACGCGCAGAACTTGCGCAACGCAGCACAACTCCATTTCACAGAGACAATCTTCGTTTCGCATTGTGACACGCCGCATACAACAGATTGTTTTCTAAGCACAACTTTTTTTCTTATATCTTATATAAGACTGGTTGCTGCAAAGCGCAAACATTACTATACTTTCCTCACCGCTGACGTTCCGAAGATGACCGCTCGGCAGGAAACCCGGTTGGCCGCTTGAGCTTTCGCTGCCTGATCATCGCCAGCCAGCCGGCTTTTCGCCCCCTCAACTGCAAGCAAAGAAGGAATCCGTTATGAGCATGACCCGCGAACAGCAAATCGCCGCCATCGAGAAAGACTGGGCTGAAAATCCGCGCTGGAAAGGCATCAAGCGCACCTACTCCGCAGCCGACGTGGTTCGCTTGCGCGGCAGCGTGCAACCGGAAAGCACGCTTGCGCGCCACGGCGCTGACAAGCTGTGGAACCTGGTCAACAACGAACCCTACGTGAACTGTCTGGGCGCGCTGACAGGTGGTCAGGCCATGCAGCAGGTCAAGGCCGGCATCAAGGCGATCTATCTGTCGGGCTGGCAGGTCGCGGCGGACAACAACTCCTACGCCGCCATGTACCCCGATCAGTCGTTGTATCCGGTGAACTCGGTTCCGACCGTGGTCGAGCGTATCAACAACGCCTTCCAGCGTGCTGACCAGATCCAGTGGTCGAAGAATGTCAATCCGGGTGACAAGGACTATATCGACTATTTTGCCCCCATCGTGGCGGATGCCGAAGCGGGTTTTGGCGGCGTGCTGAATGCATTTGAACTGATGAAGGCGATGATTCGCGCCGGCGCTGCCGGCGTGCATTGGGAAGATCAGTTAGCCTCGGTCAAGAAGTGCGGCCACATGGGCGGCAAGGTACTGGTGCCGACCGCCGAAGCGGTGCAGAAACTCATCGCCGCACGTCTTGCCGCGGACGTGATGGGCGTGCCGACCCTGGTCATCGCCCGCACCGACGCCGAAGCAGCCGACCTGCTGACCAGCGACTACGACGACAACGACAAGCCCTTCCTGACCGGCGAGCGTACGGCTGAAGGCTTCTACAAGACCAAGAAGGGTCTGGAGCAGGCTATTTCCCGCGCCGTTGCCTACGCCGAGTATGCCGACCTGGTGTGGTGCGAAACCGGCACACCAGACCTGGAGTTTGCCCGCCGCTTCGCCGAAGCCGTGCATGCCAAGCATCCGGGCAAGATGCTCGCGTACAACTGCTCGCCGTCGTTCAACTGGAGGAAGAATCTGGACGACGCGACCATCGCCAAATTCCAGCGCGAACTCGGCGCGATGGGCTACAAGTACCAGTTCATCACCCTCGCCGGTATCCACTCGATGTGGTACAACATGTTCGACTTGGCGCAGGACTACGCCAAGCGCGGCATGTCGGCCTATGTCGAGAAGGTGCAGGAGCCCGAATTCGCCGCACGCGACCGCGGCTACTCCTTCGTCTCGCACCAGCAGGAAGTCGGCACGGGTTACTTCGATGACGTCACCACCGTGATCCAGGGCGGCGTCTCCAGCGTGACCGCGCTGACCGGCTCGACCGAAGAAGAGCAGTTCCACTAAGCAGTGACCGCCACGGAACGGGCATCGTCCGTTCCGCAAATAAACGAAGGGGCTGTGTGCGCAAAATTTGCGCACACAGCCCCTTCGGCGTTGGCGCGGGCGACGCGCTATCAGCTCATCCCGCCCGGCCCCATCATGCCGCCGCGCTGATGCTTGCCACGTCCCTGCATACCCATGCGGAACTTCTCATCAAAGGTCTTCTGCTGGGTCGCATCGAGTTGTGAGTACAACGTTTCAACGGCCTTGCGCACCTGGCCCATGCTCGCCATCCGGGCGCTGGTCATCTCTTCCATGCGCTGCATGCGCTCGATCGCAGTGCCTGGCTTCTTGCCTTCACGCATCTGCGCCATGCGCTCCCCTGCTGCATCCATCTGGCTGCGCATGGTTTGCTCCAACGCGTTCCATGCATCACGCTGCTCGTCCCGCAGCGCCAGGCTGGATTTCATCTCCGACATGTGTGACTCGATCCGCTCGCGCATGCGCTCGGGCTGGGCTCCGTGCTCGGCCCGGTCGTGCTTGCGCCCGGCGAACTCGCAATCGTCGCCTCGCGCCATTACCACTCCTGCGCCGGCCAGCCCGGTCGCCGCAATCACCGCAATGACAATCGCGCTCTTGGTCCAGTTGGTCATTTCAGTTCTCCTGTTGTTCATCAGCAAATTTTCTGACGACTCCATTTGAACACCGGCATGTAAGCGCTGTTTGTCCGCAGCGTCCGTGTTTGCATTGCACTGTTTCCCTACATCCCTCCGATACGCTGTGATACAAGCACACGCCGCAATCCCACGCGCAGGAAAAAAAAGAGCCCGCATGAAGCGGGCCCCCGATTCTCGTCACCTGCGAGGCAAATACTATCCGCGCAGTGCCGCCTTGATCTGCTCCAGGGTAGTCGGATCTTCGATGGTCGTCAGGTCACCCGCGTCGCGCCCTTCCGCCAGCGCCTGTATGGAACGGCGCAGCATTTTGCCTGAGCGGGTCTTGGGCAAGCCGGTGATGAAGTGAACGCGGCTGGGACGAGCGATCGCGCCGAGCTGTTGGTCGACCTTCTTCATGACCTCCTTCTCCAGCGCGGCCGTCTTCTCGGGCGTATCCGCCGCCGAAGCATCCTTCAGCACGGCGAACGCCATCGGCATCTGCCCCTTGAGCTCGTCGGCAACCCCAACCACCGCCACTTCGGCAACAGCAGGGTGCGTCTGCACTGCCTCTTCGATCTCGCGCGTGCCCAGACGATGGCCGGCGACGTTGATGACGTCATCCATCCGCCCGAGGATGGTGTGATAGCCGTTTTCGTCCTTGATACCCCAGTCGGACGACGAATACACGACCGGGTCCTTGAACAGGGTGAAATAGGTCGAAACGAAGCGGTCGTCCTGCCCCCACACCGTCGACAAGCACCCCGGAGGCAACGGCAGATTGATGCCGACGATGCCCTTCTCGTTGGCGCCGCACTCGGTGCCGTCTTCACGATAGATACGCAGGTCAAAGCCGAATACCGGGAACGCGGGCGAACCGAGCTTGATCGGGCTCTGCTCGACCCCACGCGCGATCGAAATCATCGGCCAGCCGGTCTCGGTCTGCCAGTAGTTGTCGATGACCGGTATCCCCAACTCATCCATGATCCACTTGTGCGAGGTCTCGTCCAGCGGCTCGCCCGCGAGGAAGATGTGCTTCAGCGACGACAGGTCGTGCCTCTTCAGGAAGGCGGGGTCCTGTTTCTTCAGCACCCGTACTGCGGTAGGCGCCGAGAACATCACATTGACCTTGTGCTTCTCGACGATCTTCCACCAGATCCCGGCATCCGGGCGCAGCGGCGTGCCTTCGTACATGATGGTGGCCATACCGGCGATGAGCGGCCCGTAGATGATGTAGCTGTGGCCCACCACCCAGCCGATATCGGAGGTGGAGAACATGGTCTCGCCCGCGCCGCCATCGAAGATGTGTTTCATCGACGCCGCCAGCGCTACGCAGTAGCCCCCGGTATCACGCTGCACCCCCTTGGGCTTGCCGGTCGTGCCCGAGGTGTACAGTATGTAGCTCGGCTCGGACGATTCGAGCCAGGTGACGGGCACCTTGGCATCCACGTGCTTGGCGCGCATTTCAGCATAATCGACATCGCGCCCGGCAACGCGCGGAAAACCCTTGTCCAGGCCGCGATCCACGATCAGCACTTTCTGCGGCGGGAACTGGGCCAACCGGCACGCCTCGTCGACCAGGTGCTTGTATGGCACGGCCTTGCCGTTGCGCATCCCGGCATCCGAGCTGACCATCAGCACCGGCTTGGCGTCGTCTATGCGCGTGGCCACCGACCCCGCCGCGAAGCCGCCGAATACCACCGAGTGGATCGCGCCTATCCTGGCGCAGGCCAGCATCGCGAAGCAGGCTTCGGCGATCATGGGCATGTAGATCAGGACACGATCACCTTTCTTGACTCCGAGGTCTTGATAGATCGCCGCCATGCGCTCAACTTCGCGCTGCAGTTCGGCGAACGAATAGACCTTCTCTTCGTTGGTTTCGGTGGAAATGTAGATCAGCGCCTTGTCGTGCGGCCGCTGAGCCGCATGCCGGTCCACCGCGTTGTAGCACAGGTTGGTCTCGCCCCCCTTGAACCACTTGACGAACGGCGGGTTCGAGACATCGCAGACCTGCGTGACCGGCTTGTTCCAATGGACCAGTTCGGCCTGCTCCGACCAGAACCCGTCACGATCCTCGATGGAACGACGATAGAACTCCTTGTAAGTACCCATACTCATCCTCTCCCTATAACTGCTATCCCAGATTTACCACGGGGCGGCGACGCACTATCGCATCGCCACGACCACGGCAGGATACTGCTCCCTCACGACATGCACCGTGCCTACCGAACGCGCACGGGCCGCGTTGCCGCCTCCATTTCCTCCTTGATGCTTGGCAGCCTGCCGGACTTGAAGTTGATCCACTGCGCCAGTGGGAAAAACGGTCCATAGCTGCCCGACTTCCCACCCGGTTCGTGACGATCGCTCAAGCCTGCGAGCCTGCCGGCGCCGCTACTCGTTTTTTCCGGCGTCATTTTTGGCCTCTGACGGGCCTTGATATTGCTTCATCTGCTCAAGCGGAATGCCGCAGTGAGTTTGTGATTCTATCAACTCCAGCAAAGGCAGCAGCGTCAGGATCACGTCCGGCAACCGGCCGACCACCGAGCCGGCATCGCCGGAGCGAAGAAATCCGAGCATCCGGTCAACGCTGACGACCTGCTTCATGCATCGATCTATCGTCGCCTGAGTGACCTCGCCCTTGTCTCCGATAACGCGGTTTCCGCCCGCCTCCTGCCCCGCCTGAGCCCGCTGCGCGGCAATACCGATGAGATGGCTGATGGAACTCAGGCCGTCGGCGGACGAATTCGAGATACCGGCCGTGATGCTGATGTTGATGCTCTCGCCACGATAGGTCATGACGAGTTTCTCGACGATCTTCTGCATGCGCAACGCAAACGCGCAGCAGCCGATAAGGTCGGTGACCGGCGAGAGCACCGAGAACTGCCCGGTGGCCAGTTCGGCCACGGTGTCTTCCTGGCGCACCTTGGTGGCCAGCATGCTGGAGAGCTTTCTCGCCACGGTTTTTGCAACTGCGGCGCCGTACTGCGCCGCAAAGGCATCGAAACGATCGATCTCGATCACCAACACGCTGATATCGCCCTGATGCCTGCGTGCCAGGGCGATTTCCTGGGCGCCGTGCTGCTTGAAGTACGACTGGGTTGGAAGACCGGACAGCGGGTCGAGCAAGCTCTGGGTAGCAAGCGCATCCTGGCTTTCCGCAAGCTCGCGTGCGGTCTGGGCCAGTCGCAGCAGGGAGTCGATGCGCGCCACTAGCTCGGCGGCACCGATTCCCTTGGTGACAAAATCGTTGGCACCGAGTTGCCGCGCCTTTTCCTTGGCTGCATCGTCCTCGTCACCAGAGATGATGACCACCGGCATGTTCTGCAGACGAGCCAGTTTGGATTCGCGTATGCGTTCGAGCAACCCATAGCCATCAAGCTGAGGCATACCAATATCGGTCAGCACGAGGGCAATGGCAGGATCGACGACCAGCGCCTGCCAGCCCGCCTCCCCGTCCGGCTCCTCCCTGAATTCGAAACGCCCCCGGATGTGCTTGATGAGCGAAGCCCGCACGATACGCGAGTCATCAACTATCAGCACTTTGCTCATGGTCTGCGGGTCGTCGTCGCTCATGCGCGCATCCATAGTCCAGTCAGCCTCAAACGCCTATGCGCACCACCGTTCTGCCCTTGATCTCGCCGCGTATGAATGCATCGAAAGCACCGGGAAGCTCATCCAGACCGATCGTACGAGTCACCGCCGCAAGGTGACGCGGCTTGAGGTCGCGCCCAAGGCGCTCCCACACCTGCTGACGTAGCGGGAACCCAATATAACCCGAATCGACCCCAAGCAGACTCACGCCGCGCAGTATGAACGGAAACACCGTCGTCGCGATGTTGAAGCTGGCGGCATTCCCAATGCTGGCAACGGTTCCGGCCTGTTTCATGGTCGCGAGCACCCAATGCAGGATCTGACCACCTACGTTGTCCACCGCCCCCGCCCATTGCGCAGCCTCCAGCGGCCGCACCTTGTCGAAATCGATCTCCGAGCGCAGCTTGATCTCATCCGCGCCGAGCATCTTCAGGTACTCGGCCTCTGACGCCTTGCCGGTCAAGGCCACAACGTGGTAGCCAAGCTGCGACAGCATGTCGATCGCCAGCCCCCCCACGCCACCGGTCGCACCGGTCACGATGACCGGGCCGTTGTCCGGGGTCAGGCCGTTGACCTCCATGCGTGCGATCCCGAGTGCCGCAGTGAAACCGGCGGTCCCCAGGGCCATCGCTTCGAACAAATCCAGTCCTTCGGGCAAATGCACCACCCACTCGGACGGGATGCGGGCGTACTCGGCGTACCCACCGTGGTGCGCCACACCGATGTCGAAACTGGTTGCGATGACCGGATCACCCACGCGGAAACGCGGATCGGCGCTCTCCACCACTTCACCGGCCAAGTCGATACCGCCGACACAGGGGAAACGCCTGATGATTTTCCCTGCGCCCGTGGCCGCGAGCGCATCCTTGTAGTTGATGCTTGAATAGTGAACCCGGATCAGCACCTCACCGCGATCGAGTTGGTCCGGCATCATGGTGGTCAAGCTGCTGGCGATTTTCCTGCTCTCGTCCTGATTGATCAGGAAGGCCTTGAAGGGGGCATTCATGCACCGGATCTCCTTTGCGTTAGCGTTCGCGCAGCGCAATTATAGCCGCAACCCGGCTTAGCCCCTGACGCAAACCACTGGCGCGCTTCAGTTTTCACCCGATGCCATCCATAATGAATCAACTCAACGAGGACGCACTTCACCATGAGCTTGCTGGACAAACCGCTCAATGCTGCTGATGCCTATGTGAGTTTCCTTGCTCATCAGGACATGCCGGTGTTGCGCCAGACAGCGAAGCAACTGGCGTCCCTGCGAGAATCAGCCGACTCGGTCAACGCCAAGCGGCTTGCAGCGGTCGTGCTGGGTGACCCGCTCATGACGATGAAGCTGATCGCACATCTACAGGCAGTCCGGCACAGCTCGCAGAATCACGACATCACCACCATCGACCGGGCCATCATGATGCTGGGGGTGTCGCCCTTTTTCGACGCGTTCTCGGACGCACCGACCCTGGAAGGCATGCTGGGCAGCCACCCCGCCGCGCTCATAGGCGCGCTGCAAGTCATCGCGCGCGCGCGCAAGGCCGCGCATCTGGCACGCGACTGGGCCATTGCACGCCATGACCTGGATGTTGATGAAATCACGGTTGCCGCGCTGCTGGGCGAGGCGCCCGAGCTCATGTGCTGGACTTTCGCGCCGGCCCTGATGACCCGTGTAAAGCGCCTGCAGGCGGCGGACCGCAATCTGCGCAGTTCGGTGGCCTTCCGTGCGGTATTCGGGGTCGGAAAAGTCGATCTGCAGATCGGCCTGATCAATGCCTGGAACATGCCTGTGCTACTCATGACACTGCTGGACGCCAGCCACGCCGAAAACCCGCGGGTACGCAACGTCCGCCTGGCGAACAACTTCGCCAGGCATCTGGCCAACGGCTGGGACGATCCGGCACTACCCGACGATATCGACGAAATCGAACGCCTGCTCCACATCGGCAGAGAGCAATTGCTGCTGCGGCTCGGGACACCGGCGGAGCATGCCCATCGATTCAACCCTGCGGACGAGTAACACGTCAAGCAGGACCGCCCCGCACAGGGTTCTCAGCCGCCTGCGGCCTTGGTTTCGAGCAACTCCCAACGCACCATTGCCTCATCCATCTCGCTTTCCACCTCGGTCAAGCGCGCACGTACCGATCCGATTTCATCGGTCGCGCTCTGGTACAGGGCGGGATCGGCAAGGCGGAGCTGCAATCTCGCCTGTTCCGCCTCAAGCGCCCCAATCCGGTCGGGCAGTCCTTCCAGTTCGCGCTTTTCCTTGAATGACAGCCCGGCTGACTTGGGCGCGGCCTTGACGGCGGGCGCCGCCCGTGTGACCGTTGCCGGACGCTCCTCCCTGGCCCGTTCACGCTGCGCCTCCTTCAACCGCATCCAGTCCGCGTAGCCGCCTACGTATTCCCCCCAGAACCCGTCTCCGTCGGCCGCGATAACCTGGGTGACGACGTTGTCAAGAAACGCCCGGTCGTGGCTCACCAGGAACAAGGTGCCATCGTAAGCAGACAGGAGATCCTCCAGCAGATCGAGGGTCTCGACATCCAGGTCGTTGGTGGGTTCATCGAGCACCATCACGTTCGCGGGCCGGGCAAACAAACGCGCCAACAGCAGGCGGTTGCGTTCGCCTCCCGACAGCGACTTGACGGGCGAGCGCGCCCTTTGTGGTGCAAAGAGAAAATCCCCGAGATAGCCGATGACGTGTTTTCGCTCCCCCCCGATCTCGATGAAATCCGATCCCGGACTGATCACCTCGGTCAGCGGCAGTTCCGGATCGAGCTGCGCCCGCATCTGGTCAAAATACGCCACGGCTTGGCGCGTGCCGCGCCGCACCGTGCCGGAATCCGGTTCGATCTCACCGAGTATGAGTTTGAGCAAAGTCGTCTTGCCCGACCCGTTGGGACCAATGAAACCGATGCGGTCGCCCCGCATGATGCGGGTTGAAAAGTCACGCACCACGGCATTGTTGCCGAAGCACTTGGACAGCTGCGTCAGCTCCGCGACCATTTGCCCGCTTTGCTCGCCCTTGTCGACCGCCAGGCGCACGCTCCCCGTACGGTCGCGGCGTGCGGCACGCTCGCGCCGCAGCGCCTCCAACCTGCGCACCCGCCCCTCGTTCCGGGTTCGACGCGCCTCCACCCCTTTGCGTATCCACACCTCTTCCTGCGCCAGCACCTTGTCAAAACGGGCGTTCTCCTTCGCCTCCGCCTCCAGCTCATCCTGCTTGCGCTGCAGGTATTCCTCGTATCGCCCCGGATAACTCGTCAGGCGCCCCCGATCCAGTTCCACCACACGCGTGGCCACGTTGTCCATGAACACGCGATCGTGCGTGATCACGATCACCGCGCCCCGGAAATCCCTGATCAGATTCTCCAGCCAGATGATCCCATCCAGATCAAGATGGTTGGTCGGCTCATCGAGCAGCAGCAAATCGGGTTCGGCCACCAGCGCACGCGCCAGTGCCACGCGCTTGATGCCGCCGCCCGACAGGCTCGCAACCTGGGCATCGCCCGTCAGCCCAAGCCGAAGCAATACCTCTTCCACACGCTGGGTCAGTCGCCACGCACCCGCGGCTTCCACGGCATGCTGGGCCGCTTCGAGGCGGTCCATACTCTCGGCGCTCGCCGATTCGGCCACATCATGCATTGCGCCATGCCACTCGACCAGCAGCCGCGCCGCATCACCCAAGCCATCGGCCACCGCAGCAAATACACCGCAATCGAGCGGGAAATCGGTTTCCTGCGGCACATAGGCGACGCCAATACCGGGGCTGCGCCATACTGAACCATCATCAAGCACCGCCTGCCCCGCCAGTATCCTGAGCAGACTGGACTTACCCGATCCGTTGCGTCCGATCAGCGCAACGCGCTCTCCGGAATCAAGCTGGAACGAAGCGCTGGCAAGCAGATCGACATGGCCAAAGGCCAGGCAGGCGTTATCAATGGTGACTAGGGGCATGGGGCTGTGACCGAAACACGTACGGGGTGCAATTTTAACGGTGTGGCGACGGTAGCCTGCAGGATTTCTCTGCAATGTTGCCCATCAGTGCGTCGGTCACGTCACAAACATGCGCTGCCACGAACGTGCGCTGTCTAGTGATCTGATTTGCTGATAGACTTCGCCCCGGTCGGCTTCGTATCCGCCACGCGAGACGAAGCCGACCACTAGGGCAGCGGCGGCTCACTACCCGGACAGTCAACCGGCATGCACGGCCGCACCACATGTCGGCCGCAAGTCCATGTCAGGCCTTGCCCCGGAGGCCCCTGATCCACAGCCGCCTGCGACGTACTTGGCAGCACAAACTCTCCGTAGTTCAATGGATAGAACGAGCGCCTCCTAAGCGCTAGATCTGGGTTCGATTCCCGGCGGGGGGACCAACAAAAATCTAAGCGTTGGCTGTTGAACAGCACATTCGTGACAAAGATCTCGATGGTGACAAGCGCCTGGCCTGGCGTCAGAGCCACGCGCGGCCTATCGTCGAGCGCTTCTTCGCCTCGATCGACAAGACCTTCGAGGCCCAGGGGCTGCTGCCAAGCTCGCCGCTGACCAAGGCAATGGCCTATGCACGTGAACGGCGCGAGGGCTTGAGCGTGTATCTGGACGATACGGATGTGTCGATCGACACCAACCTGATCGAACGTACGCTGCGGGTGATTCCGATGGGACGCAAAAGCTGGTTGTTCTGCTGGACCGAACTCGGCGCCAAGCAGATCGGCATCATCCAGAGCCTGCTCACCACCTGCCGGTTGCACGACATTGACCCCTACACTTATCTGGTCGATGAGTTACAGCGCGTCGGCCAGCACCCGGCCGCCGATGTTGCACTGCTGACCCCACGGTTGTGGAAGCAGCACTTTGCGGATAATCCTCTGCGGTCGGATCTGGATGCGCGCGCAGGGAAGTAGGCAAGGACGTCGGTCAGTTATCGCTTACGTTGTAGACGCACAAAGAGCCGCTCTATTTTTAGAGCGGCTCTTTGCTTTGAGGGTAGTCTGACGATGACCTACTTTCACACCCGTAATGGGCACTATCATCGGCGCGGTCTTGTTTCACGGTCCTGTTCGGGATGGGAAG
>JACOUN010000003.1:0-10302 GCA_016177805.1 Rhodocyclales bacterium
CGACCACAAGGTACTCGGGCAGCGTCTCGCGCCCCTGATCAAGTTCAACCTGATCAAGAAAGCGCGCCTGTTGCAGCGCCTGGGCGCGCGGCAGGGGGTGGCGCGGCTGTGGTCGCCAGCCGCGTTCTGGACCCTGCCACGCATCCAGCGCTTGCTCCCCGACGCGGAACAGAAGCAGGCCGACTACCTGAGCCGCTATTTGATCCTGTGCGCCGCCTCGGGTGCGCTCGAACGCGCGTACTGGGGGCCGCTGATCTGCGCGCGCGAAGGGCTGATCGACGATGGCGACAACGCCTACCCGGCACTCGAACGCATCACGCACTACGCGGGGGTAAGCGGCTCCGTGGGCGCGCAGCGCATCCGCCCATCGTTCGCGGCGCTGGCGGCCTTCGCCGCGCTGATTCCCGGCAGCCGCTATCTCGGGCGACTGAACAAGTCGGCCGGACTGGAAGTGCACGCCTTCGCCTCGGCCACCGAATTGATACACGCGGCGTGGACCATCAACGGCCGTGCGGCGGCGCTGGCCGACATCTATGACGACACCGATCTGGCCGCCGCCGAATGTCGCGGACGTGACGGCGAGACGCTCGCCGACACGCCGTCGATCGCCTCGGAAGTGCCGCTCTACCTGCTGTGGCCGCACTCGCGCGTGGTACGGCTCAAGCCTGGCGCGGCACTGCTGCCCGATCTGGCCATCCACCGCCACGCTCCGGACAAGACTCACTTCCATCACCAGGACGAACACTGGCGCGGCATGGTGCTGGCCGGATCGAAGCAGGAAGCGGCGCGACTGCTCGCGGCGCTGCACCCGCACGCCATCGGCGTGCCCCCGCGCGACAGCCTGCTGCGCAAGGCACGCAACGCGGTGTGGACGGTGGCGGACCCGCGCGGCGCCGACACCCTGCTGGTGGTCAAGCAGCCGGTCAACATCCGCTGGTACAAGCGCATCGCCGACCGCAACAAACCGGCCAAGGGGCTGCGCAGTTGGAACGGCACCGCCGAGCTGCTGCGGCGCGGCATCGCGGCAGCCGAGCCGGTGGCGTATTTCGAATCGCGCGACCGTACCGCCATCACCCACAACTGGTTCGTGTGCGCGCACGTGCGGGCGGACGCCACGGTGCGCGAGCTGTTCTCCGCCTACGCCCATGGCGCCGACAGCCACGCCGGCATCGCGCGCGACGAAGCATGCGAGCAGCTATGCGCGTTTCTGCTGAAGATGCATGGACGGGGGGTGTATTTCCGCGACCTGTCGGGCGGCAACATGCTGGTGCACAAACACGATGACGGCAGGCTGGGCTTCACCCTCATCGACACCGGGCGCGCGCGCTTCTACCACCACGCAACCCCGCTGAATCAGCGCATCGCCGATCTGACGCGAGCCTGCAACAAGCTCGACGGCGACGGGCGCCGGCGTTTCATGGAACGCTATCTCGGCGCGCTGGGGCGGGGCTTCAGCCTGCGTCACCGGCTGGCGTTCAAGCTCTATGACCTGAAAGTGGCGCTCAAGCGCCGCCTGCGGCGCAATGCGTTGTACCAGTTGTTGCGCCGCTGAGGGTGTCGGCGCCTGCCAGTGCGCCCGCTGCGTGCCTCGTAGGAGCGGCTTCAGCCGCGAACAGGGCGCCGTTCGGGGCTAAAGCCCCTCCTACGAAGCGATGGAGCCACGCTCTTCCGAAGGAGCGGCTTTAGCTCAGCGCAACGCGGCGCGCTGAGCGCTCTGCACCACCACCACCGCCGCGCCACTGGGTTGCTCGAAGCGTTGCACCACGGACAGCGCGTTGGCGCCGAACCACGGCGCATCCTCGATCGGCTGCTCGGGCGCGCTCGCGACCACCACGTAGTCGAGCTCGCCCCGCGCGAGCCGGGCGCCCGCCTCGTCACGATCGAAGTGCAGCCACGGAAAATAGCCGGCACCGGCGTAGTAGGCCACGCGCTGGTCTTCAAAACCGACCCGCTTGACGTCCGGCACGGTACGCGCGAGCCATTGCCCGGCCTCGACCAGATGGGTCTTGGACGGTGTCAGTGAGATCACGTTGGCGCCCATGGTCAACATCGCAAGACCAACCACCACCCGCGTGGCGCGCGGCCAGTACTCTCTCAGCATGACCAGGCTGGCCGCGATCAACGGCACGGCGACGAGATTGAGAAAGCTGACGTAGCGCGAAGTGAGGAAGAAACGCTCGGTGACAAACGCCACCAGCACCACCACGTAGATCACGAACACCCAGTTCATCAGCGACCATGCGCGCAAATGCGCCCGCAGCTTGCCGCTGGCGCACAGATAGGCAAGCGGTATCGCGAACACGCCCAACAGCAGCACGAACTTTGCTGGAATGATGGACACCAGCCCGACGAACAGGATCGCAGCCGCGTCGCCGTCGGAAATCTTGTTCAGCACCGCCGCCGAAACCTGGTCTGCCGCAGCATTGAAGTGCCCGATCTTGGAAGTCAGGTCGACCGCTTCAAGGTAATACGCCAGACGCGTCTCGACCGACACCAGACCCATCGCATCCAGACCCGCCAGCGCCCCGGCCAGCATCAGCGGCCCGGCGCCCAGCATCGCCAGGCGCAGCAGCAACGGGCGCTCGGCGCGCGCGAACAACTGCCACAGCAGCAGGGCCGGGAACAGGATGACCGCTTCGAGGCGGAAACACACCGCCGCGACAATAGCCATCTGGCACAGCAACGCATCGCGCCAACGCCAGCGCTGCGCCCAGCGCAGCGCGAACCACAGCGCCAGCGCACAGAAGAACCAGTAACCGAACTCGCGCACGATCTGGTCGCGAAAGCTGTTGATTGCCGGCAAGCTCAGCACCACCAGGCAGGCCGCCCACCCCGCCCCGGCGAACTGGCGCTGCGCGCACGCGACCAGCAACGCGCTGGTGCCGGCCATGAACAGCGCGCCGAGCACGTGCCCGGCCAGTTCGGTCGACATGCCGGTCAACCACGACACCCCGGCCATCAGCGCCGGCAGCAGCAACCAGTCGAACTTCGCCAGCGCCTGCGCCACCCCCTCGTCCAGCATCACCTGGGCGATCGACGCGTAGAGCATGCCATCGCGGTTGAGCGTGCCACTGCCCGCGAGCGCGATCAGCGACAACGCCAGGCTGACCCAGAACGCCACCTGCACCGGTTGCGAGTCGCCGCTGAGCGCGATCGCGCGCAACCGCCGCACCCCCGCGCCGCCGTCAAACGCCATCGGGAAAACTCCGCATCAAACGCTCCTGGATGTCGGCAAGACCCGGCCGCCGGTATTGCGCCACCACGGCGGACGGGTCGCGCAGCAACGGCTCGCTCAGCGCGAGCGGCGTGGCTGCGAAGCCGAACACGCTGTAGTAATCATTGAATTTGAAGTCGCCGCCCCGCACCGCATCCGAAAGCTTGAGCCAGGCGTTGGGCACACCAAGGCTGTCGGCCGCGATCAGGCCGTGCATGGCCGACGACAACACCACCTCGGCGGCGCGGATCTGCTCCAGCAGGGTCGTCGCCGGAGCGAAGATGTCCGCCACCTCGACCCCCGGCACCCGAGCGGCCAGTTCGGCCAGCGCGGCGTTGCCCTTGTCCTTGTAGTGCGGAATCACCAGCACCCGGCAGCGTCTGGCCGGGGCGGGACGATCCTCGACCAGCAGAGGCGCCAGCAGCCCCGGATCACCCAGCGCCACCTCCTGCTTCAGGCCGGAGATCGCGGCCTGGGTCAGGCGGCCGCGCACCGCATGGTAGTGATGGCGACTCGCATGGGCGGGGGGGTGTTCGATGAAGCCCGTGCCCCACACGTGCACGCGACGCGTCCACCAGTGCTCCTTGAAGCGCTGCATCAGACTGCCCAGCGCCACCACGTCGCAGCGTCCGGGCGGCGCCCAGACGACTTCCCGGCCGGACACGCGGGCGCAGATCAGCGGCGACAGCGCGTCGCCGAAATTCGGTTTGGAACTCGACCAGTACAGCGCGAGCGGCTTCATGCACCCTTCTCGACCAACACGTCTTCCATCACCAGATACTGCAGATCGGAGCCGAAGAACATGTCGAGGGCATCGGTGGGTGAGCAGATCATCGGTTCGCCGCGGCGGTTGAGCGAGGTGTTGAGCACCACCCCATTGCCGGTGAGCTTTTCCAGTTCCAGCATCAGGTCGTAGTAGCGCGGGTTGAACTCGCGCCTGAGCACCTGGGCGCGCGAGGTGCCGTCCTCGTGCACCACTTCGGGCACGCGCGACTTCCATTCCTCGGCGACCTCGAAGGTGAAGGTCATGAACGGCGCGGGGTGGTCGCTGCCCAGCATCCGAGGCCCGACCGTGTCGAGCATGCTGGGGCAGAACGGGCGCCAGCGCTCGCGGAACTTGATCTGCTCATTGATGCGGTCGGCCACCCCGGCGGCGCTCGGGCAGCCGAGGATGGAACGCCCGCCGAGCGCGCGCGGACCGAACTCCATGCGCCCCTGGAACCACGCCACCGGATGGCCGTCGGCCAGCAGTCGCGCGACGTGCCCCGGCACGTCGTCGAGCTTGCGCCATTGCGGTTGCGCCGCGTGGCGGGCGCAGGCGGCGATGACGTCTTCGTTGCAGTAGGCCGGGCCGAGATAGACGTGTTCCATCTTCTCCACCGCCACCCCCTGCGTGGTCGACACGTAGGCGGCGGCCCCGACGGCGGTGCCGGCGTCGCCCGAGGCGGGCTGCACGAACAGCTCCTTGACGTCCGGGCGGGCAATGATCTTCTGGTTGAGCTTGACGTTGAGCGCGCCGCCGCCGGAAAACGCCAGCCGTCCGGTCTCGCGCAGGATGTCGCCGAGGTAGTGCTCGATCATCTGCAACGACAGATCCTCGAACAGCTTCTGCATGCTCGCCGCGTAGTGGATGTAGGGGTCGTCGGCGATGTCGCCGTTGCGCATCGGGCCGAGCCAGTCGATCAGTTTCGGTGAGAAGTAGTAGCCCTTGCCGGCTTCCTTGTAGCGGCGAAAACCGATCACGTTGGCGTACTCGGTGTTGACGATCAGCTCACCGTTTTCGAACTTCGCCAGGCGCGAGAAATCGTATTTTTCCGGGTTGCCATAGGGCGCCATGCCCATGACCTTGTACTCGCCATCGAGCATCTCGAAGCCGAGGTACTCGGTGAGCGCGCCGTACAGCCCGCCCAGCGAATCGGGGTCGTAGAACTCCTTGATCTTGTGGATGCGGCCGTTCTCGCCGTAGCCGAAGAAGGTGGTCGCGTACTCGCCCTTGCCGTCTATGCCCAGGATCGCGGTCTTCTCGGTGAAGCCCGAGCAGTGATAGGCGCTGGATGCATGCGCGAGGTGGTGCTCGACCGGCACGATGCGGGTCTTCTTCAGATCGAAGCCGAGTTGCAGCAGACACCACTCGATGCGTTTCTTGTAGCGGTAATAACGCCGGTTGCCGAGCAGGATCGCATCCAGCCCCCGGTCCGGCGCATACCAGTAGCGCTTGGCGTAATGCCAGCGCGCTTGCTCGAAGATGCTGATCGGCGCGAACGGGATCGCGACCACGCTGACGTCGGCCGGCTTGAACCCGGCGAAATCCAGGCAAAACCGCGCCGACTCATAGGGCATGCGGTTCTTGGCATGCTTGTCGCGCACGAAGCGCTCTTCTTCGGCGGCCGCGACCAGTTTGCCGTCGACGTACAGCGCCGCCGAAGGGTCGTGGGTGAGTGCGCCGGAAAGGCCTAGTACGGTCAGTGCCACTGATGAAGCCTCACGGGGATCGCAGCCGCAACCCGGATCGGTCGCGGTGCTGCGGGGCGGACAAAGGCGGGAGTATACCTTGAGCGCCGGGCTTTTCGCCCGGCTGCGGTCAGGCCTGGCGCACCTGCCACATTCCGGTCGAGATATAGCGCTCACCGGTGTCCGGCAGCACCGTCGCGACGCTGGCGCAGCCGTGACGGAGTGCGATCTGGCACGCGACGTGCACGAAGGCGCCCGCCGACGGGCCGACGAACAGCCCTTCGCGGGCCAGCCGCCGGCACATCGCGAGCGCGTCATCCATACTCACCGCGACGCGCTCGTCGATCACCGTTTCGTCGAGGATCGCCGGCACGATGTCGCCGGGCGCGCCGAGCGGTTTCAGCCCCTCGATGCCGGGGAAAGTGTCCGGAATTGCCGCCACCACCCGCACGTCGCGGCGCGCTTCCTTCAGGCGCCGCCCCACGCCGGTGATCGTGCCGCCGGTACCGACGCCGGCGACGAAGGCGTCGGGCGCCCCGCCGAGCAGCGGCGCGAGCTGGGACAACAGTTCCGCACCAGTGCCATCGTAGTGCGCGCGCCAGTTCCCCGGATTGGAATACTGGTCGCAATACCAGTAGCGCTCGGGGTGGTCGCGCGCCAGGCGCGCGGCTTCGCGCAGCGCGAAGTCATAGCCTTCGAGCGGATCGGTAATGATCAGCTCGGCGCCGTGCGCGCGGATGCGGTCGAGCCGTTCTGCACTGGCGTTGCCCGGCACCACCAGCGTGACCGGCACGCCCAGCGCGGCGCCGAGCATGGCGTAGGAAATGCCGGCATTGCCCGACGACGAATCGAGCAGGCGGCGTCCGCCCAGAACCCCGCGCACCAGCGCATCGCGCAGCATGCGCGCCACCGCGCGGTCCTTGATCGAGCCGCCCGGATTGACGCTTTCGAGCTTGGCGAACAGGCGCGCGCGCGGCGCCACCTCACGGATCAGCGCCAACTCGACCAGCGGCGTGTTGCCGATCGCGGCGATGAGGGGCACGGCGTCCATGCTCGGCTCCCACGTCGCTCAGGCCGCCGGCGCGGCGCAGAACGCCTCGTAATCGACGTAGCCGGGAAAGACCACGCCGTCACCGCAGTAGCGGCAGCGCGGATCGCGCGCCAGGGTGTACTCGGTGAAGCGCGCGTGCAGCGCGTCGTAGTGCAGCAAACGCCCCACCAGCGGATCACCGAGTTGCAGCAGCAGCTTGACCGCCTCGACCGCTTCGAGCAGCCCGATCACCCCCGGCAGCACCCCCAGCACCCCGGCTTCGGCGCACGACGGCGCCATGTCGGGCGGCGGCGGTTCAGGGTAGAGGCAGCGGTAGCATGGCCCCGGCCGCTCCGGGCGCCCCGGCCAGAACACCGTCACCTGCCCCTCGAAGCGGTATACCGAGCCATGCACACACGGCAACCCCAGGCGCACGCAGGCGTCGTTGACCAGATAGCGGGTCGGGAAATTGTCCGAGCCGTCGACCACCAGGTCGAAATCCGCGAAAACCCGCTCGACGTTGGCGCTCGACAACCGCTCCTCGAAGCCCACCACCTTCACCGCCGGATTGAGCGCCTCGACGCTCTGGCGCGCCGACGCGACCTTGCTCATGCCCACGCGCGCGTCACTGTGCAGGATCTGGCGTTGCAGGTTGCTGCGGTCGACCACGTCGTGATCGATCAGGCCGAGCGTGCCGACCCCGGCCGCCGCCAGATACAGCGCCGCCGGCGAGCCCAGTCCGCCCGCGCCGATCAGCAGCACCCGGCTGGCGAGCAGCTTCATCTGCCCCGCCTCGCCCACCTCGGGCATCATCAGGTGACGCGCGTAGCGCTCGCGCGCATGCGCATCCAGGCGGCGCGGCTGTTCGAACGGCAACCCCTCGTTCTTCCAGCGCGCGAAACCGCCCGTGACCGAGGCCACGTCGCGGTAGCCCAGGCGCAGCAGGTCCTCGGCCGCGAACAGCGACCGCACCCCGCCCGCGCACATCGTGATCAAAGGCTTGCCGGTGTCCGGCACGGCCTCCTCGATGCGCAGTTCCAGGAAACCGCGCCCCAGTCGCAGCGCGCCGGTCGGACTGCCCTGTGCAATCTCGTCCGCCTCGCGCACATCGACCAGCAGCGCCTCGCCCGCGCTCACCCGCCGCAGCGCCTCGCGCGGCTCAAGCTCGGTAATCTGTCCCCGAAGGGCTTTCAGTCTTGCATCCGCCGCTTTCATGTCCGCCTCCTGCCACCGCCGGAATGATCGCCAGCACGTCGCCGTCGCGCACCGGGGTGTTCATGCCATCGAGCGCGCGCACATTACCGCTGCCGAGAAAGATGTTCACGAACTGGCGCGGCTGCCCATCGCCGTCGAGCACCCGCTCAAGGATGCCGGGGTGCAACTCGCCCAGGCGCGCCAGCGCCTCGCCGACCGAGCGCGCCTCGACCGGCACTTCGTCGGCGCCCGCCGTATGGCCGCGCAGCGGAGTGGGAATGCGGATGACGATGTGGCTCATGATGGGTCGGCCTCCTCGATGCTCTCCTCGTCGAACTGGTGCCCGCCATTCAGGCGCCAGGCCCGCAACTCGGTCATCCCCGCGGCGGTGACGGCGGCGATGACGTAAGACCAACCCGGCCACGCCAGCGCCAGATCGGTCGGCGACGGACGGGCCGGATGATCGGGATGGGTGTGCCACACCCCCACCAGTTCGCACCCCCGCGCCGTGGCCTCGCGCTCGGCGGCAAGATAGTCGGCGGGGTCGATGTCGTAGCGGTCACGGGCGCGCTCGACGTTGAGATTGCGCGCGCGGCGCACTTCCAGCACCCGCACCCCGTCCGCTTCGCTGACACCCAGCATCAGCCCGCACGCCTCATGCGGATAGGCATCACACGCCCACGCCGCAAGCTGGCGCCGTTCGGCTGCGTGCAGACTCAACACCTGGGCCATGGATGGTCCTCCTGGACAGACCAACCCCGAGTCGAAGTTAGAACAGACGGTGCTTCATGAGTTCAGCGGGGCGACACCATGAGCAACAGCCCGTCTTGGCGCGGCTTCAGTCCCGAATGACGTTCTTTCGCGGCTGAAGCCGCTCCCACAGCCCCTGCGCGGGCTCAGTGCCCTGCGCAGCCCTCGTCCGTTTCATCCTGCAGGATGGTTTCGTAGTCCTGGCCTCCTTGGAAGACGCCGACGATGGAAACCACCTCGGCATCCACGTAGAAGGCGATCACTGCGCGCTTCTTGTAGTTGGTTACGCGCAGCCCTGGCCGGATGTCATCGCGCATGGTGCCGCGACGGGGGAAGGTGCGCAGGCTCTCGCAGTAGCTCACGATTGCATCGGTGTACCGCGCGGCGATGGCAGGCGACGCCGCCTCGGCTATGTAGCGGTACAGTTCTGCAAGCTGCTCTTGAGCCTCCAGGCTGAAGACAACCCGGTAGTTCATCGTGTCTTGGCGTGTTCGGCGGCCAGGCGGGCACGCACCTGATCAGCGGTGACGGCACGGGAAGGATCGGCCTTCAGGGCGTCATAGGCTGGACCGACCTGGCTGTGCAGCCAGCTTTCCACGGCTCGATCCCGAGCCATCAGCGCCCGCAGGCCATCCCGGATGACTTCGCTTTCGCTGGCGTACTCGCCAGTTCGCACCTTGGATTTCACCACGTCAGCCATATCGTTGGGCAGCGTGATGCTCAATTGCTGGGTGGTTCGCATGGCTAACCTCTTTGCTTGGATAGGATTAAATCCTATTCCATCGACTACCGGCCGTCCAGTTCTTGCCTTACGATTATTCGCCACCAAGGCTGCGAGACCGCTTTCGCCTTGCAGCATCCACGGCAGCGCACCAGGCTGCGTTGGACCCACCGCCCTCTGTCGCGCCAAGCGGAGGATGGGGTGGGTGTCCTCGGACTTGGCCTTATGTCATGCATGGCGATGGGTGCCAGGTGCCGGCGACCGTTGGCCGGGTCTCGCCCCGGCGGGCGAGGTACTTCTTTGTCGCGCGACAAAGAAGTACCCAAGAAAACGCGCCCCGCCGCACCGCCGGCTGCGCCGGTCCCCTCACTGCGCCCGTGGTCGGCGGGTCGGGCCGCAAACTCGCGCCTGCGGCGCTCAAACAGCGACCCGACAATTCCCGCCGCTCCCGGTCTCCGTTCGGCGGTGCAGAAGGGGGAAAAGCGTCGCTGTCCCAGCTTTCCATCACTGGTGGAGTGGGCACGGGGTTGGCGCCCTCTGTCGCGCCAACCGGAGGATGGGGCGGGCGGATTAAGGGGCTTCGCCTGTTTGAGCCCGCAGGGCGAGTTTGCGAAGCACCCCGCCCGGCGCATCCGCAGGGCGGGCATCGCCGCAGGCGACGCGGCGGTGGGCTGTGCTTCTTTGCCTCCTTTCTTGCACAAGCAAGAAAGGAGGTCGCCCGCCGGGGCGAGACCCGGCCGCTGGTCGGTAGCTCGGAGTCGTGGATCTCACGCTGTCTCTGCTAGCCATACAACCCGAGCCTTGCAACTGCTGAACGGCAACATGCCAATTTGCGTCGTGCCACGCTCGGCGGTTTGTGCCTGTTGCCGGCGACCGTCGGCCGGGTCTCGCCCCGGCGGGCGAGGTACTTCTTTGTCGCGCGACAAAGAAGTACCCAAGAAA
>JACOUN010000003.1:10355-48407 GCA_016177805.1 Rhodocyclales bacterium
CCCGCCGCCCCCGGACTCCGTTCGGCGGTGCAGAGGGGGGGGGAAAACCGTCAACGGTTTGGCGTTGCAGCCATGGTGGAGCGGGCGCGGGGTTTGTGCCCTCTGTCGCGCCAACCCTCAGTGCGCCTGATCCCAGTTGTCCCCGGCGCCGATCTCGACCAGTAGCGGCACCGCCAGGTCGGCCACTCCGCCCATCAGGCCAGGCAGTTCGGCGCGCACGCGTTCCAGTTCGGTCAGGGGCACTTCCAGCACCAGTTCGTCGTGCACCTGCAGGATCAGCCGCGAGGCCATGCACTTGTCCTTGAGCCATTGCTGGGTGGCGATCATGGACTTCTTGATCAGGTCGGCGGCGGTGCCCTGCATCGGCGCGTTGATCGCGGCGCGTTCCGCCCCCTGGCGGCGCCCGACCTGCTGGGCGCGGATGTCGGGCAGGTAGAGGCGGCGGCCGAACACGGTTTCGACGTAGCCCTGGGCCTTGGCCTGGGTCTTGGTCTCTTCCATGTAGCGCGCGACGCCGGGGTAGCGGGCGAAGTAGCGGTCTATCCAGCCTTGCGCGGCACTGCGGTCTATGCCGAGGTTCTTGGCCAGGCCGTGGGCGCTCATGCCGTAGATGAGGCCGAAGTTGATCACCTTGGCGTAGCGGCGCTGTTCGCTCGACACTTCGCCCGGGGGCACGCCGAACACTTCGCCGGCGGTGGCGCGGTGCACGTCCTCGCCGTGGGCGAAGGCTTCGAGCAGGCGCGCGTCGCCCGACAGGTGCGCCATGATGCGCAGTTCGATCTGCGAGTAATCGGCCGACACGATCACGTGTTCGCGCGGCGCGATGAAGGCGGCGCGGATGCGCCGCCCTTCGTCGCTGCGGATCGGGATGTTCTGCAGGTTGGGTTCGGAGCTGGCGAGCCGCCCGGTGACCGCCACCGCCTGCGAGAAGCTGGTGTGCACGCGCCCGGTGGCGGGGTTGACCATGCGCGGCAGCTTGTCGGTGTAAGTGCTCTTGAGTTTGGCGAGGCTGCGGTGCTCCAGCAGCAGTTTGGGCAGCGGAAAGTCCTCGGCCAGGGTCTGCAGCACTTCCTCGTCGGTGGAGGCCTGCCCGGTGGCGGTCTTCTTGACCACCGGCAGACCGAGCTTGCCGAACAGGATCTCGCCCAGTTGCTTGGGCGAACCCAGGTTGAAGGGTTGCCCCGCCAGCGCGTGCGCTTCGCGTTCCAGGCCATACAGGCGCCGCCCCAGTTCTTCGGAATGCTGCGCGAGCAGGAAGGCATCGATCAGCACCCCGGTGCGTTCCATCTCGAACAGCACCTTGAGCGCAGGCAGCTCGATGTCGCGATACACCGCCTCAAGGCGCGGCGCGGCGGCGAGCTGGGCGGACAGGTGCTGGTGCAGGCGCAGCGTGATGTCGGCGTCTTCGGCGGCGTATTCGGTGGCACGCTCGACCGCGACATCGGCAAAGCCGATCTGCTTGGCGCCCTTGCCGCACACTTCGGCATAGGTCAGGGTGCGCAAGCCCAGGTGGCGCGTGGCGAGGCTGTCCATGTCGTGCGTCTTGTCGCTTTCGAGCACGTAGGATTCGAGCAGGGTGTCGTCGGCGATGCCGCGCAAGGCGATGCCGTGATTGGCGAGGATGTGGGCATCGTACTTGAGGTTCTGCCCGACCTTGCGCTTGTCCTCCGACTCCAGCCACGGGCGCAAACGGGTCAGCACGTCGTCCAGCGGCAACTGTTCGGGCGCGTCGGCTGCGACGTGCGCAAGCGGCAGATAGGCGGCCTCACCGGGGGTGACGCAAAACGACATGCCGACCAGGCGCGCCGCCATCGGGTCGAGCCCTGTGGTTTCGGTATCGAAGGCGGTAATGTCGGCGGCGGCCATGCGCCCCAGCCAGGCGTCGAACACGTCCCAGCTCAGGATGGAGACGTAGCCCTGGCGATGGGCGCCGGGTTCGCCCGCTGCCGGTTGAGCGTTGGGAGTAGCCCCCTGGAAATAGGGGACAGCCCCCGACTTCCCGGCGGAAAATCGGGGGCTGTCCCCTATTTCCCCTATTTCCTCGTTGTTCTGTTCCAGGTCACGCAGCCAGCCGCGAAACTCCATGCGCTCGTACAGCGCGCGCAAGGCCGCCTTGTCGTCGCCGCGCGCCGCCAGATCCTGCAACCCCACTGGCAGATCGACATCGGTCGCGACCGTTACGAGCTTCCTCCCCAGCGGCAGGAAGTCGAGGTGGGCGCGCAGGTTCTCGCCGACTTTGCCGCCGACCCTGCCGGCGTTGGCGACGATATTGTCGAGGGTGCCGTACTCGGTCAGCCACTTCACCGCGGTCTTGGGTCCGCACTTGGCGACCCCCGGCACGTTGTCCACGGTGTCCCCCATCAACGCCAGGTAATCGACGATGCGCTCGGGCGGCACGCCGAACTTGGCGGTCACCCCGGCCACGTCCAGCACCTCGTCGTTCATGGTGTTGACCCAGCGCACGCCGGGGCGCACCAGTTGGGTCAGATCCTTGTCGCCGGTCGAGATCACCACTTCCCAGCCCTGCTCCAGCGCCTGCCGGGTGAGCGTGCCGATCACGTCGTCGGCTTCGACCCCGTCGACCATCAGCAACGGCCAGCCCTCGGCCTGTACCCCCGCGTGCAGCGGTTCGATCTGGGCGCGCAGGTCGTCCGGCATGGACGGGCGCTGGGCCTTGTATTCGGGGTACCAGTCGTCGCGAAAGGTTTTGCCCTTGGCATCGAACACACAGGCGCGATACTCTGCCCGGTAATCGCTCTCGAGACGGCGCAGCATGGACAGCACGCCGCGTACCGCGCCGGTGGGTTCGCCCGCGGCGTTGCGCAGGTCGGGCAGGGCGTGGAAGGCGCGATAGAGGTAGCTGGAACCATCGACCAGCAGCAGGGTGGGCATATTCGACTATCCTTGCGGGGAAACCATGATCATGCACCGGCAGTCATACGCTGTACGGACACACCATTCTCAATAACCAGAAAAAAACATGACCGCGAAAGAAAAGCTCCCCGGCAGCATCCCGGCCAGCAACGCACACAGTTTCAACGCGCGCGAATCCTGGCGCGTGTTCGGAATTATGGCAGAGTTCGTCGAGGCCACTGAACGGCTCAACGCGATACGCCCGGCGGTATCGATCTTCGGCAGTGCGCGCACGCCGTCCGACCACATGTACTACATGCTCACCGAACGCATCGCGCGCCTGCTCTCCGACGCCGGCTTCGCGGTGATTTCCGGGGGCGGGCCGGGCATCATGGAAGCGGCCAACAAGGGCGCCTATTTCGGCAAGAGCCCGTCGGTGGGTCTCAACATCCAGTTGCCGATGGAACAGGGCGCCAATCCGTACCAGGACATATCGCAGACTTTCCAGCACTTTTTCGCGCGCAAGTTCATGTTCGTGCGCTTTGCCTCGGCCTACGTGGTGATGCCGGGGGGGTTCGGCACCCTCGATGAACTGCTCGAAGCCATGACCCTGATCCAGACGCACAAGAGCCGCAGCATCCCGGTCATCCTGGTGCACCGGCCGTTCTGGCAGGGCCTGCTCGACTGGTTCCGCGAGCGGCTGGTGACCGAACGCATGATCAACCCCGAAGATCTCGATCTGATCCAGGTGATCGACGAACCCGAGGACGTGGTCGAAGCCATCTTCAAGCACTACGAAACGCGCGGCTTCCTGCCCCTGCCGGACGAACACGAACTGATGCTGAATCTTTAGGACGCCGGCGCTCTGTTAGAATTCGGCGGATTACTGGAGAACTCCCATGCGTGGCTACCTGATGACACTGCTGCTGGCCGTCACCGTTCCGGCGATGGCGCAACAGACGCCCAAGCTCGAACCGCTGCCGGAACCGCCCGCCCCGCCGCCGGGCATGACCGACGACGCGCTCGAACCCGAGGTCACGATCATCCAGCGAGGCGGCGACACGGTCGAAGAGTTCCGCATCAAGGGACGCCTCTACATGGTCAAGGTCACCCCGCCGCACGGCGTACCCTACTACCTGGTCGACACCAAGGGCGACGGCGTGATGGTACGCCAGGGCGCGTCGACAAATCTGTCCGTCCCCATGTGGGTACTCAAGTCCTGGTGAGCGGCGCACGCTCACCCGCATGATTCATGTCCGTTTTCACTCCTGTCTCGGCCGAGACCCTCTCAGGCTGGCTCGGGCACTATGCCATCGGTCGCCTGGTCGGGTTGCAGGGCATATCCGCCGGCGTGCAGAACAGCAACTTCTTCGTCACGACCACGCTGGGCCGCTACGTGCTGACCCTGTTCGAGTCGATCCCGCGCTCGGAACTGCCCTACTACCTGTACCTGACCGCGCACCTGGCGCACCACGGCCTGCCGGTACCGGCGCCGATCGCCAACCGGGACGACGAATACCTCGGCACCCTGAGCGGACGCCCGGCGGCACTGGTCGCACGCCTCGGCGGGCGTTCCGAGATGGCGCCGACCCAGGCACACTGCGGCCACATCGGGGCGATGCTGGCGGGTTTGCATCTGGCCGGCATGTCCTACCGGCGTCGGCAGGACAACCCGCGCGGTGCGGCGTGGCGCAGCGCCACGAGCCAGCGCTTGCGTGACTACCTGCCCCCCGACGAGCGCGCGCTGCTGGACGCCGAACTTGCCTGCCAGGCCGCGCACGACTATTCGGCGCTACCGTCCGGGGTCATCCACGGCGACCTGTTCCGCGACAACGTGCTGTGGGAAGGCGGGCGCATCGGCGGGGTGATCGACTTCTATTTCGCCGGCCATGACGCGCTGCTGTTCGATGTCGCGGTCACGGTCAATGACTGGTGCGCGCTGCCCGACGGCGAACTCGACCCGCTCCGCGCCGAAGCCCTGCTCGCCGCCTACCATGCGGAACGCCCGTTCACCGCCGACGAAGGCCGCGCATGGCAGGCCATGTTGCGCGCCGCCGCGCTGCGCTTCTGGCTGTCGCGCGCCGAGGACTATCATCTGCCCAAGCCGGGCGAGCTGGTGCAGGTCAAGGACCCGGCCGAGTACCGGACCATACTCCTGAGCCGCGCCGCCCGCGTCTGCCCGTTGCCGTCGGCCCGCTCATGAGCCACTCCAACCCCCGGCTCCCTGCGTGCCGGCAACCCATGCACTCACCTACCCATGCAGGCTAGACAACTTTCCTTCGCCCACGGCGCCATCTGGCTCGTGGAGGGTCTGCGGCTGTGGCGCCGCAATCCGGCGCTGCTGACCTTCGCCTCGTTCACCTATCTGCTGCTGATCGTACTCGTCAGCTCACTGCCGCTGCTCGGTCAACCGGTCGCCTTCCTGATCATGCCGGCGCTGTCGCTGGGGGTGGTCAACACCTGCCGCGCCATCGACGAGGGGCGCAAGGCCGGGCCGGAGATCCTGTTCTCCGGTTTCAAGCAGAACCTCCCGGCGCTGGTCACGGTCGGCGGGATTTACCTGGTCGGCAACCTTCTGGTGCTGGCGAGCACTTCGCTGTTCGACGGCGGCCTGCTGGTCAAGCTCATGAGCGGCGCGGTGCAACTGGATCCGGAGGCGGACGAAGTGCCCGGCCTGGCAACCTCGTTGATCGCCGCGACACTGCTGTCCACCCCGGTCGTCATGGCCTACTGGTTCGCGCCGGTACTGAGCGGGTGGTACGCAGTGAGCGCACCCAAGGCCATGTTCTTCAGCTTCGTCTCGTGCCTGCGCAACTGGCGCCCCTTTCTCGCCTTCGCCATCACGATGATGCTGTTCTACGGCCTGCTGCCGGGCGTGGTCATCGGCATACTCGGACTGATATCCCCGTTCCTGTCCACACTGGTCCTGCTGTTGCTGCCCATGCTGCTGGTGCCA
This sequence comes from Rhodocyclales bacterium, assembly GCA_016177805.1. Taxonomy (GTDB): domain Bacteria; phylum Pseudomonadota; class Gammaproteobacteria; order Burkholderiales; family Rhodocyclaceae; genus JACOUN01. The sequence continues at coordinate 16,165 of JACOUN010000003.1, forward strand.
GTGCTGTTCGCGAGTTTCTACATCAACATCCGGGACGTATTCGGCATCGACCTCCGCGATGACGCCCCCGACGATGAACAACAAGCCGGGTAACCGCGGGCCGCTGGGACTGCTCGGCGGCACCTTCGACCCCATCCACCTGGGCCATTTGCGTCTGGCCGAGGAAGCCCGCGAGGCGCTCGCGCTGGAACAGGTGTGTTTCATCCCCGCCGGTGACCCACCCCACCGTACCGCACCCGCCGCAACACCGCAGCATCGGCTGGCCATGGTCCGCATCGCCACGGCCGGCCACCCTGGGTACACGGTGGACGACGGAGAAGTGGCCGCCACGGGCAAGAGCTACACCGTCCTCACCCTGGAGCGCCTGCGCGAGCGCCACGGCCCGTCGCGCCCGCTGGTGCTGATCCTGGGCGCCGACGCGTTTCTCGGCATCACCGGATGGCATCGCTGGGCCGAACTGTTCGAACTGGCCCACATCGCGGTGGCCAATCGCGCCACGCACGGCAGCGCGTGGCTGGATGAACGCAGCCCCGAACTGCACGCCGCCACCGCCCGCCGCGTCGACAACACCCCCGCCGCACTCGCGCGCGCGCCGGCGGGCAGCATCATCCCGTTCGAAATGACGCCGCTGGCGATCTCGGCGTCACTGATACGCGAGCACCTGCGTTGCGGGCGCAGTAGCCGTTATTTGCTCCCGGATTCCGTTCTCGACTATATTCAACTGCACAACCTATACCGAAGGGCCTGATGGACATCCTCAAACTCGAAAAGATCGTTGTCGCCGCACTTGAAGAAATCAAGGGTGAAGACATCGAAGTCATCAACACGTCCAAGCTGACCCCCTTGTTCGACCGCGTCGTCGTCGCCAGCGCCCAATCCAATCGCCAGACGCGCGCACTGGCTCGCAACGTCTCGGAGCGGGTGCGCGAAGCGGGGGGCGAAGTCCTCAGCATGGAGGGCGAGGACAGCGGCGAATGGGTGCTGGTCGATCTGGCCGACATCGTCGTACACGTCATGCAGCCCGCCGTACGCAGCCACTACAACCTCGAAGAACTGTGGACCAACACGCCCGCGGCACGGCGCAAGTCCGCGCCGCTCAAGCCGCAGTGACATCCCACGGCAACCCGCGGCCCTCACCTCCGGCAACCGCCGCCGCGCGCGCGTGAAACTGCTGGTCGTCGCGGTCGGCACCCGCATGCCGGGCTGGGTTGCCGAAGGCTTTCACGAATACGCGCGGCGCATGCCGCGCGAATTGCCGCTGCAGCTCATCGAGATCAAGGCTGAACCGCGCACGACGGGAAAAACCGTGGATGCGATGACGGGCGCCGAAGCGGCACGCATCGAAGCCGCCCTGCCGCCACGCGTGCGGCGCGTCATACTCGACGAAACCGGCACCGACACCACCACCATCAAGCTGTCCGCCCGCCTGCAAGCATGGCAGGCCGAAGGCACCGATGTCGCGCTGATCGTGGGCGGCCCCGACGGACTCACGCCGGCGCTCAAGCACAGCGCCGCCGAAACCCTGCGCCTGTCCAGCCTGACGCTGCCGCACGCGCTCGTGCGCCCACTCCTCGCCGAAGCCTTGTACCGCGCCTGGAGCGTCACCCAGAACCATCCCTACCACCGGGAATAGCATGCAAAAACGCATCTATCTCGCCTCGACCAGCCCGCGCCGGCGTGAACTGCTGCGCCAGATCGGCGTGCATTTCAACCTGCTGCTGGCACGTCACGGGGCGCGCGAAGACGGCAACGAAGTGGATGAGACACCGCTGCCGGGGGAGCGCGTCGAAGACTATGTTGACCGCATCGCGCGGACCAAGGCCGAGTCCGGCTACCGCCGCCTGCGCTGGCGCCATCTGCCGGTCCACCCGGTGCTGGCGGCCGACACCACGCTCGCGGTTGATGACGAGATCATCGGCAAGCCAGCCTCGCCCGAACATGCGCGCGAAATCCTGTGCAAGCTCTCCGGGCGCACCCACCGGGTGCTGAGCGCGGTCGCGATCTGCGACGCGACCCGTTGCGACAGCCTGACCAACGTCAGCGAAGTCACCTTCCGCACCCTGAGCGAATCCGACATCCGCCACTACATCGCCAGCGGCGAACCCATGGACAAGGCGGGGGCTTACGGCATCCAGGGACGCGCGGCGGTGTTCATCACCGAGATCCACGGCAGCTACAGCGGGATCATGGGTTTGCCGTTGTGCGAAACCGCCCTGCTGCTTGAGGCCTTCGGCTATCCTTTGCATACCTGAATGCTCTTTTCCATGCACCGGATGAGCAATCCGCAATGGCTGGCGCCACGCCTGCCATTGCGCATTCCCCATTTGCGGCACGCCAATGAGCATTGAATTCCTCATCAACTTCACCCCCCAGGAAACACGGGTGGCCCTGGTCGAACAGGGCATCGTCCAGGAACTGCACGTCGAACGCACCGCCAATCGCGGCATCGTGGGCAACATCTACCTCGGCAAGGTCGCGCGGGTGTTGCCCGGCATGCAGTCGGCCTTCGTCGACATCGGCCTGGACCGCACCGCCTTTCTCCACGTTGCCGACATCTTCAGCGAACGCAGCAACGGCGAAGCCGGACGCCCGATCGAGCGCATCCTGACCGAAGGACAGAACCTGACCGTACAGGTGCTCAAGGACCCGATCGGCACCAAGGGTGCGCGCCTGTCCACGCAGATCAGCATCGCCGGGCGGCTGCTGGTGTACCTGCCCCAGGAACACCACATCGGCATATCGCAGCGCATCGAGAGCGAGTCCGAGCGCGAAGCGTTGCGCGACCGACTGACCCGGCTGGTGCCGCAGGACGAGCCGGGCGGCTTCATCGTGCGCACCATGGCCGAATCCGCCTCCGACGAAGAACTGGCCTCGGACATCGCCTACCTGCGCAAGCTGTGGACCCAGATCCGCGCCGGCGTCGGCGGACGCGCCGCGCCCAGCCTGCTGTACGAGGATCTGGACCTGGCGCAGCGGGTGCTGCGCGATCTGGTCAGCGACGAGACCACCCGCATCCTGGTCGATTCGCGCGAGAACTTCCAGAAGCTCAAGAGCTTTGCCGCCGTATACAGCCCCAAGGTGCTGCCGCTGCTGTCGCACTACACCGGCGAGCGCCCACTGTTCGACCTGCACAGCGTCGAAGACGAGATCCAGCGCGCGCTGGGCCGGCGGGTCGGGCTCAAGTCGGGCGGCTACCTGATCATCGACCAGACCGAGGCGATGACCACCATCGACGTCAACACCGGAGGCTTCGTCGGCGCGCGCAATTTCGACGACACGATCTTCAAGACCAACCTCGAAGCGGCGCAGTCCATCGCCCGCCAGCTACGCCTGCGCAACCTCGGCGGCATCATCATCGTCGACTTCATCGACATGGAAACCAGCGAGCACCGCGACATGGTGCTGGAAGAATTCCGCAAGGCCCTGTCGCGCGACCACACCAAGATGACGGTCAACGGCTTCACCGCGCTGGGTCTGGCCGAGATGACGCGCAAGCCCACCCGTGAATCGCTCGCGCACCTGCTGTGTGAACCCTGTCCGACCTGCGACGGACGCGGCGAAGTCAAGACCTCGCGCACCGTGTGCTACGAGATCCTGCGCGAACTGCTGCGCGAGGCGCGCCAGTTCAACGCCCGCGAGTTCCGCGTGCTGGCCGCACCCGACGTCATCGACCTGTTCCTCGACGAGGAATCGCAGGCGCTGGCAATGCTGTCCGACTTCATCAACAAGAACATCTCGCTGCACCCGGAAGCCAGCTACACCCAGGAACAGTTCGACATCGTTCTGCTATGACCCGCCCCGGCTCGCTCCCGGCCGACGAGCCCACCCCCGAGCGCTACGCCAACCCGCTCGTGCGCGGCTTCGCCGCCACCCGCCCCGCCTTCCTCAGCGTGACGCTGGTGGCGTGCCTGATCGGGGTGGCGGCGGCTTACGCCGACGGGGTTGCCGTCAACACGCTGACGGCGGCCGTGACCGTTATAGCGGCGCTGCTGGCGCACGCCGCGAGCAACGTCATCAACGACTACCATGACGCCGCCAGCGGCGCCGACGCGGGCAACACCCGGCGCGTCTTTCCGTTTACCGGTGGCAGCCGCTTCATCCAGAACGGCGTGATGAGCGCGCGCCACACCGCAATGCTCGGCTACGGCCTGCTCGCCGCCGTGATTCCGGCCGGGCTGTGGTTGAGCATGGTGTCTGGGCCGGCGTTGCTGCTGATCGGGCTGGCCGGGCTGACGCTCGGTTGGGCGTACTCCGCGCCCCCCCCACATCTGGTCGCGCGCGGTCTGGGCGAGCTGGTCATCGCGGCCTGCTGGCTGCTGGTGGTGGTCGGGGCGGATTTCGTGCAGCGCGGCGCCTTCGCCTGGACCCCGGTCGCGGCGGGGTTGTCGTTCGCGCTGCTGGTGGCGAACCTGCTCTACATCAACCAGTTTCCCGACCACGACAGCGACGCGGCGGCGGGCAAGCGCACCGTGGTCGTCAGACTGGGGCCCGAGCGCGCGAAATGGGGCTATTTCGGCATCACGCTGATCGCCTACGCATGGCTGGTCCTCCAGGTCGGACGCGACAACCTGCCCCAGGTGTGCGCGGCCGCCGCGATCACCATCACGCTGTCGCTCAACGCCGCGCGACAACTGCGCGAACACGCCAACGAGCCTGAAGCGCTGGCGCCGGCGATCAAGCTCACCATCGGCGCGGCGCTCGCCCACGGCCTGCTGCTCGCCGCCACCCTCGCCTTCAACTGGCGCTAAACGGACCCAGACCATGATCGGACGCATTACCGGCACCCTGCTCGAAAAGAACCCACCCCAGATCGTGCTCGACACCCACGGCGTCGGCTACGAGATCGACGTGCCGATGAGCACCTTCTACGGCCTGCCCGAGATCGGCGCCAAGGTCGCGCTGTACACCCATTTCGCGGTACGCGAGGACGGCCACTTCCTGTACGGCTTCGCCACCGCCGACGAGCGCGCGGCATTCCGCCAGATCCTCAAGGTATCCGGCATCGGCGCGCGCACCGCGCTGGCGGTGCTGTCCGGGCTGTCGGTGAGCGACTTCGCCCAGGCCGTGGCGCTGCAGGAGACCGGCCGCCTGCTCAAGATCCCCGGCATCGGCAAGAAAACCGCCGAACGCCTGCTGCTGGAGCTGCGCGACAAACTGGGCAAGGCCCTGCCCACGCTCGCCACCGCCCGCGCCGGCAGCCTCCCGGACGCCCCCCCCGATGCGCGCAGCGACATCCTCAACGCGCTACTGGCACTCGGCTACAACGAACGCGAAGCCCAGGCGGCGATGAAAGGGCTGGCCGACGACGCCAGCGTGTCGGACGGCATACGCCTGGCGCTGAAGCAGCTCTCACGCGCCTGAGCGTATGTGCCTTGTGCCGTTTGTTGAGCCGACCCTCGGACGATGAGGCTTTTCTGAAAGCAGGACACAACCAACCACGGACACGCCCATGACAATTCCAACGTTCCAGGAGATCATGCTGCCTCTCTTGAGGCTCGCCGACGATGGAGAGGTGCGCGCCCTCGCAACCGTGCGCAAACAACTTGCACAGCATTTCGGCCTGACTGCAGCCGAAGAAGAGGAACTTCTTCCAAGCGGCAGGCAGCGTCGCTTTGCAAATCGTGTCGCGTGGGCGAAGGTCTATCTTGAACGGGCCGGACTGTTGTCCTCCCCGAGCAGGGGGCTGTTCAGGATCACCGAGCGAGGCCACGCGGCACTTGAATCGCCGCCTCGTATCATCGACATCAAGTTCCTCGATGGTTTCCCTGAGTTCCGGGAGTTCCGTGCGAAACCCAACGCGTCGTCCTTGGCGGCAAGTACCGAGGCAGATGAGGCAGGCACTCCCGAAGAAACCTTGGAGGCCGCGTACCAGAGTATCCGGGCGGGACTTGCGTCAGAGCTTCTTGAGAGAGTCAAGTCCGCCTCCCCTCGATTCTTCGAGCAACTTGTGGTCGAGTTGCTGCTCAAGATGGGGTATGGCCGCACTGGTGGCAATGGTCACGCAATCGGCAAGTCCGGCGATGAAGGAATTGACGGCGTCATCACCGAGGACCGCCTCGGCCTGGAAATGGTGTACCTGCAAGCCAAACGCTGGGAGGGCACGGTCGGTCGCCCCGAGATTCAGAAATTCGTAGGGGCACTCCACGGGCAACGTGCTCGAAAAGGGGTCTTCATGACGACAGGTACGTTCTCGTCAGAAGCTATGGCCTACGTGCGCGCCATTGACCCCCGTATCGCACTGGTTGATGGAACGCAGCTCGCACAGTTCATGATCGACTTCAACGTGGGCGTCGCTACGGACCGGTCATATGAAGTCAAGAAAATCGACTCCGATTACTTCGACGAAACTGACGGTTAGCCCCACCGCAAATCGGGCCGCACTCCGCCGCCCCCTGGACTCATGGATTGGCCGAGGTGCCCTATACTGGGCGCTCCCGAAAACTCGCCCGCGCTCCCTTGCCTTCTGCTCACATGGCCATCGAAACCGACAAGCTCCAGCCGGCCCGCCTGATCTCGGCCGAACCCGTCGACCGGCGCGAAGACGCGGTCGAACGCGCCTTGAGGCCCCGGCAACTGGCCGAGTACGTCGGGCAGAAGAAGATCCGCGAGCAACTGGGCATCTTCATCCAGGCCGCGTGCCAGCGCAAGGAAGCGCTCGACCACGTGCTGCTGTTCGGCCCGCCGGGGCTGGGCAAGACCACGCTGGCGCATATCGTCGCGACAGAAATGGGAGTCAACCTGCGCCAGACCTCCGGCCCGGTGCTCGAACGCGCCGGTGATCTGGCCGCGCTGCTGACCAATCTTGAACCATACGACGTGCTGTTCATCGACGAGATCCACCGCCTGTCGCCGATCGTCGAGGAGATCCTGTATCCGGCGCTGGAAGACTTCCAGATCGACATCATGATCGGCGAAGGCCCCGGCGCCCGCTCGGTCAAACTCGACCTGCCGCCGTTCACGCTGGTCGGCGCGACCACCCGCGCCGGCATGCTGACCAACCCGCTGCGCGACCGCTTCGGCATCAGCCTGCGCCTGGAGTTCTACACTCCGCAGGAACTGACCCTGATCGTGACGCGCTCGGCACGCCTGCTCAACGTCGACATCGACGAGGCCGGGGCCTTCGAGATCGCCCGCCGCGCGCGCGGCACTCCGCGCATCGCCAACCGCCTGCTGCGGCGCGTGCGCGACTACGCCGAGGTACGCGCCGACAGCGCCATCACCTCCGCCGTGGCGGACGCGGCACTGCTGATGCTGGACGTCGACCACATCGGGTTGGACCTGATGGACCGCAAGCTGCTCGGCACCATGCTGGAAAAATTCGCCGGCGGCCCAGTCGGGCTGGACAACCTCGCCGCCGCGATCGGCGAATCGAGCGACACCATCGAGGACGTGCTGGAACCCTATCTGATCCAGCAAGGCTATCTGCAGCGCACCCCGCGCGGCCGCATGGCCACCGCCGCCACCTGGCAGCATTTCGGCCTGGCGCACCCGGAGCGCCGCGACGGCGACCTGTTCACCGCCTCTTAGGCCGGCAACATGCGCACCTTTCTTGCCCTGGCGATGGTGCTGTGCCTGCTGGGCGGGGTGTATCTGCTGCAAGGCCCGACCTTTTTCTGGCCTGACCGGCGCGACCCGTCGGTGGGGGTGATGCTGGGGGGCCTATCGTCGCAACTGCTCGGCACGGGGCTGCTGCTGGTCGCCGCCGTCGGCATGATGGCGGTGCGTCAAGGCGCGCGCGGCGACGGCCGGGCCGCGTCACAACGCTGGCAGATCGTGTATTTCATCCTGATCGTGGCCGCGCTGGGGCTGATCGGCAGCGCCTTCATGCTGGGCGAACCCGGCCCCAACCCCGAGTCGCGCAGCGCCCGGCACCGCTCCTGACGCTGGCTTGCACCGAACCAGCGGGATCGTCACCGACCCGTCAATGCGCCCGGTTGCATCGTGTGACCACGAGTCGAGTCGAGGAAGCTCCGGCCTGCAGCCCGGAGTAACTCACTTCTTGGGCACTGCCCTGTTGCGGTGCATTTTCAAGCAGACATATCCGCTCACACCTGCAACCACCGCGCTCACGAGAAGAAATACGTTGAAGTTTCTTTGCTGTTCATATTCTTCATATTCCGACTCGTACAACCGGATACCGAAGGCGTCGAACAGCATTCCAGAAAGGTAGAGGGTAGCCGCGCAGCCGATCAGCCCTAGCAGCGCGCCAAGCGCAAAACTGAGCAGAAAACTTGCAACTCTGGACACTAAGCGAAGGGATTGAGGCTGCGCACGCCGCTTGAGCCGAAATCTCTCGTGTTACGCGTAACGACGGTCAGGTCGTGGATGAGCGCGATCGCGGCAATCTGCTTGTCGATGGGGTGCTGTGGATGGGGTGACATAAGCTTGCCCCAGACCTGCGCACAGTCCATGTCAAAGTCCAGAATCCGGTCGGAAAAATCGGTGACCACGGTATCCAGCCAGGCTTCGAGCCGCCCGGCCTGCTCCCGGTCTCCTCGGCCACGAACGTTCTCCAGGCCTCGGCGAATCTCACCGACACTCACCACCGACAGATAGATGTCTTCCGGCACCAAGGTCGCAAAAAAGGCCGCGACCCCTGGATTGGCGCGCCCACCTTTTCGTAGCTCGCTGATGACGTTGGTGTCGAGCAGGTACATCAGCCCCGCCTGAAGTTGAAGTCTTCGTCGGTTCCGACATCGGGCATCGAAGCCAGCACGTCCTTGAAGGTCCGGCGCTTCGGTCGATCAAGCGCGGCCCGCAGGATCTCCCGGTGCTCCGCTTCAGCACTTCGCCCGTGCCGTGCCGCCGCCTCTCTCAAGGCCTGTGCGACTGAAGGCTCGATGTTGCGGACGACAAGGTTGGTCGCCATCACACACTCCATGGTGATTGCAATGCTTGCATTATAGCCGTCAATGCAATCATTGCAATCACCATGAATTCCACCTGATGTGATATCGCTGGAACCGGTCTCGATCTCTCAAGGAAACGCCGGGCCACCCCAAGTTTTTGCTTCGCGGAACCTTCGCTTCGCTCGTTTTCTTGACCACCTCGGGGAGGTGGGCTGGGCGCAGCATGGGCCTGAGGCGCTCAGTACCCCCCATTGCGGCAGAGCGATCAGGTACACGGCGGAAAGGCGGACTCCCCAGGTGATGCCCAGTCAGCTCGCCCGGCACACCCGGTTGCGTCCATTGTTCTTGGCCGCGTACATGGCGCGGTCGGCGGCTTCGAACATTGCCTCCGGGGTGGCGCCATCGGCCGGGAACGCCGCCACGCCTATGCTTACCGTGATGGTGAAGGCGCGACCTTCGCCATCTTCCATCGAGACGGCAGCCAACAGGCCACGCAGCCGCTCGGCGGTATCCAGCGCCGCCGCCGCGTCCATTTCGGGCAACACGACGACGAATTCCTCGCCACCATAGCGCGCCGCGTAGTCGACCTTGCGTATCTCCAACTGAAGCACGCCGCCGATGCGTTTCAGCACTTCGTCGCCGATCTGGTGACCACTGCGGTCGTTGACGCTCTTGAAGTGGTCAACATCGATCAGGAGCAGGCTCAAGGGCCGGTCATAGCGAGCCGCGCGTTGCACCTCCTCACCGAAGTGCAGCAGGAACTCGCGCCGGTTGTACAGGCCCGTGAGCGCGTCGCGGGCGGCCAGGAACGCCAGCTCGCCCTCCATGCGCTTGCGCTCGTTGATGTCGATGACGATGCCTTCGAGTGACGGCTCGCCGTCTATGCTCACGACACAGCCCTGCTCCCACACCCACAGCACCTCGCCATCCTTGCGCCGGATACGGTACTCGAACTCGAACGGCTCGCCGGCTTCGATCGCTTGCCGCACTTGGGCGAGCAGCCGTGCATGGTCGTCCGGGTGTATCAGCGCGCTGTATTGAACCTCGGCGCCGTTCGTCAGCGCTTCGGGGCGATGGCCGGTCAATGCGAGACAGCCGCTGGAGACGAACCGCATCTGCCACGGGCGGTCCGCCGGACTGCGGTAGGCCATGCCCGGCAGATTGGCCATCAGCGTCGCCAGTTGGCGCTCGCGTTCGAGCAGGGCCAGCACCACGCGGCGACGCTCGGTCACGTCGCGTCCTATGGTGATCGAACCGGTTACGGCCGCGCGCGCGTCAATGAGGGGGCGGGAGTTCCACGCGATGACCTTGACCTCCCCCGACTTGCAGCGGATTTCGGTTTCGAGTCCGGTGATCTCGCGCCCCTCCGACACGATCGTGTTCGCCTTGGCAACGATCTCGGCGCGATACTTCGGGTCGGGGTACAGCCATGCCCATATCGAGGCATTGCCGAGGACCTCCTCGCGCGTATATCCGCTGATCTGCTCCGCCGTCTTGTTCCACAGCGTGATGCGAGCCTGATCATCCAGCGCGTTGATCCAGATCGCGGCGTCATCGATGACGCTGGCGCGGAACTGCCCCAGCGCGGCCAAGGCCTCACTCTGCGCGTCCTCGGTCGTCAGGTGGCCGCGAATCAGGGCGTAGAGCGCCAGCGCAGTCACGACGACAAAACCCCAGCCCTTGACCAGTTGCGCAAACGCGAACGCGCTCGACCCGGCAAGGCTGCGCTCCACGATCACATCGGAGAGCAGTACCCAGGCCGCCGCCACCAGCGCGTACACTACCGCAACGCGCATCGCCCCCCGGTGCGAGCGCTCCGGGCGACGCGTACTCCCTGCCTTGTCCGACGCGGTGCCGGACGTCTCAACGTTCATCGACGGGGGCGGTCCCCAGCAGCGCGCGCACCCGCTCGGCGGTATCGAGCAACTCCGGGAGATCGCGCGATTGCAACAGTTTGGAGAAATGCTCGAGGGTACGGTCGGTCATGTAGAGATGGCCGTTGTCGCACTTTTCCACCCACCCCTGCTCCACCAGCCGCCCGATCTTGCGCCGCACCGTTTCGCGCGGCAGTCCGGTGGCGGCCGCGATCGAATAGGCGTTGCACGGGCGTAGCGGCATCTCCGGCTCATGCTCCGTGCCGTTTTCCAGCACGCCCACGTTATGCAAGGCAATTTCGCCGAGCAACAGCGGCAACATGATGTCGTTGTCAAAGTCGCCCAACAAGCGCTTGAGTTTGCGCAGCTCGTAGCGCGCAAGAATGGTCGCGACGCTGCGCAACGCCTTGCGTCGCGTATCGCCCTTGCCTGGCCCAAGCGTGCGGTTGCCCGGCACCGGGCGAAGTCCGGAGGAATTCAAGATCTATCTACCGTGGATTATTGCGTGATCGCGTCCGCAGCCCGGCCTTGCAGCTCTGGGCCACGGACGGGTCGGTTCGGCCGACCCGGCAGGATAACCGAAGCGGTTGTACCGTCCCGGCGCGACACTCCCCGAATTGGGTGGTTGATGCGCCGCGCCGCAGCGCCGGGTATCCGCGCCTGTGCCTGGTTCAGCTTCGTTTGGCGCGCGGATGCGCATGATCGTAGACCCGAGCGAGGTGCTCGAAATCGAGGTGGGTATATATCTGGGTACTGCGTATGCTCGCGTGCCCGAGCAGCTCCTGGACCGCGCGCAGATCCCCACTGGATTGCAGCACATGGCTGGCGAAACTGTGGCGCAGCATGTGTGGATGGACATGCACCCCCAGCCCGCATCGGTCGGCCCAACGGACCAGGCGGGAGCGGATCGCCGCCGGGCTCATGCGCGAGCCGGTGCGCGTCACGAACAGCGGGGTGCCGGCCGCGGCGTCCCATTGCGGGCGCAGCGCCAGCCACGCCTGCAGCGCCCGCAGCGCCACCGAGCCGACCGGCACGGTGCGCTGGCGGGCGCGCTTGCCCATCACCGTGACGACGCCTTCGACCAGATCCAGGCCGCCGCCCAGCACCAGCCCGGCCAGTTCCGACAGGCGCAGGCCGGACGAGTAGAACAACTCGAACATGGCCCGGTCGCGCGTTTCGAGGACATCTTCGGGGGCATTGTCGAGCATGGCCTGGGCCTGCTCGGGCGACAGCGCGCGCGGCAGGGTGCGGGGCGACTTGGGCGGGCGTACCCCATCGACCGGATTCAGCGCCAGACCCCGGTGACGCACCCGCCAGCGGAAATACCCGCGCCAGGCCGACAACACCCGCGCCAGCGAGCGCCCGCCCAGCCCCTGGGCGTGCAGGCGTCCGACGTAGCGGCGAATGTCATGCGAGGTGATCTGCGTGAGCGGGCGCTCCGCGATACACGCCTGCAGCCTGACCAGGTCGCGGCGATAGCTGTCCAGCGTCAATGCCGCAGCGCGGCGCTGGGTTTCCAGGTGTGACAGGAACTCGGCCCCATCCTGCGGGAGCGGATCGGGAGTGCCCGCTTCGCAGTCGTGCATGCAATTTCAACCAAGTTGGCGACGCAGGGCCGACGCGGTCATGTCGCCGATGCGCGTCAGATACAGCGTTCCCATCTCGGGGAAGAAACGTTCGGCCTCCTCGCTGCCCAGCGCCAGCAGACCGAACACCTGCGCATCGCGACGCAACGGCACCAGGGCCACCGAACGCAGGTGCGGCGCAGCTTCGCCGAACCATTCCAGCACGTCGAGATCCCCCGGCGGGCCGCAGTAGGGCTGGGTCATGTCGCCGGCAAAAAACCGCAGCGCCTCGCTGACCTCGGCAAAGTCATCGCCATCGCGCGACAGCACGCTGTTCCATACGCGCAGCGCGACGTGGGGCACCGAGAAATCGTCGCGCAGACTGGAGAACAGCGCATAGCGCAAGACTTCATAGTTTTCGGCCTCCAGCAGCGCCAGAGTGAGCCGGTGCACCTTCTCGCCGATCTCGTCGTTTTCTTCGCCGAAGCGGATCAGTTCGGAGAGCTTGCCTTCGAGCAGGCGGATCTTGTCGCGCAACGCGTGCAACTGCCGCTCGGCCAGCGATATCGCCTGCCCCCCGTGCGGGTGCGGCACGGTGATGTGGGTGAACAATTCGCCGTGTTCGGCGAGGAAATCCGGGTATTCCCGGAGGTAGGCCGCTACTTCGTCGGCATTCATGCGTGTGCAACTCCCGTGCAGTCGAGAACCGGGGTTCTCAGGTTGGCGCCTGATCGATCGCGATATCTCCCTCGAACACCGTGACCGCCGGGCCGCTCATCATCACCGGCTGACCCGGTCCCGCCCAGCTTATCCGCAGCGCCCCACCGCGCGTATCCACCGTCACCGGCGACAGCAGCAAGCCGCGCAGTATTCCCGCCACCACCGCCGCGCAGGCGCCGGTGCCACAGGCCAGGGTTTCGCCCGCGCCGCGCTCGTACACCCGCAGACGGATATGGTGCGCATCCACCACCTGCATGAAGCCGGCGTTGGCGCGGAACGGGAAACGTTCGTGACTTTCTATCATCGGGCCGCGCTGCGCGACCGGCGCGCTATCGACGTCGGCCACCACGTGCACCGCGTGCGGATTGCCCATCGACACGGCGGTAATCGCGAGACGGGTGCCGTCTTCGAGTTCCAGCGGCTGAACCACGGCATCGGTTGTGGAGGTAAACGGCACCCGCGCGGGCTCCAGCACCGGCGGCCCCATATTCACCGTCACCATGCCCGATTCCTCCAGGCACAGCGTAATGACACCGCCGCTGGTCTCGACGCGGATCTCGCGCTTGTCGGTCAGGCCCTGGTCATGGACGAAACGCACGAAGCAGCGCGCCCCGTTGCCGCATTGCTCAACCTCGGCGCCATCGGCATTGAAGATGCGATAGCGGAAATCGACATCCGCGCGGGTCGGCGCCTCGACCAGCAGCAACTGGTCGCAGCCGATGCCGAAATGACGGTCGGCGAGGGCGCGGACCTGCTCCGTGGTGAGGGAAACGGACTGGCGCACCGCGTCGATCACGACGAAGTCATTGCCCAGCCCGTGCATCTTGGTGAACCGCAACCGCATTTGTGCCTCAACTGGCATGCCTGACCGCTCATTTTCGCGCAGCCACCGTACCCCGTCCACCCCAGGGCCGCGCGCCTGCCCGCCAGCATACTCCTCAATAGGGGCGGGATACGCCCACGGGTCGCGTCTTGAACCGCCGGTGCACCCAGTAATACTGCTCGGGCATGGTCCGCACCATCGACTCTATCCAGCGGTTCATGCGCTCGGTGTCGGCCGCGACATCGTCGGTCGGGTAGTCCGCCCATGCCTCGCCGATTTCGACCACGTAGCCATCTCCGCCCGGCAGCATGCGGGTCACGCATGGCACCACCGCCGCCCCCGCCAGTTTCGCCAGGCGCGGCAAGCCGGTGATGGTGGCGGCCGGCACGCCGAAGAACGGCACGAAGATCGAGTCCTTGCCGCGAAAATCCATGTCCGGCAGGTAATAGAAAGGGTGGCCCGCCTTCATCGCCTTGACCGTGGCGCGCACCCCGTCCTGGCGCGACAGCAGCAACGGCTGGCCAAAACGCGAACGCCCGTGGTGCAGCCACCGGTCTATGACCTTGTTCTTCTGCCGCGCATACACGCTCACCACGTCGAAATCCATCACCACGCGGCTGCCGCCGGCATCCAACCCGACAAAGTGCGGTGCCAGCAGGATCACCGGACGCCCTGCCGCCCGCAGCTCATGAACGCGGTGCACGCCCTCGATACGGATCAGGCGGCGCAGACGCCCGGCACTGCCCCACCACACCAGCCCGCGTTCGAGCAGGCTGCGCCCGAGCGCGCGAAAGTGCGCGCGCGCCAGCTTGTTGCGCGCGGTCTCGTCCAGTTCCGGAAAGCACAGCGCGAGATTGACCTCGACGATATGCCGGCGACGGGGCGCGGCGGCGTACAGCAGCAGGCCCAACCCCTGCCCCACCCTCGCCAGCACCGGCAACGGCAGCCAGTGCGCGAGCCACAACAGCGCCACCGCGAAGCGCGTCAGCATTGCGACGCTTCCGGCGGCGCCACGCCCGCCGGACGCTTGTAGCGGTTGTAGGCCCACAGGTACTGGGTCGGGCAGGCGAGTATCTGGCGTTCGATCTCGCGGTTGATCACGCCGCAGCGCTGCGCCAGGGAGCCCGTCACCGCTTCGCGCGGGGCGCTGAAATGCAGCGTGTACCCGGCGCCGCGCGGCAGCCGCTCGACCCGCCCCATGATCACGCGCACCCCGTCGACCTCCGACAGACGCGCCGGCAGCGTCATCGTCCACGCTGGGCGGCCGAAGAACGGCATCCACATGCCGTCGCCGGCCTGCGGCACCTGGTCCGGCGCCATCGCCACGATCTCGCGCCCGCGCAGCGCCTTGAGCAGACGCCGCACGCCGCCCACGCTGGCGGGGGCCACGCGCACGTTGCCGCGCGCGCGGCCCGCCTCCATCAGCGGCGCCAGCGCGGCCTTGCGCGGCGGGCGAAACAATATCGTCACCGGCGCCAGCGTCGCGGCGTAGTGCGCGATCAGCTCGAAGCAGCCCAGATGCGGGGTGATCACCAGCACGCTCGCGCCATCGGCCAGCGCCGCTTCAATCAGTTCGCGCCCTTCGACCTTGACCACGTGGGTCAGGACTTCATCCTGCGGGCGCAGCCACACGAACGGCAACTCCAGCGCCTGGCGCCCGACCTCGGCGATGGCCGCCCGCCGCGCGGCGGGGGCGTCCGCCCCCAACGCCAGTTCGAGGTGGGCATTGAGCCGGGCGCGCCAGGCGGGTGAACAGCACCACGCCAGCCAGCCAGCCCAGCCGCCGAGACGATAGAGCAGCGGCAGCGGCAAACGCGCCAGCAAGCGAGACAGGGTATCTACCATGGAAGTGTCGGGCGAGACCGCGCCTCACTGGCTACGACTTCACCGCCTTTGACCGCAGTGTCGAAAACGCTATAATAGTTGCCTAACCGCCGAGTTAACTCGACAACTTGCAGGGCGGTTGCATCCGGGCTCACCTCCGGGCGCTAAAAAGTACTGCTAAAGCGTCGCCCGCTCGACGAAATCCCCGGAGCCGGCCTCGCCGGAATTGCTGGGGATTTTTGTTTTGTGGAGTCCTGCCATGAGCCGCACCTACCTGTTCACCTCGGAATCCGTCTCCGAGGGACACCCCGACAAACTCGCCGACCAGGTCTCGGACGGCGTCCTCGACGCGATTCTCGCCGACGATCCGCGCGCCCGCGTCGCGTGCGAAACGCTGGTATCGACCGGCCTGGTGGTCATCTCGGGCGAGATCACCACCACCGCGCACCCGAACTACAAGGAAATCGCGCAGGACGTGATCCGCCGCATCGGCTACGACGACTCGAACGTCGGTTTCGACTACAAGTCGTGCGCCATCCTGACCGCGATCAACCGCCAGTCGCCCGACATCGCGCAGGGCGTGAATGAAGGCGAGGGGATCGATCTCGACCAGGGCGCGGGCGACCAGGGCCTGATGTTCGGTTATGCCTGCAACGAGACCCCGGCGCTGATGCCGCTGCCCATCTACTACGCGCACCGCATCATGCAGCGCCAGGCCGAGCTGCGCAAGGATGGGCGCCTGCCGTGGCTGCGCCCGGACGCCAAGAGCCAGCTCACGGTCCGTTACGTGGACGGCAAGCCGGCCGCGATCGACACCGTGGTGGTGTCGACCCAGCACAGCCCGGAAGTCTCGCACGCCCAGATCTCCGAGGCGGTGATCGAGGAGATCGTCAAGCCGGTGCTACCGGCCGAACTGCTCAAGGGCGAGGTACGCTACCTGATCAACCCCACCGGACGCTTCGTCATCGGCGGCCCGCACGGCGATTGCGGCCTGACCGGGCGCAAGATCATCGTCGACACCTACGGCGGCGCCGCCCACCATGGTGGCGGCGCGTTCTCGGGCAAGGACCCGTCCAAGGTCGACCGCTCGGCCGCCTACGCGGGGCGCTACGTCGCCAAGAACATCGTCGCCGCCGGCCTGGCCGAGCAGTGCGAAGTGCAGGTCGCCTACGCCATCGGCGTCGCCAATCCGGTCAGCCTGATGGTGAACACCTTCGGCACTGGCCGCGTCAGCGAAGACCTGATCGTCGAATTGGTCCGCCAGCACTTCGACCTGCGTCCCAAGGCCATCATCCAGACCCTGGACCTGCTGCGCCCGATCTACGCCAGAACCGCCGCCTACGGCCACTTCGGCCGCGACGAGCCGGAGTTCACCTGGGAAGCCACCGACAAGGCCGCCGCACTGCGCGCCGACGCCGGACTCTGACCAAACCGCCCGGTACATATGCAATAGGTTGGCACAACGAAACCCCCTCCCCTTCAAGGGGGTGAGGGCGGGGTTTCGGCGAGCACTGCTCGCCGCCGACCGAACGACGGCGCCTCCCGGCGCCGGCTACCGGGTTGGGGTGGGGATGGGTGGACTCCGAAGCGCCTGCAAGAAACCCATCCCCATCCTGTCCGGAGGGCTGGCTTTGCACAGCCAGATTGACCACATCAGTTTGAATCACACCCCTACCAATCGCACAGCCGGGCAGGCGCTGCAATCACTGCTAAGCTGACGGGTTCTTCAACTACCACTGTCTGTCTCCATGCTCACGCACGCCCTGTTCTTCCTTCTTGGCCTCACCACCCTGGTCGTCGGGGCCGAAGCGCTCGTGCGCGGCGCGTCCAAACTGGCCATGTCGCTGGGCATATCACCGCTGGTGATCGGCCTGACCATCGTCGCGTTCGGCACCAGCGCGCCGGAAATGGCGGTGTCGGTAGGCGCCTCGCTCGCCGGCTCGCCCGATCTGGCGATCGGCAACGTGGTCGGCAGCAACATCGCCAACATCCTGCTGATACTCGGCGTCGCCGCACTCATCGTACCGCTGCTGGTGCATGAGCAGATCATTCGCCAGGAGGTGCCGATCATGCTCGGCGCGTCGGTGCTGATGGTGGTGATGGCGCTGGACGGCACCATCGGGCGCGGCGAGGCGGCACTGCTGTTCGTGCTGGTGATCGCCTATACCGTGTTCCTGGTTCGCCAGTCGCGCCGTGCGTCGAAGGCGCTGACCGACGAGTACGCGGCCGAGATGCCCAGTGCTGCGGGCTGGGACCGCCACTGGGCGGTGCAGGTGCTGCTGCTCGTGATCGGTCTGGCGGCACTGGTACAAGGCGCGGACTGGCTGGTCGACTCGGCGGTGGTCTTCGCGCGGGCGTTCGGCGTCAGCGATCTGGTGATCGGCCTGACCGTGGTCGCGGTCGGCACCTCGATGCCGGAAATCGCCACCTCCATCATCGCCGCGCTGCGCGGCGAGCGCGACATCGCGGTCGGCAACGTGATCGGCAGCAACGTGTTCAACATCCTCGCGGTCATAGGCGTCACCGGCCTGGTATCGAGCAGCGGCATCCCGATCTCCGAGACCGCGCGCGGCTTCGACCTGTGGGTAATGCTGGCGGTCGCGTTTGCGTGCGTGCCGATCATGATCCCCGGACGCGAGATCGCGCGCTGGGAAGGCGTCGTGTTTCTCGTGTATTACACCGCCTATACCGCCTACCTAGTGCTCACCGCGCAGAACCACGTCGCGCTGCCGGCCTTCTCCAGCATCATGCTCGGCTACGTAATGCCGCTGACCGTGATCACGCTGATCGCCAG
Organism: Rhodocyclales bacterium; assembly: GCA_016177805.1. Lineage (GTDB taxonomy): Bacteria > Pseudomonadota > Gammaproteobacteria > Burkholderiales > Rhodocyclaceae > JACOUN01. Next base: position 34,614 of record JACOUN010000003.1, read on the forward strand.
CCTGGTGCGCCACAACGATCAAGCACGCGGTTGACCGACCGCCACAAGCCCGCCATGCTGCAGTAATCGGCATGATGAGGCGCGCGATGGCTGAAATCGATACGACACAGCAGCGCATACAGATCAAGCTGGTCTATTACGGGCCTGCCCTGTCAGGCAAGACCACCAATCTGACGCGGCTGCATGACCTGCTCGCCCCTGATCTGAAGGGCGAGATCATGGCGCTTGAAACGCAGGGCGACCGCACCCTGTTCTTCGACCTGTTTCCGCTCGGTTTCCGCCTGCCCTCGGGCTGGCTGGTCAAGTTCAAGTTATATACCGTGCCCGGCCAGATCGTTCATGACGCCACGCGCAAGGCGGTATTGTCGCGCGCCGACGGCGTGGTGTTCGTGGCCGACTCGCAGCGCAACCAGCAAACCAACAACGGCGAGTCCTTCCGCAACCTCGGCGAAAATCTGCGCCGCGTCGGGATCGACATCGAACAACTGCCGCTGGTACTGCAATACAACAAACGCGACCTCGACAACATCGAAGACGAAGCCACCCTGCGCACGCGCTGGGCCACGGCGCCCTGGCCGCTGCTGTTTGCCTCGGCCTTGCGCGGCGACGGCGTGATCGCCACGTTTTCGGCCTTGCTCGAACAGCTCTACCCGGTGCTCGACGCGGAAGCCGACCTGGCAGACACCCACCGCTGCTCCTCGGCCGAGTTCGTCGCCGCCGCGCTCGGCCAAGGAGTCCGCCCATGAGCGACGATCCCGATTTCGAGCGCAGCCTGAGCTTCGACGAGCTGTTGCCCGCGCGGGCGCTGGAACGGGCGGGGCGCGCGCTCGATGCCATGCTCGGCACCCCGGTACACATCAGCGACGCGACCGGCGACACCCGCTATGGCACGCCGCCCGACGCGGCCGACGTCACGAGCATGCCGCTGAATCACGACCTGGAAACCGTCGGCGCCCTTGCGGCCGCCGTCCCACCCGCCCGCCTGCGCCCCGCCGCCGAGCTGTTGCACACCCTGATGCACGCCAACGCACGCTACGCGATGGCCGCCAGCCTGCATTTCCAGACCATCGAAAGCAGCTATGTCGAGTTGCAGCGCCAGCACGCTGAACTACAGGCCTCGGAAGCCCGCTACCGCGAGCTTGCGACCTCGCTTGAGCAGCGGGTGCTGGAACAGATCGGGACCATAGAAGAAGCCCAACGCCAGCTCTACCAGGCGGAAAAACTCGCCTCCGTCGGTCAGCTTGCGGCAGGCGTCGCGCACGAGATCAACAACCCGCTCGGATTCATGCTCAGCAACCTGCGCAGTGCCCGTGACTACCTCCATGACATCAGCGGGATACAGCGTCCGTGTCGTGCCGGCGACATCGACGCGGTGCAACACTACTGGCGCCAGGAGAACCTGGACTTCGTCCTGGAAGATTTCGCGACCCTGCTGCAGGAGACGCAGGACGGCGCCGAACGGGTCGCGCGCATCGTTTCCAGCCTCAAGGACTTCTCCAGCATCGATCACGGTGGCGCAACGAGTGTCGACCTCGACGCCGCGCTGGTCACGGTGTGCGACGTCGCCACCCCCAAGATCAACCCACGCGCCGAACTGATCTTCCAACCCGGCGCGCCACCGCCGATTCCCGGCGACCCGGCCAAGATCAACCAGGCCCTGCTCAACCTGCTGCTCAACGCCGCCGAAGCCATGCCCGCCGGACGGCGCGGTCACATCCGCATCCGCACCAGCCACACCGGCCACTGGGCGCGCGTGGACATCGGCGACGACGCCGGCGGCATTCCCGCCGAGGTGCTGCCGCGCATCTTCGATCCATTTTTCACCACCCACGGGGTCGGCCAGGGAACGGGCCTGGGGTTGACCGTGGTGCGCGACATAATCAATGCGCACCACGGACGGCTGGAGGTCGACAGCCATCCGGGCGAGGGCACCACGTTCAGCCTGTTCCTGCCCATGGACGCAGAGGCCGCGCATGACTGACTACGCCCGGCTGTTCAGCGCCGACGCAGCACCTGACGATGGGCTTGCCGACCAACCCGCGCAGCGCTACCGCGTGCTCATCGTCGACGACGAAGAGAACGTGCGCCGCGCCCTCAAGCGCGTGTTCCGCCGCGAGAACTACGACATCCTGACCGCCGCCGACGGCGCCGAGGCGCTCGCGTTGCTGGCGCAGCAACAGGTCGCGCTGATCATCAGCGACTACATGATGCCCGGCATGAGCGGCGGGGAACTGCTCAAGCAGGCACGCGCGCTTCAGCCCGACAGCATACGCTTCATGCTCACCGGCCATGCCGACATGGACGCGGTACTGTCGGCGGTCAAGTCCGGCGCGGTGTACAAGTTCATGCTCAAGCCGTGGAATGACGACGATCTGCGCCTGTCGGTGGCGCTGGCGCTGGAACAGTACGAACTGAAGAAAAAGAACCGGGCCCTGGCCGACGCCAACGACGAGCAGAAAAAGGCCGTCGACAAGCTCGCCAACCTCGCGATCAACAACCGCAGTCAGCTCATCATCATGCTGGGCAAGCAGGGCCTGCTCAACCCGCAGCAGGTACAGGAACTGTTCCGTCTGCAACAAGGGCGCAAGGAGCCGGTGATCCGCCTGCTGCTGGAAAAAGACTGGGTCGCCGAGGATCGCATCCGCGCCATGCTTGCCAACGAGCTGCTGATCGAGCAAGTCAGCCTCGCCGAGTACGATGTCGACCCGGCCGTGGCCGGACTACTGCCGCAGTCACTGTGCCGGCGCCAATGTGTAGTGCCGCTGCGGGTCGAACAGCGCCGTCTGACGCTGGCGATGGCCGATCCGGTCGATCACGGCGTGCTCGACGACCTGCGCTTTCTCACCGGTCTGGATCTGCAGCCGGTCAGCGCGTCCGTGGCCGACATCATGGCCAAGCTCGACGCCCTCTACGGCATCAAGAGCACCCTGGAAGACCTGGCCACCGTGGTCGGCCCCGACGACCCCTACGAAGGCATCCAGATCGTCATCGATGACGAGGACGAAGACGCCTCGCTCGATGATCTGCTCAGTTCCACCGAGGAGCCGCCCGCGATCCGCCTGGCCAACGCGATCATCCTCGAAGCCATCCGCCTCGGCGCAAGCGACATCCACATCCACCCGCGCACCAAGTCGGTGGTGGTGCGCTACCGCATCGACGGCATCCTGATCGACAAGATCCAGGTGCCGCCCACCCTGCTGCCATCGCTGGTATCGCGGCTGAAGATCATGGCCGAACTCGACATCAGCGAACGGCGCCGCCCCCAGGACGGGCGTATCACGGTCAAGACCGCGCTGCACGTGGTGGACCTGCGCATGTCGACCCTGCCCACCATCAACGGCGAAAAGGTGGTGATGCGGCTGCTGGAGCGCAACGCGCCGGTGCAGCAAATGGAGAAACTGGGCTTTCACAGCGAAGACCTGGAGCGCGTGCGCCGCATGGTCCGCAAGCCGCAAGGCATCATCCTCGCCACCGGCCCCACCGGCAGCGGCAAGACCACCACCCTGTACAGCCTGCTGCAAGGCAACCTCGACGCGACGCGCAACTACGTCACGCTGGAAGATCCGGTCGAGTACTATCTCGACCCCGCCGGCCAGGTGCTGATCCGCGACAAGATCGGGCTGACCTTCGCCTCGGTGCTGCGCGCGGTGTTGCGCCAGGACCCGGACGTGATCCTGCTCGGCGAGATCCGCGACCTCGAAACCGCCGAAGTCGCCTTCCACGCCGCCCTCACCGGGCACCAGGTCTTTTCCACCCTGCACACCAACTCCGCGATCGCCACCATTTCGCGGCTGTTCGATTTGGGCCTCAAACCCTTTGTCGTCGCAACCGCGCTGGAAGGCATCATCGCCCAGCGCCTGGCGCGCCGCATCTGCCCCGACTGCCGCACCGAAGCCGCCCCGGACCCGGCGCTGCTGCAGCAACTGGGTGCCGACCCCAAGTCATTCGGCGCCATCTTCAAGGGGCGCGGTTGCGTGCATTGCCACGGCACCGGCTATCGCGGCCGCATCGGCCTGTACGAGGTACTGCTGCCGGACGACAACCTGCGCCAGCTCATCACCGACAGCGCCAGCATCCTCGAAATCAAGCAGCATGCGCGCAACCTGGGCACGCGCAGCCTGCTCGACGACGGGCTGGACAAGATCCGCCTGGGGCAAACCACGCCCGAGGAAGTGCTGCGCATCCTCGGGCCGCAGTAGCAATACCGTGGGTGTCAGCGCAACACCCGCCCCCCCGGCCCGATCACCGAGATATCGACGAAGCTGGAGCCACTGCGTCCGTCGGAGGTGAACTTGACCGGGTAGCCACGAATGCCGGCATCCTCCATGCGCTCCAGGGTCTGCACCAGGTTTTCGCGGCTCAAGTCCTTGCCCGCCCGGCGCAACGCCTCGACGAACACCCGCGCGGTCACGTAGGCCTCGATGCCGTAATAGGAGTAGTTGCCCCCCCGGTCCTTGATCAAGCGCCGGTACTCGCGCGACACCGGCACGGAGTCGGTCAGCGGGTAGGGCATGACTTGCGAGATGCCCACGCCGCGCGCGTCGTCGCCAAGCGCCTGCACCAGCAGGTCGGCCCCGACCGGCGACAAGGTCATGAACTGCGGCGTCTGCCCGGCCGCGCGCATGGCCTTGACGAAGGCGGCAGTCGGCTTGTACAGCGTCACCATGATCACCGCCTGCGGGTTGGTCGCGGAGATGGCCTGCACCGCCGCCGCCACGTCGAGCGAATTGCGCTCCACCGTCGCCGCCACGGTTGGCGCCAGACCGTGCTTGGCGAGGGCGGAAGTAGCGCCTTCCAGCCCCGACTTGCCGAAACCGTCGTTCTGGTAGAACACCGCGATCTTGGTCACCCCCAGACCCACGAGCTGATTGACCAGCCCGGCCGTCTCATCGGCGTAGCTCGCGCGCACGTTGAACATGTAGCGGTTGTTCGGATTGCGCGACACCGGCTCGCGCAACGTGCCGGCGCCCGAGATGGTGCCGACCAGCGGCACCCTGGCCGGGCCGAACACGTCGTTCATGGCCTGGGTGGTCGGGCTGGAGCCGTAGTACTGCAACAGCGCGAAGACTTTTTCCTCCGCGATCAGCTTGCGCGTATTCGCGACGGTGCGTTCGGTCTCGTAGCCGTCATCGAGCGCCACCAGCTCCAGCGTGCGCCCGTGCACGCCACCCCCCTTGTTCACCTGTTCGAAATAGGCGCTGATCACCTCTTTCATGTCCAGCCCGTAAGCGCCATTGGGTCCGGAAAAGGGCGACGACATGCCCACCTTGATGGAGGTCTCGGTGACCCCGGTTTCGGCCGCGCCCGCGCCTGCCGCGCACGCCAGCCAGCCTATCAGTAACGCCCTGAATACCCCTCGCATCGCAGTCCCCCCTCGTGGCTATTCGCCATGGTTTTATAAGAATGAGGGCGGAAGAATGGCCTAACAAACTGACACCGCACTTACATGACAGGCCCGGAGCCATCCGGGCGGGGGTCAGCCCGGCAATACCGGCGCGGACGCTCCCCGCGCCCAGTCCAGCGCATCTTCGAGGCGGTCATTGCCCCAGAACAGCTCGTCGCCGACGCGAAAGCTGGGCGCGCCGAACAGCCCCAGTTCAGCGGCGCGCGCTGTCTGCGCGCGCAGCGCGAGCTTGTTGTCGGCGGAGGTAGCCTGGGCCAGCACTTCCTCGGCGGGCAGCCTCATGTCGGCAAGAATGGCCATGATCACCGCCGGGTCGCCGATATCGCGATCCTGGGCAAAGTTGGCGCTCATGACCGCGCGCGAAAATTGCGCCACCCAGCCCCCCTGATTGCCGATCAACGCCACCCGCGCCGCCAGCACACCGCTGCGCGGAAAACGGCCAGGCATCCGGAACGCTAGCCCGTACTTCGCCGACAGACGCGCCAGATCGCGCCACATGTAACGCCCCTTGGGCGGGTAGATGTTGAACGGCGAATCGTTCCAGCCCAGCGCCAGAAACACCGGCCCGAGCAGGAACGGCCGCCACGCCACATCGACCCCGGCCTGCCCGGCCAGCGCTTCGATGCGCATCACCGCGAGGTAGGAATAGGAACTCGAGAATTCATACCAGAATTCGATCGTCGGTCGCGTCATGATCCCGTCTCCCCGTGGCGGCTGTTCCCGCGCATGGTAACCGATGGACGCGGCGCGCCACCGGGGCGTTGTTGCATCGAAGGAGCGGCTTTAGCCGCGAAAGCCATGTGTGTTCGCGGCTAAAGCCGCTCCCACGATGCGCCTGAGCGTTGCGCTGCATATGCCACGAATTTGATAATCTGTCGCCCCCGCGTCCGTACATTCGCCCACACCATGACACCCCACGACCCCGCCCAGCGCATGTCCGGCGCGCTGTGGATACTCGCCTCGGCAACCGCGTTTGGCGCGCTGGCGATATTCGCCCGCTACGCCTTTGCCGACGGCATGACCGTGCCGACGCTGCTGTTCCTGCGCTTCGCGATCGCCGGCGTATTCATGGCGTGCTACATGCTGGCCACCCGCGCGCGCTGGCCGCGCGGGCGGGTGCTGGTCACGTTGATCCTGATGGGCGGGGTCGGCTACGTGGGCCAGTCGTGGTGCTACTTCACCGCGCTGCAGCATGCCTCGGCCGGCCTGACCGCCCTGCTGCTCTATCTCTACCCGGTGATCGTAACGCTGCTGATGGCGGCCGCCGGCCGCCAGCGGCTGACCCGCTACCGCCTGATGGCCGTCGCGACCGCCTTCTTCGGCACCGTGCTGACCATAGGCGGGAGCGTCGCCGGCAGCCCGCTCGGCATCGCGCTGGGGCTGGGGGCTGCCTTGATCTATTCGATCTACATCATCACCGGCGAACGCGCGACCGCTGCCGCCGGCGCGATACCCGCCGCGACCGTGGTCATGCTCGCGGCAGGCGTCGTCAATGGCGGCATCGCGCTGGCGCAAGGCCCGGCGTGGCCGGCCACCCTTGGAACCTGGAGCATCATCTTCGGCATCGCGCTGCTGTCGACCGCCTTCGCGATGGTCGGCTTCTTCGCCGGCGTCAGACGCATCGGCGCCGCCGACGGCGCGACGCTGTCGACCCTCGAACCGGTCGTCACGATCGCGCTCGCCGCGCTGCTGCTGGGCGAGACCATAGGCCCGTGGCAACTGGCCGGCGGCGCGCTGATCCTCGCGGCGGTGATCGCGCTGGTACGGGCCGGGCGCCGGCCCACGCTACCCACGCCGGAGCCGGCGTAGGGTAGCCCCCCACCGGCCGACCGGCGTTGTATTTCTGCTCGGGACCCGCATCGCTCCCGTAGCTCCGCGCGGTAGCGTTAATATTGCTCCACGCCGCAACGCGCTTCGCAACTTTCCGGACACGGCACCCTCCATGCCTCGTACCCTGCTCCACCACTACGCACGCGCGGTCGATCGCTACGACGAGATTCTCGACCCAAGCGGGCGGGTGCGCGCGCACTGGAAGCCACTTTACGCTCACCTGAACGCCGCGCCCCCGGACAGCATGCGCCAGCGCATCGAGTTCGCCGATCGCTGCATCGAGGAGGACGGGGTCGCCTACAACGTCTATGCCGACCCCAAGGGACAGGAGCGCCCGTGGGCGCTCGACCCGCTGCCGCTGGTGATCCCGGCGCAGGAGTGGCGCGGCGTGGTCGAGGCGGTGGCGCAGCGCGCACGGCTGCTCAACGCGATGCTGGCCGATCTGTACAACGGCCAGACCCTGCTCGCCGAAGGCCTGCTGCCGCCGGCGCTGATCTACGGCCAGCACGGTTATCTGTGGCCCTGCACCGGCGCGCAGCCGCCCGGCGGGGTGTTCCTGCATCAGTACGCGGTGGATCTGGCGCGCGCGCCCGACGGCCAGTGGTGGGCGATCGCCGACCGCACCCAGGCGCCCTCGGGGGCGGGCTACGCGCTGGAGAACCGCCTGATCGTGTCGCGCGTGTTTCCGGACCTGTTCCGCGACCTGCGGGTGCAGCATCTGGCGGCCTTCTTCCGCGCGCTGCAGGAAGGGCTGGAGCACTGGGCGCCGGTCGATCAGGGCGAGCGCCCGTTGATCGTGCTGCTGACCCCTGGCCCGTACAACGAAACCTACTTCGAGCACGCCTACCTCGCGCGCTATCTCGGCTACCCGCTGGTCGAGGGGCAGGACCTTACCGTGCGCGGCGACACCGTGTTCCTCAAGACCCTGACCGGGCTCAAGCGCGTGCACGCCATCCTGCGCCGTCAGGACGACAGCTACTGCGACCCGCTGGAGCTGCGCGGCGACTCCGCGCTGGGCATACCGGGCCTGCTGGTGGCGGTGCGCGCGCGGCGCGTGATGCTGTCCAACGCGCTCGGCTCGGGGCTGCCGGAATCCGGCGCGATCATGGGCTTTCTGCCCGCCATCGCGCGCCGCCTGCTGGGCGAGGAACTGCTGATGCCGTCGGTGGCGACCTGGTGGTGCGGCGAAAAACCGGCGCGCGACTACGTGCTGGCCAACCTCGACAAACTGGTGATCAAGGGCGCCTACCCCACCCAGCAACTGGAACCCATCTTCGGGCGCGAACTGAACAACGCGCAGCGCGACGACATCGTGCGCCGCATCACCACCCGCCCGCACGCCTACGCCGCGCAGGAACTGGTGAACCTGTCGCAGGCGCCGGTGTGGAGCCGCGACCACGGGCGGCGCCTGCTAGCGCGCAGCGTCGGGCTGCGCGTCTATGCGGTCGCCACGCCGCACGGCTACCAGGTGATGCCGGGCGGCCTGACCCGAGCCGCCGGGCGGCCGGACGCACTGGTGCTGTCGATGCAACGCGGCGGCGCGGCCAAGGACACCTGGGTGCTGGCCGACGGCCCGATCAGCGCCCTGAGCCTGCTCACCCCGGTGCTGGGGGTCGCCGACCTGGTACGCAGCGGCAAAAACCTGTCATCGCGCGTGGTCGAAAACCTGTTCTGGTTCGGCCGCTACACCGAACGCCTGGACGACACCGCACGCCTGCTGCGCGTGGCGCTCGCGCGCCTGATCGACAGCGGCGGCGAAACCACACCCGACCTCCAGGCCATGGTCGACCTGTGCATCCGCGCGGGCGTGATCCAGCCGGGGCATGACGAGGGCGACGACGCATGGGTGCCGATCGGCACGCGCCTGGTCGATGCGGTCTACGATGTCGAAGCCGACAACAGCCTCGCCTATGCGGTGCGCCAGGTGCTGTGGTCGGCCGCGCAGATCCGGGAGCGCCTGTCGCTCGACCACTGGCACTCGCTCAACCGCCTGCAGCACAACCTGCAGGCCGCCGGCCAGCGGCGCCACGAACTGGGCGAGACGCTGATGTTTCTCGACCAGGTGTTGCAGGTCTCGTCGTCACTGACCGGCTATTCCATGGACAACATGACGCGCGACATCGGCTGGGGCTTCCTGGTGGTCGGGCGGCGCATCGAGCGGCTCGCCTTTCTCGCCTCCACCCTCGGCGCCTTCCTGCGCCGCTACGCCGCGTTGCAGGACATCCGGTTGGACTGGCTGCTCGAACTCACCGACAGCATCATCACCTACCGCTCGCGCTACTCGCGCCAACCCGAACTGCTGGCGGTGGTGGACCTGGTGGTGTTCGACGAACGCAACCCGCACTCGGTGCTGTTCCAGTTGCAGGCGCTGCTGCGCTACTCGCGCCGCCTCGCCACCGAACTGAGCGAGATCCCGCTGGACCTGCTCGACCAGGAGTTCCAGACCATGGACGGCTTCGGCCTGTGGCAGTTCGAAACCCAGCCGGACCACGCATGCACCACGCTCGCCGCCCATCTGGACGATGTCGCAACCGCCGCAGGCGAACTCTCCGACGTGCTCGGCATGCGCTATTTCACCCACGTCGACGCCGTCAGCCACCAGACCCTCGCCCGCTGATCCCCCATGGCCCGCTACCACATCCTGCACGAAACCCTGTACGACTACGGCTCGGCGGTATCGCTGTCGCAACAGATGCTGCACCTGATCCCGCGCGCCTGTCCGTGGCAGCACTGCGAACGCTTCGATCTCGACCTCGACCCGGAACCCTCGTGGCGCCAGCGCCGTGAAGACGCCTTCGGCAACCCGGTCGAATGGGTCGCCTTCCACCAGGCACACCAGACCCTGCACGTGCGCGCCGAAATGACCATCGACGTCCGGCCCCATCTGCCCGCGTCACTGGCACTCGCCCCGGCCTGGGATGAACTGATCGCCGCCATCGCCTACCGTGGCGGGGTCGCGCCACGCGCGGCCGACCTCAACGCCAAGCGCTACCTCTTCGAATCGCCGCACGTGCGCATCAAGCACGAACTCGAACCGTTCGCCACCGACTGCTTCCCGCCCGGCCGAGGGGTGCTCGAAGCCACCCGCGCGCTGATGGAAAAAATCCACACCGAATTCGAATTCGACCCCGAAGCCACCACCGTCGCCACCCCGGTGCTCGAAGTGCTGGAAAAGAAACGCGGCGTGTGCCAGGACTTCGCCCACCTGATGATCGCCTGCCTGCGCGCCATGGGCCTGCCGGCCCGCTACGTCAGCGGCTACCTCCTCACCCACCCCCCCGCCGGCCAACCCCGCATGGTCGGCGCCGACGCCTCGCACGCCTGGGTGTCGGTCTATGCCCCCGGCAGCGAACACGGCTGGGTCGACTTCGACCCCACCAACAACCTCCTGCCCGACACCCAGCACATCACCCTCGCCTGGGGCCGCGACTTCAGCGACGTCTCACCACTGCGCGGCATCATCCTCGGCGGCGGCGGGCATGAGCCGGAGGTGGAAGTGACGGTGACGCCGGTTGAGGGGTGAGGAGTGGTCGGGCTGCGGGCGGCGAAAGCCAAGACCCAATGGACATGATGTCGCTCGGTACGTAAGCCGCAGTGGATATCCCAGATGCGTTGCGAAAATGAAATGCCTTGAGCCGCAAACACCCCGACCGCCAGATTGCCGATGCCGCCACGGGTCGAGTGGATGTGCGCGGGTCGATGCCTGGCCCGGCCAATCGGGTGCCCGAGAAAGATCCGGCGGCATGCAATGACCACCAGGACATCCAACCCGATGGGGAGGAAGACGATGGCGACGAGCAAACCCGCCGCGCCCAGACAGACCAACGCCTTGCTGCTGGAGCTGCGCAGTCTGATCGACTCCGCCCGCCATCGCGTTGCTCAGACAGCCAATACCACACTGACGATGCTGCATTGGCAAGTGGGTAAGCGCATCCGTAGTGAAGTTCTGCGCGATGGCCGCGCGGAATATGGCGAGCAGATTCTTGCGACACTGTCGCAAGAATTGGTGCGTGACTACGGGCGAGGTTTCAACGTTTCAGCGTTGACGCGAATGATCAAGTTCGCCGAAGCATTCCCGGATGAAGGCATTGTCGCGACACTGTCGCAACAATTGAGCTGGAGCCATTTCGTCGAAATCCTGCCGCTCAAGCAACCGCTGGAACGCGAGTATTACGCCGAGTTGTGCCGCGTGGAGCGCTGGAGCGTGCGCACCCTGCGCGAGCGCATCGCCAGCCAGATGTATCTCCGCACGGCCATCGCCAAACAGCCGGAAGCCGTGGTCAAGGCGGAAATCAGCCACCTGCGCGCGGGCGGGCAGATGACCCCCGACCTCGTGTTCCGCGACCCGTACATGCTCGATTTTCTGGGCTTGCCGCAGGATTACAGCGAGCGTGATCTGGAAGACGCCATCCTGCGCGAGATGGAGCGCTTCCTGCTGGAACTGGGGGTGGGCTTCACCTTCGTCGCGCGGCAAAAGCGCATCAGCGTCGGCGCGGACGATTTCTATCTCGACCTGCTGCTCTATCACCGCCACCTGAAACGACTGGTCGCGGTGGAACTCAAGCTCGAAAAATTCCAGCCCGGCCACAAGGGGCAGATGGAACTTTACCTGCGCTGGCTGAACCAGCACGACCGCGCCATGGGCGAGGAACCGCCCATCGGGCTGATTCTGTGCGCCACCAAGGACGCCGAACAGGTCAAGCTGCTGGACATGGACGCATCCAACATCCGGGTGGCGGAGTACCTGGCCCACATCCCGGACATGAAGGTACTGCAAACCCAGTTGCACCGCGCCGTGGAACTGGCGCGCGAACGCGCGGCACGCTCCGCCTTGCCGCTGCCGACGGCCACGACCGAGGCAGCGAAAGAACCGAGCCCCCGGCGCAAGAAGAAGGAAGACGATGCATGATGTTCGCCGACAAGTACGAAAAGCCCTGGATCAATGACACGGACCCTATTGATCCAAAACAAAGGGGTTATTCCAGGTGTGCCTCAGGCGCCAGATTGATGACGTATGAGTTGTGTGGAATGGGATGACACCAATGGGTGTCACAGGAGATTTTTCAAGGACAATCCTGATATGTTTGACGAGATAAAAAATGTGCTTGGCGCCTACGGAATCCCTTCGTTCTGGATACTTGTATTGGTTGGTTTTGGCAATTTTTTCGCAGCATGGTTGGCGCAGATAATCTTTCCGATGCACCTCAAAAAAAGTACGTTGAAGTGGGAGAAGGAAAGATGGGCGACTGAACAACTTATCGAATCTTTGTCTCGTGTTGAGTTTTTTGGAAAACACCTCATCCGGTCAGAGGTCGACGAAAAGGCTTCGCTTTCAAGGCTGGGCTTCAACGAAACCGAAGAGGAAATCGTAAAGATTATCACCGACCTGCATCGGGATGGGTATCGCATCCGCCCGTACCTCAGCCGACACAACCAAACGGTTTTCGATGATTACCTGAAGCAATCTTCCGCTGCATTTGATGCGTCAAGGGCGAATCACGGCGAGTGGATGCCGGATGACTATGAAGCGGAAGCTGATCACGGACTCAGCTTCGTTAATGAACAGAGCCTGATCGCCGGGAAACTCATCGGCAAGATGGATATTTCTTGATGAAAATCAAAGGGGAAGGAATCGAAGGAATAGGGTAGAGTAGAGAACAGGCTTTCGCCTGCCCTCCCTCATCAAACCGTGCATGCGGTTTTCCCGCACACGGCTTTCCGATGTTCTTCACGCCGAGGCATGCGCCGAGCCCGCGAAAGGATCAATGGGGTCAGCAGCGGCTTGGCAATGCCGCGAACTTTAGTGGGTGGAACTCCCACCTGGGTAATCGCTAGCCACGAGCCCAGTATCGAGCCTTGCAGTCAGGGCGGTAACGGTCTGATTGTAAGCGGTAACTGACCGGCGTTCTTCCCTCCTCGCGCAAGGGCCGGGACAATCGCCCCAGATCCAAACGACCTGGGAGTCAACCGATGCCTCACGCTACCGCCACCGCTCGCAAACACCGCAGCCGCTTCCAATGGGCAGAGCTGCTCTCACGCTTCGAGCGCTCCGGCCTGTCGGCGTCAGCGTTCTGCGCACAGGAATCGATCAGCATCGCCAACTTCTATCGCCAGCGTGCGTTGCACCGAACTGATCAACCAGATCATGCCCCGGCGAGCGCGCAGGGTTTTGTCGATCTTGGCGCGATCGGCGCTTCGGACGCCGGCGCGCGCCTGGAGATCAAGCTCGATCTGGGTGGTGGCGTGGTGCTACACATGGTGCGCGGCTGATGTTCTTCCCCGAAGGCACGGTGCGCGTGCACCTCTTTGGCCGGCCGGTCGATATGCGCAAATCCTTTGACGGACTGCAGGCGCTGGTGCGCCAGAGGTTGGGCTGCGACCCACTGTCCGGGCAGTTGTTCGTGTTCATCAACCGGCGAGCCACCCAGATGAAAGTGCTCTACTGGGATCGCAGCGGTTTTTGCGTGTGGATGAAGCGCCTCGAACAGGGACGCTTCATCTCGGACTGGTCGCGGGTGAGTGCCCGGCAGATGGACTGGACCGCGCTCAAGATGATGCTC
>JACOUN010000004.1 GCA_016177805.1 Rhodocyclales bacterium
CTCGGAAATTTCACGTTCCCTGAAGTCGCTGGCGAAAGAATTGCATGTGCCGGTGATTGCGCTGTCGCAGTTGAACCGCAGCCTGGAGCAGCGCCCCAATAAGCGCCCGGTGATGTCCGATCTGCGCGAATCGGGCGCTATCGAACAGGATGCCGACCTGATCCTCTTCATCTATCGCGACGAAGTCTACAACAGCGATTCCCCCGACAAGGGCAAGGCAGAGATCATCATCGGCAAGCAGCGTAACGGCCCGATCGGTAAGGTGGAACTTGCGTTCCGCGGCGAATATACCCGCTTCGACAACCTGGCTTCCGGCGGTTATTGAGCCGCCGGAACCCAGCCTTACTCAACAGATCAGCAGTGCTGCCAGCGCCGCATCGTAATTCGGTTCGTTCTTGATCTCGCCGACCAGTTCGGTGTAACGTACCACGTTGCTTTCGTCCAGCACGACCACTGCGCGGGCTGCCAGTCCGGCCAGCACGCCGCTCGCGATCTCCACGCCGTAGTTGCGCAGGAATTCGCGGCCGCGCATGACAGACAGGTTGACCACATTGTCCAGGCCTTCGCTGGAACAGAAGCGCGACATGGCGAACGGCAGGTCGGCGGAGATGTTGATCACCACAACATTGTTCTGCATGCTCGCGGCCTGGTTGAAGCGGCGCGCGGAAGCCTGGCAGGTCGGCGTGTCCAGGCTCGGCACGATGTTCAGCACCTTGCGCTTGTTGCCGAAGCTGGCCAGGGTGATGTCCTGCAAATCCTTGTTCACCAGCGAGAAGGCCGGCGCGGTTTGTCCTGTTTTGGGGAAGTCGCCGTTCAGTTGTACGGGATTACCGCCGAGGGTCGTGCTGTGTGTCATGTTGTTCTCCAAGATTGAAATAAATGGCGTGATGCCGGGGTTGTAAATTTTTTTCCCACTTGCAGCTTAAATGGGGTTCAGGCCGGAAAACCCTGACGTGCGTCAACCTAGTTGCTTTAAGTTTGAAGTGCGCTGTTTCGGCTGCCAACAATTTGAGGCGATGTATCTTTCCGGCGCACTTATTCGGTCATTTTTCGTGGCAATCCGCTGTAAATGACATTGAATTTTCATCGCCGGAGGAAGCCCAGTTTATTGGGGGTTAGAAAATCCTGTTTCCGAGTTCGTGAACCATTGCTGCCGGGTCGACATTCGGTACTTCAAACTGTACATCGTCGAGCGAGACGTCGAAGGGTTGTCCTTCGCGGTAGTGGATAGGGAAACGCACGCCGAGGCGCAGGTTGGAACCGAGCTCGTAGGCGGCTAGCTCCCAGCGATTGTCATAGACGCTGAAGCCGAGGGCGGTGACGGCGACGTAGCCGGAGACATCGAATTTGAATTTGGGCTCAGCGTGCAGATAACCTTCCGCATCCACCTGTAACCCCGTGGTCGGCATCCAATCGATATGCACCCCGGCCTCCGCTGCGCCGCTGATGCCGAGTGTGCCTCCCAGTTCCAGCCCACCGGTAGCGCTGGCGCCGGTGATGCCGAGGCCGATACCGGCACGGGCGCCGAGACGCATCCCCGCCTCGGCAGGAATGTTGAGATGGGCGTCGCCGGTGATATGGGTGTTCTCTTCGTGTGCGGGGTTGTATTCGATGCCGATGCGCAATTGGTCCAGCGCGCCGGGGCCGATGCTGGCGCTGGCACTAAGGTTGCCGCCGACCTCGGCGACGATGCCGGGGAAGATAGGTATCTGGGTCGACATACCAAAGAGCGGCTTATTGATTTCCTTGCGCGGGAAGATATCCAGTTGGCTTGGCAGGCCGATCTCGCCTGTGACGGTAACCTCGCCATTAGGCGCAAAGCGGATGCCCGCCGTGCCTTGCAGCCAAGGAGCGATCTGGATCATGGCCGAGCCGTTGCCGTAGATTACGATAGGCGCGTCGGGGGCGGCTGCGCCCGTGGGGCGACCGTCCTCGCCCACCGTGCGATTGGTCGCACCAACCGTGGCGTTGCCCGACAACATGCCGCGTGCATAGGCGCCGCTGAACTCGGCGGTGAAGGCTCCGTCGTCGTAGCCGACGGTGAGCTGGGAGTTGATGCCGGGGATGGCGGGCTGGGCGGTACCGGTGGCGGCGACTTTCCACTCTTCTCCCAGTTTGCGGACGGTGACATCGACGGAGCCGGAGCGGATGGCGGGGTTGGCAGAGAGTTGTAGCATGCCACCGATGGTGAGGCCGGATTCTTCGCCATATTCCACACGAAGCGTGGCCTCCTGCACTCCAGGAATGTCCGGTTGCACATTGCCATTTGCCGAAAAGGCGTTTTCATCGAAGCGTGCTGTGATCTGGGCAGAGCGGATACCCCGCACTTTGTTGGGCTGGGTAATGCCCAGAGTTCCTTCGCCTCCCAATGCCTCATCTCGGTACCACACCCGCAAATCGGCTTGATCGAATAACTTCGTGTCAAAGTGAAAGCCCCCAGCCGCAGAGAATCCATCTCGCTCTGTTACTTGAACTTCCAGCTCACCGCTGCCAAGTCTTGGTACGCTAAATTCGATGCTGCCGCTGCCACCGAATCCACGCCGAGTGCTATAGAACAATGCCAGTGTGCAGTCATCCAGGGTGACTCCGGGGATCGGGATGCTCACCATGCTGGGGCTGTAGGAAATTTCGAATCGTAAGTCGTCCCCTTCCATGATCACCTTGATGGGATGACCGCGCAGCAAGGAAATCGTTGGATCGATAAGGCCCTCCGCATACAACTGGCCGTCCTGCAAATCGATTGTGGGAAAACTGACAGGGCAGAGGTGAGTGAAATCTGTGTTCAGTGCGGGTATCTCACCCAGCGCTCCGCAATAGGGGGCGACCGCGGTGAGGGGGATGGTCACCGGTTCATTGGCGCGGAAGCCATTGGGTAAATTCCATGTTCCTCTTAATGAGCCGATGGATGTTCCGGCGCTACCAGATTCGGTTTCGCTGTTGAGATTGAATTCCTGGATACGAATCCCAGCAACGGCATTTCGCAAGACATCCGTTGCGGGTTGAAACTGGAGATTTGTGTAGCTATAGCTCGCGATTTGGATGCCACCCACGCCAGAAGCAAGGACAAAGGTTCCCGGTGATCCGCGTAGACTTGTTGCAGGCGCCGCCTGTGCTTGTTCGATTGGTATGCCGGCTTCAATTTCTGCCAGCGTCCACCAATCCGCGTCTTGCCCGGCCCGGCCTTCGGTTCGACGGATATCTGTGAAGCTGATCGTATGAGTCCGCAACCACTCTCTTCTCCGCTCCCTCTTCCTATCTGGTGAGAGGGCGGCAAAGGACGGATCGCTGGCGGCAAGCCAAGTGGTCACCTTGTCGTAGATCGAGTTCTTGATCGTAGAGCCGGAGCTCGCGTTTGCGCTTCCCTTGAGCAGCTCCATGTTGCTTTTGACGTTGCCCGCATTCCCGGTGGTGTCGCCGAAAACCTGAAGCTCCACCATGTGGTCGACCTGAAAGCGATTCTCACGTGTCGTCAGCTGCTGGCCGCGCCGATCCCAGTCTGGAATCAGAAGGCGACTGCGTAATCTGCGCCAAGAGGACGAAATTTCGGTTGATCCAACCTTGAAAATTACTTCTCCTGAAGGGCTGGATGGGCGGATGAAGTCGGGGATTCTTTCCTTGAGTTTGTTTTCAATAGTGGCTTCAGTAAGCGATACATCGCGGTTCCAGACATCGATCTGCTCTTCACTGGTGTTGCGGCTATATCCCGCTGCACGTCGTGCTCCAGCGCCTGTATAGAGTGCAGCGTGACGGTGCTTAATTGGCGGGAGATCCAGCACCGAGATGGCATCCAAAGCAGTCGCTGCAGGTGTTCCACTGGCGGGAGGCGAGGTCGGTGCAGGGGTGACTGCTCGATGAATTCGTTCGATCGTCCCCTCCTGCTGCACCACGTGCGTTAGTTCATGGGCGAGCAATTCCTTTCCGCTGTCGGTCTCCGGCGCAAATTCCCCCGGTGCGAAGAAGATGTCGGTACCGACGGTGAAGGCGCGGGCGTTGGTTTCGGCGCAGAGGCCGGCGGCTTCGGCATCGGTGTGGATGCGTACGCTGCCGAAATCCCGGCCAAACTTGGCCTCCATCTCCTTCTTGATCTCGTCGGGCAGGGTAGTTCCGCCACCGCGGCAGGCTTCGATGCGGCTTTCGACTTCGGCGGAGGTCTGTTGCCCGGCCATATGGTCGGCAGCCTCGCGCTGGACGTTGGTGGTTCCACTGTTGCTTGCTGTGGCGGAAGGTTCCTGTTTCTTGTCCACCTTCTTTTCGGCGCCAGCCGGGGCAGGGCGACGCTGGATGTTCTCCGCGGCGGGCACCGGCTTGAGCGCCATGGTGTCTTTCTTTTCGGGGGTGATGGCCGGTTCTAGGCTGGCGCGTTGCGCCTTCTTCTCCGAGGTTTTTTCCGGGGCTGCAGGGGCAGGCTTGGGGGCGCGGGCAACCTGTTGCGCCACCTTGTCGGCCTCTTTCTCGGCGCTGTCCTGAGGGTGGCTGACGGCCAGTTTGGCCTGCATGTAGGCGGGCGGTTTGGCTGCGTCCGGTTTCTCGGCGCGCTGGGCGGAGGCCGCCTTTTTGGCGACCTTGTTCTCCGCTTTTTTCTCGGGGGCGGCTTTGCTCTTCTGGGTCGGAGCGGCCATGGTCTTATCCCGTCAGATGTTCCAGTTGTGGCGGCAGGGTGCGGCCGAGTTTGCTGTACTCGGCGCGCAGCGCTTCGAGCAGTTCAGCCGCAGCCAGAGGTTTTTTTGCCGGTTGCGGGCTGAGGGCTGCGGCGTTGAGTACGACGTTGCGGATGTGGCCGCCCGCCAGGTCGCTGTAGCTGGCCAGCAGGCGGCAGGTCTGTTCGCCGGGGGCGCGGCTGCCGAGGTGGGAGCGCCACAGCCGGTAGCGTTCCTCGACGCCGGGCAGCGGGAATTCGATGATGGCGTCGAAGCGGCGGCTGAAGGCGGTGTCGATGCGGTTGCGGCTGTTGCTGGTGAGCACGACGATCCCGGGGTGGTATTCGATGCGGGTGAGCAGGAAGTTGGTGAGCATGTTGGCGTAGCGCTCGCCGGTCTCCTTGCCCTCGCTGCGGCGGCCGAAGAGGGCGTCGGCTTCGTCCATCAGCAGGATGGCGTCGAGGGCGGCGGCCTCATCCAGCACCCGGCCGAGATTCTTTTCCGACTCCCCGATGTACTTGTTCATCACCGCGGCCAGGTCGACGCGGAACAGCGGCGCCCCCAGTATGGTGGCGAGACGGCTCGCGGCGAGCGTCTTGCCGGCCCCGCTCTCACCGGAAAAAAGGGCGCGCACACCGGGGCTAGGATCGGCCAGGCTTGCCCCCAGCCCCTGCCACAGCCGTTCGCGGCGCTGGCAGCGCAGGATCAGTTCATCGAACTGGGACTGGATTTCCGGCGGCAGAATCAGGCCATCGGCCTCGACATGGCGGGTCACCGGCTGAGCCAGCAGCCGCAGCCGCTCGGAGCCAAAATGGGTGCGGGCGGTGCGCAGGTGGTGCGGGCCGGGCTGCTCATTGCGCCGGGCACTGTGAAAGCGGATGCGTTCGGCCAGCGCCTGGATGGTGGGGCCATCCACCACTGCCTGTTCGGCCAGGCTCTCGGGGATCTGTTGCGAAAGCGCCTCGCGCCAGGCATGCAAGCGTTCGTCACGGTTGAGTGCCGGCAGGCTGATTTCGAGGGTGTCGGTCGCCTCGATGGTGCCGTCGTGCCCGGTGACCAGCAGCAGCGGGGTTTGGCGCAACTGCTCGCGGTTGGGGGTGTAGCGTTCGCCGGGGCCGAGGTTGATTGACAGTACCGGCAGCCAACTGCCGTAGTGGCAGGCAGTGGCCAGGATCGGGCGCTGGCTCCAGGACTCCTGATCTACCTCGACAGCCAGCAGGCCGAGTTCGGCGGCGAGTGCCGCAGCAGCGGCCAGCCCCGCCTGTGGGTTGCCGCGGAAGACCATGACCCGCACGGTTCCCTGTTTGAGCTGGCTCGCCAGCAGCGGCAGTTCCTCTTTCAGATTGCCGGGCAGGGCAGCGCGCCCCGGCAGCAGCGGGCGGGTGCCGGGCCAAGGGGAACTGTCGCCGCAGAGCAGTGCCCATAGCTCCGGTGCCAAGGTGAGCTGGCGGGTAGGCAGCGGGCCGTCGCCGCCGATCTCAATCACCCCGGTGCGCACCAGCCGGTGGCCGGGCAGGGTTAGTGGCGGCAACGACCCACCGAAGAGCGCCATCGCCATCGCCTCCAGCAGGTGGAGGGTGGGGCGCGGCGATGCACCGGGGGTCTGTAGTTCCACCAACGCCAGATCGAGCAGATGGCTTGCCTCGGTTTCGCCGCAGAGCGCCAGCACAAACCACTCGTGCAACTGGAGCTGGTAGTCACGCAGCAACTGGCCGAAGGGACCGGGCAGTTGTGGCGCGTGCTGCGCCAGCCGGACGATGGCCCCTTCCCACTCTCCGGCGGTCAATCCCAGCAGGGAGGACAGATCGGCGCGGGATTCCATCTGTTCAAAAATTGGCGAGGGTTGGGCGAGATAGAGCCGGGCAAAGCGCACCACCCCGCTATAGACAAAGGCGCGGTTTAGCTGGGCGGGCGTGAGGATTTTTTGTGGTTCGCCGTGCATTATTCCGGCTCCAGTCTGCTGCCGTAATGGAATGTCACCACCCGCCCCAGCCACGGCAGCCAGCCGGGATTGATGTCGAGACCGACGCGCCGTACAGTCAGGCGCACATCGTTCGGGCGGAAGTGCAGGTCGATATGGCTGGGGCTGGCGATCAGGCGTGCCGGTATCCGCCAACTGCTGTTTTGCCACGCCTCGTCGCCGTAACGGCTTGCTCCCAGCCGCAACAGTTGCTCCATGGCCGCCAACGGCGGTTGCTGTGCCAGTTCCGTACCGTTCTTCATGCCGCATTCGCTGGCCAGAAATTCGAGCAGCGCACCCTCGGGCGGACAGCCGAGGGCGGTGGCGAGATCGTGCAACCAGCGCCATCCTGTGCCCGTATGATCGATTGGAAGTTGCGCTTGCACCGTCGGCAGGTTGAGGAAATTGAGAAGAAAAAACAGTCCGCCCTGACTGGTGGTGATGCCGTGTGTGCAGGGACCGATGGGAGATATGGTTTCCGCCGTACTCTTCCAATCGGCAGCAGAGGCCGTGTTTTGTGAGCCGGTTTCGATGCGTGGAGAGTGCTTCGACTGATCAGCGCTCTTTTGCGCGGCTCCAGCGATGTCGTGCGGATGAGTACACTCCTCACCAGACTTCTCTGCGCACATTGCACATATTGTGCCTGGAGAAGTGTTTACGATGGGGGTAACGCTTTCAGGGGTTGGCGCAGCATTGTCGAATGGTGGGAGAGTCTGTTGTTTTCCAACCATGTCCGCTGGGGGCAATGCATGTACCGGGGGCAGCTCTGCTGTTGCGGCTGAATGTTTGTGGCACGCGGAATGTGAGTGATTTTCAGTAGGGTGTAGGGTGCTGCCCGTCTTTTGTTTATCCGGGGGCTGTTGCGCGGCAGCGAAAGATTCTTGTCCGGCGATGACTCTGCTCAACTGGCAGAGTCGCGCCCCTGCCGTTTTTTGCCGCAATAGCGCCGGTTCCCGTTCCCACAGCGTTAGCAGCGCCGCGAGCAGGAAACGCTGGTCGGTGGCAGGGGCGGCGAGAAAGGCCAGATCGTATTTTTGCGTACCGCTAGCCTGTGGCAGCGGTGTTTGCTCGGTGACCAAGCCAGCACTGGCGATAAGGGTGCTGGCGGACTTTACTGCCGCCGACCAGCCAGTCTGCTGGGTGGTTGCAGTCAGCAGCAGTTCGGCGCCGCTGCTTCCCAGTTCGTGCCAGAAGGGTTGCCATACGGTCGTGGAACGGAGTTGCGCCACTACCGCCGGCAGGTGTAGCGACGCCTCTTGCAGCAGGGTAACGATCGCCTCGTTCGCCGGGCGTTGCAGCGTCTTTTGCCAGTGCTTCCAATACCAGTGGTGCTGGGCGGTGCCGTGCAACAGGTCGCGGATCAGGCAGGCGAGCAGACTGGCGTGGCTGCGGAAGCGCACCGCCAGTGCATTCGGTGCGGCGGGCGACCAGCCATCCACTGCGGCAGAGGCCATGCGCCGAGCCTGTTCGGCAGTGCGGGCCGCAATCTCTCGAGGATTTCCGCTGGCACTGATTCGTCGCAGGAGAAGCAGTTCGCCCGGTGGCGTGGTGGGCCACACCACCTGCTCCAGCGCTGATTTCAGCGGGGTGCGGGCCTCATCGATGGCCGCTGCGGTGCCACACACGCTAACGTGGCGCAGGACGACATCTTCCGTAGCGGGCTGCATCCTGTTATTTCCTTTGCCCTGTTACCCGCATCGCCGAGGTGGGGGGGATGTTGGGATTGATAACGGTGGCGATGGAGGCCAGGGTGCCGTTATTGTCGTGATCCTCCACTCGCACCGTGGCGATCACCTGCTGCTTGTCGTCCATCAGTTGCAGCAGGTTGCCCGGCGCCGGTTCGCGGTTGAGGTCGAGGCGCAGCAGTTCGCCGGGGCGGAAGCGGGTCGGCAGGCTCTTCAATTGCCCCTGGAGCAGTTGCTGCGGATCGTCGCTGGCGGAGAGCAGCAGGCAGGCGCGGACGAAGTTGCGCATGGCGGTGCGGCTGTCACCGGAGGCGTCGCCATCAAGCTGACGGAACCACCAGCCGAGCAGTTCTATGAGGGTGCGGATGTTGTTGAAGTCGTCACCTTCGGCATTTTCCAGATGGGGCCAGCGCTCCGGGCTCTCTACCACCAAGCGGTTGTCGTCGGCCAGATCGGCCCAAGCCAGCCGAATCGAGGGTTTGATGGTGCGCAGGCGGCTGAGCAGGCAACCGGCGGCTGCATTGAGGCGCTGGTGCAGTTGGCTGGCCGGGTCGCGTAATGCCGGAATGGGGCTGGCGAGCAGGTCTTCGAGGGCCAGTATTTTGTGCCCTTCCTGCTGCATGTCGCGCAGGGCGGCGACGGCGAACGGTTTGGCGGCGATGCTTTGCACCATGGCCTGATGGTTGAAGAGCAGGGTAGTCAGGGTTGGATGGCTGACGGTGGGGATGGCGGGTGTCTTTAGCTTGATCTGGATGCGCTGGCGCCGCTTCAGCACCATCTGCTCCAGATGGATGCGTCCCGGCAGGTGGCTGGAGAGCTTGCTGAGCGCGGTCCAATCGGAGGCAGGGATGTCGAGCACCGTCTCCATGAAGGGGAGCAGTTCCTCCGCCAGCGGGGTGGGGAGGCTGTGGCAGCCTGGAACCAGGTCGGATGCGTCTCCAGGGCGGAGATCGAGCGGGTCGGGCAGGGTGCGCGACAGTGGTGTCTCACGCACCCGCACGTAATAGAGGCCGACATTGCTTTCGATGATTTGCTTGCGCTCGGCATAGGCCTGTTCGACTTCCTGCCAGTGTTCCGCGAGCAGCCGCTGGGCAACGGCGTAGTCGTCGAGAGTCTCGCTGCGCTTTTCTTCCAATCCTTTGAGCGTAGTGCACTCCTCCGCAATACGCTCATTCAAGTCCTCCAACTCGGCCTGTTTTTTCTCGAGATCCTGTTGATGTTTGCGGCGCAATTTTACGAGGGCATGGCGCAACGCCTCCATGGTACGGATGTCGTCTGTCATTACTGTACCGGTGGCGAAGAGGGCGGAGTGGGCGTTGTGAGGAATCTTGTTTCCAGAAGTGGTAACTAAATCAGCACCGATATTTGGCAGGGTTTTCCTGAAAAAACGATCTCTTATTATTCTGTTCGGGTCAGTTATGCCCTTTAGAGATTCATCATTTTGTGAAAGTATGCTTATGCCGAGCTCATTGAGGGTGGATTTATAATCGTAGTCCTTATTGTGTTTATCTAGGAATTCTTCAACACGTGTTAACAACGATTTGCCAGTAAGCGTGTTGGTAATGATTTCACGCAGTGTTTCGATATTGTTGCGTGCGTAGATGAAGTGGTCGCGTATCGGCTCTACATGGCGCATGGTGCCGAAGTTGTCTTCTGCCATTGCAAAGGTCGGTTTGCTGACGGGTTCGGCGGGAGTTGCCGAAGTTGCAGGAAGTGCAGATAGGTCAGGAAACTTCTGGTATATATCAGCATTTCTATTCAACAACTGCTGCTGAATTTTCCCAGTACCTCGTTTAAGATTGGCCATCACCTCGTTGGCCTTATTTATCAGGCTCATGGCGATTCTCCTTTATCAGGGCTGGTGTCCTTTGGCTCAAAGGCGACTGCACCGTTCCAGCGCATCATGCTGTTGCCGGAACCATCACCAGCCACCCCACCTGCCAAGACGCTGAAGGACATGGTGATGCTGTCGAGTTGCTGGCGCTGGAGGTTGAGGTAGTCATCCATCTCGTTGAGCAGTTGGTAACTCTCATCCAGATTCTTCTCCAGTTCCTGAATGTGGTCGCGCATCTTTTTGTGTTGCACCAGGAGGGCGTCTTCTTTTTTATCCGGAACCGGCGTCGGGGTCTCCTTGTAGTTTTCTACAGTGTGAGGGTCGGAAAGATGGCTGCGATAGGGTTCGGACGGCGGCAATTTGGCCTTAATGAGTGTTCCCAGCACATCCTTACGGGAGGTTGAATCGAGTTCCGAAAGTTGTAACTTTTTGTTGTCAACCTCTTTCGATCCTGGAAATTCGATTTTGTCGCCATACATCGAGACCAGACGCTGTTTAACTAGGCCATCGCGGCATTTGTCAGGTGTGATGGGACGATCGGATAATCGTGGTGCTTGGGCGGTTTTCAGCTCTTCGTCAAGATCACGGAAGAGTTTCTGCCATTGCAGCCACCAGTCCGCCCACGCTTTTGCGGCGGCCTCTTCGCGATGGAAGAGCTCATCCTCCAGTTTGGTGTCGCGCTCGGGGAGGTCCATCAGTGTGGGGCGGTAGTCGAGATCGGGGATTGCCAGCAGCAGGCGGATGCGGTCACCCAGGCCATGGACCAGATCGACGGTGCCACGCGGTAGTTCGCGGTGGATAGCGGCACCAACCGTGCTGGCAGGTATCGGCGCCAACTCCACCTGTAGATCAACGGGCTTAAACAGCAGTTTGGGGCTATTACCCGTGTCGGGGCGATCACCCGCAGGGTTGCTGAGGAGCATGGCGGGTAGCGGGCCTGCGGCGGGCAGGTAGTCGATTTCCAGCAAGTCGGGAAGTGATGCGTTGGCGTCGCCATGACCGTTCTTTTTCATCCACTGTTCCATCAGTGCAACAGTGTGGGCGAGCAGGGTGCGGTAGGGGCTATCCGGTTCGGAGAGGTAGCGTCCCGCCACGGTGTCGACCCACGCCGGATTTTTGTTGACTACCTTGACCAGCGCTATGGGGATTCCCCCGGTTATTGCATTGTGGGGCGACTCGTTGAGGAAGCGGGCGCAGATGCGATTGGCGGCGCGCACTTGGGGCATGGACATCAGTTGGGTATCGGCACTGATCAACTGGAGGCCGGGGAGGATCATCGTCTCCAGGCGGCGCTCACGCAACGGATCGGGCTCTGTGCGGGTACCAGGCTCCTGATCGGTATTGCTGTCGATCTCCTCGACTATTGAGTGGAGAGTGAGAAAGTAGTATCCGTCAGCCAAATTTTTATTCTTTTTTAAAAGTTCTTCTTCGATCGATTCGGCAAATTTTGGCCATTTCTGCCGAAGCGGATAGAACAGGCGTATTAATTGCCCATCAGCGCCGACGGCGACACCAGGCTGGATATTGAACACCGTATTGCTGTCATTTCCCTCGATGCGCACCTCCAACCCCTTGACGATTCCTGCAGGAAGGCTGCCAACCAGCGGGGTGATGCGGTCATCAACATAGGCTTGCAGCAACTCGAATTCTGTTTCGCTGAGATAGCGCCCGGGAAATGGGTTGAGACGGCGGGGTTCGTCCAGCCCGGCCTTGGGGTCGGAAATGCGGATGAAGTGAATCACGATATCCCCCCTGGCAGCTTATTAATTAACACACCCTTCCCCAGAACAGAGATTGTTTTTTCCATCCCGCTCAGCCGTGTCTGAAGTGTGACGGGTAGATCCGTTCTCTGTTTCAGTTCCTGGATGAGAGAGTTGGTTTCCGAAGTAATACTGGAGAGTTTTTGCTGGACACTTTTGGTGTCGATCTCGGCAGCAGTTTTTGCCTTATTGGCCTCAGTCAGCTTCAACTGGAAATCGTTACGTTCGGCCTGGAGTGATGCTGCCAAATTAATTTTTTGTTGTAGCTCCTGCCTGGTTTGGCCAAGGCTGGCCTCCAGTGTTTGGTGGCGATTGGCATACTCATTTATCTGCAATTGAAGTTTTTCGTTTTCCTTTCTGGCGGATGCCAGATCGGCGGCACCTGTGGCTGCGCTGCTGTTGAGTGCCGACAGTTTTTGCTTCAATTGCTCCAGTTCCATATTGGGTGTTTTTAATCTTGTTTCGGCATCGGTCAGCTTCAACTGGATATTGTTACGTTCAGCCTGGAGTGATACTGCCAAATTAATTTTTTGTTGTAGCTCCTGCCTGGTTTGGCCAAGGCTGGCCTCCAGCGTTTGGTATCGATCGATATGCTCTTTTATCTGTTGTTGGAGCCTTTCATTTTCCTTATTTATCGATGCAGGATTGGCGGTACCGGTAGTTGCGCTGCTGCCGAGCTCCGCCTGTTTTTTCTTCAGTTGTTCTATCTCGGCTTTGAGCGTATTCAGTTTTGTTTCAGCTTCGGATAATTTCGATTGTGCGGTGTCTCGAGCGCCTTGAAGTGTGGAGGCCTTGCTGTTGGCTTCATCCAGGGCGGTCGCCAGCTCTTTGAATTTTTGCTGTGACACTGCATCGGTGGCGGTAGCAGACGCTTGTAGTTCGGTGATCTTCTTGTTCAGGGCCTTGTTCTCAGCTTCAAGTTTTTTGAACTGCTCGTTGATGATGTCCGCCCCCGGCCCCTTTTGTGGCAGGTCGAATCCCCGTGCCAATACCACGGCGCTGACGTTGGTCTCGGCGGTGCGCGGTGGGCGGCGCACATAGACCAGTTCATTGGGTTCAGCCTCGGCCCAAATCATCTTCCATGCATCGGTATCGGTATCAATGAGATGGGCGGGTGGTTGGGTGAAGAGGCGCAGCGCCAAGCCGTTCGACAAGGACAATTTCTTGTTCGGAACCTGTTCCTGCGCCGGTTTTTCGAGTTGGCGGGCGCGCAGGGCAAAGGCCTGGTCGCTCATGGGCACCAGTACCATGATGTCGGCATCTGCGTCACGCTCCATGTCCATCGGCGCCAAGTGGGCCGATTCCTCGATGATGGAGGGGAGATCGGCGCGCCTCACCGGAGCAATGGCCACTTCGTAATCTTTTGGAAAGTAACTCTGGCGACCGTTGATGGGATCGATTGACCCTTTGGGCAAAGGTCCGAAGGGGGGCAGCAAACGGAAGTAGCTGCTGGCGGCGAAGTTATTCTGTAGCCCGCCAGTTTGGCGTGCAGCCAGTACGTCGGCGAACAGCTCCCGGTAGTGGGCGGCGAGATCGAGTTGCAGAGCGTTGCTAAGGTTGGGGCGGCGTAGCGGGCGGCGTACCAGGCCGAGATCGAGCCACTGGGGGCATGCGTTGTCGATGGCGATCAGGCCGAGGGGCACTGCTTCATCGGTGGGGAGGCTGAAGTGACCGCCCTGACCGATGAACTGCTGTGCCAAGGCAGCACGTATGGAGATCTCATCACCGTGGGGCAGGGCAATATTGAGAGGGATGAGGGCCAGTTCCACCCCTTCGGCATAGCGACTCACTTGCATTTCGCGGCGGCTGGTGAGATCGGCGGGGTAAGCCTCGCTCACGCCATCTACTACCTCGGCGTAGCACAGGGCAACGGCGTAGAGGCCGCGGTTGAAGCGGCGGTAGAGTCCCTTGTTGAGGCTGGCGATGAAGCCGCTGTCTTGGAGGTTGATTTCCAAGGTCTTGCCACTCAGTTGCAGCACCCTTCCGGAGGGGGCAACGGCGATGCCTGGTTTTACCTGAAGGAGGTGATTTTGGACCAATTCCACCTCCAGCCCTTGGGCGATGCCGCTGCCGAGCACCTGGCCCAGTTCCAGCAGCCGTTCGTCGAGGTAGATTTGGTCGCGGGTCAGATCCGAGGCTTTGAGTAACTGGCCGTCGAAGTAATTGGTGCGGCTCAGGCGCGGATCGATGCTGCCGAGGCGGTTGCCTTCACTGCCGGTAATACCGGGGGCGTAGGGGTGGAAGGTGATGGTAGTCATGGTTCTCTCCCTTACTTGATGAGTTGTGCCAAGGTGGCGGCGTTGAAGAGGAAGGGGCGCGTCAGGTTGTCCACGGTGACGCGGCGTGGGTTGACGATCAACTCCTGCGCCGGGGTCAGGCGGATGGCGACGCGGGCGAGCAGGGTGCGGGCCAGTCTGTGCCCAAGCTCCGCCGCTGTAGTCGTGTTTGCCCCACGGGCGGCCAATGCCTCGTTGTCGTCGGCCAGAGCGTAGAGCAGGCGGGCGGCGAGTTGCAACTGCTCTTTTGTACCGCCGCTGGAGGCCTTGATCTTATCGCGCTCACTCTGGCTCAGCTTATTGGCAAGATCGTCATTCCACTCTGGCAGGGCGTTATGGGCAGCGAAGGGATGGTCTCCCTGCGGGGCATTCTTGGGGCACTCCGCCACCAGTTCGAACAGCACCCCATCCTGGAGGCGGCTTGGCTTGACCGGGTCGGTTCCGGCGTTGACGTCGGTAGCCATCACCGGTTGCAGGCCGCTAGGGCTCTCCTGGTAGCGCATGGTTA
Organism: Rhodocyclales bacterium; assembly: GCA_016177805.1. Taxonomy (GTDB): domain Bacteria; phylum Pseudomonadota; class Gammaproteobacteria; order Burkholderiales; family Rhodocyclaceae; genus JACOUN01. The sequence continues at coordinate 14,661 of JACOUN010000004.1, forward strand.
CCTTGAGCCAGAGCAGGTTGCTCTTCTCGTCGTAACCGTCGCGGATCAGGGCGCCCCAGCGGTTGTTCTCCTTGTCTTCGTACTGGGTGGTGAGCCAGGCGCCGAGGTCGATGCAGTAGGGTTCGGAGACAGTGATTTCGCGCCCCAAGCCATCGACGCCGATACCGGGCGAGACATTGAGCCGGATGCGTGCACGGGTGGTGTCGTCGTCGGGGACAGTGCCCACAGTTCTGATGTCGACCAGCAGGCCGGCCACGGTGCCGCTGCCGTGCAGCCAGTAGTTGTGGCGGTTGAGGTGGCGGCGGTGGTACTCCTGCTCGGCGCGGGTCGCCTCCAGGCCCAGCAACATGCCGGGCTGGTAGCTGACCCGTTTGAGCGGGGCCTTGAAGTCAGTGTCGGCGCTCAGGCCGGCGTCTTGCAGTTCGGAATTGTCAGGCTGGCTCATGGCCGATCTCCTCCTTGATTGATTTCTACCGATACGGCGTACTCGGGGGCGAGCGCTACCGGGTTCTGTATCAGATGGCCGCGGCCGAGGCGGCTGTGGTTAAGCTGGGCCCGGCCCGGCGGCGGTTCCCGCTCCAGATAGGTGTCGATGCGCAACAACGGCGACAGGCCGAGCACGAAGGGGTGGTTGCTCTCTACGATCTGCCACTGCACCACGGCGGGAACCAGGCCGGGCAGCGCCTCGGTCACCACTTGCCGCTGCTGGCGCGCCGGGCCGTGCAGCACCACCGTCAGGCGTTCCGCTCCAGTTGCCCCTTGGCCAGCTCCGGGGCGAAGAGGGCGAGGAACTCGCGGGCGTTGTCGTCGGCGAGGATCAGGGTTTCACCTACCAGACTGTTGCCCGACTGTCCGGTGCCCAGAGTGAGCGGATGGCTGGCATCATCCATGCTGATGCCGAGGATGGTGGCCAAGGTGCGGCGCAGCCGGAACAGTTCCACAGGCACTACTTCGCCACGACCGACACCGCCGTCGGTGATGATATCGAGCGCCCGGCAGATGCCACCGAAGGTGCCACGCTGTCTTTGCAGGTCACCCTGCTGTGCCAGCCAGCGGCGCTGGCGCGGTTCCGGCCAGTGTTTGGGCAGGCATGTTGCGTTCATGCCCGCCAACCACGGCAGGAAGGAGGCAGGGGTAGCGCCTGGGTAGAGGAGGGTTTCAGCGGCGGCGATGCGATCTTCGATGGGAGTCATCATTCCCTCGAAGCAGGCCAGCAGCCGTTCGCGCAGATCGGCGCCGTTGGCGGCCTCCGGTTCCTCCGGGGTTGTGGCGGGCAGCGACTCCTGCTGGTGGAAGTGGCCGGGCAGGAAGTGGCTCTGCCATGAGAAGCGCGGATACCAGGCGCGAATGGCGTGGATTTCAGGGGTGTGACGTCCATCACCGCAGAGGGTCAGGCGCAGCCGCAGGTAGCGTCCGGCCAAGTCACGCACTGAGCCATTGGCGCGTTGCAGCAATACTTCGAAGAGTCCTTCACGCTCCGGCACCGGAGTCAGCACTCCTTCGGCAAAAGGCAGTTCGGAGGGGATGGGGAGCCAGGCCGGAGCGGGTTGTTTTTCCCAGACTCGCGGGCGGTCGTGCCACACTTCGAAGGCTTGGGCCTCCACCTCGATGCGGCAACCGGGCGGGATGCGTGCCTCCAGATAGAGGCGGTGCCAGACGGTGCCCGGCGTGCCGGAGTCGAGCGGCAGGGTGAGTACGGCGCTGGCTTGGTGGGGGAAGCGTGCCTGTGCCAATCGGTAGAGCGGTACTACCCCCTCTTCGGTAAGGGTGCGCGGGGCGTTGTCGCGGTGACGGACGAAGCGGATTCCGGCTTCAGAGCGGCGCGGCCAACGTTCCGGCTGCAACAGAGTCATGGGTGGGGCCAGACGGCTGTGGCTGCGGGTGAGCAGCAGCACCGGACAGTCGCGCTCCTGGTCACGGCGTTTTCCCTCCTCGAATGGCAGGAGCAGCAATACCTGGTTCCGCCCGAGGCAAGCGATGTCGGTGGCCTGAGGTAACTCCACCGGGATCGGATAAGGGGTGAAGGTGGCATCAGGAGTTGTGCTCAGGGGGCGAGTCAGCAGCAGTTGCGCCCCCGCCGTGAGCGTATCCTGTACCAGCAGCATCAGGGTTTCGTCGCCCGCCGCCAGCGCCATCAGACCGCCATGTTCGGGGAGTTTCTGCTCCCACAACAGCCGCAACGGGTCGGGGTTGATCTCCACCGGCTCGAAACGGTCATCGCGTGGGGTGTAGGGCTGGGGCAGTGGGGCGCCACGGCAGAGACCGAGCGTTTCTTTACCCGCTACCCAGACACGATCCTCGCCATCGACCCACGCACGTACCGGCGCAAACTTCAGGGTGCAGCTTACCTGCCAGCGGCGCCGCAGGTGGGTGAGCAGCAGGCCGTGCTTGTCTGTACCGTTACTGAAGGGGAGTGCTACCAGACCGCTGCCGCCCAGATGCAGGTCGGTGAAGGTGGTCCCCGCCGGGGCGTCAACTGGATCAAGGGTAACGGCGGCGGCATCTACGCCCACGCCACCCTCAGCGGTGGCCCGCACTGGCTGCCAGTTGTCGCCTGGCCATCTCAGGGAACATTCGAAACTGCGGCGGTCGGTTGAGAGGCGGCCGATCTGGCCGTGGTCATCGAGCACATAGGGGGTAGCCCCGCGCCACAGTTCCAGGGTGCGGGCCGGATCAAGGCGCGGCAGCCGGGGCTGGTCCTGGCGCGCCAGGGTAAAGGCGCCCATCACGGGATTCCAGCCGCAGTCGCGGCGGGGGGTGCGGAAGTCGTGCCCCCCCTTGATCAACGCAAAGCGTGTGCCGTTGCTGTCCATGGCACCTCAGCAGATATCCGGGATGACGGGAACCAGTACCACCCGTTTGCCGCCAGCGAGGGTGGCGCGGGTAGCACCAGGGGCGAAACCTCGGGGCGGCGCCGGTTTGTCATCTTCGCCGGGCTGGATGGCGACCGCCATGAGCTGTGGCAGTTGGTAGTCGGTCAGTGGTATCTTGCCCGACGTTAGCTCGATCCACTCCTGGCTGACAAGGTCCTGATAGAAGAGGCGCAGACCATTGACCGCCTCGACGCCATTCACCCGTCCGGCCTGGGTGCGCAGCTCGTTGATCTCGACCGCACGCTTGAGCGGCCACCCGGCACCACGCGGCCCGTGAGGCGGCAGCGGCCAGAGGTAGTGGAGCAGCGCCTCCTCCACGGCGCGGAAGGTCTGCTGCTCGGTGGCGGGGTCGGTTACTTCGATGGAGAGGGCGATGGACACCGGCTGGTACTGGGGGCTGAGCACGTAGAGTTCGGTGCCGATCAGGGTGCGGGCGCTCAGGTACTCATAGACTTCTCGGATCATCCCGGCGGTGGGGCGCGGCGCCACGCCGACGGCGGGGTCGAGGGGCGGCAGGATGAAGAGGCTGACTACCCCAGGCACATTACGGCGTACGGCAGTGAGACTGGCGCCGGGGAAGAAGCCGGGGATGGCGTTGGCGCGGGCTACCGTCCGCAGCGGATTGTCGAGCGCCAGCTGGGAGAAGTCGTCGCCGGTGACGGCGCGGTCACGGTGGCCGAGGAAGGCAGGGATGCGCTGCTCCGCGGCCGCCACCGATTCGCGGTCAACGCCACCCCGGGTGGGCCACTCGTGGCGCAGCTTGAGTTTGCCGCCCCCGCCGGTGACTTCCTTAATCGAACCGGCGGGGAGGTTGCCGCTGCTCCCCCCGCCGTAGCGGTAATAGGGAGCGCGGATGCGGGCATGGGCGGCGGGGCGCATGCCGCGAATACCGTCGCCAAAGCGTACGGTGCCACTATTGGGGTCGAGGGTGAAGACGCGATCATCGGGGGCGCTGCCCGCGAAGTGGCTGACAAGTTGCCAAGGGAGGAACTGGCGCTGCTCCTCCACCTCGATCTGAATGCTGCCCTCGTCGATGTCGGTGCGAGGCAGGGTAATGGACTGGTCGGGCTGGCCGGTACCGCTGCCGACGATCAGGTCACGGGCGATTCCCACCCCTTCGACATCGACGGCATTAACGCCGATATAGCCCAACTCCAGATCGTCATCGGCGCAGCGCAGCCGCAGCCAGAAGAGCAACTGGCGGGGAGAGAGGCTGGCTGGCGGCTCCGGCGGCGTATCCTCGACCCCGGCAAACTGCGGGTCAAGCCCTTCGGGCAGGATCAGCATGGCGGCGTTGCGTGGCAGGCGCAGCCGCGCCACCCCAGCGCGGCGGCCACCTTGTGAGCTATCGGCCACCACCTCCAGCGGCAGGTAGGTCACTTCTTTCGGCTTGTCGGCATCTGGCCACCATGCCAGTTCCCACTGGAGGCGGCGCGGGGCGAGGGTAGTAGCGACATCGCCGTCAATTTCACTCTGGGGCGCCAGACCGATGTTGAGCATGATTCCCGCCAGTTGTTGCAGCACTTTGTCGCGCTGGTCGATCAGCTTGGGCTTGTTCAGGGCCAGGGCGAGGTAGAGGCAGCCATCCGCCGTGCCCATCGTGGTGATCGGATCGCGCCCCGGCACCAGGGTCATGGGCCGGAAGGCGATGGGTTCGCCCCCGGATTGCCACCCATATTGAGAATGGAGCTGTTCCAGGCTAATTCCCTCGGCGGCGAGTGCACGGGTATCGAGTTTATGTTTGACCAGCAATTGCAGCTCCAGCGGCGTTGCTTGCAGCTCGCCGACGGTGGAGAAGGCGACCTGCCCGGCATTGAGAGTGGTCTCGCTGCGCAGCAGCAGCGGCAGTTGCGCTTCGCTGCCGCTGGCATCGATGCAGACGATGCCGCGCGCCGGGCGGGCCGGGCGCAACGGAATCTGCAACAGGTTGAGGAAGGCGCGGCGCTGCCGCTCCGGGATGCGGTTGGCGCGGTAAATGACGGTCTCAGTGAGCCAGGCGAAGAGATCGACAAAGGCGTGCACCGGGTCGCCTGGGGCGATCTGGGTCAGCTCTAGCCGGTAGCGGATCGACAGGTTTACGTGGGAGAGGCGCTGCGGGTCGCGCGTCACATTCACCTCCTCCAGCGTGACCCTGGGTTCCCAGCGTGCCAGAGCCCGCTGTGCGGCGTCGGCGATGAGGGCGCGGGTGGTTTCATTGTTGGGGTGGTGAATGTAATCGAGCAGCCCGGCGCCGAATTCGGGGCGCATCAACCGCTCGCCGGGGCGGGTCAGCAGAATGTTGAGCATCACCTCGCGGATGCCCTTGTTGCCCTCCTGCCACGTCAAGCGGCCGTTGGCGGCACTGTCGAAGAGGGGAAAACTGGTCAGAATGGGGTTGTTTCTGTTCATGGCATTAATAATCATCCTTGGACGACGGTTGCACTGGCGGGGGCGGACTTACCATCTTTCCGCACAGCCGCGGCAGGGCGAGGATGGCCCAGGGCAGCCAGCGGAAGATGATGTCGAGCAGACTGATGAGGATCATCAGCAGGATCATGGCGCAGATGGTGACCACCGGGATGCTGAGGCTGAAGCTCCAGCACAGGCCCGCAGGGTTGCCGGGGCCGCCCTTGCCCATATCCATGGTGGGCTTGATTGAGCGCAGGGCATCGGCCAGTGACTTGGGGGCCAGCAGACTGACGCCACGGGCGGTGCCGCGCTTGAGGTCATCCAGCCCCGGAAGGATCACGGCGCGCGGCCGTTGTGCCTCGGGGTCGAAGGGAGAGACAACGCGGAAGTCGATGCTGCGCTGCTGCCCCCAGTAGATTTTTTCGCAGCCGCACTCATCCTGCCAGCGCACGAAGGGGAGGATGAAAAACTGGTCGTCATCGCCTTGTCCAAAGCGCGGCATCGCCAGGCCATCCTCCACTGCCACCATGGCGCGGCCGCCGCGCAGCAGCAGGGCGTCGCGCAACACAGCGGCCTGCTGTTCGGTGATGTAGAGGTCGTCATTGCGGAGCGTGGTGGTGAGGTTACCATCGGCGTCTACATTCGCCCTATACGGCAATGGGTTTTGGGGCAGCGCATTGGCTATGGTTTCTTTGCCGGTGGCGATCTTGCTCAACCACTCCAATATCGAGTCGCGGCTATCCTCGATCCACTCCAGCAGGTTATCGCCTTTAGTGTCGGCAGGTGGCACTGCATAGGGGTCGAACGGCTTCAGCGGGTAGGGCACGAGAGGTGGATAGAAGTGGATCGCCTCCAATTGGTTGCGCAGCTCGCTATTGTCGTCATCCTCTTCGTCGAAGACGCGGTAACGAATCACCAGCAGTTTCAGCAGTTCATAAAATGCCTTTGTGACGTAACCGTGAAAGACCGGGCGGTTGTCTCCTGTTGCCCAGGGGCGTGATGGTTTGTCATGGCCAAATTCATCTTTGCCAAAGTTCTGGCCAAAGGGCCAGCTCAGCTCCTTGCTCAGTGCCGCAGAGGCTTCATGGGGAGCCTCTGCGGCGTTGTTGGCGAGGCGATAGCTGCCGCCTAGCGGCAGATATCCCCATAGCAGGGCATGGCTGCGGTTGGTTTTTTTGTCGCGTATCAGCAGCGGGTGCAGCGGATAGCTCTCTTCGCCGCCGTAGCTGGGTTCGGGGTAGCGCGGCAAGATCAGTTTGCTATTGACGAAGCGGCGGTAGTCGTCGGGCTCCTGATCGGGAATGGGTCCGCTTTGCCATCCGAGAGCCTGCCCCTCGTGGATCATCCAACGCTGTATCCCCGCTTCAGCGCGGCGACGGATCACGAAGCCGGCGGAGCGGATGCGTTTGGGGTCGTAGGCGGGCTGGCCGGGGTTATCGCAGCTCACTTCGCAGCAGGCGATGTAGAAGGTCTGGTGCATCGGCAGGCGCAGGGTGGGCATATCCTTGCGGCCGAAGCGGTCGCTGTTGTACCACTCCTGGGCGCGGGTGGCAGTCAGGCGGCCGCTCATCGCCTCCTGAGTGAAGCGTGGCACGAACTGGTCGTCGAAGTAGCGGTGCAGCGTCACTCCTTCGCTGCTCTCCGCAAACCAGGGGTTGTGCAGCAACGGCGCGTGGCGGACTGCGGCGTGATGCTCTTTTTTGGCAGCGTTTACCATAGATTGCCTGCCCCCGGTGTATAGCTGCTGGAGACCACGCTGTTGCTGATGAGGGTGTCGCACTGCACCACGCCGGAAAATTTGCTCATTCCGGAATCTACCTTGACCATCCCCGCCGAGACCTCCACCTGGCTCGCTTGCACCGAGACCTTGGCGGAACTGGTGAGGCTGATGCCGCTGGCGCTCATCTCGATCTTTTCGCCTCCCTTTTCGACAGTGATGGTGCCGCTCCCTTGGTCGTCGATAGTGAGGTGGTAGCCCGCAGGGGTTTTGACCTCGATTTTGGGGTACTGATCGTCGAGCAGTACCTTGATCCCCGCGGGGGTCTGGATGAGATAGCGATCTTCCACCGGGGAGGCGTCGCTGGGGTGGCTGCTGCCACCGCTCCACACCGCCCCCAGCACCATGGGTAGGTTGGGGCTGACAAAGGCGATCAATACCTGTTCATCCTGGCGCGGCAACTGGCTGACACCGTAACCGTTGCCGGCGCTGGGAACGATGACGCTGGCCCACAGCTCCAGGCCGGTGGCGTGGAGGTGGACCTGGATGCGACCGCGCGATTCGGGGTCGGCATTGTCGATGACGGTGCCGAGGTGGAGGTTGTTGAGGGTGCCGAGGCTGTGGCCGTTCATGGTCAGCGGCTCCAATCCGGGCGCTGCACGTGGATGCGGGTGCGCAGCCCGTGGGCCATGTCGAACTGGTGCCAGCACTCCATCACACGGTAGCGCCCTGCCAGTCGTGGCGAGACGTTGCTGAGTTCTACTTCGCGGCCGCTGTGTAGTTCGGTGGTTCCCTGGCAGACGATCTCGCCGTGGATAAAGCGGTTGGCGCGCTGGCGGAACTGGCGGCTGGCGAGGGTCTCGGCCTCCTGCTGTGCACGGGTGAAGGGATGGGGCAGGGTGGACTTCCCCTCCCACCCCAGCTCAGCGAGCAGTGTAGTGCCCGTCTGGCCGCTTGGTGCGGGGGTGAGGCTCGATGCTGTGCCATCGACCGCGCTGTCCTGCTCCAGGTTGTAGCCCTTGACCTTGACCTCTCGCGGCAGTTGATTGAGGTCGGCGATGAGGCGGATGTTGATGGCTTTGTTGTGTGGGTCAAGAGCGACGGGTTGTGAATCAGGTTCGTCGTCGCGCACCCGCAACTGGCCGTTTTCGATGCGCAGTCCGACATCATAGGGGGCGAGCTGGCGCATCAGGAAGGCGAGGTTGCTCTCGTTGACCTGGAGCCAAGTGCCGCTGCCGCTGGAGACGTTGACATCGGCCTGAAGGCTGGCCTCGCCAGCGATCTGCTGAACCACATCGTCCAGGCTCATCTGCTCGAAGGCGCGGTTATGGCGCTGCCGTGCCAGCCGGTGCAGGGCATCCTCGGCGAGGATGACGAGCTGCGGCGCGCCATCGCCATAGCGCTCCTCGATGGCGGTGATCTCGCCACGGAAGATGGCGCTGTCGGCGCTCTCGCCGAGAAAGAGTTCGATGCGGCTGCCAAGACGCATATCGGCAAAAAGGAAGTCGGGTTGGCCGCTGCTGGCGGGGCCCCAGTTGAGCAAGCGCAGTTCGGCGCTGGCCATGCCGATGCGCGGCAGATGGACCTGCATGGCCAGCGCCGCCTCACCCATGTTGACCCGCTCCTGGCCGTCGATAGTGACGCGCGGGCGGACATTGACCAGCGGCAGATTCTCAGTCGACGACAAGGCGTGCCTTCCTCTCTTGCGTCAGCTCCAGCAGGTCGATGACGGCCTGCTTCTGCTGATTTTCGGTGGGGCGTGCTTCACCTTCGCCGCTTCCTTCGAAGGTCTTGGCCGGTTCAACGTTGGCAACCATTTCGTCAATCACAACACCCATCAGTGGCCTCCGCCCTGTGGCTGAAAGACACCGCTCGCTGGTGTGGTGCGTGGATTCTCCAGATCGTTGGCGTTGGCCAAGCGGCGCCAGTCACGTTGGTTTTGTCCGGCGGCTTGGGTGGCCTGGGGGGCGCTGATGCCTGAACCACCGGCGACGAAGGTGGGTATGGGGCGTGGAGCGGCGGCCTTTGCCTTCTCGTCCATGTCAAACTGGTAGCGGTCCTCTTTGAGGGTGAGGGCGAGCGTCGCCCGTAGCGGTATCCCTTCGGGTGCGAAGAAATCGAGGGTTTCGCTGTAGCTGGAGAGCATGCCGGTAAACTGGAAGCGGCCCCACTGGAAGCGGCAGCGTTTGGGTGCCTTGGGGCGGCTTGAGTTGGGCTCCTGTGGCTGCATGAACTGCTGGGCGATGCGCTTGGTCTGGATGCGCACGTCGGTGTTGGCATCGACGGTGCGCGCGTTGTTGCTGTCTTTTCCTGATTCCCATTTCACGGTGGTGTCGAAGAACAGTTCGATGCTCAGGCTCGATTCGCTCTTTTCAACGAACTGGGCGGCATTGCGGCTGCCGCTACTGCCACCGCGATTGTCGGCCTTGAGGCTGTTGGCGAGCGTGACCCTGAGGGTCGCGGGGTTGAACTGCACCTCGATATGTTGCGACTCGTCTGGAACGGGGCGCTCCCCCTCCATCGGTATCAGCTTGGCGCGAGTTATGTTGATGTCGCCCATTTTTCTATTGCCCCGGTTTGGCGCCGGGGCGCTCAAGCATCAGCCCCTCGTGGACCAGATGCAGTTCTTCGATCGCCACCTGATTGGCGGTGGCGGAGAGGTCCGGCCCTTTGAATTTGGTGGGCAGGACATTGATCAGACTCCAGCGGAAGGCCGGTTCCCCGGAGGGGTGAAAGACCTCGATCATGCCGCTGTAACGCAGGCCATAGTTGGCGCTATGGGTAGTGGCCTCGAACCAGCTCCAGAGGTGGTCGATGTTGGTGATGCCGCGTTTCAGGATCACCGGCGGGAAGGTGGTGGGGCCGGAGAGTTGCACTTCGCCCCAGTTGCGGCCTCCTTCCTTGTGAGTTTTGGGTGTCATGCTCGCCTCCAGTCCAGAGACTTCGCTGAAGGCTCCCTGACAGATTTCCCGGCTAGCATTGTCACTGTCGAAGAGGGTGACATGAAAACGGAAGGGGATGAACTCTTCAGGAAGATCGATCTCAGCCATGGCCCACCTCCACAGTGGCGGCGGCGATATTGCGATCCTGCATGAAGGTGATGCGCAGCCGGTCGATGGGGTAGGCCGGGGCGATCTCGATCTCAAAGGCGATGGTGCTCTCGCCCTCATTACGCTGAGTCAGCATGAATGCTTCATCCAGCTTGCGACCGCGCAGGGCGCCAAGGGTGTAGAGCCGTGTAAAGAAACTGCGCAGTACGATTTCCGGACGTGGATCGCGCGGATCGACATCGAAGATCATCTTTTCACCGAGGGCCTCGAGTTCACGCCGCAGCCACCCCATGAAGCGCATGATCTCGGCGGAGCGCCAGTGGTCGTCGTTGCGCCGTTCACTGCTGAGTTGCAGCAACTGCACAGCAGGCAGGAGCGGTGCGCACATCCGTTCGTCATCGACCACGGTGCGGCCTGCACGATACAGTAGCACGGTGACGCCGGGACGGTTGCGCAGGGCGGTGGCCTCGTTCTGGTTCAGCGGCGGCCACGGCAGGCTGCGCCCCGGCAGTGGCCGTTCACCGATGGAGCGCCACGGGCCGTGCTGCTGGCTCACTGCTGCCTGCATCCCGGCTACGAGGCCCGCAGATGAACCAAGTCTGCGGTCGGGGCCGCGCAGGTAGGGGTAGAGGAGTTGCAGATGTCGGGCGGCCTCGGTGAGCTTGCCACGTGATTCATCGTTGAGTGAACCATCCTCTTTGATACCGGCCAGGCCCGCTGCACATTTGAGAAATTCAGGGTCTGGACCTGGGCGTTCGCTGCCGGGGATGGCGGCCAGTGCCACACTCAACAGGCACTGCATGTCGGGGCGGTGTTGCGCCATGGTGCGGGCGATGGTAACGATGATCTCGCGGCTAAGGCGTGGATCAGGCATTGGCGGTATTTCATTGGCGTTGCGCCATTCGCGGCGGCCATCGCCCACTTCTGTGCCGCATGGGAGAAAGACCGGCTCGGGGTTGCCGAGCTGCAGCGGCGGAATCTCTTCAAGGCGGGCGGGGATCTGCAATCGCTCCAGATCGGGCAGCGCCATGATCGCCGCGCGTGGAATCAGCAGCGCCCGCTCAAAGGCGCCGAGTGTCTCCGGCTCGATCATATTGGCGCCGGGTACGGGGAGGAAAGCACTTTGCTTTTCGGTTTCATCCACGCGGATGATCCAGAGCTTGAGGGTGTGGCTGCCGCTGCTGTTTTCGAAAAAGTCCTGCACTGCCAGCGGCAGCCAGGCGCGCTTGCCACCGAGCACACTCTTATACAGGGTGTCAGTGTCGAAGGCGTCAGGGAAGAGTGACTGGTATTGGCCGAAGGAGTGGAGCGGCAGTGGCAGATCGTAGAGTGCCAACAACGCAATGTCTTGTGCTGTTGCCGTGGCGCCTGCTGCCAACTCACGCAACCGCGCGCACTCACGGGCGAAACCGAGGCTGGCGATCTCTGTCAGCAGCAGTTCGTCCACGGCAAGACGCTGCCACTGTGCAATGCCGGGGCAGTGGCCAAGCATCACCGTCTCCAGCACTCTCTGTGCCGGAGGGGTGGGGCGTGCGTCAATTTCGATGCGTTGGTTGGCGAGCAGCATCATTCCAGATTATCCATAGGCACCTGCAGGAGCAGTATTAGCCGCGAACAAGGCGTTATCGCGGCTGAAGCCGCTCCCACAAGCAAGGGCATCATGATGCTATCCCTGAGTCACCATCTCCACCGAGAGCACCAACTCTTCGATTGCCACATCACCGCCACCTTTTGCAGTGAGTGTCGGGCCGGTCCACTTGATCGGCATAGCGTTCATCAATTTCCAAGTCATGACGGTGCTTCCGCGATCTTCACTCTGCAGCTTGATTTCGATATTGCGCTTGGCCTTATGGTCGCCGTTTCGACATTGCTCCAGCCAGATATAGAGATTCTGCTCACCGATGACGCCGCGCTTGAGGGTGACGTCGCCTGCTTTGTGGATGCCTGGGAACTTGTTGACGTAATTTACCTTGGCGTTGCCGGCACGGTATTCGGCGACGGTGACTTCGGCATTGAGGCCGGAGATTTCTGAGAAGCCAGCTTTGGGTTCGTCTCCTTTGCCGAAATCGCCGAGCTCCACCAGGAAATTGAAGGCAGAGTATGGTGTTTCACGAGGTGTTGGCATGGTTAAGTCTCCTGAATATTGGGTTTAGGCATCGGCGGTTTTCTGGCCGATGCGGAAAATGACGAACTCGGCGGGGGTGAGCGCGGCCACGCCGACGACGCAGACCATGCGTCCGTTGTCGATATCGTTCTGGGTCATGGTGGAGCGGTCGCAACGCACGAAATAGGCATCTTTCGGTGTGCCGCCCAGCAGCCTGCCGTTCTTCCATTCATTGAACAGGAAGTCTTCGACGCCGCTACGGATGTTGCCCCAGAGCGCTTCGCCGTTCGGTTCGAAGACTGCCCACTGGGTGGACTTCTCGATCGAACGTTCCAGATAGAGGAAGTAGCGCCGGGGGTTGAGCAGTTCCTGCTGGAACTTGTTGACTTCCTGTTCGAAGCGCAACGCCCCCATTACCACCTCATTGGCGGGAGATTTGTGGACGCCGCGATCGACATCGGTGCGCACACATACCCCGGCGATGAAACCGGCGGGCGGCACCGCCAGTTCGTTGCGTTTGCCGGTGGGATCGGCAATCACCACCCAAGGGTAGTAGAGCGCCAGACGGCTGTCGTCGAAGTCGTTGCGGAAGGTGCGCACCTCACCCAGCGACATGCCTTGACGGCTGTCGGCGATGCCGATGCGATAGCGCATCTTGCGGCAGTGTTTCTGCACCTCCATCAGCACCGCCTTGTGGCTGCTCTCGTGGGCAGCGGCAGCGGGTGTCATGACGATGGAGATGTCGTCGATCCCTTCGAGCGCAACGAGGCCGGTGCTGCCGTTGGTGTCATTCTCTTCACCGGCATAGTCGATGGCGCCTGGAACCTTGCCATCGGTACCACCGCTGAGTTCGATGATGTAGCGCGGGCCATCGAGCGAGTCGGCTGGCGGCATCAGATCGCTCTGCTTGTAGAGCGCTTCAAGCGCGGCAAACACCTTGGCGCCAGTTGGATTTGCCCCAAGTTTGCAGGAGATGGGCTGGGCCAGTTGCGCGGCCTTCTTTTCCGGCGTGGCGCTCAACACCTTGTCGAGACTCTGAGCGGTGCCGGGGGCTATGGTGAGAGCAGCCACACGCCACACTACTTCACCATTCTTGTCGCTGCGATGGACATCGAGATCAAGCAGAAAGGCTGCAACGCTCTTGATGTCGGCAAGGTTGTTGCCAAAGGCGGCAAGTGGAAGTTCAAGATCGGCAGCAAGCTTGGGATTGCGGGCTTTGGGGAGGGTGAGAGTATCACCCTTCGTATTGATGAAGCCTACAAACTCTGGAGAACTGTCAGGCTCTGTAGTACTGTTAAGTATCCAGTTACTATTGAGCGTAGTAAGATCAACGCTCTTCTTCAGCTTTAATACTGCTACCGTGCCATCGGCCAATACGCCATTGGCGGGGCGGCGGGCGCGGATGCGGGAGATGCGGGTGGTTGTTGCAGGTAGCTTGGCAATTTCCAGAGTGGTAGGTGCTTTGCTAATGTTGGTAATTGCAGTGCCGACAACCTCGTAGTTCGCCCCCTTGCGCTGAACTACCCCCTTTAAATATTTATCCTTGGTTGGGAAGTCTTGGACATGGATGAAGACTGTTTCGCCTTCATCCGCCATATCCAGTTGGGTACTGGTAAGCAGGTTCTCGCTCTCCTTCCACAGCAGTTCCAGTGTGTAGTTGCCCATGGCGCCGGGAAAGCGTGCCTGAAAACTGACATCGGTGACCGCAGCGTTACTCTTGGCAACAGTTGCGCTGGAACCACTGCCATCATCCGTCGCATCGTTCACGCCCTGAGCGATGCGCGCCACATAGAGCTGTTTGCCGCCGTTGTCGAAGAAGGCGCGTGCCGCGTGGGCTGTGTAGTTGGGTACGGCAACAGAAGCATCGGAGAAACTCAGATCGCTGGCATCGCCAAAGATGCGTTCGAACTCGGCATAGCTGGTGACCACCTCTGGCGCGCCGCGCAGCGGACCGGTGCGTGTCGGTCCCACCAGTGAAGAGACGCTGGTGCCAACCCCTTCAATGGATTTATGGCGAAAGCTGGTTTCCTCGATAAACACTCCGGGGGCAAGATATTCAGGCATGTCTCTATTCTCCTTCTGCAGTGGCTGATGGGTTACGATTTAAGGGTAATCATTGGGTGTTTCGGGCTTGTAACATTGGTAACCGTTCCCGGAGTGATGGTCAGATCAAGCGCATTGGCAAACACGCTCTTGCCTTTGCTGTCCTTTCCTTTTGCCAGCTTGACGGGCGGGAGCAAGTCGAGATCAAGCGGGCTCTCCGGTGTTGCTAACTTCGATGCCTTTACTTCCAGTTTTGCGGCATAGGTGAGCTGGTGTGCATCCTTGGTCAGCGCTGGCAGGCGATCCAGCGGCAGACGGAATTCGCCATAGGCATCTGCCTGGGCCGCAAATTTGAGCGGTGCCCCCAATGAAGGGGTCACGGTCAGTTGGATTAGTGCCCAGGCTGCAATGGTTTTATCTTCAAATGCGACACAACCATAGATGCCACCAGCCTTGCTGAAACGCGCTCCGAGTGGAGAATGATAGAGCGCAATCCTGTGTTCGCTGGTGTTGCCGAGTGTGAATGCGAAGGTGCGCGGCAGGTAGTGGCCAGTGGGATCCGAGACGTGCCCTTCGATTGCATGGGGGATTGCCGGCTGCACAGCCAGATCTTCCTCGCTCGCTTTACCAGGGACGACCTTCGAAGGTGCGGAGCTCTCTTTGTGCCACAGCAGCGTGCCGTTGGTTTTGTGATAGATGCGCAATGACTTGGGGGCTTTACTGAACTCGATCTTCAGCGCAGTTGGTGCAATGCGCCGTGGCGGCTTGTCGACATAGCCGCTGCTCTCGCGCCACTCGATCAGGTCGCCACCGTGGGTGATGAGCGTCTCGGTGATCACGATCCCGCCTTTACATCGGTAGCGAAGGGATAGACAAGTGTCTTCACCGGCGGAACTTCGTTCTGTTCTTCATCAGGCGCAAAGCGCACGGTCTTGATGATGTAGGGGACAGAAAGGCGATAGCCGCCTGGAAAGCTATCCCATAGCCGAGTCAAATCTTCGGTGCTCATCTCTTCAGGGATGACCTGCACAGTATCTGTTTCACCCCAAGTGGGGTCGGAGACACCAAGATGAGAGATACCCAGATTCATGGCACTGCCGATGATCTGCATTGCTGTGGAGAGATAAGCGATCTCCGATTCGGTTTTATTGCTCCAGCCGATCAGCAGAATGTGGAGGTTTACTGGTAACTCCGGGCGAGGCGTCCTACGCCCTTCGGGGGCGGAGAGGTAACGGTTGCGTGCAAATGGATCGACGGCGAAACGGTAGAGATAGATGCCAAGGGCTTCACTTGAAGGTGTGCTACTGAGTTCCTGCGAACCAACCAGCGTAACGATTGGATTGCCTCCCAGCAGCGCTGCCATGCGCAATGACAGGCGCTCTTTGAGAGCCTGCAATACCCCTTTTGTCGCACGATACCCAGCCACATGATCTCCCTGTAGTTATTGCTTATGCTGGAAAAATAATTAAGTAAGCTGCATAGAGAAACACGATACACAAAACACCTAGTGGTTCATATATGCCGAAATATCTATATATTCCTACCTAGCTATATGCCGAAATATCTATATATATCTGCCTAGTAATCTGTCGGGCTGAGATGATGAAGATACCGAAGCGGGGTATATGGCCTGACCCAAAGTACGGGCAGTCGGGCGTGTTAAGAAAAGTCAATCGACAGTCGATGGCTAAGGACTTGGGGCTGATCAAGCAGATGCTGCGCAACTAGGTCAAGGCCACCAAAGGGGGTAGGTTCAATGGAACTGGTGCGAAGATGGTAACGCCAGATAAGTTCATCGTTCCTGTTTCACCATGCATGATTTTCGTTTGAAGCCCGAAGTACTTTCAGATACAATGCGCCCCCATTAGGCGCGTAGCTCAGCTGGTTAGAGCACTACCTTGACATGGTAGGGGTCGTTGGTTCGAGTCCAATCGTGCCTACCAACATTTCGAGTGCGGCGTTGCCGCACTTTGTATTTCCGGGAATCG
>JACOUN010000039.1 GCA_016177805.1 Rhodocyclales bacterium
GCGCGCTCATCGCCGTGGCGCGCGGGTGGTGATCAATAGCGATCAGGCGCTTGCCCGCGCAACGGGAGCCGATGGCGTGCATCTGCGTAGTGCGGGGCTTGCGGATTTGGCGTTGCGGCCGGATTTCGAGTGGGTCGGTGCGTCGTGCCACACGCGCGCCGACCTGGAGCGTGCGGCGGCGCTGGGGTTGGACTATGCGGTGCTCGGTGCAGTGCGGGCCACACCTACCCACCCGGATCGCACGGGGCTGGGCTGGGATATGTTTGCCGATCTGGTGAGTGGATTGCCGCTGCCAGTGTTTGCGCTGGGGGGGGTCGGTCCGGACGATATGGATATCGCCCGCATGGCCGGGGCGCATGGCATTGCCGCGATCCGCGGGGCGTGGGGGGACTAGCGCTCGGGAGTTTCGCTCGGCGGTTCGTCGGTACTTCCGTCTTCCGCCGGGGCGGTCGTGACGCGGTACTGTTCCGACGCCCACGCGCCGAGGTCAAGTTGTTTGCAGCGCGCGGAACAGAACGGGCGATAGCGGCTTTCGGCCTGCCACAGGACTTCGGCGTTGCATTGGGGGCATCTTACGCTGCGGATTTCAGACATGGGCGTGGGGCGGGTGCTGCGGGTCAGAGACTGCAGAAGGTGAGTTCGAACTGCACGTTGCGCTCCACCGCGCGCGGGCGGGCGATGGTTTCGGGGCGCATGAAGCGCACGCTCAGCGCGTACTTGTTGGCGCTGATTTCGGGCACTGCCGCTTCGCTGGGAGCGAGGCGCACGCGCAGCATCTGGGCGCTGCGACCGGTCATGGTGAGTTGATAGTTGCCGTTGGTGGCGGTCTGCGCCTCGGGGTGGCCGCTGGCGCGCAGCAGCCGCAGCACGATCGCAAGTCCGTCGCGGATCGGGATCATCGGCTGGATCCAGCCGTTGAGGTCCAGGCGCCGCACCCCGGCTTCGCGATTGAGCCAGAAGTGGTAGGAGGGTAGGTCGAACTCGCATACCCCGCCCGGAATCGCAGCGCGTCCGCGGATGGCCATCAGCCATTCGTTCTCGCGCAGGTATTGCCCGATCTTGCCCGCCATGGCGAGCAGTGAGGACGACGCTTGTTCGATTTCGTACAGCGCTCCGGACAGTGCATCTTCGGAGATTTCGGGGTTGTTGCGGAACGACACGAGTATCTGTCGCTGTCGTTCCAGTTCCTGCATCAGGTCGACCTTGAGATCGGCACGTCCCGCCACTTCCAGAACTTCAAACAACGTTATCAGTGCGATGTGGTGATCCTGGGGGGTGTCGCCACGGCAGAAGTGGGCGATCTTGCGGTACAGGTCCTCGAGCCGCAGCAGGATGCGTATGCGCTCGTTAAGGGGGTATTCGTAACTTATCACCGCCTGTTGCCCAAGGAAGGTTGTCTCCTGTTTGTGCGGGCGATGATAGCACAGGGCAATCGCGCGGTCCGGCTCGTACTCGGCCGTGGCGATACCGGCCTTCAGCCGCATTGTCCGGCCAGCCTGACGTAGCGATCGTGCAGGCGCTCAACCTGGGGGGCGAGTGCGGCGAATTCGCCGTCGTTGTCGATGATGTCGTCGGCCGCCGCCAGTCGCGCCTCGCGGCTCACTTGCGCCGCGATGATGGCCCGGATCTGCTCCTCGGCGAGATTGTTGCGCGCCTTGACCCGTTGGACCTGGGTCTCGACTGCGCAATCGACCACGCAGATGCGCGCGCAGCGCTCACGCGCGTGCGCCGATTCGATCAGCAGCGGGACGGCGTAGATCACATAGGGCGACGTAGCAGTCGCGCATTGACGCTCGCTTTCGGCGGCAATCATGGGATGCAATATTGCTTCCAGACGCTGCCGCGCGGTGTGGTCGGTAAACACCAGCGCGCGCATCGCATCGCGATCGAGCGCGCCGTCGGGGCGGATGACGGTGTCGCCGAATGCCTCTCGGATGCGGGGTAAGGCCAGGCCATCCGGTGTGGTCAGGGCGTGGGCGATCGCGTCGGTGTCGACGATGGCGGCGCCTAGACGGGCGAAGCAATCGGCGGCGGCGCTCTTGCCGCTGCCGATACCGCCGGTGAGGCCGATGATCAAGGGGGGGCTGGATTTCTTCACAAGCTCGGGCATGCGCTGCGGTTGAGGATGGGGCGGTCGGCGCCTATCCGCTCGCTGGCCGGCTTGACGATGGCGTCGTTGCCGCGAACTTCGAGGCGCTGGATGGCCGGATTGCGGGGGATGACGTCCGCGTCACGGACGCGTTTCGACGTCAGATCGGCCAGGTGCTGACGCGCACTGCTTTCGGTTCTGAACAGCCCCAGCGAGATCGCGTTCTGGTTGGGGCCGGGTTCGCGCACCACGAACAAATCGGTGAGGCCCAGTTCCTTAAGTTCGCGCATGCGCTTCTCGGCGCGCTGGCGTGAGTCGAAGGGTGGAATCCGGACCCACCAGGTGTTGGCCGGTTCCACGGTTTCGCGGCTCACGTTGATGCTCCTGGAGGCGGCGCGGAACAGCTTTTCCAGCTCGTCGGCCTGGGGCTGTGGCAGGGTGTAGGCGTAGCACACGGGGATGTCCGGTGTCGGATCCCTGGCAAGCTCGGGAGGCGGTGCGGGCGTGGCTTCGGCGCGGAGTTCCGGCTTGTCCGGCACACCGCTGTTCGGTGCGGGTACCGGTGCCGGTATCAGTGCCGCTGGCGTGGGCTTCGCTTCCGGTTCAGGCTCGAGAGCGGCGGGACTGGCCCGTGCAGGTTCCGGGCGTGCCGCTTTCAATATGATCGCGTCAGGGTTGATCTGGTTGGTCAGGCGCTCGGGCTCGCCCCGTGTTTCGGACGTGCCCAGCCAGCCCTGGCCGGCGGCCAGGGCAAGCAGGTTGAACAGCACAAGTATGATGAGTAACAGGCGCAGCAGCGGCATGGGCCGAAGCTTACCCTATCCATTGGGGAAGTTCAGGCCCGCATGCAGTCAGCCGACCTTGGGCAGATGGGCAAGCGAATCGGCAATTGCTTCGGCCGGATAGTCGAAGTTCTCCAGTTCACCCGAGAGGTAGCGGTCAAAGGCCGTCATGTCGAAATGCCCGTGTCCGGTGAGGTTGAACAATATGACCTTGGGTTCGCCGCTCTCCTTGCACTTGAGCGCTTCATCGATCGCGGCGCGGATGCCGTGGCATGCTTCGGGTGCGGGGATGATGCCTTCGGTACGGGCGAACATCACGCCGGCTTCGAACGTTGCAAGCTGTGGTACCGCGACCGCCTCGATTTGCCCTTCATGCAGGAGTTGCGACACCAGCGGCGAGTCGCCGTGATAGCGCAATCCACCCGCGTGTATGCCCGGTGGCATGAAGTCGTGGCCGAGGGTGTACATCTTCATCATCGGCGTGAAACCCGATGCGTCGCCGAAGTCGTAGGCGTACTTGCCGCGCGTCAGGGTCGGGCACGAGGTTGGTTCGACCGCCACGCAGCGCAGGTTGGCGGCACGCTTGTCGCCGGCGGCCTTGTCGGCGAGGAACGGGAAGGCGATGCCGCCGAAGCTGGAGCCGCCGCCACAGGGGCCGATAACCACGTCCGGATAGAGACCGATCTTGTCGAATTGCTTCTTCGCTTCCTGGCCGATGATGGTCTGGTGCAGCAGCACGTGGTTCAGCACCGAACCGAGCGAGTAGTTGGTGTCGGCACGCCCCGCGGCTTCCTCGACCGCTTCGGAGATAGCGATGCCGAGCGAACCCTGGTTCTGCGGGTCCTTTTCGAGTATCGCGCGGCCGGTCTCGGTCTTGTCCGAAGGGCTGGCAAACACTTCGCCCCCCCAGGTCTGCATCATCATGCGCCGATAGGGCTTCTGCTGATAGCTCACTTTCACCATGTAGATGCGCACTTCGAGCCCGAACATCTGCCCGGCGAAGGAGATCGACGATCCCCACTGCCCGGCACCGGTCTCGGTGGTCAGGCGCTTGATGCCGGCCTGCTTGTTGTAGAACGCTTGCGGCACGGCCGAGTTGGGCTTGTGCGATCCGGCGGGAGAGACGCCTTCATACTTGAAGAATATCCTGGCTGGCGTGCCCAGCGCCCTTTCCAGGCGGACGGCGCGGATTAGCGGGCTGGGACGCCAGATCTTGTACACCTCCCTGACTTCGTCGGGAATGGCGATCCAGCGCTGCGCGCTCATTTCCTGTTCGAGTATCTGGCCGGGGAAGATGGCCAGCATCTGTTCCGGTCCGACCGGGTTGCCGTCCCGGCCCAGGGGCGGAGCGGGCGGATTGCTGAGGTCGGCGGCAACGTTGTACCAGTGCGTGGGGATATCGTTTTCTTCAAGCAGGATGCGGGTTGGTTCGGTCATGTCATGCTCTCCCTTGTATGTCTCGAAGTGATACAGAAGTAACCCATGGTGGTGATGCTGACTGTAGTGCGAACGCAATTATGCACTTTATGGGTGCATGGCGTCGCTGGCAATCACC
Organism: Rhodocyclales bacterium; assembly: GCA_016177805.1. GTDB lineage: Bacteria > Pseudomonadota > Gammaproteobacteria > Burkholderiales > Rhodocyclaceae > JACOUN01. Next base: position 4,427 of record JACOUN010000039.1, read on the forward strand.
GCCAGTCCTTCGAGGACCAGGTTGTCGATGTGCTTGACCGGTATCGTCAACAGGGGTGCGATACGCCCCGCCGCTCCGCCGTTGAGCAGGCACAGCGCACCGGGGTCATTTGCAATCTGGCGGAACATCCGCTCGATCGCGCCTGCCTGGGCGTTGAGGCAGCCGGACACGATGGCGTCGTCGGTGCTGCGCGGCGCGTCGACGTAGCAACCCTGGGCGAACGGCAATTGCGCGGTGTTGCCGGCCAGCGAGCGCCGCATCAGTTCTTCGCCGGGGAGTATCAGGCCGCCCTGAAAGCTGCCCGATGCGTCAAGGATGTCGACGGTGGTGGCGGTGCCGGCGGTCACGACGAGCGCGGCAGCCGACGGATGGAGCGAGCGTGCGCCTATCAGCGCGGCCCAGCGGTCGGCACCCAGTTGCGTCGGCTGATGGTACCGGTTGTGCACGCCGCAACACTGGGCGGAAGACACCAGCCACTCCGGCGGTGGGGCGTATCCATGTAGCGCCGCGGCGATTGCCTCAGCCGCTGCAGCGCCGGCAACGTTGGCGCCAAGCACCCGCCTCAGCCCTGGGTGGGCGGCGGCGATCTGTGTCAGATCGCCCGTCGCGGCATGGAGTACCGCGCCTTGCGCGCGCCACTGATCCTGCGCCCGGACACCCCACTTGATGCGGGTGTTGCCTGCGTCGATGAGCAATATCATGCGTCGGCGGGCCGCAGCGAGACCTCGCCTGAAAGGATGCGGGTCACGCCCGCGTCGGTGCGCAGCAGCAGCGCGCCGTCGTCATCCACGCCGATGCAAACACCGGTTTGCGCCTGCCCCTCGCCGATGACCGTGACCGGCAGGTCGGCAAACGCGTTGCGCTGCTGCCAGGCACCGCGCAGCGCCGGAAACCCGGCGGCGGCGTAGGTGGTGAACAGGGCGTGCAGTTCGGCGAGCAGGCGTGCTAGGAGCTGGTTGCGGTCGGGAACCGTGGTCACGTGGGTTGCGAGATCGGTGACGCGAGGTTGATCCGGTATCGTCGTGCCTGGCGGCAGGCGCACATTCATGCCGATGCCGACCACCGCCGCCGGTTTGCGGTCGCGCCCCGATGACAGTTCGACGAGGATGCCCGCGAGTTTTTCGCCATTCACCAGCACGTCATTGGGCCACTTGAGTTGCACCCCCTGGACACCGAGGTGTTCCAGCGCATGGGCGACCGCGACGCCCGCCACCAGCGACAAGCCGGCCGGCACCGGCGCGGTGGGCTCGAAACGCCACAATGCGGAGAAGGCGAGGCTGGCGTGCGGCCACGAATGCCACTGGCGCCCGCGCCGCCCGCGTCCGGCTGTCTGGACCTCGGCAGCCACCACGTGGATGCGCCCGTCCTCGGGCGGCGGGGCGTCCATCAGTACGCTGTTGGTGGATGTGCAGGTCGGGATGACCCGCACGTCGAAGCTGGCTGTCAGTGCGCCCAGATGCGCGCGGATGGCGTCCGCATCCAGAGTGTCGGGAGTGGGTGTGGCAGGCATGGCCGGATCTCCGTGTACGGGAAACAACAACGCATTATCCCGTAATGTGCGGCTCCGGCATCAGGTTGTCAGTGATCTCCGTCGTGCGGATGGTCCGTGGTTCGCCCGCCGTCGATGCCGAGTTCCTGAATCTTGCGCGTGATGGTGTTGCGCCCTATCCCGAGCAGGTGGGCGGCTTCGATGCGCCGGCCGCCGGTGCTGGCGAGCGCGTGGCGGATCAGGGTGCGCTCGAACTCCTGGGTCAGTTGCTGATAGACCTCGCCGGGGGCACCCGCGATCAGCCTGTCGGTCTCGGTACCCAGGATCTCGGTCCAGTCGCTGCCGGTCGCGCTTGCCGCAGCGGAGGTGGCCGCTTCGCGCAACTCCGGCGGCAGATCGGCAACGTCGACGACCTGGCCGGGAGCCATGACCGTCAGCCAGTGGCACAGGTTTTCGAGTTGCCGCACGTTGCCGGGGAAAGGCTGGTTCTGCAGATACTTGAGCGCCGCCTCGGAAATCCGCTTGGCTTCGACCTGCAGTTCCTGGGCGCTCTTTTGCAGGAAGTGACGCACCAGGATGGGGATGTCCTCCTTGCGCTCGCGTATCGGCGGCAGGCGCAGGCGAATGACATTGAGCCGATGGAACAGGTCTTCGCGGAACAGACCCTTGCGTACGTGCTCGTCCAGATCCTGGTGGGTGGCGGCAATCACTCGCACGTTGGCGCGTATAGGTTGCTGGCCGCCGACGCGGTAATAGTGACCATCCGACAGCACGCGCAGCAGCCGGGTCTGCAGTTCGGCGGGCATGTCGCCGATCTCGTCGAGAAACAGGGTGCCGCCTTCGGCCTGCTCGAAGCGTCCGCGGCGCTGACCGGCGGCGCCGGTGAAGGCGCCGCGTTCATGGCCGAACAACTCGGATTCGAGCAGATCGCGCGGTATGGCGGCAGTGTTGATTGCGATGAAGGCCGCATCGCGGCGTGGGCTGTGCCGGTGCAGCGCGCGCGCGACCAGTTCCTTGCCGGTGCCGGATTCACCATTGATCAGAACGGTCGCGTGCGATTGCGCCAGTCGCCCGATGGCGCGGAACACTTCCTGCATTGACGGTGCCTGGCCGATGATCTCGGGCGCGAGCGGCGCTTCGACTTGCGCACCGTCGTGGTGCGCGCCTTGTTCCAGCGCCCGGCGCACCAGCGCGATGGCCTGATCCACGTCGAACGGTTTGGGCAGATACTCGAAGGCGCCACCCTGGAACGCCGATACCGCGCTGTCCAGGTCGGAGTATGCGGTCATGATGATGACCGGTAGATGGGGGTGGCGTGCCTTGATGTGCTTGAGCAGCTCCAGCCCGGAATTGCCGGGCATGCGGATGTCCGAGACGAGCACGTCCGGAGGCGGCATGCGGTCCAGCGCGGCGAGGGCGTCGTTGGCCGACGAGAAGCTCTCGTGCGGTATCTCTTCGCGGCTCAGCGCTTTTTCCAGCACCCAGCGGATAGAGCGGTCATCATCAACGATCCAGACGGTTTTCATATTCAAAGCACTATATTGGTGCGAACGAGGCAACGCAATTTCTGTTACGCCCGCTCGGAAATCGGCAACCGGATGGTGAAGCAGGTGTAGCCCTCACGGCTGTCCACCTCAATCATTCCATGGTGTTGCTCCACGAAACTCTGGGCCAGGGACAGGCCCAGGCCGCTTCCTCCTTCGCGCCCCGAGATCAGTGGATAGAAAACCTTGTCGCGGATTTCTTCCGGGATACCGGGGCCGTTGTCGATGACTTGCAAGTCCAGTGCCAGTTTGAATCGGCGCTTGGCCAGCGTGACCTGGCGCGCAATGCGGGTGCGGTACAGGATCTTGCCGTGACCCTCCAGCGCCTGGGCCGCGTTGCGCGTGATGTTGAGGATGGCCTGTATCAGTTGTTCGCGATCGGCGGTCAGCTCCGGCAGACTGGTGTCGTAGTCGCGGCGTATGAGTACATCGGGAAACTCGGCCAGCACCAGGCGCCGCACCCGTTCGAGCACGTCATGGATGTTGAGCAGGCGCGGTCGACTCATGCAGTGGGCGCTGAGCATGCGGCTCATCAGGTCCTGCAGCCGGTCGGCTTCGGCAATGATGACTTCAGTGTATTCGCGCAGTTGCGGATCGGACAGTTCGCTTTCGAGCAACTGGGCCGAGCCGCGTATGCCGCCGAGCGGATTCTTGATTTCGTGCGCGAGATTGCGGATTAGTTCGCGGTTGGCCTGTTGTTGCTGCAACAACTGTTCTTCGCGCGCGACGCGCAGTTGCGCGTCGATGGGACGAAATTCGAGCAGCAGGTTCACGCCCGGAGCTTCGACCGGGCTGACCGTGCAATCCAGGTTGAGAGGCTCCACATTGGGGCGTTGTATCTTCAGATCCTGCCCGGTGTAGTTCCAATTGGTGCGCAGTGCGTTGTCGAGTGCGCCTTCGAGGCCGTGGGTGGCGCCTAGTAGCTGGGTCAGAGCGGTGCCGACCATCTTGCGCTGGCTCACGGCGAACAGGTGCTCGGCGCCGGGGTTCAGGTAGCGGATGACGAGCTGGGCGTCGACCAGCACCACTGCGGAGGGCAGCAGGTCGAGGCCGGAAAAGCAGCCGTAGGAGGTAACCGGATCAGTCTTTTTTGTCATTGCCTGGCGCCGGGTGGTTTGCAGTCTAAAAGCAATAACCACGCCAAGGGCCAGGGTAGCCTAGTGGTCTGCTTCGCAAATACCGAAACACGAAAACGCGTCTTGTGGCGCAGGGCGGCGTTGCTCATCCTCGCAATAGTTACGACTATTGCTGCGGTTCGCGCCTTGCCCTGCACCTCAAGCCATCGTTTTCGTCATGTTCCTTGATTTGCAGGATGGCCTCGCGTGACGCCAGCGATTCGCGTGCCTTGGCCAGCGACTGCTCCTCGGTCTGGAGTTCCTTCTCCAGCACCTGGCGGCGGGTGGTGTCGCGTTCCTGCTGGGCGTCGGGTGAGACTCGCGGAAAGTCTCCGCTGCCGGTGCTGGCGGGTGCGCGCCCTGCCGGTTTGCGCGTGGGCGCCGGAATGGAGGTGATGGCTTGATCGGTATTGAGTGGGGTACAGGCGCGCGCGATCGCGCTGTCGTTGGTGTAGGTGACGCGCCCGTTGGCGTCGACGCATTTGTAGACCGTGGCGTGGGCCACCGACGCAGTGGTCAGCAACAGCGCGAGTAACAGTGTTCGCATCATTCCCATACTCTTGGTACCAACCCCCGAATGGCATGCGATCCAGTGTGCCTGGTGCATAAGCTCCGATTAGACCCGATAAAAAAGGGACGGGCAATGCCCGTCCCCAATAACGTTTGCTACGACCGGAAAGTTTACAGGCTGTAGTACAGGTCGAATTCCACCGGATGGGTGGTGACGCGCAGGCGGTCGACTTCTTCCATCTTCAGCACGATGTACGCATCGAGGAAGTCGTTCGAGAACACGCCGCCGCGGGTCAGGAAGGCGCGGTCTTCGTCCAGAGCCTTGAGCGCCTGCTCAAGGTCGGTACACACGGTCGGGATTTTCGCGTCTTCTTCCGGCGGCAGGTCGTACAGGTTCTTGTCGGCCGGATCGCCCGGGTGGATCTTGTTCTGGATGCCGTCCAGGCCGGCCATCATCAGCGCGGCAAACGCCAGGTACGGGTTGGCCAGCGGATCCGGGAAGCGCGCCTCGATACGACGGCCCTTGGGGTTGGCGACGTAGGGGATGCGGATCGATGCGGAGCGGTTGCGTGCCGAGTAGGCGAGCTTGGTCGGCGCCTCGTAGTGCGGCACCAGGCGCTTGTACGAGTTGGTGCCAGGGTTGGTGATGGCGTTGAGCGCGCGCGCGTGCTTGATGATGCCGCCGATGTAGTACAGGGCGGTCTCGGACAGACCGGCGTAGCCGTTGCCGGCGAACAGGTTCTGGCCGTCCTTCCAGATCGACTGGTGCACGTGCATGCCGGAGCCGTTGTCGCCCACGATGGGCTTGGGCATGAAGGTGGCGGTCTTGCCGTACTGGTGCGCGACGTTGTGCACGATGTACTTCAGGGCCTGGGTCCAGTCGGCGCGCTTGGTCAACGTGTTGAACTTGGTGCCGATTTCGCACTGGCCGGCGTTGGCCACTTCATGGTGATGCACTTCGACCGGTACGCCGCACGACTCGAGCGCGAGGCACATCGCGGCGCGGATGTCGTTGAGGCTGTCGACCGGCGGAACGGGGAAGTAGCCGCCCTTGACGCGCGGACGGTGGCCGGTGTTGCCGCCTTCGAACTTGTCGGCGGTGGACCACGCAGCCTCTTCGGAAGTGATCTTGCTGTACACGCCCGACATGTCAACGTTCCATTCGACCGAGTCGAAGATGAAGAACTCGGGTTCCGGGCCGAAGTAGGCGGTGTCACCGATGCCGGTGCTCTTCAGATAGGCTTCGGCGCGCTTGGCGATGGAGCGCGGGTCGCGGTCGTAACCCTTGCCGTCGGACGGCTCGATCACGTCGCAGGTCAGCACCACGGTGGTCTCGTCGTAGAACGGGTCGATGTAGGCCGAGCCCGCGTCCGGCATCAGGATCATGTCGGAGGCCTGAATGCCCTTCCAGCCGGCGATCGACGAGCCGTCGAACGGGTGGCCGTGCTCGAAGTGTTCTTCTTCGAAGGCGGAAACGGGCAGACCCACGTGCTGCTCCTTGCCCCTGGTGTCGGTAAAGCGCAGGTCGACGAAGCGGACTTCGTTTTCCTGGATCAACTTCATGACTTCTTGTGCGTTCATATTTGCTCCTGGTGAAATCGGGCGATTAGAGGAAACGGTGATACTTCCACTGGGCGAAGAATAGCAGTATTCGTGCCAGACTCGTCTCGCCACCCATGGTCCCGCAGGGTCGGTGATCGGAGTCGTGACATTCGCTGCTTTCCTCTTGCGGCGTGGTGCGCGTTGCGGTGGAATTCTTTGGGCTGCCCGCGCATCCGTGATCGGAGTGCTGGCTACGGGTGAGGGCGGTGGGGTGGTCTGCACCAACAAGGTGCGCTGCGCTGCATTCTGGCACTATCATGGTGCGATTCTGGCAAATACGCTGACAGACCGGTACGCAGGCCGTGCCGAAAGCAGGGCGGCAATGCGCTGTTTGAGTGCGTCGACATCGATGCGCGACCATACGGTCTTGCTCACGATGATTTCTGCCTCGATGCGCTGGCCCAGGTAGTGGATCTGTATCCGCTCCGCTTCGCCCGCATCGTCGCCCAATAGCGCGAGCATGGTGCGGTGGACCTCGGGGCGCTCGGGCAGCGGGCCGGGCGGGGCGTCCTGGAGGTCGGCGTCGTCTTCCGCGTCGATATGAACGAGCACTTCGCGCACTTCGGGGTGGGCCTCGCGGATGCGCAAATACACCGCGTCCGAGATCCGGTGGCCTTCCGATACCGTTATGCGCGGATCGACCTGCACGTGTGTATCGCACAGCACGCGGTCGGCCATGCGCCGGGTGCGCAGGTCGTGCAGGTCGATCACGCCCGGCGTGCCCCGCACCGTGTCATGCATGCGCGCGATTTCCTGCTCCGACAGGCCGGTATCGACCAGTTCCCGCATCGCCTTCCACGCCAGGCGCACGCCCATGTGCAACACCAGAAAGCCGACCACCGCCGCCGCGAGCGGCTCCAGGAACGGGTACCCGGCCAGGCTGCCGCCTATCCCCGCCGCCACGACCAGTGAAGATGCCGCGTCCGAGCGGGCGTGCCAGGCGTTGGCTTCCAGCACTGGCGCCTTCAATCGCTTGCTCGCGGCCAGCGTGTAGCGGAACAGGCTTTCCTTGGCCACGAGGGTCGCCAGCGCCATGTACAGCGCGACCGAGTGCAACTGAGGGGCCGCGGCCATGTTCTGCAACCGCACACCTGAACTCCACAAAAAGCCGAGTCCGACCATCGCCAGGACGCTGCCCAGGACCAGCGTGGTCGCGGTCTCGATACGGCCGTGACCATAGGGGTGATTGCGGTCGGCGGGGTGCGCGCCGCGCCGCCCGGCGAGCAGCACCAACATGTCGGTAAACAGGTCGGAGAGCGTATGCACCGAATCGGCCACCAGGCTGAACGCGTTCGCGGCCAGCCCTATGATGAGCTGGCCCGATGCGAGCACGGAGTTGGTGGCAATGGCCGTGAGCGTGACGCGCTGCATGTCGCGGGCGCGTTGTTGTGGATCGGTGGCGGTGCGGGCGGGAGGCGGCTGGCGATCCATGGGGGCGGGTTGGTTTATACTTGGCTGATCGAACATTTTATCCGGATGCCGGCCATGGGCAACTTATCCGATCTGTTGACGCTCGCACGCGAGCGCGCCCGCCAGATGGAACTGCCATACGCGGGGGCGCTGACCCCGACCGAGGCCCACACGGTGTGGCAGCTCGCGCCGGGCGCGAAACTCGTCGATGTGCGCACCCGTGCCGAGTGGGACTGGGTCGGGCGCGTGCCCGGCGCGGTTGAGATCGAGTGGCTGACCTACCCCGGCGGCAAGGCCAATCCGTCGTTCCTTGCGCAACTCAAGCGCGAAGTCGATCAAGAGGCGCTGGTGATGTTCCTGTGCCGCTCGGGGCATCGCTCCGATCATGCGGCGCGCGCCGCGACCGAGGCGGGTTACCTGGAGTCCTACAACGTCCTGGAAGGTTTCGAGGGTGACAGGGACGCGCGCGGCCAGCGCAATCGCATCGGCGGCTGGCGCCATGCCGGGTTGCCGTGGAACCAGGGCTGATCGCCAACGGTCCGTTTCTGTATGTCGTTATCGAGATTGAAGAGTATGCAAGTCGCTACCATGGGTTTTGATCGTTTCAACGTCCTGTCCGACGACGATGCGCAGGCGCGCATTCGTGCCGCGCGTGCGAAACTGGGCAGCCGCGCGGTGCTACTGTGCCACCACTACCAGCGCGCCGACGTCTATCAACATGCCGACCTGACCGGCGATTCGCTCAAGCTCGCGCGTCTGGCCTCGCAGGCCGAGGCCGAATACATCGTGTTCTGTGGCGTGCATTTCATGGCCGAGGTGGCCGACATGATGTCGCAGCCGCACCAGATCGCGATCCTTCCGGATCTGGCGGCCGGGTGCTCGATGGCCGACATGGCCAATCTCGCCAAGGTGAGCCGCTGCTGGCGCGAACTGACCGAAGTGCTGGGCAACCCCGACGATCTGATCACGCCGGTCACCTACATCAACTCGGCCGCCGATCTGAAGGCGTTCTGCGGCGAGCATGGCGGCATCGTGTGCACCTCGACCAACGCGCCAACCATCATGGACTGGGCCTTCGCGCAGCGCGACAAGGTGCTGTTCTTCCCCGATCAGCACCTGGGACGCTGGACCGGTTTCAAGCAGGGCATACCGCTGGAGCAGATGGTGGTGTGGGACCCGGACCAGGAGTACGGCGGCTTGACCGCCGAACAGATCCGCAATGCCAGGGTGCTGCTGTGGAAGGGGCACTGTTCGGTGCACCAGATGTTCCAGGAGAGCCACATCCGGCGCTGGCGCATGCAGCACCCCGATGGACTGGTGATCTCGCACCCGGAAAGCAACCTTGACGTGTGCCGCAACTCGGACTACGTCGGTTCCACCGAGTACATCATCAACACCATCAAGGCGGGCGCGCCCGGCACCCACTGGCTGGTCGGCACCGAGTTGAACCTGGTGAACCGCCTCGCCGAAGAGGTCAAGCCGGAAGGCAAGGTGGTGCAGTTCATGGCGCCCAACGTATGCATGTGTTCGACCATGCAGCGCATCGACCCGCAACATCTGGCGTGGACGCTGGAAAATCTGGTCGAGGGCAAGGTGGTCAACCGCATCACGGTGCCCGAGCACGAAGCCCGGTTGGCGCGGGTGGCGCTGGAGCGCATGCTGGCGGTGTCCTGAGAGGCTGTGAAAAAATGCCGCACCTACTGCGATCGCACCTGAACGCCCCCTGCTGCGTCGCGGGCCCCCCCGAAATCGGGTTGCGTAGCCCGCTATGCGCCCCGATTTCGTGCGCCCCCGCGCCTTGCCGGGAGCGCCCAGTCGCGCTTTCGCCACGGCGCGAAATTTTTCACAGCCTCTGAGAGCGTTCGCCGGCGGCTGGTGCGGTCTGTCCTACGAGGGTGAGTGCGGCTCATGCAACTGAAAGTCTGCACCTACAATATTCACAAGGGTTTCTCGCAGTTCAATCGCCGCATGGTGATACGTGAGCTGCGCGAGCGCC
>JACOUN010000043.1 GCA_016177805.1 Rhodocyclales bacterium
AAACCGCCTTTGCCAGATCGATCCCAATACGTGTAACGTTCATGCCGGACTCCTTCCTTCTTGGTGACTGGTTTGTGACAACGCCCAGTCTGGCACAGCGATGCCGTTAGAGGAGGGAGGAGTCCATCCCATTGCCCTACGGCACTACCTCACTCAGCGCAGAGCCTTCAGGCGATAGCGTTGCAGCTTGCCCGTTTCGGTGCGCGGCAGGGTGTCGACGAAGCGGATCGCGCGCGGGTACTTGTATGGCGCGACGGTGTTCTTGACGAAGTTCTGCAGCTCGGTCGCGAGTGCGTTACCGGGGCGGAATTCCGGCTTGAGCACGACGAAGGCCTTGACGATCTGGCCGCGTGCTTCGTCCGGCGCGCCGATCACCCCGCATTCGGCGACTGCCGGATGCGCCAGCAAAGCCCATTCGACTTCCGGGCTGGCGATGTTGTAGCCAGACGAGACGATCATGTCGTCGATGCGCGCGTGGTAGTAATAGTAGCCGTCGGCATCCATGTGGAAGGCGTCGCCAGGCAGGTTCCAGCCGTCGCGCACGTAGTCGGTCTGGCGCGGATCGGAGAGGTAGCGGCAGCCGGTCGGCCCCTTGATAGCGAGCTTGCCGACTTCCCCCACCGGCAGGGGGTGCATGTCATCATCCACGATCATCCCGCGATAGCCGGGCAGCATGCGCCCGACCGCGCCGGGGCGGTAGTCGTCCGGGCTGGAGGCCATGTAGATGTGGATGACTTCGGTGCCGCCTATGCCGTCATGGATGTCGATACCGCTGGCGTCGCGCCACTTGTCGCGCGTATCGGTGGGCAGCGCCTCGCCGGCCGAGACGCATTTCTTCAGGCTGCCCAGGTCGTACTTCGACACCAGTCCGGCCATCTGGCGATAGGCGGTGGGCGAGGTGAAGCAGATCGTGGCGCGGTAGTCCTGGATGGCCTGCAGCAGCGGTTCTGGGGCGAGTTTTTCCAGTAGCACGGTGCTCGCCCGCGCCCACAGCGGAAAGCACAGCAGCCCGCCGAGACCGAAGGTGAACGCCAGTGGCGGGGTGCCGACGAACACGTCGTCCTGGGTGGGTTTGAGGCAGTGGCGCGGGAACACTTCGCACATCGCCATCACATCACGGTGGAAATGCACGGTGCCTTTGGGTACTCCGGTGGTGCCGGAGGTGAACGCGATCAGTGCTGGATCGGTGCCGGCGGTATCGACCGCGCTGAAATCGGCGGCCTTGGTCGCGGCGCGCTGCTCCAGTTCGCCATCGGTACCGAACAGCAGGCAGTGGGCGAGCGTTGTCTCCAGCCCGTGCGCCAGATCCAGCTCGTCGGCGAGCGTTGCGTCGCACAGCGCATGGCTGATGTTGGCGATGCGGATGATGTCGCCCAGCTCCTTGGCGCGCAGCAGCGGCATGGTGCCGACCGCCACCCCGCCGGCCTTCAGCACCGCCAGCCAGCACGCCGCCAGCATGGGGCTGTTGGCGCCGCGCAGCAGCACGCGGTTGCCCGGTATCAGGCCGAGATCCTCGACCAGCACGCGGGCGATGCGGTTGACCAGTTGCTGCAGTTGGCCGTAGCTCCAGCGTATGCCCGCGCCCAGGATGGCCGGTCGCGCGGCGTGGCCGCCGGCCACCGCGTCGTCGAGCAGCGGCACGACCGCGTTGAGGCGCTGCGGGAACTGCAGCTCGGGGCGCTCGAAAATGAACTCCGGCCACTGCTCGGCGGGGGGCAGGTGATCGCGGACGAAGGTGTCGATCGGAGTGCTGGTGCTCATCGGTGGTCCTCGCTCGAACGCCGTATCGGGCCTGACGCATGCGGCTTGCAGTGCGTTTTTCAGTCTGGACAGACTGATCCGTGCTGTCAAGAAGTGAAATATTGAAAGTTAAACAGTTTAGTCAAATAGGTTTGGCAAGGCGCAGGCGCGGCGCGGCTCCCATGGTCTAAGCTGAAACTGCAAAGGCGCCGTCGGCGGGCGCGGATCTGGCACATGGAGGACGCAATGGAACGAACACAGGTGGCATTGATAGTTGGAGCCGGTCCGGGGCTGGGCTGCGCGCTGGCGCAGCGTTTCGCCAAAGCCGAGATGCATGTGGCGATGGCGGCCCGCCATCCGGAGCGGATCGAGGCGATGGCGGCCGGTTGCTCGGGCATCAATCATCACGCGCGCGCCTACGGGTGCGACGCAACCCACGAGCAGATGGTCGACGTGCTGTTCCGCCAGGTAACCAAGGACCAGGGGGTGCCGGACGTGGTGGTGTACAACGCCGGCGCCTTCATCCAGCGCAGCATCCTGGAAACCACGCGCGAGGAGTTCGAGTCGGCGTGGCGGGTGGGCTGTCTGGGAGGGTTCCTGGTGGGGCGGGCGGCCGCGCGCGCGCTGGTGGCGCGCGTGGAGCAGGGCGGTCCGGGGGGCACGATATTGTTCACCGGCGCGACCGCGAGCCTGCGCGGCGGGGCGCGCTTTCACAATCTCGCGGTCGGCAAGTTCGGCCTGCGCGCGCTGGCGCAGAGCATGGCGCGCGAGTTGCAGCCGCGTGGCATCCACGTGGCGCACGTGGTGATCGACGGCCGCATTCGGCCACCCGAGGTGGTGGAGGGTGACGCCGATGTGGTAGACGACGGCATGCTGGACCCGGCGGCAATCGCCGAGGCCTACTACCAGTTGTGGCGGCAGCCGCGCAGCGCGTGGACGCATGAACTGGATTTGCGGCCATGGCTGGAGCGCTTCTGATCAGCCAGATGTCGATGACTGCGGTTGACTGAATAGTTTAGTTGTGAAATATTTAGTCATGCGACAACCGGGGTGTCGCAACCGCGCCGCATCGACCGTGCGCGTGGAATCGCAAGCGAGGAGAACAACATGCGCATCGTCTGCATCGGAGGCGGTCCGGCCGGGCTGTATTTCGCGATCCTGATGAAGAAGCTCGACCCGCGCCACAGCATTACCGTGGTCGAGCGCAACAAGCCCTACGACACGTTCGGCTGGGGGGTGGTGTTCTCCGACGCGACCATGGACAACATGCGCGAGTGGGACCCGGACACCGCCGAAAGCATCCAGGTGGCGTTCAACCATTGGGACGACATCGAGCTGAACTTCAAGGGGCGGACCCTGCGCAGCGGCGGTCACGGCTTCGTCGGCATCGGGCGCAAGCACATGCTCAACATCCTGCAGGCGCGTTGCGAGGTGCTGGGGGTCGAGCTGGTGTTCGAGCGCGACGTGGATGCCGACACCGAATTCCCCGACGCCGACCTGATCATCGCCAGCGACGGCATCAACTCGAAGATCCGCAACCGATACGCGCCAGTGTTCAAACCCGACATCGTCACCCGCCCGAACCGCTACATCTGGCTGGGCACCACCAAGCTGTTCGACGCCTTCACCTTCTATTTCGAAAAGACCGAACACGGCTGGTTTCAGTCGCATGTGTACAAGTTCGACGACAACACCACCACCTTCATCGTCGAAACGCCCGAGCATGTGTGGCAGGCGCATGGGCTGGACAAGCTCGATGTCGAAGGCTCGATCGCGTTCTGCGAAAAACTGTTCGGCAAGCACCTCGATGGACACCGCTTGATCAGCAACGCGCGTCACCTGCGCGGTTCGGCGTGGCTCAACTTTCAGCGCGTCAAGTGCGAGCACTGGCACCACTACAACGGCCGCAGCCATGTGGTGCTGATGGGCGACGCGGTGCATACCGCGCACTTCGCGATCGGTTCCGGCACCAAGCTCGCGCTGGAAGACGCAATCGAGCTGACGCGGCTGTTCCGTGACCAAGGCGATACACCCGAGCACATTCCCGACGTGCTGGCGCTGTACCAGGAGCGGCGCAACATCGACGTGCTGCGTCTGCAGAACGCGGCGTGGAACGCGATGGAATGGTTCGAGGTGTGCGGCGCGCGTTACTGCGACACGCTGGAGCCGGAGCAATTCATGTACTCGATGCTGACCCGCTCGCAGCGCATCTCGCACGAGAACCTGCGCCTGCGCGATGCAGGCTGGCTGGAAGGCTACGAGCGCTGGTTCGCCGAGCGCAGCGGCGCCAGGGATGCCGATGCCGCGACCCCGCCGCCGCCGATGTTCACCCCGTTCAAGCTGCGCGGCCTGACGCTGCCCAATCGCGTGATCGTGTCGCCGATGGCGATGTATTCGGCGGTCGACGGCGTGGCTGGCGATTTCCATTTCGTGCATTTCGGCGCCCGTGCGCTGGGGGGCGCCGGTCTGCTGTACTCCGAGATGACCTGCGTGTCGCCGGACGCGCGCATCACGCCGGGCTGTGCCGGCATGTATGCGCCCGGACACGTGACGGCGTGGCGCCGCATCGTGGATTTCGTGCACGCCAACTCGACGGCGAAAATCGGCATGCAACTGGGCCACGCCGGGCGCAAGGGTTCCACCCAGGTCGCGTGGCAAGGGGCCGATGAACCGCTGGAGAGCGGCAACTGGGCACTGATCTCGGCCTCGCCGATACCCTATCTCCCGCACTCGCAGGTGCCGCGCGCAATGAACCGCGCCGACATGGAGCGGGTCAAGGCCGACTTCGTCCGCGCCACCCGCATGGCGGTTGAAGCCGGCTTCGACATTCTCGAATTCCACTGCGCCCACGGTTACCTGATGTCGAGCTATCTGTCGCCGCTGACCAATCAGCGCGATGACGAATACGGCGGCGGCATCGCCAACCGAGCGCGCTATCCGCTGGAAGTGTTCGCCGCGATGCGCGCGGCGTGGCCGGACGACAAGCCGATGTCGGTGCGTCTGTCGTGCCACGACTGGTTCGAGGGCGGCAACACCGGCGACGACGCAGTGGCCTTTGCGCGATTGTTCAAGGACGCCGGCGCCGACATCATCGATTGCTCGTCGGGCCAGGTGTGGAAGGGTGACGCGCCGGTGTACGGGCGCATGTACCAGACACCGTTCGCCGACCGCATCCGCAACGAAGTCGGCATTCCGACCATCGCGGTGGGCGCGATCTACGAGGCCGATCACGTCAACAGCATCATCGCGGCGGGCCGTGCCGACCTGTGCGCGGTGGCGCGCCCGCATCTGGCCGACCCGATGTGGACCCTGCACGAAGCGGCGAAAATCGAGTACGCCGGGGTGGACTGGCCCAGGCAGTACCTGTCCGGGCGCGGCCAGTACGAGACCAACCTGCGCCGCGCCAAACAGGCGGAAACGACATGAGCAACGCGACCGATACGCGCAGCCCGCTCGCCGGCCGTCACGCACTGGTCACCGGCGCCGGCAGCGGCATAGGCGCGGCGATCGCGCGCGAACTGGCGGCGCGGGGTGCGACGCTGACGCTGCTGGGGCGGCGCGCCGAGGCGTTGCAAACCACCCTTGCGACGCTGGCCGGAGACGGCCACGGCGTGGTGGTGGCCGACATCACCGATTACGCCGCGATCGATGCGGCCTTCGCCACTGCCGAGCGTGCGCGCGGTCCGGTCGCGATCCTGGTGAACAACGCCGGCGCCGCCCGCAGCGCGCCGCTGGCGCGCACCACGCCGGAGCTGTGGCACGACATGCTGGCGGTCAACCTGACCGGCACCTACCACTGCACCCACCGCGCACTGCCCGCGATGCAGCGCGCGCGCTGGGGGCGCATCGTCAATGTCGCCAGCACCGCCGGACTGATCGGTTACGGCTACGTGACCGCCTATTGCGCCGCCAAGCACGGCGTCATCGGCTTCACCCGCGCGCTGGCGCTGGAAGTGGCGCGCGAGGGGATCACCGTCAATGCAGTATGCCCCGGTTACACCAACACCCCCTTGCTCGATGGCGCGGTGGACAACATCGTCGCCGCCACCGGCCGCAGCGCCGAAGAGGCGGTTGCCACCCTCGCGCGCGGCAACCCGCAGGGTAGGCTGGTCGAGCCAGAGGAGGTGGCGCATACCGTGAGCTGGCTGTGTTCGCCCGCCAGCGCCGCGATCAACGGGCAGGCGGTCGCGGTGGCGGGGGGCGAGGTGATGTGAGGTCATTCACCCGGCAGCCCAATACCGTCGCACCGGCGAAAGCCGGTGCCCAGCGCCGCCGCATGGATTCCGGCTTGCGCCGGAATGACGGGCAAGATATCGGGTTGCCGGTTTAACAGGAGCACAGCAAATGGCAGAACTTTCGATGCACGATCACAAGCGTCCTTACCGCAACTATCAGGCGCGCACCTTTCGCTGGAGATGCCCGGAGGACGGACGCGTGGCGACCATCACGCTGGACCGCCCGGACAAGAAGAACCCGCTGACCTTCGATTCCTACGCCGAACTGCGCGAGCTGTTCCGGGGGCTGGTGTATGCGACCGACGTGCGCACGGTGGTGATCCACGGCGCCGGGGGCAATTTCTGTTCCGGCGGCGACGTGTTCGAGATCATCGAGCCGCTGACCCGCATGAGCATGCCTGAACTGATCGACTTCACCCGCATGACCGGCGATCTGGTCAAGGCCATGCGGCACGCGCCGCAGCCCATCATCGCGGCGGTCGACGGGGTGTGCGCGGGGGCCGGTGCGATGCTGGCGCTGGC
>JACOUN010000048.1 GCA_016177805.1 Rhodocyclales bacterium
CGGGGTACGCCCCCTGGTTGGTGATGATGCCGCAGCCGGTGCCCGCAATCACCTTGGTGCGCGCCAGCTCCCGCGCCGTGATGAAGCCGTCGCGCGTGTTGTAGTTCGACACGCAGCACGCCCCGTACTTGATCCGGTTCCCGGTGGCAAACATCCCGATATTGCCAGGTTGAAACAGGTGGGAAAGCTTCAGCTCTCCTGGTCTGGTCATCTATTAATCCTCGAGTCTATTTCGCTGGATCCAGTGTGGATGGTCGAACAGAGCAGCGACATTCATTGCGCAACTGACAACGCAGCTCCCGTAGGTTGGGCTCCGCAAAACGGAGCCCAACATCGGACCATTGCATTAATGTTGGGCTTCGGTCCGTACGGCCCGAAGCCCAACCTACGAATATCTCACCCCTTCGGCTTGCCCAGCACCGCCTCGGTCAACCGGTCATCCACGATGGCGCCCTGAGCCGTGAGCTGGCGGTATTTCACGAAATCGATCACATCCCTGCCCGTCACTTTCTTGGTGTCGAAGGCATTGAAGCCCAGGTAGGCCTCGAAATTCATGTTGGCCGCCAGCCAATGCCGGTTGGCGAGCTTCATCTGGTCCCAGAAGAACTTCTTCTTGGCGCGGATGCCGTCGATGGACTTCATCAGGCAGTGGGGGAACAGATTGGTGAACTTCCAGATGAGGGCATTCACTTCCTTGTCCAGCAGCTCGAAGTCGGTGCTGCACTGGGCCATCAGTTCCTTGCCCTTGGCGGCGTTCTCCCTGGAAACCGCCTCTCCGTACACGATTTCGCCGTCATCCACATAGGTGTCGGTGCGCACCAGGGGGTTTCTCACCCACTTGCCGTCCTTCTTCAGCACCGGCACCGCCTTGGTGATGAGGCCCTTGGCCTTCATCTTGTAGGCGCTCCAGGTCTCGCAGGAGACGCAGTTGTACATGGCATCTTCCATGGACAGGAACCAGGGCAGGAAGTCGGTGGAGCCACCGTCCGGCGCCGAGCCGTGCCTGGGGCCGGCCTGGCCGAATACCGCCAGGTCCGAGGTGATCGTGATGTCGGTGGCCATGCCGATCTCCTGGCCCCCCGCGACCCGCATGCCGTTCACCCGGCAGATGACGGGCTTCTTGCAGTTGAGAATGCCGTCCACCATGGCGTTGAACAGATCCATGTACTCGCCGTACTCATTGGGGCGCCGGCTGTAGTAGGAGGCGTACTCGGCGGTGTTGCCGCCGGTGCAGAAGGCCTTGTCGCCCACCGCGGTAAAGATCGCCGCCACCACGCTGCGGTCCGAGGAGGCGCGCTGGAAGCCGGCGATCACCGCTTTCACCATTTCGGTGGTGTAGGAGTTGTACTGGACCGGATTGTTGAGAATGATCCAGGCCGAGTACAGGCCCTCCACCTTCTGGCCCTTGTCGTCCAGCACCGGGCGTTTCTCGTAGATCACCGAGGGCGCGGTGGTGCCGAAATAGCTTTCGTCCAGCAGGGCATGGTCCTTCAGGTGATTGTCGCGGCGCAAAAAGTCGAGGGGCATGGCTGTCTCTCCTAATACAAACACTAAAACCGAAAACCTTGAGCCACAGAGAACACAGAGATCACAGAGAAATCCAGAATCGTTTCAACGCAAAGACGCAAAGGTCGCAAAGAACGACAAATCAGATCAAACATCCCGTTCTTTGCGTCCTTTGCGTTCCTTTCATTTTCCCTCTGCGTTAATGCTTTTGACGTTGCACTTCTCTGTGTTCTCCGTGCTCTCTGTGGCTAAAGCACTTGTCGTTCAAAAATCCGGCGTGAGGATCACCCGGCGCCTGAGCTTGCCGTGGTGGGCCTCGTCGAACACGCTCTCGATCTGGCTCATGGGACGAGTCTCCACGAAGGGGCCGAGGGCGATCTTGCCGTCGAGGCACATCCGGAGCACGTCCGGATAGCGGTCCGGCGGGCAGCCCCAGGTGCCGATGATCTCGGCGTCGAAGGCCATCAGCTTGGACAGCATGTAGCTGGTCTCGTCGGTGCCGTAGCCCACCACCACCAGAGTGCCCACGAAGGACAGCAGCGCCAGGGCCAGTTCCTGGCCCGGCTTGGTGCCGGTCACCTCGAAAATCTTCCAGCCATAGGCGGAAGGCAGCCTGGCCTCCTTGCAAATGGCCTTGAACGCTTCCTTCACTTCCTTGGGGCTCTTGCCCTTCGGGTTGAGGGTATAGTCGGCGCCGAAGCCCTTCATCATCGCGAGCTTCTCGTCGTTGATGTCGATGCCGATCACCGCCTTGGCGCCGAAGGCCTTGGCGGTCTGGGTCATGAAACTGCCGACGCCGCCGGCCGCCCCGATCACGATCACGTGGTCGCCGGGCTGCAGCCGCCCGCGCACCGCCGCCTGGTAGGGCGTGGTCACCGCATCCGCCACCACCGACAGGTGCTCCAGGGGCACGCCGTTGCGCCTATCCACCTGGCACAGGAATCGGGAGGGCGCCACGATGTGGCTGGAGAAGCCCCCGTAAATCCCCATGGAGTTGCCGGGCATCATCTGGTTGAGGCAGCGGTTGCTGCGACCGGATTTGCAGATTTCGCACTCGCCGCAGGGCAGCACCGCCGGAACCACCACTTCCTTGCCGATCCAGGAGGCCTCACCTCCCACCACCACGCCGCTGATTTCGTGGCCCAGGGAGAGCGGCGGCTTTTGGATGGTGGGCACGCCCATGTAGAAATACGAGAGGTCCGTATGGCACACGCCGCAGCCCTTGATTTCCACCACCACGTCACCCGGCTTGAGCGCGGGCATGGGAAGGCGGGTCTTGGCGAGCTTGCCGGGCTCCACCATTTGCCAGGTATCGATGTGTTGCGGGATCACGCTGCTTCTCTCCTTTGGTTGTTCGGCTGGCACCCCCACCCCGGCCCTCCCCCGCCGAGGGGGAGGGAGGCAGGTCAGCGGTTTTTCCAGACCGGCTTGCGTTTCTCCAGGAACGAGTTGAGCCCTTCCTTGGCGTCTTCGGTTGCCATTAACTCCTTCAGGTACTGCTGCTCGACGTAAAACAGCGCCTCGAAGAAGGGACGGGTGGAAGCGTCCTTGACCGCCTTCTTTGTCTGCAGCAGCGCGACCCGGGACAGGGAGAGGAACTGATCGAGAAATTTCACGGCATCCTCGCGGAATGTCTCCTTCGGAAACACCCGGTTTACCAGCCCGACCCGGTAAGCTTCCTGGGCATCGATGATTCCTCCGCCCAGCAGCAGCTCCATCACCTTGGTCATGGGCAGGAGCTTGGGCATCAGAATGGCCGCGATGGGCGGAAACACTCCCAGCCTGATTTCCGGTTGCCCCATCTTGGCGTTCTCGGCCGCCACCACCATGTCACAGGCGATGGCCAGCTCACAGCCGCCTCCCAGCGCCGGTCCGTTGACGGCCGCCACCGTGGGAATCGGCACAAACAGCAGCCTTTTCAGAATCCCGTGGAACACCTCGATCATGTCGACCACCTTGTCGGGGGTATGATCCACCACGTCCACCCCCGAGGAGAAGGTCTTTTCGCCGGCGCCGGTAATCATGAGCACCTTGGCGGATTGCTCGCCCATCGCCCGATCCAGTGCCTGATTGACCTCGCGCATGGTCGGGATGTCGAGCACGTTGTAAGGCGGACGGTTAATGGTGATGGTTACCAGCCCGTTCGCCGCCTCATACTGCAAGAACCTGAACTCCACGATGTCGTTCTCCTTTTCGATCCCTCGTTCCCCGCTTCGGCCGCGGGCGCCCGATGGTGCGTGGGACGCACCCTACTCATCGGGAACCGCCGCTGCGCAGGGTGCGTCCTGCGCACCGGATGCATCAGAACAAATCGTCCAATTCGTCCGCGCCGCCGCCCGGCATCTTGCCATACTGCTGCAGGTAGGCCTGGATCATCTGGCTCTCGCGCGAGGTGTACATGGCCGCCTCCTCGAATACGAAGAACCTGGCGCTGTCGTTCCTGCCGAGCTGATCGGTGAGCCCCGCCCGCAGGCTTTCCACGCCCTTGATCATGAGCACGTTCTTGTCGGCGTCCAGCAGCTGGAACACTCCGGGCCCGGCAGTGGCCCCCGCGACCGCCGACGCGTTGAATTCCAGCCACGATTCGGGCGGCAGCACCATGTCCTGGATCTTGGTGGCCAGATTGCACTTGAGGCAGCGCCCGGCCTCGGCCCGGGCCATGGCGTCGTCGAAGCCCTTCTCCACCTCGTCCCAGCCCCTGCGCTCGGCGGGCTGCAGCATGATGGCATGAACCTTGCCCCGCCGGTTGAAACCTTCCTCGCGCCCGATGTGGGGATCGGCATCCCATTTCTCCGGCAGCAGCTTTTCCTCGATATTGCCGTCTCCCCCCAGTTGCCGGTCCATCGCGGCGGCGGCAATCCGCCCCTGGGCCACGGCCTCGATCAGCGTCGCCGGTCCCAGCACGCAGTCGCCGCCCGCATAGACGCCCGGTCGGCTGGTCAGCATGGAATCCTCGCGCACCGTAATCCGGCCCTTGGCGCCGGTCTGCACCCCGAACCCCTCGTACTTCTGGGGATGCTGGCCCACCGCGGCGATCACCAGGTCCACGTTTTCCTGGAATTCACTTCCCGCGACTTCCACCGGCCGGCGCCGGCCGGAGGCGTCGGGCTCGCCCAGCTCCATCTTCGCGTAGGTGACCTTCATGCGGCCTTCGCCGTTGGCGTTGGGCTCGATCCTCTTCGGCGCCAGCAGGAACCGCAGCTGCACGCCCTCCTCATCGCAGCCCTCGATCTCCTCGCCGCGGGCGGGCATTTCCTTGCGGGTGCGGCGGTAGATCATGTCCACTGTCTCGGCCCCCAGGCGCCGCGAGGAGCGGGCGTTGTCGGTGGCCACGTTGCCGCCACCGATCACCGCCACGTGCCTGCCGGTGGAAATCCCGCCGGCCGCATTCACCAGCCCCATGGTGGCGGCCCGCAGGTAGGTCGGGCTGTCTACCACGTAGGGCAGGTCGTCGCCGGGAATGCCCAGCCTGTCCCCGCCCTGGCAGCCGATGCCGATGAAGATCGCCTCGAAGCCCCGGGGGAAGAGATCGTCGAGCTTTTCCACCTTGGTGTTGTAGCGGAACTCGACGCCCAGCTTTTCCACCTCCCCCACCTCCCGGTCGATGACTTCGGGGGGAATGCGGTAGGAGGGGATGCCGTAGCGGGCCATGCCGCCGCCCGCCGGCTGCGCGTCGAACACCGTGACCGAGTGGCCCTTCTTCGCCAGATAGTAGGCGACCGTGAGCCCGCCGGGACCGGCGCCGATCACCGCCGCCTTCTTTCCCGTCGGCGGAAGCTGCTTCGACTGCTTGCGCCACAAACCGGTATCGTTGTCGTCCGCCACGCGCTTGAGCGTGCGGATGGAAAGCGGATCGTCCAGCATGCCCCGCCGGCAGGCGGTTTCGCACATGGCGAAACAGGCCCGGCCCAGAATTCCGGGGAACGGCAGCTTCTCCCGCACCACCGCCACCGCTTCGCCGTATTTGCCCTCGGCTGCAAGCTGCACGTAGAGCGGCACGTTGATGCCCGCGGGGCAGGCGGCCTTGCAGGGCACCATGGACTCCTCCCGCTTTGCCGGGTCCAGGGTGCGGTCGAGGAGCGCGCCGGTCGGGCACACGGTGACGCAGGCGCTGCAGAACTTGCACCCCGACTCGATGAGGGTGGGTGCGATGGTGCCGACCCAGAACCGGCCGTTGGTTTCCTTGACCTCCAGGCAGCCCACGCCGCGGATGTCGTTGCAGGCCACCAGGCAGCGCCGGCAGTCGATGCACAGGTTGTAGTCCCGGTCGTAGAACGGCTCGTCCTTGATGACGGGCAACGCGCCGGGCCGGTACATGGGCGTGTTGTTGGGGATGCCAACGTAATCCGACACTTTGCGCAGCTCGCAGCTGGCGAAGATGGAGCAGCAGCGGGTCTCCACCGGGTTGCCGTAGGAACACTGGGTGCGGGAGCAGCCGTCCCGCTGGGGACAGGTGAGGCACACGTGAGGATGATTGCCGAGGATCTTCTCCAGGTGGGTCTGGCGCGCGCTCTGGAGCGCGGGCGAGCTGGTCGTGATGGACAGCCCGTCCTCGACCGGCATCGAACAGGCCTTGCACAGGCCCGGCAGGCCCTCGACTTCCACCAGGCACAGGTTGCATCCCGAGTCCCCCGCGCCGCGCTGGCCGGCGGGCGGCAGGTCCGGGTGGGCGCACAGGGAAGGAATGTAGAGGCCTGCCGCCACGGCGGCATTGAGCACCGAGGCGCCGGCGGGCGCCTCGACCTTCCTGCCGTCGATGGTGAGGGTCACCGGCGGGCCGAAGGGCTCGGCCGGAACCGGCTTGGCCGCCTTCCACCAGGTGATCTTCGCCACTTGCGTCACGCCCATATCGCCCATGTTCCCTCTCAGGCTGCTCCGGCCCACTGCGCATAGCCGGCGTAATAATCCCCGCGGCAGGCCCCCGCCTTCACCGCGGCGATGAAGCTCGCCATGTCCGTGACCGGCCGGGAAAACTTCGTCGCGCAGCGCCCCACCGCGCCCACCTTGTGGCAATCGCTGCCGCCCAGCGTGGGCAGGCGCAGGTACTCCGCCGCTTTCGCCGCCAGCAGGTTGTCCGTGTCCGCGTTGCCGCCGTTGTGGGACTCCACCCCGGCGATGCCCTCCAGCTCGAGGATGCCGTCCAGCAGGCTCGCCACCCCGATCTCGCGGTAAGGATGGGCCGGCACGCAAATCCCGCCCAGGTCGTTCACGCGTTCGATCAGCGGCTCCAGCGGAATGTAGATATTGCGGCCCCAGTGGTTCCAGGAGTCGTCTTCCACGCCGAACACCAGCACATGTCCCCGGTTTGTGGAAACTTCCACCCCGCGCAGCACCAGCAGCCCCTCGTCGCGGCCCATGGCTTCCACCGGCGCCGAGGCCTCATAGGAGTAGTGCTCGGTGACGCACACGCCGTCGAGCCCCAGGGCCCTGGCGCGCCGGAGGAGATCCAGCGGCTCCAGCCAGTTGTCGTAGGAGAACTTGGTATGGCAGTGGGTATCGATCCACATTGGGCAAACGGGAAACGGTGAACGGAAAAACCGGAGACACCTGGACGGGCGTCACGGTTTACCGTTTACCGTTCACCTCCTCATGGCATCTTGTATTCCAGGTTGATGCGCTTGGAGGGGACGAAGCTGTGGCGCGAGAAGAATTTCTCCAGCCCGAAGTCATCCCAGTTGACCAGGGTGTACACCTTGCTCACCCCGACCGCCTTCATGTTCATCAGGAACTGCTCCAGCAGCTCGCTGGCGACCCCGTGGTTCTGGACGTCCGGATGCACGCCGAGGGTGTCGATGGTGCCGGTGGTTTCGGGGATGCCGAATTCGCCGAAATAGACGTCGCCCATGATGAAGCCGACGATCCTGCCGTCGATCTCCGCCACCAGCGAGGTGTTGATGTTATGGGTCGCATCCAGCATGGCGGCCACCTTGCGTTCGTAATAGTTGCGCCGGGACTGCCTGGACACCAGCCGGTCGATCTCCACGATCGCGTCCAGGTCCTCCCGCTTCAGAACGCGCATGGTGGGCTTCTGCGCCAGGCGTACTTCGTGCACGTGGGTTTTCTGTGCCATACCGATCTCTCCTTTTGCCTAAAACAGTTCGTCTTGCTGCGGGGTGTCGCCGCGCTTGCGGATGTACACCGTGCCGTAGACCTGTCCCATCTCCTTTCCCGCATCGAAGCAGGTGGTGCAGCCGTCGCCGTTCGCCTGGTCGCGGAATTCCTCCACGTGCACCTCGTAGCCGAGGGTCTTGTAGTTCTCCACGACTTCCGAGAGCCGCGGCTCGCCGATGGTGGTCTGCTTGATCCAGCCCTCCTTCAGCAGCTCCGCTTCCCGCTCGCCGCGCACGCCCTTGATGGGAATGACCCTCATGGCAAATCCTCCCGCCGCGATATACATGGGCTCACCAGGAATGCTTGACGGCGCCGGGGGTGCAGGCCGTGGTGCACGGCAGGCTGGAATAGCCAGCGGCCGGCTTGCAGTCCGCGCAGTCGTACTTCAGGCTCTTCCTGAACTGGGCCTTGATCCAGGCCACCTCGTCGTCGTAGTCGTCGGTCATGATCTCGAACATGCCCTTAGGGCAGGCCGTGAGACAGGCCCGGTTCGCCCCGCATTCGATGCACTTGTCGGTGTCGATGCTGATGTAGTAATCGCCCGAGCCGTCCTTGTAGCCGTAGTTCGCGATCATTTCCGTGCTCCTGTTTCTCAACCGATACCCATGGTGCGTGGGACGCACCCTGCATCCGCCAATCAGCCCTGCTTGGCCTGGCCCTTCTGCACCAGGGTGTAGCCGAACAGCGCCGCGCCGAGGGCCCCGGCGATCTGGCTATCGTACTCGGTCTTCAGCGCCTCGATGCCGATGATCTTCTCGATACGCTTCACCACGCCGGGGTTCTTGGCAATGCCGCCGGTGATGAAAAATTCCTTTTCCACGCCGATCCGCTCCATCAGCGACACCACCCGCTCGGCCATGGCCTGGCAGTAGGAGGCGACCACCTTGTTCTTGGTCCAGCCCGCCTTCAGCAGGCCGAGCGCTTCCGACTTGGCGAACACCACGCACACCGAGGACACCGCCGGCGGCTCCTCGTCCACGTCGAACGAGCGCGCCCCCAGCTCGGCGATCGGAATCTGCATCAGGTCGGAAATCACCTCCATGCCGCGCCCGGTGCCGGCCGCGCACTTGTCGTTCATCAGGAAGTTGGTGACCTTGCCCTTCTCGTCGCAGTGGATGGCCTTGCAGTCCTGGCCGCCCATGTCGAGGATGGTGCGCACCTTGTTTCCGCCCATGTAGTTGGCGCCGCGGGCATGGCAGGCGATCTCGGTGATGGCCTTGTGGGAGAAGGGCACGTTCACGCGCCCGTAGCCGGTGCCCACCACGTAGTGGATGTCCTCCAGCTTCATGCCGCACTTGTCCATCACCCCCTGCAGGGCGTTCCTGGCGGAATCCGGACTGTTGCTGCCGGTGCGCATGGAGTTATAGCCGTAGAGCTTGCCGTCGCACACCAGCACCGCCTGGGACGATACCGACCCCACGTCGATGCCGCAGGTGACGATCTTGGCGTCGCGCCAGTTCATGGTCTCGTCCACCCAGGTGTTTTCCTGCCAGCGCCAATACTCCGGCTTCTCGGGGGCCGTGGTCTGTTGCATCACTGCGCTCATGGTATGGCTCCTTCCTTCCGGGTCAATGGGTTTCCGCGGCCAGCAGGGCGCAGCCCAGGGCGGCGACGTATTCCGGGTGCTCCGGCAGCAGCAGCTCTTCCACGTCCAGGGCCTTCTTCAGGGACGAGACGAAGCCCACGTTGTGGACCATGCCGCCGATCAGGACCACGTCCTTCTCGATGCCGACCCGGCGTACCATGGCGCACACCCGGGAAGCCACCGCGTCCAGCACCGCCTTGGCGATGTCCTCCTTGGGGGTCGAGGAGTGGATCAGCGACACCACCTCGGATTCGGCGAACACCGTGCACTGGGCGTTCATGGGGATGGTCTTGTCGGAGCGCAGCGAATATTCGCCGAACTCCTTGAGGCTCAACTGCAGCGCCCGCGACATGGCCTCGGCAAACGAGCCCGCGCCGGCGGCGCACTTCTCGTTGCCGGCGAAGTCGGTGGCCTTCCCCGTGGAATCGGCCTTGATGCCTCGGCCCTCTTCCGCGCCCACGTCCACCACCGTCTTGACGTTGGGGAACATGTACACCGCCCCCTTGGCGCCGGCGGTCATCTCGGTCACCGAGTCGGCGGCGAAGGTCACCTGCTTGCGGCCCGCCCCGGTAGCGTACACCCGCTTTACGCTACCCTTGTCCACGCCGGCTTCCTTGCAGGCGCTGTCGAAGGCGATTTCGGCGGCCTTGTCCATATCCAGGTCCCCCGGCATCATCAGGTACGGCTTCTTCATGTCGTACTTGATCTGGGGGGCGCCTTCCACCTTGATGTCCTCCAGCAGCACGATCTTGATGCTGCGGGAGCCCATGTCGATTCCAGCGGTAATCATCGTTTCAGTCTCCTATGTTTTGCTGCTGTTGGGCTTCGCGCAGCGAAGCCCAACCTACCGGGTTGTAGGTTGGGCTGCGGGCGCAAGCCCCAGCCCAACTATGCCGCCAGCTTGCGCAGGCCCAACTGTTCCATGAAGGCATCCACCCGGGCCTGGGTGCGCACTTCGTCGAACTCCCGCTCGTCGCCCATGTTGCCTTCGTAGGTCATGACCGGGATGCCGGCGTTGGCCAGCCCCAGGCGGTTTTCCATGATGCCCAGGGACAGTCCCTCGCAGCCCCGGTTGAGGTGCAGCATCACGCCGTCCACCTGCCACTCCTTGACGATGGTCTTCATCATCTCGGTCTTGAGGCGCGGGTCGTAGAAGTGCTGCCACTGGGGCTTCGACAGATTCCAGTCGGCGTACAGCTTGAGCGCCGTGTCGCGGTCCCTGATCTCGATGCCCTTCTCCCAGGGCACGGTCCTCGGGCCCCAGGAACTGTCGGGCTTGGTCTCCCAGATGCCTTCCAGCCCGAAGGTGTAGAGCGAGCCAACGGACACCGCCCCGTACTGCTCCAGGTAGCGGAAGATCTTGAGGAAAGCCCAGGGGGGCTGGGTGTCCGAGATGACCCGGCAGCGCTCGTTGGGCACAGCGGCGATGCCGCGGGCGACGCGATCCTTCACCTCGTCGCGCAGCTCCTCGTAGAAATCGGCGCACCACTGGGATGATTTGTGGAGCGTCGCCAGCACGTACAGGGAGTACATGGTTTTCTCGTCCAGCGGCGCCGGCACCGCCTTGTTGAGGGTGCAGATCTCGGCCCACAGGGAGGTGGAGCGCATCTCGTTCTTCACCGCCCGGATCAGCTTTTCGTCATCGCACTTGCGGCCGGTGGCCTTCTCCACGAACTCGATGCCCTCGTGGAGCTGGCTGGTGACATAGCTGAGCCGGTCCTCGGTCAGGTCCTTGTGGGGTCCGACGCCCACGTCCAGGTAGAACTCGGGCACTTTCTCGACTTTCGCCACGTGCTGGTACCACTTGCTGTGGGAGCAGCAGATCTGGGTCTGGAACACGAAGTCGGGCTTGGGATACTCGCCCCCCAGCAGGTATTTGTTGAGGTGCATCGCGCCCCAGTAGATGCGCATGTAGGAGCACAGGTCGCGGGCGAAGCCCACCGATTCCGCCGCCTCCATGCACTCCTTGGCGAACTTGCGGTCGTGGGAAATCGCCGCGGCGTAGGGCTCGCCGGTCAGGGGATACACATCGTCGCCGAAGGCGGTGGGTATGGCGTCCAGCGCCCAGGCGGAGCCGGACCAGCGCAGCCCGCCCTTGTCGTGGGCCTGGGCGTAGTTGATGTAGTACTGCTCCCTGAGTTCCTTGGCCTTCTTCCACAGCTTCAGGGATTCGGTGGGATACCTGTTGGCAGCAACCATTGTCGTCTCACTCCTAAAATCGGTTACGAAGCGCCTAGAACAGCTCTTCTTCGCTCAGGGTTTCGAGGAAAGCCTCCACCCGGATGCGAAACGGCCCCAGGGGGTTGGTGATGTCGAACTCCAGGAACAGCGTCGGGATGCCGTTGTCCTCCAGGTGTTTCTTGAGGTCGGGGTAGTCACCCTCGTGGGGATCGCAGAATTTCTGCTGCAGGAAGATCGCGGCCCGGGCGTTGTAATCCTTCGCCAGCCCGAGCACGTGGTCGAAGCGGGTATGAGCCGGGTAGTCCTTGGTGGGACAGGCCGGCCGGTCGCAGTAGCGGTCGGCGATGGCCTTGAGAGGATCGGCGTCGGGCTTGGTCTCGTTCCAGAAGTAGCGGGTCCCCGAGCACTGGTCGTCGATCACGATGGTGCAGCCCACCGACTCGATCATGGCCATGAAGCCGCAATCGTCGTTTTCCGAGCCGATGGTCATGAGGCGCACGCCTTCGTTGCGGTTCAGCTGGCGGTTCGGCAGCGCGGCGATCACCTTCTTCAGCAGCTCGTTGTGCTCCCGCTTGTCGACGAACTGGGCGGTGATGCTGGCGTAGAGCGCTTCCAGCCCGGTGACCTTGGGATTGGCTTCCTTGCGCAGGTCGAACAGCTGCTTGAGGAGCCGCCGGTTCTCGTTCACCACCGCGATGGCTTCGTTGATCTGGTCGTCGCCGATGGGCTTGCCGATGACGCCTTCGAGGAAGCTGCGGAACTTCTTGATCTCGCCGTAATGAGCGAGCTTGGCGAACCTGGACTGCACCTCGTTGGGCATGGGCACGTAGTAGTCCCACTTCACGGTGGGCACGTGCATGCGCCAGGAGGTGAAGGCCTGGCGGTACTGAATGCAGGACTGGGTGAGGGTCACGCCCTCGGCGTAGTCGAAGCGTCCCAGCAGTCCCTGGGCCAGGGAATCCCGGCAGAACGGGCAGAACATGCCGAAGATGTGGGGCTCGGTCACGTTCTGGGGCTCGTGGGCCCCCAGCACCCGCACCGGCAGCATGCCCGCTGCGATCAGCAGTTCCTCGGGCGAATAGGTACACATGGTGGCCACCACCTGGCCGCCGGTCTTCTGCTTCCAGGCCCGGGCGTAGTCGTGGCGCTTCTCGTACCACGTCTTGAATGGATCAAACAGTCCGTCGCTCATCGCTCTCCCTCCAGTTGGCCAGCACGCGTTCGCTGTCCGCTTACAAAGGCTGCGTCACAGCGGTTGAAGCCACCTTAGCACTATAAATCATGTCATGCAATATAAAGCATGTCGTGTGCCAGAGATTTTATGGACTCGTATCAAATTTCATACCCGGATCAATAGTTTAGTGATTTAGTCGGGCATTCTGAAAAAACAAAAAGTTAAGCTCTTGGAAACACGAAAAATTGGAAAATGGGAGGCGTTCTCGTTCGCTACAACGAAGCGAAAAATTTTTTCCGGATTTCCCGGATCGGGAATCCAGAACGGGAAAATTCCCGGATCTTGAACAGCGGCAGGGAATTTCGCTGGCCGCCGCCGGGCCATTCGGAATGCGGGACTATTTCGCCTGGATGGTCCAGACCCCGTCCCAGGCCGGATCGGGCGGATTCATTCGGTAATGCTTGCAGCGGTCCAGAAAGAGCTGCGCAGGCTGATCTACCGGGTTTGCGTGCAGCACCGCCTGGAAGCATTCAATCGCCCGATGCCACTCCTGCTTTCGGTAGCGCTCGAGGCCCTCTGCAAATGCGACCAGCGCCCTTTCCAGGTTGGGGAAGCTCTCCTCGGTGTGGTGACCGATCGCCTCGTAGATCGCGACCGGCCTGCTGCCGCCGCGGATCCGGATGAGATCGATCTCCCGCAACAGGGCGGGCTTGCGCAGGCGGCGGGCCGTGAACTCCGACACCAGGATGCTGGTGCCGTAGTGCTTGTTGGCGGCCTCCAGCCGTGCGGCCAGGTTCACCCGGTCGCCGATCACCGTATACTCCATGCGCCTCAGCGAACCGATGTTACCCGCCACCACTTCTCCCGTGCTGATGCCGATTCCGATCGTAATGGGATCCTT
Source organism: Rhodocyclales bacterium (assembly GCA_016177805.1). Taxonomy (GTDB): domain Bacteria; phylum Pseudomonadota; class Gammaproteobacteria; order Burkholderiales; family Rhodocyclaceae; genus JACOUN01. The sequence continues at coordinate 13,459 of JACOUN010000048.1, forward strand.
GGACACGGCGGTACGGCGCTGGTTGAGCGCCCGCAGCGCCACGATCATCTTGTTCCCCACGATAACGGAATTGTCCGCATCCTCCTCGCTGGTGAACGGAGAGCCGAAGACCGCCATGATGGCGTCCCCGATGTACTTGTCGAGAATCCCGTTGTGGGCGAACACGATGTCCACCATCTCGGTGAAGTACTCGTTGAGCATCGACACGGTTTCCCGGGCGCCGATCTTCTCCGAAACGACGGTGAAGCCCCGGATGTCGGAAAACAGCACGCTCACTTCCTGGCCGGTACCGCCGAGCGCCGCCTCCCCGACCTCCAGCAGCCGGTCCATGACCGCCTTGCTCATGTAGCGGGACATGGTGTTCTTCAGGCGCTTTTCCCGGCTGATATCCTCGATCACCAGCATGAAACCGAGCGGCTCGTCCTTCACGCTCACCAGCGGCACCGTGGTCAGATTGACGGCGACCGCCTCGCGCCCGGGAAGCACGACATCGGTGTCCACCGTGATATCCAGCCTTCCGGTCGTGGCGACCTTCTCGATGCTTTTCGCGATCCAGCCGTTCTTTCCGGTAAACACCTCCTCTGCCGATTTCCCGGCCGCCACCGGCTCGACAACCCTCAGAATCCGCATTGCCGCCAGATTGAGCTTGTTTATGCGTCGTTCGGCATCGAGCGTGATGACGCCGTTGCTCAGACTCTTGAGAATGCTTTCATTGTAGTTGTGGGCGTTGTTCAGCTCGTCGAAGAGCTGGGCGTTCTCCAGGGAGATCGCGGCCTGGGAGGCGAAGGCCTTCAGGCGCCGCTCGTCCGCCGCCCCGAAAGGCCCGCGCTTCTTGTTGAGAATCTGCATGACGCCGAGCCTGCGGCCGGTCCGGGCCTGGATCTGCATGCACAGGATGCTTCGCGTCCGGTAGCTGGTTTTCCGGTCCACCTCCGGATTGAAGCGCGGGTCGGCGTACGCGTCGGGGATGTTGATCGTGCCGCCCGAAGTGAAACATTCGCCGGCGATGCCGGCCGTGGCGGGGAACCTCAGCTCCCTGATCTCCAGATCCTCGGCGACCCGTGACACCAGCTCGCCGGTCTTCGCGTCATACAGGAACAACGTGCCTCGCTCCGCGTCAAGGAGATCCGCGGCCACGGCCACGATCTTTGCCAGCAGCGGGTCGAGCTGCAGTTCCGAGACGATGGAACTGGTGACATCCAGCAATAGCGCCTCCTCGCGCTGCGCCCGCTCCACCTTCTCGAACAGCTGCGCGTTCTCCAGCGCGGCGGCCGCCTGGGAGGTCAGGGATTCGAGCAGCTTTTCATCATCGGCGCTGAAGCTGCCTTCCACCTTGTTCAGGACCTGGGTGACGCCGATGATCTCCCGCTTCTTGTTGCGCAGCGGCACGCACAGGATATTGCGGGTCCGGTAGCCGGTTTTTCTGTCAATTTCCGGGTTGAAGCGCGGGTCTGCATAGGCATCCGCAATGATTACCGACTGGCCGCTGGTAAACACGCTGCCGGCGATGCCGGCGTTGGACGGGAAGCGGATCTCGCCGATCGCGTCGCCCTGAAGCACCCGGGAGAACAGCTCCCGGGTTTCCGGATCATGGAGGAAAAGCGTGCTGCGCTCGGCGTTGACGGTTTCCGTCACCACCTCCATGAGCCGTGGGAACAGGATATCGAGCGAAAGGGTATCGGAGACCTTGTTGGCGATCTCCACCAGCGCGGAAGTGCGCCGGATCAGCTCCCCGATCTTCAGCAACAGTTCCCCGCGCTGGGATTCGGACAGGTCCTTGAGCAGGCGATCGATGTCGGCCTGATGCAGCCGGTGCTCGAATATCTGGCGTATGGTGTCGAGGGTGATTTCCATTTGCCTTGTCGCGCGCCCGCTCACTCTCCCTGGGCATCCGCCGGGATGCGCCCCATTCTACACCGTGATGCGCGAACGCCAACGCGGGGAAAAGTGCCAGGCCCTGCCCACGCCGGAGACAGAAGACAGCGTACCGAGGTATTTTCACGGAATTCGAACCCGCCGACGGCGTTCGTCGGCCAAGGTTCCGGATGAAAGGCCGGAGCTGCGCCGCAGCCCCGGCGCGTGCGCCAGGCGTTACCGGGACGCGGAGGATTCCTGCGTTTCGGGGGCGGACGCTTGGGCCGGCCGGGGCATGAAGACCACGGTCTGGCCTTTCGCGCCGGCGATACTGCTGGAGCGGGTTCCGGTCAGGGTTTCCGCGAGGTTCTTGCCTTCCGCATCGGCAAGGGCCGCGTCCCGGGCCGCACGAACTCTGGCGGCGAGTCCGGGCGTGCCGGCCTTGCCTTCGATCAGCGTCTCGAAAATCCGGACGAAGTTGCCCCTGCCGCGGCGGTGGGTATCACCGTAACCCTTGATGAGGCGGGCACAGTCCGCGATCTCCGGCGCCGCCTCCCGGTCTTTCGCTGCGTGCTCGCGGATTGCCGCAAGCCAGCGCTCGATGAGCGCCTGCTCCTCGGCATAGCGGGAGCTCGCTCGTCGGAAGGGCCTTAACCGGCTCATGGCCTTGAGCATGAGAAAGCCGGCGACGGTAGTGGTCTTCACTTCCAGCCCGCCCTCGGGATCGGGTTGCCAGCCGCTGGCCTCGGCGCGGCGCCGCAGCCACGCCGCCCATGCCGGCGGCAGGATGTCGGCAATCTCTTCCACGCCGGGCTTCAGGTATTCGACAATCGCGTGGGGCTGGTCGGCTTCGACGCCCGCCTCCTGCCGCACCCGCTCGAAGCGATCGCGGCGGGTCTTGAGGTCGGCGACCCGGATCACGTCCTCGTAGCTCATCCACAGGGCAAGCTGGCGCGCGGTCTCGCGGGTCACCGGAAAACCCTCGGCTTCTCCGCCCGCCTGTCGCTCCACCACCAGCACCGGAGCGAGGCGCTCGAGATAGAGGTTGGCATAGGCGCTGTCCTGGTAGTCCGTGAGGCGCGTCACCCCAAGCGCCAGGACGTCCTGGATCGGCGCAGGAAACTTGCTTCTCACCCACTCAGCGGGAACCACGTTCGGTGCCGGCTTTTCGGGCGCCGGCTGTCCCGGAACCGCCTCACCCCGGGCGCAGGCGTAGCCGAGCTCGAATCCCTTCAGGCTCGACTCCACCGCCTTGCCGGACTTGCGGATAGCCGCCTCGCAGGCTTCCTTCGATAGCGGCAGCGCGCCCGAGCCCACTACCGCGCCGTAGAGCACGGTGTTGATGATGGTGCCCGCCTGCTGGGCGATTTGCGCCATGTCAGACAGGATCGTCTTCTTCGCCAGGGGCTTCGCCGCAACGAGCACCTTGCCGCTGTCGTAACGGCCGTCGCCCATCTGCATCTTTTCACTCGTGGCGAAGATGCGATGGGTTGAGGCGATGAGGGTGGTGCGCTCGGGGCTCACGAAACCGTTCTGCATGGCCCGCCCGGCTTCGATCAGCTCGGACGCGACCATGACGTCGATGTTGCCGGGGCTGGGGGTGAGCGCGAGAACCGGCCGTCGCCCCCCCAGTTCCTCGGCGCGCACCGGGTAGATTTCCACGTAGTAGGTGGTGGCGCCGGTACGCTGGGACACGCCGGGAATGGACGTGCTCTGCACCGGGAAGCCTTGGGCGACGGCCGCATCCACCAGCCACTCGGCCAGAACGCCGCCGCCCTCTCCGCCGAGGGCGGCGATGAGAATGGTGATGGGACGCTCGGGCAACGCGCTCATGCGGGGCGGGCTCCCGCCCCGCCCTGGAACCAGCCGATCACGGCGCCGCGCACCCTGTGCAGAAACCGGTCGAGCGCCGTGGGATTGCTCACGATCTCGGTGCGATAGAACGACGGACACAGCACCGCGGCGTGGGCCACTTCGCCGCATACGCCGCAGCCGACGCAGCCGTTGTTCACGCAGGCCACCGGGTCGGTGCGCAGCGGATCGGGATTGGGCTTGATGGTGAGGGACGGGCAGCCGGAGAGCCGGATGCAGGAATGGTCGCCGGTGCACACCTCCTCGTCCACCCCGAACCGGGTGCGCACCACCCGCTCGCCCGCTTTCAGCTTCTGCGCGATGATGGGCTTCTCGCGCCGGCTCCGCTCCAGCATGCACTCGCCGTCGGCCACGATGACCTTGAGCCCCTTGTAGGCGCTGTTCACGGCTCCGCGCAGAGTCTTCACCATGGTGCCCACGTGATAGGTGTGGACCGTCTTCAGCCATTCCACGCCGAGGCCGCGCAGGGTCTTCTCGATGTCCATCTGGGACGGCACGCCGATGGCGTTGCGCCCCGAGGAAGGAATGTTCTGGTCCCCGGTGGCCGCGGTGTAGCCGTTCTTCATGATCACCAGCACCGAGTCGTCCTGGTTGAACACGGCGTTCGCCACCCCGGTGGTGATGCCGTTGTGCCAGAACCCGCCGTCGCCCATCACGCTGATAACCCGCTTGCCCATGGCCGGTGCGACGCCCGCGGAGCTGGCGAGACCGAGGCCGTAGCCCAGCACGCTGTTGCCGAGATTGAACGGCGGCAGCGTGGAGAAGGTATGGCAGCCGATGTCCGCGGCGATGTGCAGTCCGCCCGATTCCCGCTCCACGAGTTTCATGGCGGCAAACACCGGCCGCTCGGGGCAGCCCACGCAGAAGCCGGGCGGCCGCGCCGGCACCGGTTCCGAGAGCAGTTCCTTCGCCCGGCGCTTGGGCGCGGTAATCTGTTCGTAAGCGGAACTCACGCGCGCCGGATCCACGCCGTCAGGCACCACCACTTGCAGGAACTTCGCGATGCCCGAAAGCACCACCTCGCCGGTGTACTCGCCGGCCATGGGCAGCACGTCCTTGCCGACAATCGTGGTCTGCAGATCGGCCCGGCGCAGCAGGGCGTTGAGGGACTCCTCGATGAAGGCGGGCTGACCCTCCTCGACCATGAGCACGGCGCGCTTGCCGGCGCAGAAGCGGGTGATTTCCTCGGGAATCAGCGGATAGGTGACATTCAGGACATAGAGCGGAATCTGCGATTCGCCGAAGGCATCCGCAAGGCCAAGCTGCTGCAGCGCCCGGATCACGCCGTTGTACATGCCGCCCTGGGCGATGATGCCGATTTCGGAAAGGCGCCCCGGGAACACCTCGTTGAGCCCCTGGTCCCGGACGAACCTGACCGCGGCCGGCATGCGCACTTCCACCTTGTGCTTTTCCTGGGCGTACACCGAGGGCGGCAGGCAGATGCGGCCGTAGTCGAAGTCGGCATTTTCCAGAACGTTGTTGCGGGAAAACCGGGGGGGCTGGTTGTCCCGGGTCTTGAAGCTGCCGTGCACGTGACAGGCGCGGATGCGCAACTCCAGCATCACCGGCGTGTTGCTGGCCTCGGAAAGCTCGAAGCCCTTCTCCACCATGCGCACGATGGTTTCCAGGTTGGGCCGCGGGTCCAGCAGCCAGATCTGGGACTTCATGGCGAAGGCGTGGGTGCGCTCCTGGATGATGCTGGCGCCCTCGCCGTAGTCCTCGCCGATAACGATGAGGGCCCCGCCCTTCACGCCCGCGGAGGCCAGGTTGGAAAGCGCATCCGACGCCACGTTGGTGCCCACCACCGACTTCCAGGTGACGGCGCCCCGCAGCGGATAGTTGATGGAGGCGCCCAGCATGGCCGCGGCACCCGCCTCGTTGGCAGCGGTCTCGAAGTGAATGCCAAGGTCGTCCAGCACCTCGTGGGCGTCCGCCAGCACGTCCATCAGGTGGGAGATGGGCGCGCCCTGGTAGCCGGAGACGTAGGACACGCCGGACTGCAGCAGCGCCTTGGTGACGGCGAGGATGCCTTCTCCGTGGAAGGTCTCGCCCTCTCCGAGGCGGAGCAGCTCGACTTCCTGTTTGAATGAGCGTTCCATGCAGAGAATTAGACCCGGACAGGCCGAATAAATTTGACCCGGCTCGACGCCCGAACCATCACTCCGCGGGCGGCGTCCAGCCGGGCTTGGTCCCGGGCAACCGCCCGCCCTGACCCCGCACCGGCGGAATCGCCAGCGCGAAGCCCTGATTGTACGCCGCGCGCGCGACCATGGTGAATTTGAGCGCCCACCCTCCCGCGACGGCCAGCGCCCCGGCGAGAAGCGAGGTGAGCGCGCCGCCGCCGGTGAACAGTACCGCCACCGCGAGCAGCGCCGGCAGCGCGTTGCCGACGAAGATGAAGGGCTTGTCGAACCGGGCATACACCGCCAGGGTCTTGGCCGGCGCCCCTCCGGCCGCGAGCTGATTGAGGTAGCTGCGCCAGGCCACGGTCCGCGCCACCAGCATCAGGAATAGGGAGGCGAGCGGCCAGCGCAGCGGCAGCTCCGGCGCAAGCCACGGCAGCACCGCGGCAAGAAAACCCGCCCCTTCGGTGAGCCCGGTGACCATGATGAGCGGCACGACCGTGGGCTGCCGCCAGGCGGGAATGCCCTTGGAGGCGAACAGGATGCGCCCCTGGCAATAGAGAAACAACATTCCGAGGGCCGCCGCAATCCAGAACACGGCGACGCTCCCCAGCAGCAGCGCGGCCAGTCCGGCGGCGAACAGGAACGGCGCCACCATGGCTTCCCGCGTCATCCATGACGTTTGCGGATTCAGGAACACATGAAGCGCCCGCCACGGCTTGCCGATTTCCAGCCAGACGAAGGACAGCCCGGCGGCCACCAGGGCCAGACCCACCAGCCCGCTCACCCGGAACGGCGCGCCCTGGGCGGCGGCGATGGCGGTGAACAGCAGCAATCCGGTGCCGGAGCCGCCGCCGATGAAGTTGCAGGCGGCCCGCCAATCCCAGTTGGTCTGGTGCCAGGGTGCGACGCGGCTCATTTATGTCCATCCCACAGGTAATACATCCCCGGATCGGTGCCCAGCTCCTCGTGCATACGGAAGCTCTCGTTTTCCTTGATCAGCTGCGACACGTTGCTCTCCGGGTCCTGCTTGTCGCCGAAATGCAGCGCCTGGGCAATGCAGGAATTGACGCAGGCCGGGGTCACCTCGGGATGCACGCCCGGGGTGAGTCCCTTCTCCTTGGCCTCATCGATGCGGTCGATGCAGAAGGTGCACTTGGTGGCCACCGACACCCGCTTCTCGTCGAAGCGCGCCGCCTCCGACTCGGTGGGCTGGTCGCCGTAGGCGAAGCTTGCCCGGTGCACGATGTGGCGCGCCTGGTAGGGACAGGCCACGGCGCAGTAGCCGCAGCCGATGCAGAGGTCGTAGTTGATGCCCACCAGCCCATCGTCCCGCTGGTAGGTAGCGGTGGAGGGGCAGACGTGCATGCAGGGCGGATTGCCGCAGTGCATGCAGCCCACCGGCATGAAGGTGCGGCGCACGTCCGGATACTCGCCGGATTCGATGTCGAGCACCTGGCGCCACTGCACCCCGGGCGGCGTCGCATTGGCGTGGCGGCAGGCGGCGGTGCAGGTCTGGCAGCCAACGCAGCTCCTGAGGTCCACCACCATGACATAGCGGGCCATATCGCTCCTAGGCCGCAATCCGCGACACACCGACCTTCACGATGTCGGCCGAAGAGCCGGTGGCGTCGGTGAGTTCCAGGGACATGGGCGTCACCGTGTTCATGCTCGGCGTCGCCATGTCCTTGGCGTAGGGCGTCGCCCAGTGGTCGAACTGGCCCAGCATCAGCAGCGTGTCGGGCCGGATGCCCTGGGTGAGCACTGCCCTTCCCTTGGTCGCGCGCAGCGCCGAGCGCACTTCGATGAGATCTCCCTCCTTGATTCCCAGCTCCCTGGCCTTGCCGGCGTTCATGACGACGCCGTGGTGGCCCTTCACGTTCTTCGATACCTCGTCCATGAGCGGGATGCCCACGTTGCTGCCCCAGGAATATTGCATGCTGCGGGCGGTGAGCAGCCAGAATGGAAACTCCTCCGGCTTGCCGCCGAGGCGCACCGTGTCCTGCTCCCACACCCCGGGGAAATCCTTCCACGCCGGCAGCGCCTGGTATTCCTTGAGCTGGGTGTCCCACCAGGTAATGCCGCTCTCGTGCAGCCGATTGCCGAGCTGGGCACCGACGCGGAGCAACTGTTCCTGGTAGGGCATCTCGAAGCGGATGCCCTGCTTCACGATTTCGGGATAGAGATACCAGTTGAGGCGCGGGAACGGCTTCACCCGGTAGCCGTTCTCCTTGAACCAGTCGAGGCCCTGGGTTTCCTTGCCGTCGGTGAGTTCCGCGCTCGCCGCCTTGCACACCGCGTCCCAGATCTCTTCCGCCTTGTAGGCCTTGTCGGGCGCCAGACTGAAGTCGTAGTTCTCGCCCGCGAGCCGGGTGCAGGCCGAGCCCTTGTTGATGGACTGGTTGTATTTCTCCAGCAGCCCGGTGCGCTTCGCGAGTTCGGTGGCGATGTCGGTGAACTCCCTGGTGTCGCCACGGGGCTTCACCGCCGGCTGCCGCAACGCGTAGCCCTCGTAGTCCCAGAACTGCTCCATGAACTTGGTGCCGCCGATGGACAGCAGCTGGGTGCTCTCCAGGTCAGTCGCCTCGGGGAGCAGCACGTCCGCCATGTGGTTGGTTTCGTCCCGGGTGTAGGTGAAGCAGACGATGAACGGGAACTCGGCGATGCGCTTCGCCACCTCCGGGGTGTCCCACAGGGAAATGGCCGGGTTGGTGCGGTAGACGAACCACAGGTCGGGCGCCGACACCTCTGGCCAGTGCTCCGGAACCTGCTTGCGGAAGATCCACGAAAGGTGGGTCGGCCCCAGCGCCGTGCTCCAGGGCGAGTTGGCCGAAAGCGGCACCAGTGTGCGGTGGGCGTTGCGCACGTTGGGGCGCGAAACCCAGTTCTGCTTGTCGGTGGGATTCATGGGATAGGCCATGAAGCCGTCGGGCCCCTTCGCCACGCTCGCCTGCCGCGGCACTGCGGGACGATTCAACCTGACAGTGGTGCCGAGAATTCCGCCCGGCACTTCGAGAGCGCCGACCAGGCAGGAAATGAGGGTGCGGGCCCAGCAGCATTCGTAGCCGCCCCAGCCGTTGCTGACGGTCTTGCCGATGACGATGGCCACGGGCCGCAGCGGCAACGTGACGCCGTCCACCACCGTGGTGGCACCCACCTGGGCGTGCTCCAGATATTCCTTCGTCAGCCGCCGCACCGTGCCGGGCCGGATGTCGCAAATGGTCTCGGCCCATTCCGGCGTATAGGGTTTCACGTGAGCGGCGAGCTTGGTGAAGCTCGTTTCCACCGAGACGGCATCGTGTTGCCAGACCCGTTCATCGGCGCCCACCTCGATGCCGCTACAGGTGAAGGAACCTTCCAGGGCAGGATCGGTGTCGGGCATGTCGAAAGGGACCGCGCGATTACGCTTCAGGTCCCAGAGCAGCGGCTTGCGGGTCTCCGCATCGCGCAGGAAATAGCCGTTGGGCCCGACCAGATACGGCGAGCCGGTGTGGTTCCTGAGGAACGGCAGGTCGAGCTTGTCCCGGGGCGTCTCGTGCAGCATCACGTGCAGCATGGCGAACATCAACGCCGGGTCGGTCTTGGGCTTGATAGGCACCCATTCCGCCGAGCAGGCGCCGGTCACCGAAAGATGGGGCTCCAGTTGTACCCGCTTGTAGCCGTTGATCCGGGCCTGGGCGTGGCGCCATACGCCGACGACCCCCGCTGAGGCTTCCAGGTTGGCGCCGAAGGACAGGACGTATTTGGTGTTGGGCGTGTCGGAAGCGACCGTGAAGGCCCGATGCCAGAGTTCGCCGTAGAGGTGCTCCGAGTGGTAGCACTTCACTCCCTGGCCGCTGCCGAAGGAGAAATCGATGGGCCCCCACGCCGACAGGAACGCCGGGAAGGTGCCCATATAGTAAGTGGGCGTGCCGCCGCCGCCGAAGCTCGCGGCAACCCGCGGGTAGCCGTATTCGTCTGTTAGCCCCTTGGCTCGCAGCTCGTTGAGCTTGCCGGCGACGAGGTCGAAGGCCTCGTCCCAGGAAATGGGCACGAACCCCGGGTCCTGATCCTTCCCCTTGTTCGGGTTGGTGCGCTTCATGGGGGACAGCAGGCGGTTGGGGTTGTAGGTCTTCTGCACCAGGCCGTAAGCCTTGACGCAGCACTTGCCCCCGCCGGGATGGACCTCGGCCGCCTTGAAGTTGGGCTCGACCTCGGTGGCGATCCCGTCCCGCACCTTTACCGTGAGCAAATCGGGACCCGCCACGCACTGGTAGCAGTAAACCGGGACCTTCTTTACGTCGCCTGACATCTCACCCGCCATTGGGTAGGTCGGGCTGAAGGCCAGCGGCCTTCAGCCCAACATGGGTCGATACGCTCACAGTAACGGTGGGCTCCGCGAGCGGAGCCCAACCTACCCGCCCCTCACCTTTTGCGCCTTCGCCATAACCTTGGACTTGATTTTGGCCACATCCACCACGCACCGGCTGTGCTCGCCGCCGCCGATCTGCTCGACGCCGTCGCTGGCGGTGGCTTCGAAGCTCACGGCGCGACCGTCCACCTTGGTCACCCTGATGGTGATTTCCACGTTCATCCCCAGCAGCGTCGCGCCGCTGTGAGAAACCTGGATGCCGGTGCCCACTGAATCTTCGCCGTCATCGCAATAGTTGAGTAGGAACTCGCGGCACGTGACTTCGATGTCCCGCACCAGCTCGGGGGTGGCGTAGATGCGCAGATCCTCGCCCAGGAAATCGATGGTGCGCGGCTTGTCGATGGTGATCCTGCGCGTCGCGGTGAGTCCTGCTTCCAATCCGGATTTCATGGGTCGCCTCCTGCCTCCTCTGAATGGAACCATTCTAAAGTGATACAAATTTAGTGTCTATAGCTATTTTTTTGTAGCACGACAAGACCGGTTTCGGGCTATTGTCCAAGTGGCGGGTATCGCGCCCAGGAAGCGCCCGCGAACAGGATGGCGAACATAAAGGCAATATAGTGCCATAATAAATCAACAAATTAGGTATTATATTGCCTATAAACAAGCCAAATTGCCCTCATCCAGTCTTTAAATCGAGTTGTTGCTAGCGATAATATGCAAAATATTGCTTGACATCTTTTATATATAGGCACTATATTGCCATACAACCCCCTCACCCACCGAGTCCATCCGATGCCCCGCAAACTGGAGTTGGCTTCCTCACCTGCGAAACCCGACCTTGAGCCCCAGGCAGTTGTTGCGCGCAACGGGGAAGTGGAACTGCTCCGCCGCATCGGCGAGCGGGTGCGGGAAATGCGGGCCCGGCGCGGCATGACCCAGAAAGCGCTGGCCCGGGACGCCGGCCTGTCGGAGCGCTACCTGGGGCAACTGGAAACCGGCCAGGGCAACGTCTCCATCCTGTTCCTGCAGCGGGTCGCGGCCGCGCTCGGCATGCCCCTCGCGGAGCTGCTGCGGCAGGAGGACGAGCGCTCGGTGGAGGAAAAGCTGATTCGCGGCTTTCTCGAGCGCCTGCCCCCGAAGCGCCTGCCCGACGTGATTTTCCGGCTGATGCGCGAATTCGGCACGGTCGAATCCGACCGCAAGAAGCGCATCGCCCTCATCGGGCTGCGGGGCGCCGGCAAGTCCACCCTCGGCCAGCGCCTCGCCCGGGAGCTTCATGTCCCGTTTGTCGAACTGGACCGGGAAATCGAGCGCGAAGCCGGCACCAGCCTGAGCGAAATCTTCCTGCTCTACGGCCAGGCCGGGTACCGGCGCTACGAGCAGCGCTGCCTGGAGCGCGTGATACAGAGCTACGACCGGGCCGTGATCACCGGCGGCGGCAGCATCGTGTCCGAGCCCGCCACCTACGACCTGCTGCTCGCCAGCTGCTACACCGTCTGGCTGCGGGCGTCCCCCGAGGACCACATGGCGCGGGTTCTTGCCCAGGGCGACCTGCGGCCGATGGAGGGCAGCGAAGAAGCCATGGAAGACCTGCGCCGCATCCTGAGCGGCCGTGCCCTGCTCTACGGCAAGGCCGACCTGGTCGTGGACACCTCGGGCAAGCCCGTGGACGAGGCGTTCCAGGACCTGCGCAAATCCCTACCCGCAATCTGATCGAGAGGAGACCTCCCGTGCAAGCACCCGCTACCTCGACCCCCGCTCCCACCCGGGACCTCATCACCTACGACACCCACCCGGAAAAGTACCGGCACTGGCGCCTCGCCTTCGACGGTCCGGTCGCGACCCTCACCATGGACGTGAACGAGGACATGGGCCTCAAGCCCGGCTACAAGCTCAAGCTCAATTCCTACGACCTGGGCGTCGACATCGAGCTCTACGACGCCCTGCAGCGCATCCGCTTCGAGCACCCCGAGGTGAAGAGCGTGGTCGTCACCAGCGCCAAGGACCGCATCTTCTGCTCCGGCGCCAACATCTTCATGCTGGGCCTTTCCACCCACGCCTGGAAGGTGAACTTCTGCAAGTTCACCAACGAGACCCGCAACGGCATCGAGGACTCGAGCCGCCACTCGGGCCTCAAGTTCATCGCCGCGCTGAACGGCACCACCGCCGGCGGCGGCTACGAACTGGCGCTGGCCTGCGACGAGCTGATCCTGATCGACGACCGCTCTTCGGCCGTGAGCCTGCCGGAGGTGCCGCTGCTCGGCGTGCTGCCCGGCACCGGCGGGCTCACCCGGGTGACCGACAAGCGCAAGGTGCGGCGCGACCATGCCGACATTTTCTGCACCCTCATCGAGGGCGTGCGCGCCGACCGCGCCAGGGAGTGGAAACTGGTGGATCACACCGCCAAGCCCCAGCAGTTCGCCGACTTCGTGAAGCAGCGCGCCGCCGCCCTGGCGGCCGGGAGCGACCGCCCCGCTGGCGCCAGGGGCATCGCGCTCACCCCGCTCAAGCGCGTCATCGATGCGGCGGGCTATCACTATGAGTTGGTGGACGTGGCGCTCAACCCGGCGGGCCGCAGCGCCCGGATCACCGTGTCGGCGCCGAAGACCGCGCAGCCGGACTCGATCGACGGCATCGTCGCGGCGGGCACCGCCTGGTGGCCGCTGCAGATGGCCCGGGAACTGGACGACGCGATTCTCATGCTTCGCACCAACAACCTGGATATCGGCACCTGGATCCTGAAGACCGCCGGCAACGCCGACGCGGTGCTGGCGGCCGATGCGACCCTCGCCCGCTACAAGGAGCACTGGTTCGTGCGCGAGACCCTCGGCATGCTTCGCCGCACCCTGGCGCGGCTGGATGTCACCTCGCGCACCCTGTTCGCCCTCATCGAACGGGGGTCCTGCTTCGCCGGCACGCTGTTCGAGCTGGCCCTTGCCGCCGACCGCAGCTACATGCTGATGCTGCCGGATGACGCCGGCGGGACGCCGAAGATCGCGCTTTCGGAAATGAATTTCGGCGCCTATCCCACGGTGAACCGGCAGACCCGCCTGGAGACCCGCTTCTGCGGCGAGGCCGAACCGGTTTCGCGCATCCGCGCCGCCCTCGGGAAGAAGCTCGCCGGGGAAGAAGCTGCGGCTCTCGGCCTGGTGACCGCGGCCCCCGACGACCTGGACTGGGACGACGAGATTCGCATCGCCCTGGAGGAGCGCGCGAGCCTCTCCCCCGACGCCCTGACCGGCATGGAGGCCAACCTGCGCTTCCCGGTGGCGGAAACCATGGAAACGCGGGTATTCGGCCGCCTGTCGGCGTGGCAGAACTGGATTTTCATCCGCCCCAACGCCGTGGGCGAGCACGGCGCCCTCAAGGTGTTCGGGTCGGGGACGAAAGCCAAATTCAACTGGGAGCGGGTTTAGGAAGCGCGGCCGGAAAAATTCCGAGTCCGCAACGCGCCAACTGAATCATCGTCTTAGATTTAACGACTGAAGGAGCGAGACGTGTCCATCAATTACAGCGAGAAGATTCCCAACAACGTGGATCTGGCTAACAACAAGACCCTGCAGCGGGCCCTCGAGCACTGGCAACCCCATTTCCTCGACTGGTGGCGCGACATGGGCCCCGAGGACTCCACCCAGTTCGACGTGTACCTGCGCACCGCCCTCCGCCTCGATCCCAAGGGCTGGGCCCACTTCGACTACGTGAAAATGCCCGACTACCGCTGGGGCATCTTCCTCAATGCCGCCGAGCCCGACCGCAAGATCCCCTTCGGCGTGCACCAGGGGGAGCCCGCCTGGCAGGAGATCCCGGGCGAATACCGCAGCAACCTGCGCCGGCTGATCGTCACCCAGGGCGACACCGAGCCCGCCTCGGTCGAACAGCAGCGCCACCTCGGCCTCACCTGTCCCTCCCTCTACGACTTGAGGAACCTGTTCCAGGTGAACGTGGAGGAAGGCCGCCACCTGTGGGCCATGGTGTACCTGCTCCACGCCTACTTCGGGCGCGACGGCCGGGAAGAGGGTGAGGCGCTGCTGGCGCGCCGCTCCGGCGACGCGGACAACCCGCGCATCCTGGGCGCGTTCAACGAAAAGACGCCGGACTGGCTCTCCTTCTTCATGTTCACCTTCTTCACCGACCGGGACGGCAAGTTCCAGCTCTCGGCGCTGGCGGAGTCCGCCTTCGATCCCCTGGCCCGCAGCTGCCGCTTCATGCTGACCGAGGAGGCGCATCACATGTTCGTGGGCGAGACCGGCGTGGGCCGCACCATTCAGCGCACCTGCGAAGTGATGCAACAGCACAAGATGAGCGACCCGGCGGACGCCCGCAAATTCGGCGTCATCGACCTGCCCACCCTCCAGCGCTACCTCAACTTCCACTACAGCGTGACGCTGGACCTGTTCGGGGCGGACGTGTCCTCCAACGCGGCGACCTTCTTCGCCACGGGCTTGAAGGGCCGTTTCGAGGAGACGAAGATCGGCGACGACCACCAGCTGAACGACGCGGAGTATCCGGTGATCCAGGTCGGAAACGGCCAGCTCGTCACCAACCACGTCTCGGCCCTGAACGCCATCAACGAGCGCCTGCGGGACGACTACATCAAGGACACGGTGGCGGGCGTCGGGCGCTGGAACAAGATCATCGAGAAGCACGGCATCCCGTTCGAGCTGAAGCTGCCCCACAAGGCGTTCAACCGGCGCATCGGACCGCTCTCGGAATTGCGGGTCAACCCCGATGGCCAGGTGATCACCGAAGCCGAGTGGACCCAGCGCCACACCGAGTGGCTGCCGAGCCGGGAGGACATGGAATACGTGCGCTCCCTCATGGGCCGGGTGATCGAGCCGGGCAAGTTCGCCAACTGGATCGCTGCGCCGGCCCGGGGCATCAACAACCAGCCGGTCAACTTCGAGTACGTGAGGTTCAACTAGGCGGGGTATGCTGCAGGGCGGGCCGGCGGCCCGCCCCGTTCCTCGCGAGAAAGCCATGGCAGCCGTCACCGAAAGCACCGAACTCTCCCTCCAGCATCTCATCGATCCGGAGATCTGCATCCGCTGCAACACCTGCGAGGAGGCGTGCCCGGTGGACGCCATCACCCACGACTCGCGCAACTACGTGGTGGACTTCAACATCTGCGAAGGTTGCAACGCCTGCATTTCTCCCTGTCCTACGGGCGCCATCGACAACTGGCGCCGGGTCTCCAGTGCCCAGCCCTACACCCTCGAGGAGCAGCTCTCCTGGGACACGCTGCCCGCCAAGACCGAACCCGCCGTCACCGCGGAAGCCGAGCTGCCGGCGGAGGTGGCGCGCCTCACCGCCGAGGCGAGCGCCGGCCAGGGCGGCCCGGTGAGCCCGCCCTGGTCCGCGGCCCATCCCTACGTCAACCTGTATTCGTTGCAGAATCCGGCGATCGCCACGGTGGCGGGTAACTTCCCGCTCACCGACGAGAACGCCAGCGCCGATATCCGCCACATCATCCTGGATTTCGGCAACACCGCGTTCCCGGTGCTGGAGGGGCAATCCATCGGCGTCATCCCGCCCGGGATCGACGAGAACGGCAAGCCCCGCCACGTGCGGCTGTACTCCGTGGCCAGCCCCCGCAACGGCGAGCGCCCCGGCTACAACAACCTCTCCCTCACGGTGAAGCGGGTCACCCACGACCACGAGGGCAACCCCGTCCCCGGGGTATGCTCGCACTACCTGTGCGACCTCAAGAAAGGCGACCAGCTGAAGGTGGTGGGGCCCTACGGCACCTCGTTCCTGATGCCGAACCACCCGGGATCCAGCATCATGATGATCTGCACCGGGACCGGCTCAGCGCCCATGCGCGCCATGACCGAGCGCCGGCGCCGGCGCATTGCCTTGAATGAGGGTGGCGAGCTGATGCTGTTCTTCGGGGCGCGCCGCCCCGGGGAGCTGCCTTATTTCGGGCCCCTCATGAAGCTGCCCAAGACTTTCCTCGACATCAATCTCGCGTTCTCGCGCGTTCCGGACACGCCCAAGCAATACGTGCAGGACCTAATCCGTGAGCGCGGCACGGACGTGACGCGGCTGCTCAAGGACGAGAACTGCTATATCTACGTGTGCGGGCTGAAGGGCATGGAGGACGGGGTCAAGGAGGCATTCCGCGACGTCTGCGCCACCCACGGCATGGACTGGAACAGCGTGTACCCGGCGCTGCTCGCCAACAGCCGGCTGCACGTGGAAACCTATTAGGGAAATCCGAATCCCACGGCGACGGGAACGGCCCATGCCCACGACCCCCGCCGCGCTGCGCATCATCAAGGACGAGCACCAGGCGATTGCCGCCGTGCTCTACAGCCTGCGCTACCTGGTGCGCAAGGCCGCCGACGGGCAACTCGAGCTGGATCCCCGGTTGCTCCACGCCATGCTCGACTACATCGTCGAATTCCCCGAGCGGCTGCACCATCCCAAGGAGAACCGCTACCTGTTCAAGGCGCTGCGGCTGCGTCATCCCCAGGCCGGCGCCATCCTCGACGAACTGGTGGAGGAGCACGTGCGCGGCGAAGTCCTGATCGAGGAACTGAAGCGCGCGCTGCTGGCGCTGGAAACCGCCGGGCCCCCGGGACTGACGGAATTTTCCGGGGTGGTGGAGAAGTATTCGGACTTCCACTGGCGGCACATGCGCAAGGAAGAGGACATCGTGATGCCGCTGGCGGAGAAGTGGCTGCAGCCGCAAGACTGGGAACAGATCGGCGCGGCGTTCCGGGAGAACGACAACCCGCTGTTCGGCATCCGGCCCCAGGAGCAGTTCGAGGAGCTGCTGAAGCGCATCCTCCGGCTCGCCCCGCCTCCGCTGGGCGACGCGGCGCGCTAGGAGCCAATTATCGATCCTTACCAAACTCCGCGACACTCGGCGTCGTCCCGGCGCAAGCCGGGACCCAGTGTTTTTCCGTCGTAACCCACTGGATTCCGGCTTGCGCCGGAATGACGTCAGGAGGCGCCGAGTTGTCACCCGGTTTGGTAACGCTCAATAAGCCACAATGCACTTCAGGAGATCGGAGAGACTCTGCTCGGCCGTCTTGCCGGAGGTATCCACGATCGCGTCGGCCTTGCTGTAGAGCGCGGTGCGGCCCACCAGGATGCGCTGCAGGTCCTGCATGGCCTCCTGGTTGTCCAGCATGGGCCGCTGATCGCCCTGGGCCACGACCCGGCCCATATGCTCTTCCGGCGAGGCCTTGAGCCAAACCGTATAGCAGGACGTGAGCAGCAGATCGAAGGTGGCGGGCTCGGAGACGATGCCGCCGCCGGGCGCCACCACGAAGCGCTCGTGGTTCTCGATGACGGATTCCAGCGCGCGGCGTTCATAGCGGCGGTAAGCAGCCTGGCCGTAGAGGGAAAAAATCTCGGCCAGCACGGTGCCGGCCTCGCGCTCGATTTCCCGCGCCAGCTCGATAAAAGGCGCATCGAGCTGGCTCGCGAGCAACTGGCCGAGGGTGGTCTTGCCGGCACCGCGCAGGCCGATCAGCGCAACGCGGTGCCGGCGCTCGGACTTGTCGGCGGAACCGAACTCGTTCATGAGCACGGTGCGGGCCCGCGCCAGCTTCTTGGGCGACAATCGGGTGAGGAACTGCTGCAGCAGCGTGAGCTCGACGGGCTGCTCGGGCTCTTCCTGCACCAGTTCCACCAGCGGCATACCCATGGCCTGGGAGATCTGGCGCAGGAGAATGATGGAGATGTTGCCGTGGCCGGTTTCCAGTTGCGCGAGATAGCGCTCGGACACCCCGGAATCCCGGGCCAGGATCTTGCGGGTCATGCCGCGCCGGGCGCGCAGCTCGCGGATGCGCTCGCCGAGCATGCGCAAATAGCTGTTCTCGTCGGCACTCAGATCCGGCCGCTGTATTTTCCCTCCTGCGTCCCCCTTCGGCATGGCGGGCTCCTGGTTGACCTGCGCAAGCACGCAGTTTAGAGCATTCTAACTGAATTATATTGCTTGTGCACGAACTCGATTGCATTATAATGAATTTGTGCTAGCATGCCAGACCGTCGTGGCAGCCCATGCAATTGAGGTCTGCGCAATCCCGGACGCAAGCCAGCTGCGGCGCCATCGAGTTCACGGAGTAGTCCCATGACCCCAGAGAAATTCCAGTCCCTCATTGCCGCGGTCACCGGAGCGATCGCAGGTAAAACGCTGGATGCGGCCCTGGACCAGGAGTTAAACCGGCAATTTCCGGCGTCCGGCGAAACCTTCAGGACCATCATCCGGGCCTGCCACGACGCCATTGCCGCGGGCTGGATGTGCAATCGGGAAGCCGGCGGCATCAAGTTCGGGCGGGTGATCAAGCCGGGACCGGACACCCACGGCTTCAGCGTGGACGTGGTGGACCTGGCCGACGTGGCCGGTCCTCATCACCGCCACCCCAACGGCGAGATCGATATGATCATGCCCATCACGCCGGGCGCGGAATTCGACGGCCGGGGCGAAGGCTGGCTGGTGTACGGCCCGGACACCGCCCACAGGCCGACCGTATCCAAGGGCCGGGCGCTGGTGCTGTATTTGCTTCCGGGAGGGGCCATTGAGTTTTCCCGCTAGCCCCATTCCGCAGCCGCCGCAGAGCGGTGATCTAGAATCAAAGTGCATCTGCCCGTGAGGCGGCAGATCCACCCGGAGGAGACCCACAGGTCAGACAGAGGAGGATTCCATGGCAGGTTCCATTTCAAGGGCCGACCACAGCGTCAGCCCGCCGCGGGTGGAAATTCCGCGGGACTACAACGCCGCCGTCGATCTCATCGAGCGCAACCTGGCCGCCGGGCGCGGCAACAAGGTCGCCGTCAGGGACGACAAGGGCGAGTACACCTACGGTGAGCTTGCCGAGCGCGCGAACCGCTTCGCCAACGTGCTGGCCGGCCTGGGCGTGGGGATGGAATCGCGCCTGTTCCTGTGCCATTACGACACCGTCGATTTCCCCACGGTGTTCCTCGGCGCCATCAAGGCGGGGGTAATTCCAGTGGCCGCCAACACCCTGCTCACCGCCACCGACTACGACTACATGCTGCGGGACAGCCGGGCGCAGGTGCTGGTGGTCTCCGAAGGGCTGCTGCCGACGCTGCAGCCGATCCTGAAGAACCTGCCGTCCCTGAAGCACGTCATCGTTTCCGGAGAAAACGGCCAGGGCCATCCCCTGCTCAAGGACCTGATGGCGAAGGCATCGAGCGCATACCGGGCGGCGCCCACCACGGCGGACGACATGTGCTTCTGGCTCTACTCTTCGGGCTCCACCGGAGCGCCCAAGGGTACGGTGCACATTCACTCCGATCTCATCTACACCGCGGAGCTTTACGCCCGGCCCATCCTCGGCATCAGCGAAAGCGACGTGGTGTTCTCGGCGGCGAAGCTGTTCTTCGCCTACGGCCTGGGCAACGCCATGACCTTCCCCTTCGCGGTGGGTGCGACTGCGGTGCTGATGGGCGAGCGTCCCACCCCGGCTTCGGTGTTCCAGCGGCTGCGCACCCACCAGCCCACCATTTTCTATGGCGTGCCGACGCTGTACGCGGCGATGCTGGCGGGTCCCGAGCTGCCCAGGCGCGAGGAAATGCGGCTGCGCTGCTGCGTCTCGGCCGGCGAGGCGCTGCCGCCCGACATCGGCAAGCGCTGGAGCGAGCGCTTCGGCGTGGACATCCTGGACGGCATCGGCTCCACCGAAATGCTGCACATCTTTCTGTCCAACGAGGCGGGAAGCGTGCGCTACGGCACCACCGGCAAGGCGGTTCCCGGCTACGAGCTGCGGCTGGTGGACGAGGACGGCAACCCGGTGGCCCGCGGCAACATCGGGGAACTCCAGATTTCCGGCCCGACCGCGGCGGTGTTCTACTGGAACAACCGCGAGAAAACCCGCAACACCTTCATGGGCCCGTGGACCCGCAGCGGCGACAAGTACGTGGAGGACGAGCAGGGCTACTTCGTCTATTGCGGCCGCTCCGACGACATGCTGAAAGTCTCCGGCATCTACGTCTCGCCGTTCGAGGTGGAGGCGGCGCTGATGACCCACGAGGCGGTGCTGGAGGCGGCGGTGGTGGGCCAGGCCGACGAGCAGGATCTCATCAAGCCCAAGGCCTACGTGGTCCTCAAGCCCGGCCAGAGCGCTTCCCCGCAGCTGGAGGAGGCCCTGAAGCAGCATGTGAAGACGCGGCTCGCACCCTACAAGTACCCGCGCTGGATCGAGTTCATCACCGAGCTGCCCAAGACCGCCACCGGCAAGATCCAGCGCTTCAAGCTGCGGGGCCAGCGCTCGGCCTCGTTTGCCGCTGCCGGTTCCTAGCAGGTATCATTCAGACGTAATAGTCCGGAATCCGAACCATGACCGAAGAGGAGGATCAAGCATGACCGCAGACAACAAGCCATCCGGAAGCCGCCGCGATTTTCTCAAGACCGCCGCCGCCACCGCGGGCCTCGCCGCCGCCGGCACCTTCGTTCCCGCCCGCTTCGCCATCGGCCAGCAGGCCAAGGTCAAGGTAGGACTGATGCTCCCCTACACCGGCACATTCGCGCAGCTCGGTGATGCCATCACCAACGCCTTCAAATTGTACGTGGCGGAAAAGGGCGGCAAGCTGGGCGGCCGCGAGCTCGAGTACTACGTGGTGGATGACGAGTCCAACCCGGCCAAGGCCACCGACAACGTGAACCGCCTCATCACCCGCGACAAGGTGGACGTAGTGGTGGGCACCGTCCACTCCGGCGTGCTGCTGGGCATGGTCAAGGTGGCGCGGGAGACGGGCGCCCTGCTGATCTGCCCCAACGCCGGCGCCGACGAGGCCACCGGCCCCCTGTGCGCGCCCAACATCTTCCGAACCTCCTTCACCAACTGGCAGCCGGCCCACCCCATGGGCAAGGTGTTCTACGAGAAGGGCTACAAGACCGCGGTCACCATCACCTGGAAGTACGCCGCCGGCGAGCAGATGGTCAACAGCTTCAAGGAAGGCTACACCAAGCTCGGCGGCAAGATTCTCAAGGAGCTGTATCTGCCGTTCCCGCAGGTGGAGTTCCAGGCCCTGCTGACCGAAATCGCCTCCCTCAAGCCGGATTGCGTATTCTCGTTCTTTGCCGGAGGCGGCGCTGTCAAGTTCGTCAAGGATTACGCCGCGGCCGGCCTCAAGGACAAGATTCCGCTGGGCGGCCCGGGATTCCTCACCGACGGGACCCTGGAAGCCCAGGGCGCGGCGGCCCAGGGGCTGCTCACCACCCTGCACTACGGCGACGGGATCGAGACCGAGATCAACAAGCGGTTCCAGTTCAACTACGCCAAGACCTACCGCAGCCGTCCCGACGTGTACGCGGTGCAGGGCTACGACGCCGCCCAGCTGCTGGCGCTGGGTCTGGAGGCGGTCAAGGGCGACATCGGCGCCAGGAAGAACGTGATCAAGGCCATGGAAGGGGCGAAGATCGTCAGCCCGCGCGGCACCTGGACCATGTCCAAGGCCCACAACCCGATCCAGGACATCTACCTGCGGCGGGTGGAAGGCGTGGAGAACAAGGTGATCGGAGTCGCCTGGAAAGCGCTCGCCGATCCCGCCCGCGGCTGCAAGATGACCTGATCCGGGTTGCAGCGCGGCCATCCGGCAAGCCGATGGCCCCCGGGCCATCGGCTTTTTTGTCTGCAGGCACACCAGGGCTTCATGGACCTCAACATCTTTCTCATCCAGTTCCTGAACGGCATCCAGTACGGGCTGCTGCTGTTCCTGGTGGCGAGCGGGCTCACGCTCATCTTCGGCATCATGGGCATCATCAATCTGGCCCATGGCAGCTTCTACATGGTCGGGGCCTACCTGGCGTTCGCTTTCACCCGCGCCACCGGCAACCTGGGCCTGGCGATTCTGCTGGGCCTGGCGGCGGCCGTGGTACTCGGCCTGGTCCTCGAGCGGGCGCTGATCCGCGTGCTCTACCAGCGCGACCACCTGTACCAGGTGCTGCTCACCTACGGCCTGATCCTGGTGTTCGAGGAGCTGCGCAGCGTGCTGTTCGGCAACGATGTGCACGGGGTTCCGATCCCCCAGTGGCTCAGCTACTCGATTCCCCTCACCGATACCCTGAGCTACCCGGTGTACCGGGTGGCGATCTCCGGGGTATGTGTAGCGCTGGTGGCGGGGATGTACTATCTCATCAACCGTACCCGGCTCGGGATGATGATTCGCGCCGGCGCGTCCAACCGGGAAATGGTCCAGTCCCTGGGCATCAACATCAAGCTCATCTACACCGCCGTGTTCGCGCTGGGTGTCGCCCTCGCCGCCTTCGCCGGCATGATCGCGGCGCCGATCGCCTCGGTATTCCCGGGCATGGGCAACCAGATTCTCATCATCTCCTTCGTGGTAGTGGTGATCGGCGGCATCGGCTCCATCACCGGCACGCTCCTCTCGGCGCTGCTGATCGGGCTCGCCGACACTTTCGGCCAGGTGCTGCTGCCGGAGCTCGCGGGCATGACGGTCTACCTGGTGATGGCGCTGATGCTGCTGTGGCGGCCCCAGGGCATGTTCAGGAAGTCCGCCTAGATGCCCGCTTCCCGCGCTCTGACCATCGCGCTGTTCGTGGGGCTCGTCGCCCTGGCCCTGTTCCCCCTGTTCGGCGACAAGTACTACATTCAACTGTTGACCAAGATCATGATCATGGCGATTTTCGCCATGAGCCTCGATCTGCTGGTGGGTTACACCGGGCTGGTGAGCCTCGGACACGCCGCCTTTTTCGGGCTCGCCGGCTATGTGCTGGCGATGATGGCGCCCCAGGACGCAGCCGCCAGCCTGTGGATCACGCTTCCGGCGGCCCTGGGCGGCGCCGCACTGGCGGCGCTCATCATCGGCTTCCTGGTGCTGCGCACCTCGGGCATCTACTTCATCATGGTGACGCTGGCGTTCGCCCAGATGCTGTTTTTCTTCATCCACGATTCCAAGTACTTCGGCGGCTCCGACGGCGCCTACGTCTATTTCCGGCCCACCGCGGCGCTGACCGGCGTGCAGCTCTTCGACCTGGAGAACTTCAACCACTTCTACTACGTGGTGCTGGCGCTGATGGCGGGGGTGTATGTCCTGCTTCAGGTGATCCTGCGTTCGCCCTTCGGCGCGGTCATTGTCGGCATCAGGACCAACGAGCACCGCATGCGCTCGCTCGGCTATCCCACGTTCCGCTACAAGCTGGTGTGCTTCGTGATCGGCGGCACCGTGGCCGGGCTGGCGGGTTATTTCAACGCTGCCCAGTTCGGATTCGTGAACCCGGAACTCCTGTCCTGGCACCAGTCGGGGATCGCCCTGATGATGGTGCTCCTGGGCGGCATGGGCACGCTGTTCGGCCCGGTGCTGGGGGCGTTCGCCATGATCCTGCTGGAGCAGCTGTTCCAGGGCCTCACCGAGCACTGGCTGCTGGTCATGGGCGGCTTCATCATCGCGGTCGTCCTGTTCCTCCCCCACGGCCTGTACGGGCTGGCGGCGCAGCTCGGCAGGAAGCGCGAGGCGGAAAATGACTGACACCGTGCTCCAGACCCACGAGCTGTCCAAGCGCTTCGGCGGACTGGCCGCCGTGTCGAACGTCTCGCTCGAACTGAACGTCGGCAGGATTCACGCGGTCATCGGCCCCAACGGCGCCGGCAAGAGCACGCTCATCAACATGCTCTCCGGCGACCTCTCCCCCACGTCCGGACGGATCGTGTACCGGGGCGGCGAGATCACCGGGTTTTCCGCCGACCGCATCTCGCGCCTGGGGATCGGGCGCAGCTACCAGAAGACCAACATCTTTCTGGGCTTCACCGCCTACGAAAACTGCCGGCTGGCGGCCCAGAGCCGCCTGCCCTCCTCCATGCGCTTCTTCCGCCGCGCCACGACCTACCACAGGGTGCGCGATGCAGCGGAGAAGGCGCTGGCCCAGGCCGGCCTCGAAAACCGCGCCGGCACGCTGGCCTCCGCCCTGTCCCACGGCGAGCAGCGGCAGCTGGAGATCGCCATGTGCCTCGCCACCAGCCCCAAGCTGCTGCTGCTCGACGAGCCCCTTGCGGGAATGGGCGCCGAGGAGTCGGCGCGCATGGTGGAGCTGCTCAAGTCGCTGGCGGCCGGCCACGCCATGCTGCTGGTGGAGCACGACATGGACGCGGTGTTCACCTTGGCCGAGGTGCTCACGGTAATGGTGAACGGCTGCGTGCTGGAATCCGGCACCCCGGAGCAGATCCGCGCCAGCCCCGCGGTGCGGGAAGCCTACCTGGGCACGGAGGACCTGGCCCATGGCTGAAGCCTACACGCCGCTGATCGAGGCCAAGGGGATTCACACCTATTACGGAGTGAGCCACATCCTCCACGGGGTGGATTTCGCCATCCACCGCAGCGAGACCATTGGCCTCATGGGCCGCAACGGCATGGGGAAATCCACGCTGCTGCGCTCCATGCTGGGGCTCACGCGCACGCGCCGGGGCGAAGTGTACGTGAAGGGCGTGGACATGACCGGCGCCGAGCCCTATGCCATCGCCCGCCAAGGCATCGCCTTCGTGCCCGAGGGCCGCGGCATCTTCCCCAACCTCTCGGTGCGCGAGAACCTGATGATGGCAGCACGGCCCGGTGTGGAAGGCAAGCGCGACTGGAGCTTCGAGCGCGTCATCGACACCTTCCCCCGGCTCGCCGAGCGCATCGGCCACTGGGGCAACCAGCTCTCGGGGGGCGAGCAGCAGATGCTCACCATCGGGCGGGCGCTGATGACCAATCCGGACCTGCTGATTCTCGACGAGGCAACCGAGGGCCTCGCCCCGCTGATCGCGGTGGAGATCTGGATGATCATCCGCGCCATCAAGGCGAGCGGCATCGCCACCGTGATCGTGGACAAGAACTTCGCCGCGGTGAACTCCATCTCCGACCGCAACATCATCCTGGTCAAGGGCAACAAGGTCTACGACGGCAGCGCCGAGGCGCTGCGCGCCCAGCCGGAGCTGCATCAGAAGTATCTGGGGGTATGACCGACGGCCGCATGACCATCCAGGGCCGGCGCCTGGAGTACCACTGGATCGAGCCCGCAAAAACCGCCGCCCCAACTCTCATTTTCCTGCACGAGGGCCTGGGCTCGGTGGGAATGTGGAAGGACTTTCCCGCAAGACTCGCCGCCACCACCGGCTGCGGCACCCTGATCTACTCCCGCATCGGCCATGGCAAATCCGACCGCCTGCCGGCGCCCCACCAGGTGGACTACATGCACGTGCAGGCCCTCGAAGTGCTGCCGGAGATCCGCGCCCACCTGGGGCTCGGGGAGCCAGTGCTGGTGGGCCATAGCGACGGCGGCTCCATCGCGCTGATTCACGCCGGCGCGGCCCGCTGGCCGGTGAAGGGACTGATCCTGGAGGCGCCCCATGTGTTCGTGGAGGATGTTTCTGTCGCCAGCATCGCCCAGGCCAAGGCGGCCTACCGGAACACCGACCTGCCGCAAAAGCTCGGCCGCTACCACGAAGACCCGGACGGCGCGTTCTGGGGCTGGAACGACATCTGGCTGCACCCGGAGTTCCGCAACTGGAATATCGAGGGCTTTCTCCCCGCCATCCGCTGCCCGATGCTCGCCATCCAGGGCTTCGACGACGAGTACGGCACCATGGCGCAACTGGAAGCCATCGAGCGCCAGGTCAGCGGCCCGGTGGAGCTGGTCAAGCTCGCGGACTGCGGCCATTCCCCCCACCGCGATCAGCCGGAGGCCACGCTCCAGGCGATGCTGCGGTTCATCGGTCGGCTGTCCTGATAGCCGGCAATTGAGGCAACGAGGCGTTACTTCCGCCAGGTGGCGGTGAATAAACGAATTTCCACTCGGAATACCGCGGCGCGCCCTCGAATTCCTTCTCCTTTTCGTCGAATCCGCCTGCCTTAATCGGCAGTGCGTCCGAGAGGCTGTACACCCCCATGACTCCTCCACCGGGCGCCCGAACGACCCCCCATTCCGTCTTGCCGGTCATGGGATCGCGATAGATTCTGCGTAGGTACCGCTGCACCGAGAGATGACGGTCGTCGCGCAGCAACTCCTCAAGCTTCTCCGGGTAGCGCTTCACCGATCCCGGCGAGCGCTCATAATAAAGCCCGATGGCGCGGCGAAATTCCTTGCCGATCAGCAGCAACTCCCGTTCCCGCGCGCGCTGGGATTCCTGGTGCCACACCACGCTGCCGGCGGCGAGCAACGCTCCCGCCGCTGCGACCGCGAACAGCATGGCAAGATAGGTAAACCCGCGGTGCCCACCGGGCCGAGGCAAGCGCCCGGCATAAAGGCAACGGGAGGGATTGCGCAATGTGCCGATCGTGAATTCGACTACCATCTGTTGTATTGGGAGCCGTCCCGGGCGACCCCCTGGGCACCGCTGCGAACATCGTAGATGCCGCCCTTGTCCGGATCGTCGGGCGGGACGAGCACCCAGGTGGCGCCGCTCTCCGTAACCGGATCGACCGGGACGCTGCGGATGTACTTCTTCCGCACCAGATCCTCCAGGGACACGGGATACTTTCCGGTGTCCGCATAATGCTTGTCCACCGCCTCCCGCAGCAGGGCGAGGTTGTGCTTGAGGGCGGTTTCCTCCGCCCGGGTCACGCTGGAGAAATAGCGCGGGGCGACCAGCGATAGGAGCAGGCCGATGATGGCAAGAGTGACCAGCAGCTCGATCAGCGTGAAAGCCCGCTCCCAGGCTCGCAGCCCGGGTAATGGGCTGCAACCGGAACGTTGCCCGCTCGCGCAGCCGATCAAGCCGGAAGCCCCCATCACCATTCCCGGTAAGGGATCCCGTTGAGCCCGGTTCGCCGGCTCAGCGAATAAACGTCGAAGATGTCCCGTCCCGCGCGCGGCGACTCGGGGGGACTGTCGTAGCTGCGCTTGCCCCAGGTCTGCTCCGGCGCAGCCGCGGGATCGTCTGCCATGGGATCGCGCGGAACGCGGCGCAGGAAGTAAATCTTCCGCCCCTTCGGGTCCTTGGCGTCGGTCACACCCTCGACCAGGACGCCCAGGGAGGGCGGATAGCCCGATTGATCTGCGGAGCGCAGAATTCTTCCCTCATCCACGGCCCTCTTGTATGCATCCAAGGCGCCGCGGATTTCCCAGAGCGCCTGCCTCAACTCTTTTTCCTGGGCCCTGCGCACCGAAGTCTCCGAAAGCGGGAACACGGCCGCGGCGAGGATGCCGATAATGACCAGCGTCACCAGCAGCTCGATAAGGGTAAAACCGGCGTTTTGTTTCATTCGGTCCGGCCGTCAGGGACGCGCCAGCGACAGCGTGAGCGGAACGGGAGGCGCAATGCCCAGGGGCTTTCCGGCGGCGTCCAAGGCCGATTGAGCTTCCATGCGGACGATCGTGGTGCCGGGATGCGGCCCGGTCGCCTGGAAGGAGATCTTGACGAGGTTGCCCTCGCCCTTGAGGTCCTCGCTGACCGCGTAGCTCACGCTCAGGCGCCCGGCGTCCTGCTGGAGGTTATAGCGGAAGCTTGGGTCCTTGCCGGTCTTCTTTAGCAGCTCGCCTTCTTCCACCTTCTCCACCGCGAGCCGCGCCTGGTCGAACGCCAGTTCGAATGTCCCGGCCCGCAGCGCCGTCTCGGCGGCAAGGTCCACTGTCACGGTGAACGTTTCCGCGGTTTTGATCTGGGCCGGCGCCCGGAGGATCAGGCGGCCCGCCGCCGGAAGCGCGGGGCTCGCGGCGGCTGCCGGCTTCGGGGAGTCCGCCGCGGCCGCTTTCCCGGTCGTTGCCGGCTGGGCCTCCATCGGTCGCAGAACCAGTGGGGGGGCGCCGATCGCGTTCTCGGTACCCGACATGAACTCGGTCGTCTGCGCATCCGGCCGCGCCACCGTGCGCAGGATGCGGGGCGTGATCAGCAGCACAATCTCGGTCTTGGTGGCCGTGTCGTTGTGGCTGGAGAACAGGCGGCCCACGACGGGCAACCCTCCCAGCCCGGGCACCCGGTCCGCCGTCTTGCGATCCTCATCGTTGATCAATCCCGCGAGGATCTGGGTCTCCCCGTCCTTGAGGTGGAGCATGGTGTTGGCGTTTCGCGTGCCGAGCTGGTAGGTAAGCGTGCCACCGGTGCTTCTGATCTCGCGCACGATGTTGCTCACCTCCAGCCCCACCTTGATGACCACCTCGTTATCCAGGGAGATGCCGGGTTCCACCTCCAGCTTCAGCCCCACGTCGAGGTAGGAAACGGACTCGGAAACCAGGCTGGTCGCCGTGATGTTGGAGGTGATCACCGGAACCCGGTCGCCGATATGAACCCTTGCCTTCTGTCCGTCCATCACCCGGATGCGGGGATTCGCCAGCAGATTGCTCTTGGTAAGCTGGTCCTTGAAATTAAGCACCAGCAGCGGATTGCTGAAGCTGATGCGATACAGTCCCGCGCTCCGGTTCAGCCACTCGGGAAGCGTCACCGTCCCGGGGGTGCCTCCCGAACCCACGACGGCATAACTCACCTGGCTCGGATAGCGAATGCCCAAATCGGTGAGCAGGCTGCTCGCCACCTCCATCACTTCCACCTCCAGCATCACTTCCGACTGGGCGAGATCCTGAGCCGCAATGAGCTTCTCGGCCATGCGAATTGCGTCCGGGGTATCGCGCATGACCAGCAGCTTCAGCTTCTCGTCGAAAAACACGTCCTTGGTCTTGACCAGCGTCTTGACCATGCTGGCCGTCTGCTTCACGTCCGCATGGGCCAGGTAGAAGCTCTTGGTGACCAGATCCTGGTACTCCTTCACCTTGGCGGGATTATTGGGATAGATCAGGATGGTGTTGTGGCCGAGTACCTTTCGTTCCAGCTGATTGGTCACCAGGATGAACCGGATCACGTCGTCGATGCTCGTATTGCGCACCAGGACCGTGGTCCGGTGATCGGGCCGGACGTCCTTGTCGAAGAAAAAATTGATTCCCGTGTTGCGGGAGATCAGCTCGAACACCGACCGCAGATCCGTGTCCCGGAACTCCAGCGTGATCGGGCGCCGCAGCGCGGCATCGAGCTGCGGTTCCCGGGTGGCGCTGCGGGTCTTCTCTTCGATCTTGCGCAGCAGGCCGAGGGCGGCCCGGTGCTGTGGATTCTCGGCGAGCACCGCCCGCGCCTTGCCGTTCGCCTGCTCAAGCTTCCCTTCCTTGAGCGCGGCCTCCGCTTCGCGCAGGAGCGCCTGGTGGCGTTGTTCGACGGCAAGCCCGTCGAGGGCGGCCTTGGGCCGGGAATCCTTGGGGTCAAGCTCCGCGGCCTTCCGATAGGCCGTCTCCGCCGCCTCCCATTGGCCCTGCTGCCGGGCTGCCTCGCCCTGGGCCAGCAGGCGCTGCAGGGCGATTTCCCGCTGGCGATAGTAATAACCCCGATATTCGTGCTTGCCAGGGTCGAGCTTCATCGCCTCATCCACCTTGGCAAGACCCGCCTCGAAGTCGCCTGCCTCGATGAGCTCAGTCCCCTGCTGGAACGTCCGCTGCGCCGCGCACCCGGCAACGAGGAGCAGGGCCGCCAGCACTACAAGCGTCGCACCGTTCAGCTTCAATTCATTCCCCCGATCTGCAATGCCTGTCGCTCGTCGAGCGGCAGGTAGACAAAGATCACCGAAGCGTCGCTCACCTCTTCCACCCGGTAGAGATTGTCCACGACGTCGCCCTTTCTGAGGCTCAGATTCTGGTTCCCCTGCGCCACGAACACGGTAAGGATGCCGCCGTCCGTCATCCGCCCAAGAAACTTGAATGGCAATGGCGGCCCCGCGGGCTTGGGCGGCGGAGGCGGCGCGGCCGGCGGCGCCGGCGGAGCGATCACCGGCGGTGTCCGCAGCGCGAATAAATCGTCTTCGATCTCGGTAGTCCCAGGACGGTTGAGGCGCGCGAGATCGAGGTCGGGTGCCCCAGGCTTGACTTGGGGCGCCGGTCCGGCTGAAGCAGACTCAACGCTCACGCGGGCGCCCGCCACGGGCTGCGCCGGCCCGTCCCTGGCTTCCCGCTCCGTGCCCACGACGATCGTCGCCGCCAGCATCAGCCCGCCGGCCGCGACGGCTGCCTTGAGCACATTGGGTCTGGAGACACCGATTGTCATTTGTCGCCGGCCGGAAGATAAAAGGTGAACTTCAGCTCCGCCTCCACCCTGCTCTGGACGCTCTGCTGCCGCCGGAACGAAATGCGGTCGAGGGACGCCACCGGAATGGCGTTCAGCGCACCCTCCGCGAAGGCGCGGATCCGGGCGTAATCGCCGGAGATCGGCAGCGTCACCTCCCGCAGCGTGAGGGGCACATCGCCGTGGTCCACCTGCCGGTACTCCCCCTGCTGCAGCTCCACGCCGGTTCGCTCCGCCACGTCGTAGAGCCGGGCCAGCCAGTCCGTGAAGGTGCGATCCTTCTGGAAGAAGGTATAGAAGGCGCCGAGCTTTTTCCCCAAGTCCGGCGCGCTCCCCCGATGCTGGCCGGAGACGATGGGCAGCTGGGCCTTGCGGCCCTGCAGTGCCTGCTCCATCGCGGTGAGCCTGGCCTCGGCGGGCCGCAGCACCAGCAGGTAAAACGCGGTCGTCACGCAAAGCAGCGCAATCGCGACGATTTCCGGCGGACGCAGCGTCCGTCCCTGCTTGTCCCATAGTCGGGCGAACACCCTCATGGCCGGCCCTTCCAGGCGACCGTCACCGAAAAGAATACCGGCCGCCTCGGGTCATTGCGCCGGATTTCGTGCCGGGTCAGGTTTACGGCCCGGAATTGGTCGTTCCCCTCCAGATACGCGACGTAGGTCAGAAGCGCCGGGAAGTTCTTCGCCTCGCCCGTCACCTCGACGGTGCCCCCATCCACATCGGGTTCGACGCCCAACAGGGAAACCTCATCCACCCCGCTGCTGCCGAGGGCCTTGAACAGGTTGTTCCAGGGAAACGCAATCCGGTAAATCGTGGTTTGGGCGAAGGCCAGTTCCCGTTCCGGGTTCTTCGGCTCGTAGGATCTGCCCTGGTCCGATGCGAGGCGCAGGGTTCCGGGGACGGCCGCCGCCACCGTCGCACGGTCCTCGATCGCCCCGTGGACCTTGACGTAGGTCCACGCGACATCCGCCGTGTAGGCAATCGCCACCGCAAGCAGCAGTCGCGCCGCCCACCGCGCCCCGCCCCGGTGCGGCTGGAACTCGAAATCGAGACGGGACGGAGAGGAACTAGGCAGCCATCGCATAGCGCACCTTGTCGCCCGCGGCAAGATCGAACATCTCGTCCCGGCCCAGCAGCTCCACCAGGTACCGTTCGTCGTCAAACCGGAAGGCCGGGTCGAGCTGGGGTGCGTAGAGCAGCACCTTCCGGCACTCGCCAGGTTCGAGATCGAGAAGCTGCTTCTCCCGCTCCAGGACGTCGAACAGGTCTTCCATCCACCGGGGGCCCACGCGCCGGCTGGCGAGTGCCCCCCACCGCCCCTCGCTGAACAGGCTCAGCACGACCCGCCCGGCTTCCGGGACGACGAACCAGCCCCCCAGGTTCCCCAGCGCTTCGCGGCTGCGATTAAACGCGGTGGCGAAATAGGGTTGAACCGAAACCAGCGCGTGGTTCTTTTCCCCGATCACCTCGCGCAGGCTCTCCAGCAGCGCCTCCTCGGTGGCGCTGACCGGAAACGCATCCAGCCGACCGCCGCCACTCGGCTTCAATGTCCATTGGTTGACCGCGTCCCCATACACGCCCCGCAGCTTGTGTTGGGCGAAGGCGGCCAGTTCGGACTCCCCCTTCAACTGCTCGCTCATTTTCAGGAGCGCGTAATGGCAGAAGTGATTGGACAGCACCACCGAAACCTCGGCCGGACGCTTTCCTCCGTCCGGAAGGTGGTTGCGGAGCACATCGATCGCTGTCCGCCAGGCCGGCGATTCGGCCGCGGGCGGCGCGCATTCCCACACCGCCTTGCTTTCCACCCGGGAGCGCAGCAGCGTCCTCAACTGCAGGAACACCACCCGATCCGGGCAAAGGGCAATGCGGATCCGCTCACGCCACAAAAGTGACACGATTGACTTCCTCCAGCGTGGTTTCGCCCGCCCGCACCATGTCCAGCGCGGCCTCCCTCAGGAACCGGGTGCCGCAGGCCACGGCCGTCTCCTTGAAGACCCGGGCCGGCGCCCGGGACACGATGAGTTCCCGCAGATCGTCGTTCAGCACCAGCAGCTCTCCGATCGCCTTCCGCCCCATGTAGCCGGCGCCCCGGCATGCCCCGCAACCCATTCCGCGCATGAAACCGAACGCGGGCAGATCGGCGTCGGCGATCCGCGAGCCTGCAATCAAAGCCGGATCCGGTTGGTGGGGCGCGGCGCAATGTGGGCAGTTCTGGCGCACCAGCCGCTGGGCCAGCACTCCGTTCAGCGCCGACACAAAACTATAGGGGTCGATCTTCATGTGCAGCATGCGGCCGATCACGTCGAACACGTTGTTGGCGTGAACGGTTGTGTACACCAGGTGGCCGGTCAGCGCCGACTGCACTGCGATCTCGGCGGTGTCGGGATCGCGGATTTCCCCCACCATGATCCGGTCCGGGTCGTGGCGCAGGATCGAGCGCAGGCCGCGGGCGAAGGTGAGACCCTTTTTCTCGTTGACCGGGATCTGCAACACGCCGGGAAGCTGGTATTCCACCGGATCCTCGATGGTGATGATCTTGTCCATGCCCTGGTTGATTTCCGAAATCACCGCATAGAGGGTGGTGGTCTTGCCGCTGCCCGTGGGCCCCGTCGCGAGCAGCATCCCGTAGGGCTCCGCGGCGAGCTGGCGCAGTTGCCCGATGATGCTCCCGGCAAAGCCTAGGTGATCGAGCCGCAGCCCCTGCACCCGGTCGGCGAGGTAACGCTTGTCGAGAATGCGCACCACCGCATCCTCGCCGTGGATGCTGGGCATGACCGATACCCGGAAATCGATCTCGCGGCCCTTGCTCATGGCCTTGAATCGCCCATCCTGGGGAATGCGGCGCTCGGCAATGTCCAGCTCGGCCATCACTTTGATGCGGGACAGCACCTGCTCGGACAACTCCGGGCTGTTCAATCCCTTTACCAGGGCCAGCACGCCGTCGACCCGATACTTGATCGCAAGCCCCACGCCCGTCGCCTCGAAATGGATGTCGCTGGCGCGGGATTTCAGCGCATCGTGGAGCGTCGAGTTCACCAGCCTCACCACCGGGCTCTCGCTCTCGCTGATAGTCTGCAGCGACAAGTCCTCGACCGCTTCCCGGGACGGGGCCTCCGGGGCGGCGTCCGGAAGCCCCTGATCCATCGCCCGCATCGATTCCTCCTGCTTCGCCAGCCAGGCGAGGATGTCGAGGCGGTGGGCCACGCAATACTCCACCCCGCCGGGAAGCCGCGCCTCGGCCCAGGCGAGAAGCTCCGCGTCGTAAGGATTCGAGAATACCAGCCGCAGGCGATGCTCCGCGAAGCGCACCGCGACGCATTCGCGCCGCGCCGCTTCCGCATAGGGCAGGCAATCGAAGGCGGGCGCGGCGGCGGAGAGCTCGCTCCAGTCCACGGCCCGGTAGCGGAAGCCTCCCGCAAGCTGCCGCACCAACTGGTCGGAGCGCAAATCGAGCTGCTCCTGCAGCACCTCGACCAGGGGCCGGCGCGTACGCCCGGCCTCTTCGCGGGCGCGGCGCACCGCGGCGGCGGATATCGCCGGAAGAGCGGCGGCGTTGGTAGCTTCCATCACTGAATCGCCGTGGCCAGTTCAAAGATCGGCATATACATGAGCACCACGATGCCCCCGACCGCGAGGCCGATGGCGAGCATGAGCAGGGGCTCGAACAGCTTGCTGAAGTCCTCCAGCCACCGGGACAGGTCCTCCTCGTGGAACTCGGCGACGCGCACCATCATGCTCCCCATGTCCCCGGTGCGCTCGCCCACCAGCAGCATCCTGGCCGCCACCGGCGTCGTGAGCCCCGCCTCCTCCATGGCAAACGAGATGCTTCTGCCCTCGGTAATCCACTGGGTCGCCCGGTCGAGGCTCGCACGCGCCGGCCCACCCAGGAGCGGCGCGACCATTCCGTGCGCCCGCGTGACCGGGATGCCGCCGTTGAGCAGCATGCCGAGGGAGCGGTACAGCCGCGTGAGTTGGTACAGGCGCACCTGCTCCGCGACTGCGGGCAGTGACCTCAGCCCGGCGCCAATTTTCGCCCGCAGCGCCGGTGTCGTCACCGCCAGCGCCCCGGCAACGAGCAGGGCTGCGACCAACAGCGCCAACAGCCAGCCGTAGCTCGAGATGAAGCCACCGACCGCCACCAGCATCCGGGAGAAAAACGGAAGCTCGCCGGAGAAACCCTCGTAGACCCGGCTGAACCGGGGCACGACGTAGAGCAGCAGAAAGAGCACCACCAGCGCACCCACCGCGGTGAGGAGCGCCGGATACATGGAGGCCGAAACCAGGCGCTTGCGCACCTTGTCCATCTGCTGCTGGTATTCGACATAGCGCCGCAGCGCCTCGGCAAGATCGCCGGTGCGCTCGGCTGCCTGCATGGAGGCCACGTAGAGGGGCGAGAAATGCCGAGGATGGCGGGAGATCGCGGCCGAGAAGGTCTGCCCTTCGGAAAGCGCGGCGACGATGCCCTCGATCACGGCTTCGGAATGCCGGTGCTTGCGGTTCTTCAGGGCTTCCAGCGCCTCGATCAGCGACAGCCCCGCCGCCAGCAGCGCCAGGAGCTCCTGCGAAAAGAGCAGCACCGAGAACCGCCCGGCGCGGTCCGCGAGCGGAATCTGCCAGGGACTGCGCCGGCTGACCCGGATCACCGAATAGCCCTGGGCGCGGGCATAATCGGCGGCCTCGGCTTCGCCTGCGGCATCCACCGCCAGCGACACTATGCTGTCGTCAGTGTGAATGGCTTTGACCAGATACTGCATCGCCCATTACCAGTTCGTGATATCCGCATCGTCCCCGGTTCCCCCGGGACGCCCGTCCTTGCCGAGGGAAATCAGGTCGAAATCGCCGTGCTCGCCGGGACTGCGATAGGCGTAGGGCCGGCCCCAGGGGTCCGCAGGCACGTCCTTGCTCAGGTACGGCCCGGCCCACTTGGGCGCGCTGGGCGGGCGCTTGACCAGCGCCTCCAGCCCCTGCTGCGTGGTGGGGAAGTGCCCCGTATCCAGCCGGTACTGGGCGAGCGCCTTCTCGAAGGCGTCGATCTGGGCCTTCGCCACCTTGGCCTCCGATTTGCCCACCTGGGAGAAATAGCGCGGCGCCACATACCCGGCCAGGAGCCCGATGATCACGATCACCACCAGCAGCTCCAGCAGGGTAAATCCCCCAATCGGCGACAGACCCCGTTTTCCAACATTTTTTCTATGCAGACGCATCGAACTCCCGCCCCCTCCCGCCATTGCCGCTGCGCGGCCGTCCCGGATTGCCGCGGCTCACCCGCCTTCCGATCATCACCTCCACCTCCCGGCGGAACCGCTCGCTCCCGAGCGCGTAATTGCCGTTGGTTGCCTCGCGGATCTCCCGCACGATCTCGAAATCCAGGTGGCTCCCGAACAACTCGCGATACGCCTCGCGCCGCTGCTCCGCCGAGCGTCCCAGCGCCAGATACTGAGCCTGGGACACCACCACTTTCGACCGCACACCCTCCGCGTTCGCCCGGTAGCTCGACCAACGGTATTCGCGGGGATGGTCCACCATCCGCGCCCGCACCGGGTTAAGCTCGATGTAGCGGTAGCAAGCGAGCACGTAGTTTTCCGCCTGGGCAATGCAGGATCGGAACCGCCCCTCCCACAGGGTTCCGCTGCGCCGGTAGCTGCGGTTGATGTACTGCACGTAGCGTTGTCCCAGGTGCTTCATGAGGAGCGAGGCGCTGTCGGCCCGGGCGGGCGTCAGCAGGAGATGCACGTGGTTGGACATCAGCACGTAGGCGTGCACGGCGCAGCCGAACTTCTCCGACAACTCCCCCAGATGCTCCAGATAACGGGCGTAATCTTCCTCGGCGAAAAAACACGCGCCGCGGTTGTTGCCGCGCTGGATGAGATGCAGCGGCACACCCGGAGTCGCGATGCGGGTGCGGCGGGGCATGGCTAACCCAAACCCAGGAATGGAAGTTTTTTAGAAGGCAACAT
Organism: Rhodocyclales bacterium; assembly: GCA_016177805.1. GTDB lineage: Bacteria > Pseudomonadota > Gammaproteobacteria > Burkholderiales > Rhodocyclaceae > JACOUN01. The sequence continues at coordinate 49,625 of JACOUN010000048.1, forward strand.
CATTGCGAAAAACGTGGTCTGTCCCCGATTTCCCCCTGAAGAAGCGGGGCTCACGATTGTGGCCACGCTGCACGATGTGCAGCGGTACGCCATCGAGATGAACGCGCGGGCGGCGAGGCATATGAGAATGCTAGCGAAAAATAATCGAGCCTGGCCCCTTTGGCCCTATGGGTGCGCCGCTCGGGAAGGCCGGGTGCCAGCGGCAGGATCGGCTGGGTGCGGTCCAGCGCCTGAATCTGACTCTTCTCGTCGACGCACAACACCAGCGCCTTGGTCGGCGGATCGAGGTACAAACCAACGATGTCGCGCACCTTGTCGACGAACAGCGGATCGGTCGAGAGCTTGAAGGTCTCCTGACGGTGGGGCTGCAAGCCAAAGGCGCGCCAGATGCGCGTGACCGCCGTCTGCGACCGGCCCATCTCCCGGGCTATGCTGCGGGTGCTCCAGTGCGTGGCATTCTTGGGCGCCGACTCCAGCGTCCGGGCGATCACGGCATCCACCTTGGCATCGTCGATCGTGCGCGGCGCACCCGAGCGCGGCGCATCGAGCAACCCGTCCAGGCGCTGCTCGGCAAAGCGGTTGCGCCACTTGGAAACCGTCTGGGGCGTCACCCGCAAGCGGGCCGCCACCGCCTTGTTCTCCATGCCGTCCGCGCACGCCAGCACAAGCTGCGAGCGCAGAGCGAGGGCCTGTGCCGTCTTGCGACGGCGCGCCCAGGCTTCCAGTTGCTCCCGCTCGGTTTCGTTCAGCACTATCTGCGCTTTCGGTCTGTGGCCCATCGCATCCTCCCGAGGTTGATCGTACAACCTCTCGGACATGCGAAAAGCATATTAGTTCAACGAACTTTCAATTCAGGACACTAGCCAAACCTACGAATGACGTTTCTTGGAAGGCGTCAGCATCATGGAAAACGTGGTCTGTCCCCGATTTCCCGCCCGATTTCCCGGTCCCCGATTTCCCGCCCGATTTCTCGATATCAATTCGGAATTTGGCAATCGCGCTCGCTGCCCTCAAACCGCCATCCCACGATAAATCGCGTCTTGGGGTTAATTTCGTAATAGTAGCGGCAGGCTCGATACCATCGATATTCATATTCCAAGTTTCCGTTCGGTAGAGTTTTCTGCCCATTGAGAAGCTGTGGATAACGGGCAACGTCAGATGACGGATCATCAATGCTCTTACCGACGTTTGCCTGCCCAAATCTCTTGAAGTTCTCGTGAGGCGTCACAGCGCCACAAGACGTCGTTGATAGCATCATGCTTATTAGGACAAGACACGCTCTTGATAATTTCTCCGCTGCTGGCTGGTTTCGCCGGTTTGAAAGAGTTGTCATTTAATATCTCACTATCATTTCCGAGAGGTCGATAACTGAACAGTTAGCGGCCCATTGATCAATGCCGAATATGAGAGTGCGGCGGCTGGCACCATAGTTCCTATATTGGCCAAGGTGGTTTGCTCAGAAGCGTCAGGTCTATTGAATATCCAGTCATGGTATCCAGCGGTCGCATTAATCCCTGGAACCAAATTGAGGAGCCTGCTGCATGTGCTGCCTTGGCGACAGAAGTCCACCGTGTTATTGCCTCCGACAACACTCATGTAAATGCTATCTGCGTATTGTCGGCCGGTTTCTGGATCAAAGCGGTAGGTCTGATCTACACCCTGTTCACGGTTCCACCCTGGCAGCGGATTGGGGCCATAGCCAACATTCGACGTGTAATACCACTTCGCTGAGCCCGTGAGCAGCGATGTGCCAAAGCCCTTGGAGAAATCTCCTCCGCTGATCTTGGCCGACACTCCTCCCGCTGTCGCGTTCGCAGCAAGCCGCTCCCAACCCCACTCCTTACCATAGTACCCATTGATGCCGCCAAAGATGCCCCCGCTCACGCCCCCCTTGAGCGCCGCCTGGAAGTCCCCGCTCGAAGCGATATAAGTTGCGGCGAACCCGCTCGCCGCCCCGCCAAGGACGGCCCCTGTGGTGGATGCGGAGGCGTAGGCCGCACTCCAGATCGCGGCTTGTTCGGTGGCGGCGGTCGCGGCCAGTTCCGCCGCCGCGGCGTCGGCGGCGCTTGTCGCATACAGGCTGGAGACCTGGGGACCAAGATAGGCCGCCGCGGCAATCGCACTTCTTTCGCGATTTTTCGTGTCCCCGATTTTTCGTGCTCGCTACGGATTTATTACACAGTCGCTTTCTGCCCCTTCAAAACGGGCACCCACTATCGTACGCGTAGTTGGATTAATTTCAAAAATAAGTCTGCATGAACGTAGATACTTGTAAGTCCTTTCCTCATTGCCGTTCGAAAGGGTTCTAGCGGCAACTAACGCCTCGTCACGAAGCCGCCACCGATACGGAGGGATATTGTCGATGTTGAGGCCGACCATCGCGTTTAGCCCAGCTTTGAAGTTCTCATGAGGAGACACAGACGCGCAGCCTGTTATCGGTAATGTGACAAATACAAAAAAAGCTTCTAAGGAAAACAAGTATCGAAGCAACTTTGTCGGTAATGTGTTCAAGTTTACCTTTGCAGGTTCTTAGAAGTACCAGGCGTTAATGTCACCACACCGTTCGAATCGGAACGTCGTGGCCTCTTTCGTATACCACTGCTCCCACGAAGCGATGATTTGCTTTTGCACCTCAGCGGGAGCGATGACGACGACATCCCTAGACATCCACGTCTTGAAGAATGGGATCTGTTGAATCCCGCTTTGCAATAAGAGATCCCATCGAGCGTCACGTGGATCGATCAGCTGCTTGTTGACCAAAGCCCCCTTCTGGTCCGTGCATTTTGTTATGAATCTGAGTCCGCGTAATGCCCAAATAGGTCTAGCTTCAGGGCTGTTCATTTGATCGGGACTGAGTTTTGTGCGCTTTACAGGTTGTAGACCGCGCACGAGCCAGCACGCTGCCCCTGAGGGCTCTTTCAGGAGATCGGAAAGCGAGGCATTCAGCGCGTCGCGACCTGCTCTCGTCGCATGGTAATAGTCGTCCACCAAATCACGCGCCTCTTTAAACTGCTGGCAATCGACGGCCGCCATGCTCGCGGAGGGGAGTACGAGAAGCAACAACGAAAGGGCCGCAGTCTTCATCATCTGATGCCTTGATAAAAGTCGATGTAGGTCTGGCGCCCCCTAGGCACGTCCCCGCCACCTGCGTTGATGAATGGGCCAAAGCTACGGAAGGGAGCTTGTCCTCCAGCCCAACCAGGCGCTTGGCGGCCTACTGCGTCTTGCCGAATAAAGAAGTGCCGCACATCCGGCGGGCTCAGATTGCCGGCCATATTCGCCGCATCAACTGCGAGCTGCCATTGCCGTTGTTCAATCGGATTGTTTCCTTGCGGCTGACTGTAATGAACATTGGCATTCCGAGCCTGCACTTCCGCAACCCAAGCCCGAGCTTCTTGAAGCTCAGCAGCGGAAGCTGGATCCCAGTTCACAACGTCGTAGACGTTTCTGGCGCCTGGACTCAACTGCGGATACAGCCCTGCCGTCTCTCCGTAAATAGCGCGGGGCGCTGCCGGATGCTGGAGCTGGTTAAAGAGATACCCAAATGACGCTGTGTAAGCTCCATTTGCGAACTTCCCTCCCCCAATAACCGAGGCCGTGCCCCCGATCACGGCGCGCGCAATCAGATTAGCAGCAACGTCGTTGGTCATCAACTTCGGTCCGGCGAACTCGGCAAAGCCCGCCGAGAGAGCGCCTTGACCGCATCTCCCGCCGCTTGCCGCGGCACTGATGCATCCCGCGCCCGCATGCAGTAACGGGCCTCCGCCAAGATTACCTGCGCCATAGAAGAGTGCCGC
>JACOUN010000044.1 GCA_016177805.1 Rhodocyclales bacterium
CATGCGGTTGTGCTCGCCGCGCAACCACCCCATCAGACTCGAGAGCAGCCGCAGCACGTCCAGCCGATCGGTCTTGGCCCGCCGCGCGTGCCGCTCGACCGGTATGCTCGCCGGGTCGGCCACGCGTACCGTGTAGCCACGCGCTTTGAGCGCGCGTGCGATCCAGAAACCGTCCTGCCCGGCCTCGTAGACCACTTCCACCCGCATTTGCTCGTCCAGACCCCACTTGTGCCTGGTCTGCTCGATCACCTCGACCGCCGCCTCCAGCCGCTGGCTTGCCCAACTCTCCTTGAGCGTGTGGATCGACGGGTGCGCGCGCCGCCCGTCGGTAATGCCCACCTTCCAGCTCTTGCTCGACAATTCCAGTGCCACTGCCAGGATCTCCTCGACGCGCGTAACATCCATCTGCTGAGTCGGTTGCATTTGCTTCTCCTCGAACGTGTCTATGAAAACTCATTCTAGGATTTGCTCTGCAGCCGACTCGCTTCGCTCATAGGATCTACGGGGACAGTCCCCGTTCGGTTCGGTGCTTCATGCGATTGCCCTGCCCTGGGCATCTATGGCACGCAAAATAGCATCATTAGATGCTACTATCCGTGCTCGCCATTGTTCCGGAGCCCACCATGCGCACAACCCTTGCCCTTGATGACGAGCTGCTCACGAAAGCGCAGGCACTCACGGGACTGACGGAAAAGTCCAGTCTGGTGAAGGAAGCGCTGCGCGCGCTGATACAGCGCGAAAGCGCCAAGCGCCTGGCCTTGCTGGGCGGCTCCGAACCTCAACTGACGGACATTCCACGCCGGCAGACCGGGCCCGCCGCATGATCCTGGTCGACACCTCCATCTGGATCGACCATCTGCGCCAGGGCGATCAACACCTTGCCGCGCTGCTTGGCGCAGCTCAGGTTCTCACCCACCCTCACGTGGTGGGTGAGCTCGCCTTGGGAAACCTGAAGAACCGCGGCACCGTGCTGGACGCACTCACGGACCTTCCGCAAGCGCCTCTCGCCACCGACGACGAGGTGCTCCGCTTCGTAGGCGAGAACAAGCTTTTCGGCACCGGAATCGGATACACCGATGCACATCTTCTGGCCGCGGTCAGGTTGGCACCAGGGACGACACTATGGACCCGCGACAAACGTCTGCTCACCGCCAGCACCAACCTGAAACTGGCTTACCTCCTCGCGCATTGAGCGCCTTGCGGCGAATACCACACCCTCACGCTGTTTCACCGCCTCCGGGGACAAGATCTTCATCCAGGCCGCGTACTGGGGTAGTCTGACCTCTTCCGGACGACCAAACCACTCTACCCCGGAGAGCGTTAGCGCCATGCAACCCGCCTTCGCCGCCGCCTTCAGCATTCTCGCCCTGACCTGTGCCACCCAGTTGCATGCACAACCGGCCACCGCGCCGGCGCCTGCCGGACTCCCCGGTCTGACGACCGCCGACGCCATCGACCCGACCACACGATGCGCCATCGCCCGTTTCCGCAGTTGCGACATAGAGGCAGCGGTGGCCCGTGGATTGTTCGAAACAGGGCTGACACCGGTGTTTCCAGAACACGCCTCATGTCGCGAAATCGACGAAGGCTACGCCATCTCCTATACCAGCAAACGCGACCGGGAGCAGTACCACGGCGGCATCGACATGCCAGCCCCGTGGGGCACCCCGATGATCGCGGCGGCCGCTGGCACGGTGGTGGCCAAGTACAAAGGCGAAGCATCGTATCGCGGCATCGAGATCACGCTGCGCCACGCCCCCGAGGACACCGGCATTCCCTTGTGGATCTACACCCAGTACGCCCACTGCGCCGAACTGCCGGCGCTTGAAGTCGGTCAGCGGGTGCACATGGGCCAGCCCCTTTGCCCGACCGGCAACACCGGCATCACCCGCTCGAACAAGCGGGGACACCGCCGCCCCGCGATTCACTTCGCCGTGTTCTACAGCACCAGCGATCAATACGCCGACATACGCGACAGGATCGTGCCCGCCGACGGGCACTGGATGGACCCGATCGCCCTGTACCGCAAGTCCGCCACCGCCGACAGCGCCACCATGAAAGCCCTCCCGGCAAGCGAGAAGCCGGTACCGATTCCGGTCATGTTCGACGACGGCGAACCGCATCCCGCCGACACGAAACTGATCTGGCCGTATACCTGTTCGAAGAAATAGTCGGTGCGGCCTGCGGTGAATGGCACCCACTTTCACCGCATGTATTGCGGCGAATAACACCAGCAGCAAGTGGGCCGCCATCGCCAAGTGTTCACCGGACACCGCGTTGCGCGACATCAACGATCTGCTGACGCGCGGGGTGCTGCGGAGAACCGGCGCGGGCGGGCGCGGCACCTGCTATGAGCTGAACGATGTGCCGGAGTAGCGCCGCTCTTCCCGTACCCAAGCCAAGCGTGTAGACCTCCCATTACCCTACACGTGCTGCGGACCACACAAGCAACAGTGGCACCAACCAACGTGTCAGTCGCCGTCACCCGCATCAACGGCCTTTTTCGACGTCCATCCCGGCTCGCCCATGTGGCCCTTCCTTTCAGTGGATCACTAATACGACTGCAGGCAAGTCAGCCCGCGATCGAGTGGATCTGACTCTCATGAGGTCAATTCAGAAAGTGCTGAACAACGTACCTGTATACGCGCCATGCGCCAAAGCGTAGATAGCAAAAGCACCCAGCACATATGCCCATGTGTCTGCCGAGCCCCCCAGAAAAGCGTGGCGTTCCCTGACAATGACTTGCTCTCCTGTCGCGGGATCTTGCAGAGTCCGACAAGTCGCCGCCAAGCGTTTCCCCAGTACATAGAGAACAATCGCAGCCAGTAGGAGCGCACCAAGGTTGACCAGATTCCCGTAGTCAGCGATCGCTTCCGTTCTCATCTGTGACCACAGATAGTCAGCTCCACCGACGACGGCGACCACGACCAGGGGAATTACCGGCCCCTTCCCTTCGAACAAATATACGTGCATGTACTATTCCTCTACCCGACTAGTGGCGCGATTCGGATCACTGTTGGTGGTCAGCCAACACCTGTTCCGACTTATCCATGTGACGTAACCTATGACACCACCCCCAAGCAGCCAGAAACCGAAAGTAAAGGCGATGCGGGCAGGAGCTGCCAGCTCACCCGTATCCCAGTAAACGTCGAGGATCTTGAGCACGCTCATGCATACAGCGAAAAACAGCGCATACCCGAGAATGTAGCGAAGCCGTTTTCCGGCGAAGATCCGGGCCGCGCGTACGTTAGTTTCTTTCGTCTCGGACATATTTTTCGGGATCTCGCCCCGCCTTTGCGTCTTGAATCATCCGGTAACACGCCAAGCCCAGGATGACACACATGCCCAGATAGCGTGACCATTCAAACGGTATTTCAAACACCAGGACATACCATGACACCCACGCAGCAACCCAGATCCAACGGGAAAGCCTGGTTTCATATTTGCGCCGAACCTGTGTCTTGCAGCGCGGGCAGCGGGTGCGGTACGTCGTGGGTCGGTACCACGGCGCGCTTTCGGGGTAGCGGTATGTTTCGAAATCCGCCAGACGCTCATCGCAGGCTGGGCATGTGTACGGCAAGACCAGCGCCGTATGCCGCGCCTCCGCCTCCATGGCGGTTTCGCATGCGCTGCAGATAACGTCCGGCGTTTGCAGCGGCCCGCCGCACCTGTCGCATTCGCAGGCGGTTGATTTCTTCGTATGCATATCGAACGGCATGCGCCACACGTCGTGATCAAGTCAATTCGAAGCGCATAGTGCCGCGAGGCTTTGCTATAGGCAAGCGGCCCACGGTCTACGCACCGCCCGCCGCCCGCCCCTCCCAATACCCCGGCGCGTTGTAGATCTCGCGCAGATACGCGATGAAGTGGCGGATGTTGGCGGGGAGGTAGCGTTGCTGGGGGTAGACGGCCTGGATGTCGTAGCTGGGGGCTGCGTAGTCGTCGAGCACGGTGACGAGTTCGCCGCGTGACAGTTCGGCCTGGATTTCCCAGGTGGAGCGCCAGCCTATGCCCAGGCCTTGCTTGACCCAGTTGTACAGCAGTTCGCCGTCGTTGCAGTCGAGGTCGCCGTCGACCCGCACCGCGAGCGGCTTGCCGTCGCGGATGAAGGTCCAGCCGCGTTGCTGGCCGCCTTGCAGGTTGAAGGCGAGGCAGTTGTGGCGGGCGAGGTCTTCGAGGGTGCGCGGCACGCCGTGACGCTCGAAGTAGCCGGGGGTGCCGCACACCACGCGGCGGTTGGGGTAGAGGCGCACCGCGACGTAGTTGGGGTCGGTGACTTCGCCGATGCGGATCGCCATGTCGTAGCCTTCGCGCACCAGGTCGATGACGCTGTCGGTGAAGTTGAACGACATTTTCAGATCCGGATGGCGGGTTCTGAATTCGGGCGCGTGCGGGCCGACGTGATGGCGGCCGAAGGCGGCCGGCGCCGATACCACGAGATGCCCGCGCACGGTGTGGCGTCCTTCCGAGATGCTGCTTTCGGCGGCGTCGAAGTCGCGCAGCAGTTGCCGGGCCTGCTCGACGAACTGTTCGCCCAGGTCGGTGAGCGTCAGCCCGCGCGTGGAGCGATGCATCAGGCGCACGCCGAGGCGGCGCTCCAGCGCGTCGAGGCGGCGCCCCATCACCACCGGGGTCACGCCCTCGACCACCGAGGCGGCGGCGAAGCTGCCTTTCTCGGCGACCAGGACGAAGCTGCGCAGTTCGGTATAACGATCCATGGATTCAATACTTCAAGTATCGACAGACGGGATCGTAGCAGCAATTCCCACCACCATGCGCGCCGCGTAAGCTGGGCTCCAAGCTTTGCATCCACCCCACCCTGGAGAACGACATGGCCCGTATGAGAGCCGTTGATGCCGCTGCCGCAGTGCTCCGCCGCGAAGGCGTGAGCACCTTGTTCGGCGTGCCCGGCGCCGCGATCAACCCGTTGTATTCGGCGTTGCGCAAGGATGGCGGGTTCACCCACCACCTCGCGCGCCACGTCGAGGGCGCCTCGCACATGGCCGAGGGGTATACCCGCGCGTGCGCCGGCAACATCGGCGTGTGCATCGGCACCTCCGGTCCGGCCGGCACCGACATGATCACCGGATTGTATTCGGCGTGGGCGGATTCGATACCGATACTATGCATCACCGGCCAGGCACCGCGTGCCCGGCTGCACAAGGAAGACTTCCAGGCGGTGGATATCGAATCCATCGCCAAGCCGGTGACCAAGTGGGCGGTGACGGTGCGTGAGCCGGCGCTGGTGCCGCAGGTATTCCAGCAGGCTTTCCACTTGATGCGCTCGGGCCGACCCGGTCCGGTGCTGATCGATCTGCCGTTCGACGTGCAGATGGCCGAGATCGAGTTCGACCCCGACGCCTACGAGCCGCTGCCGGCTTACAAGCCCGCCGCCAGCCGCGCCCAGGCGGAGAAGGCGCTGGCGATGTTGAACGATGCCGAGCGTCCGTTGATCGTGGCCGGTGGCGGCATCATCAACGCCGATGCGTGCGAGCGCCTGCAAACGTTTGCCGAGCTGACCGGGGTGCCGGTGATTCCGACCCTGATGGGCTGGGGTTGCATCCCGGACGACCACCCGCTGATGGCGGGCATGGTCGGGTTGCAGACTTCGCACCGTTACGGCAACGCCACCATGCTGGCATCGGACTTCGTGATCGGCATCGGCAACCGCTGGGCCAACCGTCACACCGGCTCGGTCGAGGTGTATACCGAGGGGCGCAAGTTCGTGCATATCGACATCGAACCGACCCAGATCGGGCGCGTGTTCGGGCCGGATTACGGCATCGTGTCGGATGCCGGCGCGGCACTCGACCGGCTGATCGAAGTCGCCACCGAATGGCAGGCCGCCGGCCGGCTGCGCGATCGCAGCGCGTGGGTGGGCGAATGCCGTGAGCGCAAGCGCACCCTGCTGCGCAAGACCAATTTCGACGACGTGCCGATGAAACCGCAGCGCGTGTACCAGTGCATGAACAACGCCTTCGACAAGGACACCTGCTTCGTCAGCACCATAGGCCTGTCGCAGATCGCCGCCGCACAGTTCCTGCACGTGTACAAGCCGCGCCACTGGATCAACTGCGGCCAGGCCGGCCCGCTGGGGTGGACCATCCCGGCGGCGCTGGGAGTGGTCGCGGCCGATCCCCGGCGTAAAGTGGTCGCGATCTCGGGCGACTACGATTTCCAGTTCATGATCGAGGAACTGGCGGTCGGCGCGCAATTCAAGCTGCCCTATCTGCACGTGGTGGTCAACAATGCCTACCTGGGGCTGATCCGCCAGGCGCAGCGCGGCTTCGACATGGACTTCTGCGTGCAGCTCGCGTTCGAGAACATCAACGCCCCGGAAACCGAGGGCTACGGCGTGGATCACATCGCGGTGGTCGAGGGGCTGGGGTGCAAGGCCATCCGCGTGCGCACGCCGGACGAAATCCAGCCGGCGTTCGCTCAGGCGCGCGCCTGGATGGAGGAGTACCGGGTGCCGGTGGTGGTGGAGATCATCCTGGAGCGGGTCACCAACATCGCCATGGGCACCGAGATCAACGCGATCAACGAGTTCGAGCCGCTGGCCGAAAGCCGCGCCGACGCCCCGACCGCGATCGCAATGCTGGATTGAACACACGGAGACACGTCATGCCGAAATTTGCCGCCAACCTGACCATGCTGTTCAACGAGGTGGACTTCCTCGACCGCTTCGCCGCCGCGCGCCAGGCGGGTTTCGACGGCGTCGAGTATCTGTTCCCCTATGCCTGGAACCGCTTCGAGCTGGCCGAGCGGCTCGACCGCAACGGCCTCGTCCAGGTGCTGCACAACCTGCCGGCTGGCGACTGGGCGGCCGGCGAGCGTGGCATAGCCTGCCACCCCGACCGGATCACGGAATTTCAGGACGGCATCGGCCAGGCCATCGAGTATGCGCAGACGCTGGGGTGCAAGCAGGTGAACTGCCTCGCCGGCATCGCCCCGGCCGGGGTCGATGCGGACACGCTCAACGCGACCTTGGTCGACAACCTGCGCTTTGCCGCGACCAGGCTGCGCGAAGCCGGCATCAAACTGCTGATCGAGCCGATCAACACCTACGACATCCCCGGCTTCCATCTCAACCGCACCGACCAGGCGGCCGCGATCATCGACGCGGTGGGTTCGGACAACCTGTACATCCAGTACGACCTCTACCACGCGCAGCGCATGGAAGGCGAACTCGCCAACACCATCGCGCGCCATCTGCCGCGCATCGCCCACATGCAACTGGCGGACAACCCCGGCCGCCACGAACCGGGCACGGGCGAGATCAACTACCCCTTCCTGTTCGCCCACATCGACCGCCTGGGTTACGACGGCTGGATAGGCTGCGAATACAAGCCGGCCGCCGACACGGTTGCGGGGCTGGGATGGATGCGCGGCTGACACCCCTGGCCCACCGAGACCCCACAAAACCACGAACCAGGAGCACGACATGGCCAACATCGGATTCATAGGACTGGGCATCATGGGCACCCCCATGGCCGCCAATCTGCTCAAGGGCGAGCACACCCTGCACGTGCACACCCGCAGCACGGTGCCCGCGACGCTGCTCGAAGCTGGCGCCAGGGCGTGCGCCAGCGGCGCCGACGTGGCGCGCGCCGCCGACATCGTGATCGTCATGGTGCCGGACACCCCGCACGTCGAGGACGTGTTGTTCAGCGCGCAAGGCGTGGCCGCCGGGCTGACGCCGGGCAAGACCGTGGTCGACATGAGTTCGATCTCGCCGGTCGCAACCAAGGACTTCGCCCAGCGCATCAACGCGCTCGGCTGCGACTACCTCGACGCGCCGGTGTCCGGTGGTGAAGTCGGCGCCAAAGCCGCGAGTCTCACCATCATGGTCGGCGGCCCTCGGGCGGCCTTCGATCGCGTCAATCCGCTGTTCCAGTTGATGGGCAAGAACATCACCCTGGTCGGCGGCAATGGCGACGGGCAGATCACCAAGGTCGCCAACCAGATCATCGTCGCGCTGACCATCGAGGCGGTCGGCGAGGCGCTGGTGCTGGCGGCCAAGGCCGGCGCCGATCCGGGCAAGGTGCGGCAGGCGCTGATGGGCGGCTTCGCCAATTCGCGCATCCTCGAAGTGCATGGCGAGCGCATGGTCAAGCGCACCTTCGATCCGGGCTTCCGCATCGAACTGCACCAGAAGGACCTCAACCTCGCCCTGACCACCGCCCGCCAGCTCGGCGTGTCGCTGCCCAACACCGCGACCGCACAGGAACTGTTCAACGCCTGCGCGGCCCACGGCGGCGCCGGCTGGGACCACTCGGCCATGGTGCGGGCGCTGGAACTGATGGCCAACCACGAGATCGCTTCGTGAACGGCGGGCGAGCGCAGCTGCACGCTTCCGTAGGAGCGGCTTTAGCCGCGACCGCAAAGGCATTCGGGGCTGAAGCCCCTCCTACGAAGCGGCTGTACCGCGTTCCCGTAGGAGCGGCTTCAGCCGCGACCAACGACATCATTCGGGGCTAAAGCCCCTCCTACCCCCCCTCGGTGCGGTATCAATTACAGGCTCTGACCATCATGACCCTCGACCCCCGCGCGCTGCTGCGCAAGATGTTCGCCGCCGCCGTCAACGCGGCCCAGCCGGAGCACTGCGTGCCGCGCTTCCTGCCGCAACCACCACGCGGGCGCACGCTGGTGATCGGCGCGGGCAAGGCCTCGGCCGCGATGGCGCGGGCGCTGGAGCGGCACTGGCCGGGGGCGTTGAGCGGACTGGTGGTGACGCGCTACGGCTACGCGGTGCCGTGCGAGCGCATCGAGATCGTCGAAGCCGCGCACCCGGTGCCGGACGCGGCCGGCCTCGCGGCGGCGCAACGGATGCTGGAACTCGTCACCGGATTGACCGCCGACGACCTGGTGATCTGCCTGATCTCGGGCGGAGGCTCGTCGCTGCTGCCGCTGCCGGGAGAAGGACTGACGCTGGAGGACAAGCAGGCCATCAACCGCGCACTGCTCAAATCCGGCGCGACCATTTCCGAGATGAACTGCGTGCGCCGCCACCTCTCCGCGATCAAGGGCGGGCGCCTTGCCGCCGCCTGCCACCCGGCGCGGGTGGTGAATCTGCTGATCTCCGACGTACCCGGCGACAACCCGCTCGACATCGCCTCCGGCCCCACCGTGGCCGACCCCACCACCTGCGCCGACGCGCTGGCGCTGGTGCGGCGCTATGCCATCGAACTGCCGCCCGCCGCGCGCCGGCTGCTGGAAAGCGGCGCGGGCGAATCGATCAAGCCCGGCGACGCGCGCCTGGCCGGGGTGCGCACCGAGCTGATCGCCACCCCGCAGATGGCGCTGCAGGCCGCCGCGCGCGAAGCCGCGCTGGCCGGCGTCACGCCGATGATCCTCGGCGACAGCCTGGAAGGCGAGGCGCGCGAGCTGGGGCGCATGATGGCCGGCATCGCGCAGCAGGTGGCGCGCCACCAGCAACCGCTGCATCCGCCCTGCGTGCTGCTCTCCGGCGGTGAAACCACCGTCACGGTGCGTGGTCAGGGGCGTGGCGGGCGCAACGTCGAATTCCTGCTGGCGCTCGCCATCGCGCTCGCCGGCCAGCCCAGCACCTGGGCGCTGGCGGGCGACACCGACGGCGTCGACGGTCTGGAAGAGATCGCCGGCGCGCTGCTCACCCCCGACACCCTGGAGCGCGCCTGGGCCGCCGGCCTCAACCCGCGCGAACGCCTCGACGACAACGACGGACACGGCTTCTTCGACGCGCTCGGCGACTCGCTGATCACCGGCCCGACCCTGACCAATGTGAATGATTTCCGCGCCGTGCTGATCCTTTGACCACACGTCGCGGTTTGGAGGTTATCCCTGTGAAGGACACCAAGACGCTGACGCTGGACGACGTGAAACGCATCGCCACCGCCGCCGAGCGCGAAGCGCTCGACCAAGGCTGGGCGGTCACCATCGCCATCTGCGACGCGGGCGGATACCCACTGTGGCTGCAGCGCATGGACGGCGCGCCGGCCATGAGCGCGCTGGTCGCCCCGGAAAAGGCCCGCACCTGCGTGCTGTCGGGCAAACCGAGCAAAGCCTTCGAGGACATGATCAACCAGGGCCGCTACGCCGCGCTGGCGATGCCGGTGGTGCCGCTGGAAGGCGGTGAGCCCATCGTCGTGGACGGCAACGTGATCGGCGCGGTCGGGGTGTCCGGGGTCAAGGCCGGCGAAGACGCCTCGGTCGCGCGCGCCGGGGTGGCCGCGCTCGACGGCGCCGAGGGCTAAAGACCGGGTCGAGGCGGCCACTGCTGAAAGCAGATCGAAAGCCACGCCGACTATCGTTTGCCCCTGAGTCCCGGACAGCGCGGCTGACGGCGACCGACATCCCAGGCAGCTTACGAGGAGACATCATGAAAATCACCAACACGCTGACCGCCATGGCAGCCATCCTGTGCTTCGGCGCCGCCCAGGCGGCGCCCGGCAAGCCCGAGTGCATCGCCCCGGCCAAGCCCGGCGGCGGTTTCGACCTGACCTGCAAACTGGTGCAGAGCGGACTGAGCGACGGCAACTACCTGAGCGCTCCGATGCGCGTCACCTACATGCCCGGCGGCATCGGGGCCGTCGCCTACAACACGGTGATCGCCCAGCGCCCCGACGAAGGCGGCACCATCGTGGCCTTCTCGGGCGGTTCGCTGCTCAACCTGGCGATCGGCAAGTTCGGCAAATACACCGCCAAGGACGTCCGCTGGCTGGCCGCCGTCGGTGCCGACTACGGCGCCATCATCGTCCGCGCCGACGCCCCCTACCAGACGCTGAAGGACCTGATCGAAGCCACGCGCAGCGATCCGACCCAGGTCGTGTTCGGCGCCGGCGGTTCGGTCGGCAGCCAGGACTGGATGAAATCCGCGCTGGTCGCCCGTGAAGCCGGGGTCAATTACAAACAGATGCGCTACGTCGCCTTCGAGGGCGGCGGCGAGGCGATCACCGCCCTGCTCGGCGGCCATGTCCATGCTTACTCCGGCGACGCCTCGGAAGTCGGCCCCTACCTGAAGAGCGGCAAGGTCAGGGTGCTGGCGGTGCTCGCCCCGGAGCGCCTGCCCGGCGAACTGGCGGCCATCCCGACCGCGACTGAACAGGGCTACCCGGTCGAATGGGCGATCATCCGCGGCTACTACCTCGGCCCGAAAGTCACCGACGACGACTACAAGTGGTGGGTCACCACCTTCGACAAGATGCTGAACTCCCCGGAATTCGCCAAGCTGCGCGGCGAACGCGGCCTGTTTCCGTTCGCCCTGACCGGCGACAAGCTGACCGACTACATCGACCAGAACGTCAAGCGCTACGCCGACCTGTCCAGGGAATTCGGCCTCGTCGGGCAGTGAGTCAACCACGGGCGCCGGCACTGTCCGGCGCCCGTGATCGCGCTGAGGAGTACAACATGAGCGAAAGAATATTTGGCGTCGGCCTGTTGCTGCTGGCGTCCGGGGGCTTGTGGTTCGGCTGGGACCTGCACGCCCCGGTGGAGTACGAACCGGTTGGACCGCGTGCCTTTCCGCTGCTGGTTTACGCGCTGCTCGGCTTGTGTTCGCTGGCCCTGGTCTTCGCCCGCGGCAAACCGGTACGCTGGGCACCGCCCCCGGTCCTGCTGCGGGTCGGTGGGCTGTTCGCGATCGTCGCGCTCTACGCCTTCCTGTTCGACAAACTAGGCTTCATCCTCGCCACCGGCCTGATGGTCGTCCCGGTCTCGCGCTGCTTCGGCGGCACCTGGAAGCAGGCTGTATTCAGCGGCGCAGGGCTGGCCGTCGGCCTGTTCATCCTGTTCGATCGCCTGCTCGACGTGGCCCTGCCGGCCGGCCTGTGGCTGAAACCTGTTCTTGGATAAGCAATCATGGAAACCCTGACCCATCTGCTGAGCGGCTTCGCCGTCGCCGGCACCCCGACCAATCTGCTGATCGCCCTCGCCGGCTGTTTTCTCGGCACGGTGATCGGCCTGCTGCCCGGCCTCGGCCCGATCAACGGCGTCGCCATCCTGCTGCCGATCGCCTTCGCCATGAAGCTGCCGCCCGAATCAGCGCTGATTCTGCTGGCCGCGGTGTACGCCGGCTGTGAGTACGGAGGGCGGATCTCGGCCATTCTGATCAACGTACCCGGCGATGCCGGGGCGGTAATGACCACGCTCGACGGCTTCCCGATGGCCAAGAAGGGATTGGCCGGCCCGGCCCTGTCGATCTCGGCGGTCGCTTCGTTTACCGGCTCGCTGGTCGCCACCATCGGCATCGTCGCCTTCGCCCCGGCGCTCGCCAACTGGGCCATGGCCTTCGGACCGGCCGAATATTTCGCCCTGATGGTGCTCGCCCTGTCGTGCCTCGGCGGTCTGGTCGGCGATTCGCTGCCCAAGGCGCTGATCGCCTGTCTGCTGGGGCTGGCCCTGGCCTGCGTCGGCATCGACTCGAACAGTGGCGTCTATCGCTATACCTTCGACCTGCTGCATCTGTCGGACGGCATCCCGTTCATTGTCGTCGTCATCGGCCTGTTCGCCGTCTCTGAATTGCTGCTGATGCTGGAGAGCCATCATGCCGACACCCAGGCAGCCAGTTTGAGCGGGCGCCTGTTGTTCAACCTGCAGGAATTCATGCTGGCCAGGTGGACCATTGTCCGCTCGGCCGTGGCCGGATTCTTCATCGGCGTGCTGCCCGGCGCCGGGGCCTCGATTGCCTCGGCCATGACCTATGCCACTGAGCGCCGCCTGGCCGGCAAGGACCACACCTTCGGCGCCGGCGACGTGCGCGGCGTGGCCGCGCCGGAAGCGGCCAACAACGCTTCGGCCTACGGCTCGCTGATCCCGATGCTGACCCTTGGCGTTCCCGGCTCCGGCACCACGGCGGTGATGATCGGCGCCCTGACGCTGTACAACATCACGCCCGGACCGAGCCTGTTCCAGGACCAGCCGATCATCGTCTGGAGCCTGATCGCCTCGCTGTTCATCGCCAACATCATGCTGCTGGCCATGAACATCCCGCTCATCCGGCTGTTCGTCAAGTTTCTCGACATCCCCAACTGGCTGCTCGTTCCGGGCATCGCCGCAGTCTCGCTGGTCGGCGTATACGCCGTCCACGGCACCGCCTTCGACCTGGTGCTCGGCTGTCTGCTTGGCGGCTTCGGCTACCTGTTGCGGGTCATGAACTTTCCGATGGCGCCGCTGATCCTCGGCTTCGTGCTCGGCGACATGATGGAACAGAACCTGCGACGGGCCCTGTCGATCAGCGGCGGCGAACTCGACATCCTGTACGCCAGTCCGCTGACCATCGGCCTGTGGCTGGCCGCCGCCGCCATGCTGATCGGCCCGCGCCTGCTGCGCCTCGTCGAACGGCGCCGGGCAGTCGCCCTGGTCAGCGCCTGAGCGCCGCGCGGCGTTTCCTGGGCAGGGCGCAGGCGCGCCCTGCGCTTGTTTGCTTAGTGACCAGCGCCGCCGGGCAGATCGATGGCGACGTGCAAACCGCACCCGCCCGGACCGTCGTGCAGGCTGATGCGGCCGCCATGCGCGCTACAGATCTCACGGACGATAGCCATGCCCAGACCGCTGCCCTGCGTGTCGCCCTGGCCGAGGATGCGATAGAAACGCTTGAACACGTGCTGGCGCTCCCCTGCCGGAATCCCCGGTCCGTTGTCGGTGACGCCGAGCAGTGCCCCGCCGGCGGCGCCCACCCGCGCGCTGATCGTGACCTGGCCGCCGCGCGGCGTGTAACGCAGCGCGTTGTCGACCAGATTGGCGACCATTTCACGCAGCATCATCGCATTGCCTTCGATGTACAGCGCCTCGCCCGGACCGTCGAAGCCCAGATCGATTTCCCGCTCGAGCGCCAGCGGCGCCAGGTCGAGGGCGACATCGCGGATCAGCGCGGCGAGATCGAGCCTCGCCCGCTGCTGGATGATGCCGTTGACCGCCTCGGCCTGGGACAGCGCCAGCATCTGGTTGGTCATCCGCCGGGCGCCGCGAATGCTGGTCAGCAGGCTGCCGAAGGTCCGCCGCATATCCTCCGGATCCTGCTGGCGCTGGCCGACCTCGGCCTGGGTACTGAGCACCGCCAGCGGCGTGCGCAACTGGTGCGCGGCATCGGCGAGAAAGCGCCGGCGCGCCTCGAGCATCGCCGAAAGCCGTTCCATGTGGCGGTTGATGGCATCGATCAGCGGCGTGATCTCGCTCGGCACATTGCTGCGCGGCACCGGCGTCAGATCTTCCTCGCCACGCTGGCGGATCGCGTCGCGCACGGCGAGCAGCGGGCGGAAGGCGCTGCCCAGCGCGGCCAGCAGCAAAAATGCACCCAGCCCGACGAGCAACAGTTGCCTGCGCATGCTGGCGACGAACAGATCGCGGGCCAGGGCCTGCCGGGTGCCAACGGTTTCGGCGAACAGCACGGTAACCGCATCGTCGCCGGGGATGGCCGGATCGTAGAGGCGTTTTTTCATCACGCCCAGACGCACCGGCTCGCCGTTGTAGGTGGCGCCAGCAATGCTGATTTCACCAACCGGCGGCAATTCGTCCGGCGGCGCCAGGTCCGCATAACCGGTCAGCCGCCGGCCGCTCGGCCCGATCACCGCATAGAAGATCCTTTCCTCGACGCCGGCTTCGAAAATGTCGAACGCCGCATACGGGATATCGACCGATATGTCGCCATTGAGGGAATGGATGTTCTCGACTATCGCCTTCAGCGAAGCGGTCAGCGAGCGGTCGTAAGCGCGGTTCACTGCGTCGAGCGCGCTCTGGTAGGCGAACAGGGCATTGATCGCCAGCAGGATGAGCAGTGGCGGCAGCAGCCACCAGCCCACCCGCCGCCGCAGACTGTAGCGTTTGGCCGCGCCGTCAGTGGTCAACCGGCGCCTCGCCCAGCGAGTAACCCAGACCGCGCAGCGTGCTGACCGTGGCCCCGGAGCCTTCCAGCTTCTTGCGCAAACGGCAGACGTAGATCTCGATTGCCTCGACGCGCGCTTCCTCATCGAAACCGAACACCTTCTCGAACAGCGATTCGCGGGCGATCGGCCGCCCCAGCCTGAACAGCAGCGCTTCGAGAACCGCCAGCTCGCGTGGCGTCAGGGCCAGAGAGCGGCCGTCGACGCTGGCCAGCCGGCTGTCGGTATCGAACTCCAGACGACCGACGCGGACCAGCGGCGCGAGGTTGCCGCTACGTCGCAGCAGAGCCTTGATCCGGGCTTCGAGTTCGGCCAGGTCGAAGGGCTTCGGCAGATAGTCGTCGGCCCCCAGATTGAGGCCGCGCACCCGGTCCCCGGTGGCCCCGCGAGCGGTCAGCACGAGTACCGGAATTTTCGCGCTGGCGGCGCGCGCCCGCATGCGCCGCAACACTTCCAGCCCGTCCATGCCGGGCAGCGACAGGTCGAGGATCACCAGATCGTAGGGCTGGGTCAGCAACGCGTGGTCGGCATGGTCGCCGCGACTCAGCACGTCGACCATGTGGCCGGCGCCATGCAGCGCCTTGGCGACCCACTCGGCCAGTTCGTGGTGGTCTTCGACGAGTAGCAGACGCATCGGATTGAAAGTCGATTGAAAGCCAGCAATGAGATTATCCTGCCGCAAAAGGCCGGATTAGCAAAGCCACGCGGCAAGAATCGCCCTGGAGAACAAATGAAACGGAGCATGCAGAAAATGCTGCGCTGGCTGACCGGGGCGCTGGGCTGCCTGCTGATCACGACCAGCGGCGCGCAGTCCGGCGAGATCGGCGAAAGGTCTCAGACGCACGAAGGACGGGTGGTGATCTACGCAACCACCGACGAACGCCTGGCCGATCCGCTGATCCGCGATTTCGAGGCCCTGCACCCTGGGCTGCGGGTCGATTACCACGACATGAATTCCGGGCAGATCTACGAGCGCTTCCTGGCCGAGGAAAAAGCCGGAGGGCACGCCGACGTGATCTGGAGTTCGGCGATGGACTTGCAAATCAAACTGGTCAACGACGGTCATGCCCAACCCCATCGCTCCGCTGAAACGGAGGGCCTGCCGGCTTGGGCGATCTGGCTGCACGAAGCCTTCGGCACCACCTGCGAACCAATCGCCATTGCCTACAACAAGCGGCATCTGGCGGCGGCCGACGTGCCGCGTTCCCATGCGGCACTCGCCCGCCTGCTGCTCGACCATCCGGAACGCTTCGGCAACCAGTTGATCACCTACGACCCGACCCGCTCGGGACTCGGCTTCATGCTGCACACCCAGGATCAGCAGGCCAATCCGGTCGTCTTCTGGAGCGTCGCCGCCGCCATGGGCCGGGCCGGGGTCCGGCAGTCGGCGTCCACCGGTGACATGCTCGATCACATCGCGCGCGGTCAGGCGCTGCTCGGCTACAACGTTCTCGGCTCCTACGCGCTGACCCGCGCCGCCGCGGATGACGCGGTCGGCGTCATCCTGCCCAACGATTACACGCTGATCATGAGCCGCGTCGCGTTCATCGCACGCAGCGCCCCCCACCCGCGCGCCGCCGGCCTGTGGCTGGACTACCTGTTGTCGGCACGCGGCCAGCGCATCCTGGCGCGCGAGACCGGCCTTTTTTCGGTCCGCGACGACATTCCCGACAAGCTCTCGGTGGCCGGCCTGCGCCGGCAGTTGGGCAGCGCCTTCCGCCCGATCGCGCTGGGCACCGGCCTGCTGACCTATCTGGATGATTTCAAGCGCGACGCATTCCTGCGCAAGTGGGACGACGCCACCAAGGCCCCGTGAGCACCTGCGGACCGAATCCCCCAGCCTGAAGACCCAACCCCGCCGCGCCGCTTCCGCAGCGCCCCGCGCTTCAAGGCCGGTGCCGGCCGCGCGGCCGTGCCGGAAAGGAAACTGAAAGCCAGCTCTGGGAAATTGGCTGCTCGATCCCGGTCGATCGGCAAAAAATCTAACCAGAGGAGACTTCCAGTGCAAAAATCACTCATCTTCATCGCCCTGAGCGGCGCACTTTGTACCGCCGCCCAGGCCCAATCCAGCCTGACTGTCTACGGGGTCGTCGATATGAACTACACGACGCTGTCGGGCAACGGCAGGTCGAGGAACGTCATGGACCCTGGCGGCATCAGCGGTTCCCGCCTGGGCTTCCGCGGCAGCGAGGATCTCGGCAACGGCCTCAAGGCCATCTTCGAGTTGGAATACGGCTCGCTGAAGATTGACGCCAACCAGGGCATCAGCGGCGCGCGCCAATCGTTCGTCGGCCTCAAGGGTGCCTGGGGCAGCATCCTCGGCGGCTATATCTACAGTCCGGCCGATGACTTCAACTCCGGCTACGACGGCCTGTCCAACTCCGGCCTGCTCTCGGCCCGCGCCAACATGCTCAACGATGGCGGGTTTTCGACCAAGGTCGACGACACATTCACCAACGCCGTGGCCTACATTTCGCCCAGCTTGGGTGGTCTTACCCTGCGCGCCGTCGTTGGACTGGGCGAACAGGAATCATCGCCCAAGGAAAAGAAGTATGCCTTCGGCGCCGAATACATCCGGGGCGCATTCAAGACCGCGCTGGTATACCACTACATCGACAACCAGGGCGGCGTGGCGCCGGCGGCAAACCTGCGCGAAACGGCGCTCGGCATCGGTTACGACTTCGGCGTCGCCAAGCTGCTCGGCACCTATGCGATGAAGAAGGCCAGCGGCGGCGGCGACGACATCAGCTGGGCGCTCGGCGCGCAGATCCCGGCCGGCGCGGGCAGCGTCCGGCTGAGCTATGCGGCACTCGACATGTCGACGAAAAGCGGCGGCAAGGATGCCAGGGGCTGGTCGGCAGCCTATTTTCATGACCTGTCGAAACGGACCACCTTGTATACCGGCTATCACGCGCTGGACAACGGCAGCACGGCCTCCTACAACCACGAACGGCTGACCGGCCTGTCCGCCGGCAGCAATGCCAGGCTGTTTACGGTCGGCATGCGCCACAAGTTCTGACCCGCAACAGCCGGGGTACATCAAGGCGGAGACCCCTCCGCCTTTTTCTTTGCAACGGGTGTATGTCGCCAACCTCCTACGACTCCTGGATGCCGAGTATTTCGGTAACTCGCTCATGCATTCAAGACGCGCCGGCATGAAAGTACGCATACCCCCGTAATCAGGTGCCCAACCGTGATTCTTGATCAATGCCAAACAAGTGCGCCCGGCGACCTGCTACGCTGCGCCCTCTCATGATCCGCGTTTCCACCCCCCTTCGCTCCGCACGTCAAACACTCTGGCTGGTCTGGCTGGCGGTCGTCGCACACCTGGGGCTGGGTTACATCAGCGCCGGGCACGCCGCACAGATGCTCGCCGCACAGGGCGAGGGCTGGGTGGTGGTGTGCACCCCGGCCGGGATGGAGCGCGTCGCCGTCGATGCCGATGGCTCCCCCGCACCCGACGACCACAGCCCGGCCGATATGCGGCTGGCGCGTTGTCTGGCGTGTTCGGCAACCACCTTCGCCGTTCAGCCACCCGACATCACCACGCGGCAAATCGTCGCACTCGACTACGTCATTGCCCCGGTGGGCGGCGTCACGCACTGGTACGCCCAGGCCCACGCCGGGCTGCGTCCGCCCCCGCGCGCCCCGCCCGTCCTTTCCTGAATCCCCCTCCATTTGGTTGCAGCGCGCCCGCCCTCCGGCGGATGCGCCGCGCCTGCCTGCGCGGCGCCATGCCCGCCAGGCGAGGCGGCGCACCGCACCCCATCGAATCACGGTTATCAGGAATACAAATGAACACCCAACTCAGCACAACCCCCTTGCACCTCAGCCGGATCTCCCTGGCGCTCGCATTGATCTTTGCCGCCCCCCTTGCCGCCGCGCAGGAAACCGTCCTCTCCCCGGTCATCGTCAAGGGCGGCGCGGCGCCGCTGCCC
This sequence comes from Rhodocyclales bacterium, assembly GCA_016177805.1. Taxonomy (GTDB): domain Bacteria; phylum Pseudomonadota; class Gammaproteobacteria; order Burkholderiales; family Rhodocyclaceae; genus JACOUN01. The sequence continues at coordinate 18,797 of JACOUN010000044.1, forward strand.
GGCGCGGCGACTATCGACCCATCGACCCGGCAATCCATGAGCCCGGCCACCAGCGACACCGCCAGCCTGCTGCGCGACGTGCCCGGCGTCAGCCTGCAGGGCGCCGGCGGCGTCTCCAGCCTGCCCGCCATTCACGGCCTGGCCGACGACCGCCTGCGCGTCAAGGTCGACGGCATGGACCTGATCGCGACCTGCCCCAATCACATGAACCCGCCGCTGTCCTACCTCGACCCGACCCAGGTCGGCACGCTCAAGGTCTATGCCGGCATCACCCCGGTGAGCGTCGGCGGCGACAGCATAGGCGGCACCATCATTGCCGACACGAGCGCGCCGGAGTTCGCCACCCCCGGCGCGGATCGTCTGTTCAAGGGCGAGTTCGGCGCGTTCTACCGCAGCAACAACGACGCGCGCGGCGCCAGCCTCGCCCTCACCCACGCCACCGAAGCGTTCAACGTCAGCTACAGCGGCGCAATCAGCCAGGCGGACAACTACACCGCCGGCGGCAAGTTCAAGACCTTTACCGACACCGGCCGCCCCGGCCACACGCTGGCGCGCGACGAGGTCGGCTCCACCGCCTACCAGACCGGCAACCACAACCTGAACCTCGCCTTCAGGAGCGGCGAGCATCTGCTGGAAGCCAGGCTGGGCTATCAGGACATGCCCGAACAGCGCTACCCCAACCAGCGCATGGACCTGCTCGACAACATCCAGAAGCGCGTCAATCTGCGCTACCAGGGCGAGTTCGACTGGGGTGCGCTGGAGGCGCGTGCCTACCACGAGAAGGTCGAACACTTCATGGACTTCGGCGACGACAAGCGCTTCTGGTACGGCTCCAACTCGGGCGCCGGGGTGCCGTGCGCGCCGATCCGCTTCGGCGGCGACCCGGCCGGCACCTGCGCCGCCGGCATGCCGATGCGCAGCGAAGGCGAAACCACCGGGGTCGCGCTCAAGGCCGACATCACGCTGTCGCGGCGCGACCTGCTACGCGTCGGCGGCGAATTCCAGAGCTACCGGCTCGACGACTGGTGGCCCGCTTCGGGCGGCGGCATGGGTCCGGGCGTGTTCTGGAACATCCGCCACGGCGAGCGCGACCGCAGCGCCCTGTTCGCCGAATGGGAAACCCAGCTCAGCCCGCAATGGCTGGCCCTGTTCGGCGCCCGTCACGAATGGGTGCGCAGCGACGCCGGCGACGTGCGCGGCTACAACACCGCGCCCATGGCCGGCGGCAACCAGCTCGGCGAAGCCCTCGCCTTCAACGTGGTCGACCACAAGAAGAGCGACACCAACCTGGACCTGACCGCGCTGGCGCGCTACACCGTCGATGCCAACCTCGGCATCGAATTCGGCTACGCGCGCAAGGTCCGCTCGCCCAACCTGTACGAGCGCTACACCTGGTCGTCGTGGCCGATGGCAGCCACCATGAACAACTTCGTCGGAGACGGCAACGGCTACGTCGGTGACATCAACCTGAAGCCCGAAACCGCCCACACCGTGTCCGCCACCTTCGACTGGCACGCCACCGACCGCAACTGGGAGTTCAAGGCCACCCCGTACTACACCCGCGTCTCCAACTACATCGACGCGATCGCGCGCACAACGCACGCCCCCGACCAGTTCAACGTGCTGCAGTTCGCCAACCAGTCGGCGCGTCTGTACGGCGTGGACCTGTCCGGCCATCTGCCGCTGGGCAGCACCGCCGCCGGCGAGTGGGGTCTGAAGGGGCTGGTGAACTACACCAACGGCAAGAACCGCGACAGCGGCGACGGCCTGTACAACATCATGCCGCTCAACGCCAAGCTCACCCTGACCCACAAGCTCGGCGGCTGGGACAACGCCATCGAACTGGTCATGGTCAAGGGCAAGGACGACCTGTCGGAGGTGCGCAACGAGATCGAAACCGACGGCTACAGCCTGGTCAACCTGCGCGCCAGCCACACGTGGAAGCAGTTGCGCGTCGACTTCGGCGTCGAAAACCTGTTCGACAAAGCCTACGACCTGCCCACCGGCGGCGCCTACCTCGGCCAGGGCCGCACCATGAGCATGAACGGCATGCCCTGGGGCATCGCCGTACCGGGCATGGGGCGTTCGTTGTACGTCGGGATGAACTACAAGTTCTGACCTGACACGCTACATCAGGCAGGGCAATTGCATGAATGCTTGCTTGATGTGAACTCCCTCCCCTTCAAGGGGAGGGTTGGGGTGGGGATGGGTCAAAGTAGCGCGGAAAACACCCCATCCCCCTCCCAACCTCCCCCTTGAAGGGGGAGGAGCCGTGTGCTTCTGCCAACGAAGCCACCGATCAGCAACCTCATGGCATTCATGCAATCGCCCTGCTACATCATCGCCAAGCTGATAAATTGCACCCTTTGCGATTGCAACCGACTTTATGCCACCCGAACCGATACCGCCGAAGTGCTGTCATGACTGCTGAACCGTGGGTGTCCGTGGAGCAGATTGCCGAGCATCTGGGCGTCACGCGCGAGGGCATCACCTTCAATTCTGTGCTGGAGGGGTGATGGAGAATCCGGATCGCAAGGTCATCATCATTGCCGGCCCCAACGGAGCAGGCAAGACCACCTTTGCACGTGAATTCCTACCCAACGAGGCGGCTTGCCCGGTGTTCGTGAATGCCGATCTGATCGCCGCCGGGCTGGCCCCGTTTGCTCCCGAAGCGGCTGCCGTGAGGGCGGGGCGGCTGATGCTGGCAGAACTGGAGCGGCACTTTCGGGCGGGAGAGAGTTTTGCCTTTGAAACCACTCTGTCGGGCCGCGTCTATTTGCGCCATATCGCGCGCTGGCAGCAGTCGGGCTATCGGGTGGAGCTGATTTTTCTGCAACTCAACCATGCCGATGAAGCGGTAGCGCGCGTAGAGCAGCGCGTTCGCCAAGGCGGACACAACATCGCTGAACCCGTGATTCGCCGCCGTTTTGCCGCTGGACTGGAGAATTTCCACCGGCACTACGCCCCCGCTGTCGATGCCTGGGCCCTGTACAACAACGCTTCCGAAACGCCGGCACTACTGGACTGGAGCGAGCGATGAATACCAAAACCATCGACCAAGCAACCACGGCCGATCTACGCGGCTCATGGCACGCATTGCAGCGGGCCGCGCGACGGGCCCGTGAACTGGCGGCACAAACCGGCACCGAATTGGTGGTCAGCCGGAACGGCATCATCGAACGCATCAGACCTCAGCCCGACACGGTCAGCCATCAGGTGCAAGAGACCCCGGCGCAATACAAGGACGCACCATGAGCATGAACGCGTGCCCTGGGGCATCGCCGTACCGGGCATGGGGCGTTCGTTGTACGTCGGGATGAACTACAAGTTCTGAGCGACGCAATGGAAACCCGGGCGGCGGACACCCGAACCGTTCGGGATTGCTGCGCCATATTGGCCTGACTGAAGCCATGAGCGCGTAATCAGCAGGTTCCTCCCCCTTCAAGGGGGAGGTCAGGTGGGGGATGGGTTTGACGGTATCGCTATAACCCATCCCCATCCTGTCCTTCCCCTTGAAGGGGAAGGAACCAACTAATGACCAGATATCGAAGGGCGGATTACGTTGCGCTCAACCGCGCCTCACCCCCCTCACAACACCGCAAACCCCTTGAAAACCATGGGATTTCGGTCGATTTTGTGCCCTGCACCACTACTATATGTAGTGTTTCACTATTTGCTTGCATACCGTGAAAATTTATAACTCTTTGTATTTGAAGAGTTTTATTTTTTTGCGTTCACCCGCATTCCCGTCTATTCTTCACGTCATGCATAACCGATGAACATGCGGAGATACACAGGAACCATGAGCGCAAAAACACACCGCCCCGCCACCCCCAAAGCCGACGCCTCCACGCTGCAACCGCAGGAAATCTGCGCCGAAGTCCTGGTCGAGAAATACGCCAAGGGTGACGAGAAATCCGTCGCCGAAGTGCGCGCCCGCGTCGCGCGCGCGCTGGCGGCGAAGGAAGCCGAAGACAAGCGCGCCCACTGGGAAGCCAGATTCCTCGAAGCGCAGGAACACGGCTTCGTGCCAGCCGGGCGCATCAACAGCGCCGCCGGCACCAAGCTGCAGGCCACGCTGATCAACTGCTTCGTGCAGCCGGTGGGCGATTCGGTGACCGAATCGATTGATGGGCGTCCCGGCATCTACACCGCGCTGGCGCAGGCGGCCGAGACCATGCGACGTGGCGGCGGGGTCGGCTACGACTTTTCCACCATCCGGCCCAAGGGTGCGCTGGTCAAGGGCACGCTGTCCAACGCCTCCGGCCCGGTGTCCTACATGCGCGTGTTCGACCGCTCGTGCGAAACCGTCGAATCCGCCGGCGCGCGCCGTGGCGCGCAGATGGGGGTGCTGCGCTGCGACCACCCCGATATCGAGGAATTCATCCACGCCAAGGACCATGGCGACCTGACCAACTTCAACATCTCGGTCGGCGTGACCGACGCCTTCATGAAGGCGGTTGAAGCCGACGGCGACGTCGAACTCACGCACAAGGCCGAACCCATCGAAGAACTGCGCAACGGCGGCGCCTACCAGCTCGACGACGGCCAATGGGTGTACCGCAAGCTGCGCGCGCGCGAGCTGTGGGACCAGATCATGCGTTCCACCTACGACCACGCCGAGCCGGGCATCCTGTTCCTCGACCGCATGAACCAGGACAACAACCTGTACTACTGCGAAACCATCGAGGCCACCAACCCGTGCGCCGAACAGCCGCTGCCGCCCTACGGCTGCTGCGACCCCGGCTCGATCAACCTCGCCCCGTTCGTCACCGAAGCGTTCTCCGACAAGGCGCGGTTCGACTTCGACGGCTTCGGCAAGGTCGTCGACGTCGCCATCCGCATGCTCGACAACGTGCTCGACATCACCCACTGGCCGCTCAACGAGCAGGAACAGGAAGCGCAGTCCAAGCGCCGCGTGGGCCTGGGCTTCACCGGCCTGGGCGACGCGCTGATCATGCTGCAACTGCGCTACGACACCCCCGAAGCGCGCCAGATGGCGACCCGGATCTCCGAATACATGCGCAATCGCGCCTACCTGGCCTCGGTCGAACTCGCGGTCGAGCGCGGCGCCTTCCCGCTGTTCAACGCCGACATGTATCTGTCCGGCGGCAACTTCGCCTCGCGCCTGCCCGCCGACATCAAGGACAAGATCCGCAAGCACGGCATCCGCAACTCGCACCTGCTGTCCATCGCCCCCACCGGCACCATCTCGCTCGCCTTCGCCGACAACGCCTCCAACGGCATCGAACCGCCCTTCTCCTACACCTACACCCGGCGCAAGCGCATGGCCGACGGCACCTTCAAGGAATACGCCGTCGAAGACTACGCATGGCGGCTGTACAAGCACATCGGCGGCAACATCAACCAACTGCCGCCCTACTTCGTCACCGCGCTGGAAATCTCCGCCCAGGCGCACAAGGACATGGTCGCCGCCGTCGCCCCCTACGTCGACACCTCCATCTCCAAGACCGTCAACGTCCCGGCCGACTACCCCTACGCCGAGTTTGAAGACCTCTACCTCACCGCGTGGAAAGACGGCCTCAAGGGCCTGGCCACCTACCGCCCCAACTCCGTGCTCGGCTCGGTGCTGTCGGTCACCCCGTCGCCCGACCAGAAAAAGCCGCAAGACGTCGAACTCTCCGACGCCAACCGCCGCCTCGTCATCAAGAGCCTGCCCGCCCCGGTGCTGTCCAGCCTGCGCTGGCCCGGCCGCCCCGAACTGCCCGACGGCAACATGGCCTGGACCTACATGCTCGGCACCCCGCAAGGCGAGTTCGCGCTGTTCGTCGGCCACATCGAAAGCAACGGCGTGAACAAGGCCACCGGCTTCCCGTTCGAAGTCTGGGTCAACGGCGCCGACCAGCCGCGCGGCCTCGGCGCCGTCGCCAAAACGTTGTCCATGGACATGCGCGCCAACGACCGCGGCTGGCTCGAACTCAAGCTCGACACCCTGGCCCGCACCATAGGCGAAAAGTCCTTCGAGATGCCCTTCCCGCCCCACGGCGAGAAGAAGCTCTACCCCGGCGTGGTCTCCGCCTTCGCCCAGGTCGTGCGCTACCGCTGCGAAAAACTCGGCGCGCTGGACGACGACGGCACCCCCACCCCGGTGCTCGACACCCTGTTCAGCCTGCAGGAACCCAAGACCGGCACCGACGGCACGCTGTCCTGGACCGTCGACATCGACAACCCCGCCACCAATGAGAACTTCGTCCTCGGCCTCAAGGAAATCACCCTGCCCGACGGCGTCACCCGCCCCTACTCGGTCTGGCTCTCGGGCAACTACCCGCGCGCCCTGGACGGCCTGACCCGCATCCTGTCACTCGACATGCGCGTCATGGACCCGGCCTGGATAGGCATGAAACTGCGCAAGCTGCTCAACTACCCCGAACCGCTCGGCGACTTCATGGCCTTCGTCCCCGGCACCAAGCGCCAGCAGAACTTCCCCAGCACCGTCGCCTACATGGCCCGCCTCATCATCCACCGCTACGCCATGCTCGGCGTACTGGATGAAAAAGGCTACCCCACCCGCGAAATGGGCATCCTCGAAGCCCCGCATCAAGACAGCGATCCGCAAGTCATGCAGGGCGCGGTGTGCTCGGAGTGCGGCAATGCTTCGGTGATTAGGAAGGATGGGTGTGACTTTTGTACGGCTTGTGGGGCGGTTGGGACTTGTGGGTAAGGAAGCGTAATGCTCTCGCCCGGCGGGTGCGCTGGAAGGTGGGCCTGCCGGGCTGGGAGGTTAGCTCTTGAGCCGTACTCAGAGAATGGCGGCGCACCTCACCGACGCTGTCCGCACCTTCTGTGATCAAGCTGCACAAGAGTCTACGGCGTTAGCGCCGCATATCCATGCAGTTGCCGCGTTTGCATGCCATCTATCCTGGCGAGGCGGCAGCAGGAATGGGACATTGTCAGATGAATCAACGCCCTGACGATGCCACGCTCCCTGGAATGGCTGGCGCTAGGACAGGATGGGCGGCAAAGATGCCGTCGACTTTTCGTTGGGCCTCGCAGTCGCAGGCGCGGTTCGGCTACAAACTTTAGATAGGAAAGGAGGTCCGTATGGCAGCAAACGTGCAACATGCTGACGCCGTCACTCTCGTTGAGCACCTCGAAAAGCACATCCTTGAGGACGCCAGCTACTACATGACCTACTCTGACGCCGCGACGGTCTTAGGTCGAAACGCCGCGCGAGATGGGCGGCATATTGGACAAGTGACTTCGCGAATTGATGCAGCCTGCTTCTACGCCAAGACTCCGTTTCTCGCAATGCATCGCGTCCGCGAAACTCACGGCGGTCACATCAATCCGCGCTCGTTCGGTGGCGATCTCTGGCGTCCATATATTCCCGCGCTCGTCGCAAGAGCCGAGGCGCACACTTGGACCTTCGATGACTTTCACAGCATGAAGAGGCAACTCCAAAGTTTGGGCGACGACGCAGCAACCCTTCAATGGAAGCGAATCGAGATGTTCGGTGAGAAGGGGGTTCAGAAAGCTTTGGGTCTTCTTCCGGGCTGAAAGCGATGCCCAACCCTGCGGTCGACCTCGCTCCCTTCGGTCGCTGGACGCTGCGCGATGAAGCCGCGCAGCGCCGGTCACCTTGAACGTTAGCGATCACAGGAGACACTATGAGCAATCCAATTAAGGATTTTGGGTCCGTTGCCCAGGGGCTCGCGAGGAACCCACTCGGCATCATCGCCCTGTTTATAGTTCTGATTTACGGCTTCGCTTCCCTTGTCGTAGGAGCATCAAGCTATCTTCAACCAAGTGAGCGAGCGCCAATCATCTGGTTCATGGTCTTGTTTCCCGTCGTTGTGCTGGGCGTGTTTGGGTGGCTTGTTAGCGAGCACCACAAGAAGTGCCTCTTTTGAATTTTGAGTGGGTGATGCAGGATTCGGGTTGCTGGCCCCTTGGGGTCAAGGGCGGGCGTAGCCCGGCGTAG
>JACOUN010000042.1 GCA_016177805.1 Rhodocyclales bacterium
CGGCACCCTGCTCGACGAGATGGTGCCCTCGATCAGGAAGACCGCCGAGCTGGTGCAGGAGATCACCGCCGCTTCCGAGGAACAGTCGCGCGGCGCCGGCCAGATCAACACCGCGATGAACCAGATCAGCCAGGCCACGCAGCAGAACGCCTCGGCCTCCGAGGAGTTGTCCGCCACCGCCGAGGAGATGAGCAGCCAGGCCGAGCAACTGCAGGCGCTGGTGGCGCAGTTCCGCCTGGAGATGGATGCCGGCCACGCGCGCATGGCCCCCGGCGCGGGGGCGGTCAAGCCGCGCAAGGCCCAGCCCGCGCGCGCCCCGTCGCGGGTCGCCGCGCATCATGCACACCACCCCCACCCCGCCCCGGTTCTGGCGGCGGTGGGTGACGATGCCGAATACGTGCGTTTCTGAGCGGAGACGACCATGACAGCCAACAGCACCGCAGTGGCGCGCAGCAGCCACACCGCGCCTATCGTCCACGGCGCGGGCAGCGGCCATCAGTACCTGGCCTTCACCCTCAACGGCGAGGTCTTCGCCATCGACATCCTGCAGATCCGCGAGATCATCGAGTTCGGCAGCCTCACCGAGGTGCCGATGATGCCACCCACCGTGCGCGGCGTGATCAACCTGCGCGGCGCGGTGGTGCCGGTCATCGATCTTTCGGCGCGCTTTGGCCGCACGTGCACCGAGGTCGGGCGGCGCACCTGCATCGTGATCGTCGAGATCGAGCATGACGACGAGACCCAGACGCTGGGCGTGCTGGTCGATGGGGTCAATGAAGTGATGGAGATCCCCGCCGCCGAGATCGAGCCGGCGCCGGCATTCGGCGCGCGCATCCGCACCGACTTCATTCGCGGCATGGGCCGTGTCGACGGGCGTTTCGTCATCATCCTCGACGTGGGCAAGGTCTTCTCGGTGGGCGAAATCGCCGAAATCAACGCGTTGGCCGAAGCATAAGCGGCATCGCCGCCGCGATGGCTGCCAAGGAGAAGGCCATGCTGCGTAACCTGACCATCAAGACCAAGGAAACCCTGCTACTCGGAACCCTGTCGGCGCTCCTGGTCCTCGTCGGCGCCGTCGGCCTGTACGGCATGGGGGAAACCAATCGCGGACTGCAAGCGGTCTACGAAGACCGCGTGGTGCCGTTGAAGCAGCTCAAGACCATTGCCGACGAGTACGCGGTCAACATCATCGATACGATCAACAAGGGCAATTCCGGCCTGCTGGATTCGGCGCAGGCGCTGAAGAACTTCGGCGCCGCCACCGCCGCGATCCGATCGGCGTGGGACGCCTACCTGGCGACAACCCTGACCACCGAGGAAGAGCGGCTCGCGGCGCAGGCGAAAACCCTGTTCGCCGCGGCCGATCGCGATGTCGAACGCGCCGAACGCTTCATGCGCGAGCATCCGGGCACGCTCGCCGGCCGGCTGTCCGATTTCGATGGGCCGCTGTATGCCACGATCGATCCGATCAGCGAAAAGATCACCGAACTGGTCGAATTGCAGCTCACGGTCGCCAAGCAGGAATACCAGCGCGCGCTGGCCCTGTTTGCCACGTTGCGCCTGGTCGCGATCACTACGATTGCGTTCGGTTTCGCGCTCGCGGTGGTCGCCGGCGCGCTACTCGTGCGCGACATCGGACGCCGGATCGAGCATGCCGTTGCCGCGATGGAACGCCTGCGCGACGGCGATTTTACCGTCCACCTCGAATCCGGCTCGGGCGACGAGTTCGGCCGCCTGCTGGCCGCGATGCAGGACATGGTGCAGAAGCTGTCGGCAACGCTGGGCGAAGTACGCACCGCCGCCGACTCGCTCGCGGCATGCTCGGAAGAAGTCAACGCCACCTCGCAGACGCTGGCCCAGGGTTCGTCCGAGCAGGCCGCCAGCCTGGAAGAGACCACCGCCTCGATCGAACAGATGTCCGCCTCGATCGGCCAGAACACCGACAACGCCAAGGTCACCGACGGCATCGCGAGCAAGTCGGCCGGCAACGCCACCGACGGCGGGCAGGCGGTGCGCGCCACGGTCGAGGCGATGAAGGCCATCGCCGACAAGATCGGCATCGTCGACGACATCGCCTATCAGACCAACCTGCTCGCGCTCAACGCCGCGATCGAGGCCGCGCGC
>JACOUN010000041.1 GCA_016177805.1 Rhodocyclales bacterium
CACCTTGCGCCCCTCGTGGTGGAAATGAAACACCTTGATGCGCGACTTGGAAATGTTGAACACCCCCTCGTTCTCATAGGAACAGGCCATCTCGCATTGCAGGCAGCCGGTGCATTTGTCGGGGGTGATGTGCAGCGATTTCATCATCTGAGGTCTCCTCGCTTCTGGGTATTTTTGCAGCGTCAGGTGCGGCAAAACGTCCGCTCGCAGAATTTACATATAGCACGAATCGAACGCCGGAAATAGTAGGGTGAATTTAAGAGCGAATCACTGTGTTATACGCTCTAAGGGGAGCGTTATCCCAAATCGGCAATGCGGCAGGCGCGGACGCCAGACTGCAACGACGGGGGAAGACTCAACTGGCCATCGGCGCTTGAGGCTTTCCGTAGAGGGTGGCCGAAGGCGTTTCGTCGAACATGCGCTTGTAGTCGGTCGCAAAATGCCCGAGGTGCCAGAATCCCCATTTGGCCGCCACATCCTGCACCGAGGTCTCCGGCACCCATCCGTTCTTGAGGTCCCGTCGCGCCCCGTTCAGGCGCAGCACCTTGAGGTATTTCACCGGGCTGATGTCGAACACGTCGTGAAAGCTGTATTGCAAGGTGCGCCGGCTGACTCCGAGTGCGACGCAAACGTCTGCAACGGTGAGGGGATCCTCCACGTGGGCCAGGATGTAGTCCCGGGCCATTTCCACGATCTGGCGGCGGGAATAGGGAACTGCAAGCTGCGCCTGGCCCGCGCTGGCGCTGCGCAGCATGGCGATCAGACGGCCCAGAATCACGGTCTCCAGGGACTTTCGGGCGGCCGCGTGGCTTAGCACTGCCGGGTCCGATTGCAATGTCCCCAGGACCGAAAGCAGGAATCGGCGCAATTCTTCCACCTGCACTTCGGCCGCGGACACCAGGTGACGGCCCTTGATCTCGGCAAGGATGTCGAAACCTTCGACGTCCCGGGCGTATTCCGCAAGTTCGCGCAGGTTCAGGGCCACGGCGATGACATCGGTCATGCGGGCGGTCCGGAAAGCGAAATCGCTTCCGTCGTGAACCACGATGACGCTGTTTTGCTGCATCGCATCACCACAGAAGTTGGAGTTGCCGTCCATGGCAATGGGCAGCCCGAAGGCGATGGATCCCGGCCACGGCTGCCCCTCCTGATGCACCGACTGTTTCAGGATTTCACGGAAAATCTGAACCCCGTCGAACCACGCTTCGATGGTGTTTCCTTCAAATCGTCCAGGTGTTAGCTGCTGGTAACGCTGGGCCCATCGCCCCAGGTTGGCAGCCTGCTCATCCACGTCGCGGGCGACGTGGATCACCAAGGCGCCCGACGGACTGCCCGCGGACGGCGCGGCGCAACCCGGAGAGGACGCGGCGGTCGAGGCGGTTGCGGGGCGAGTCAGAGTCACGGATTCGAAAATTTTCCGGATTGCCGATTTGGGATAACACCTTTTTTAGACTACCCCTAAAATGCGCTTGCAGTAAAGTGCATTTCCCGGTCGCGGCCCAAGAGCTTAAGAAGCCGCGATCCACGTCGCACCGGGCCCGGTGCCAAACAGGAGGAGCGTTCATGTTGTCGCGCTGTGCCGTGATACCGGCCAGGACAGCCGGTTTCGCCACCCCAGCCGGTTGCCAGGCCCCCGGAATTTCCGGGCTCCGCCCGCGCCAGACCCGGGCTTGGGGTCCACATGCAACATCGTGCATGTTGACGGGCGGCACCCGCCAATTCCCGTACCTGAACCTGGTCGTACTTACCACGAGGAGAGTGCCGTTGTGAGCGCAAGGACGAATCCCTGGCGCAGTGTCGCCGCCTGTGCTCTCTGGGCGGCCCTTGGCATGGCGAGAGCCGAGGTACAGATCGAACAGCTCGGGGTGGAGAAGCTCGCGCCCGCGACGCCGCACCGGGTGTACGTGAGCGATGTGGCGCTTTCCCACATCGTCGATGGCAAGCTCCACGTGGTGGATGGTGACAGCCTACGCTACCTGGGGCTGATTGCGACCGGCTACGCCGGGCAGGCGACGCTCTCCCCGGATCGCAGGGAGCTCTACGTCGCCACCACCTACTACTCGCGGCTCAGCCGGGGCGAGCGCGCCGACGTAGTGGATGTGTACGACACCGAGACGCTTTCCTTCAAGCATGAAATCCCGATTCCGCCGCGCCATGCCCAGGCGCTGCATTACAAGAACCTGATACGCGCCACGGCCGACGGGCGCTTTCTGCTGATCCAGAACGCGACGCCGGCGACTTCGGTCACTGTCGTGGACGTGAAGGCAAAACGGACGGTGGCCGAGATTCCGACCCCCGGGTGTTGGGCGGTACTGCCTTCGCAGTCGATGGTGGCGCGCTTCTCCACCCTGTGCGGGGACGGGACTTTCCTCACCGTAACCCTCGATGCCGACGGCAAGCTCAAGTCCCAGAAGCGCAGCCGGCGTTTCTTCGACCCGGACAAGGATCCGCTGTTCATCACGGCGGAGAACATCGGTGACCGCTACTTCTTCGTCTCATTCCAGGGCGTGGTGCATTCGGCGAATCTCGGCGGCGAGGAAGCCGCGCCGGAGGAGCCATGGTCCCTGCTCGACAAGCAGGACGCCAGGCGCGGCTGGCGTCCCGGCGGCTACCAGGTGATATCGGTCCACGAAAAATCGGGGCGGCTCTACGTCGCGATGCATCCCAAGGGCAAGGAAGGCAGCCACAAAAACCCGGCGGCGGAGATCTGGACCTACGACCTCGCGATGAAGAAGCGGCTGGACCGCAGCCCCGGAAAGAATGCCGTCGCCCTCAGCGTGAGCCAGGACGACGCGCCCCTGCTGTTTGCGCTGGATGGCGAGAAAATGGGCCTCGTCGTGTTCGAGGCGGGGAACAAGCTCAGGTACAGGCGGCGGCTCGATCCCCTGGCGGAAACCGCCTTCCTCATGGAAACCCATTGATGCCCGTGGACGCTCTGACGATCGATCCGGTGTTGGCGCGGGTGTGCGGCGCCGCGATGAGCGTGATATTCCTCATCGCCGCCTGGCACAAGCTGCGGGACGCGAGCGCGTTCCAGGACGCGGTCGCCAATTACCGCATCCTGCCGGAGAGCCTGGTGCCGGCGTTCGCGCGGCTGCTGCCGTGGCTGGAGGTGGCGGGCGCCGCGGGTTTGCTGTTTCCGGCGAGCCGCACCGTGGCCGCGGTACTGCTGGCGCTGCTGCTGGTGGCGTGCACGGCCGCGGTGGCGGTCAATCTGGCGCGGGGCCGGCGCGACATCGACTGCGGCTGCGGGGACGGCGGACAGAGCCTGTCCGAATGGTTGGTGCTGCGCAACCTGCTGTTGCTGGGAATCGTGTGGGCCGGCTCCCGGGAAGGCAGCCTGCGGCCGCTCGCCTGGATCGATTACCTGTCGGTGGCCTTCGGAACGCTGGCGCTGCTGGGACTCTACGTATCGGCCAACCAGCTGATGGCCAATCATCCCAAGCTCATGAAACTGAGGAACTGACATGCTCGAAGGCCTGGTGGTTTCAAACATCGTTCTGTGGATCGTGGTGCTGGCGCTGCTGGTGGCCGTGATTGCGCTCACCCGCCAGATCGGAATCCTGTATGAGCGCATCGCTCCGATGGGTGCCCTCATGATGGACACCGGGCCCAGGGTAGGCGAGCCGGCGCCGGTGTTCCAGCTCGCCGACCTGGGCGGCGCGGGCATCGCACTGGGACAACCGGCAGAGAAAAGCACGCTGCTGTTTTTCCTCGCGCCCGGCTGCCCGGTGGGCAAGAAGCTCCTGCCCATCCTGCGTTCCGTAAGCCAGAGCGAGGATGCCTGGCTCAGGATCGTGCTGGCGAGCGACGGCGAAGCTCGAGAGCATCAGGCGTTCTATCGCAAGGAGAAGCTGGCCCCGTTTCCTTACGTGCTCTCGACCGAGCTGGGGATGAGCTTCCGCATCGCCAAGCTGCCCTACGCGGTGCTCATCGACGAGGCCGGCCGCATCCGCGCCAAGGGTCTGGTCAATTCCCGGGAGCAGCTGGAGAGCCTGTTTACCGCCAGGGAACTGGGCGTGTCGTCGGTGCAGGAATACATCGGCCAGCGGGCCTGAATCCGGCCCGGGTGAAGCGAAGCGCAGGAGAGCAAAGATGAATTGGCTGGACAAGCTGTTCGAGCGATCGGCCCGCAGGGTGGCCCAGCGGACCTCGCGCCGTAGCGCCCTGATCCGGATCGGCAAGCTTCTGGTGGGAAGCGCGTTGGTCCTGCCGGTCCTGCCCATCGATCGGGTGGCGAAGTTCGCGGAGGCCGCGGACGCCAAGGCGAAGGCCGGGGACGGGGATCCCACCCAATGCGATTACTGGCGCTACTGCGCCTTCGACGGCTACCTGTGCTCCTGCTGCGGCGGCAGCGCCCACACCTGCCCGCCGGGGACGGAACCCTCCGCCGTGGCCTGGATCGGCACCTGCCGCAACCCGACGGACGGCAAGAGCTACCTCATCAGCTACAACGACTGCTGCGGCAAGACCGCCTGCGGGCGGTGCCTGTGCAACACCAACGAGGGCGAACGTCCCGCCTACCGCATGGGCGTCCATAACGACATCAACTGGTGCATGGCGAACGCCAACAGCACCATGTTCCACTGCACCACCGCCGTGGTGGTCGGTATTGCCGAGGAGCGAAAGTAGCGTGGTGTCCGGAAGGATCGCTTTGATCGGCGTCTGCGCCCTGACCTGGACTGCCGGCGCGTTGGCGGGCAGCGGCGGGACGAATGGGGAGACGGTGTATGCCTCGCGCTGTGCGGCCTGCCACCAGCCGGGCGGCAACGGGGCCCCGGGCTTTGCGCCGCCGCTGGCGGGAACGCTCGGCACGTATCTGCACAACCCGGAAGGGCGCAGCTACCTCGCCAACCTGGTGGTGGCCGGGATGAACGGCAGAATCGAGTCCCAGGGACATCAGTACAACGGCGTGATGCCTCCCTTTTCGGCCTTGAGCGATGACGAGCTCGCCGCGGTGCTTAACCATGTCCTCGAGCGTTTCAACCGCGCCTCGCTGCCGGACGCCCATACCCCGGTTTCGGCGGCGGAGATCGCCGCCGCGCGGAGCCGCAAGCCCTCGCCGGGCCAGGTGCACCGGCAGCGGCTCCAGCTCCTGGGGGAGGCGAACTGAACCGGGAAATCCGGGCCCGTGCCGTGCTGGGCGCGGCGCTTGCGGGACTGCTGGTGGTCGCAGCGCCCGCGGCGGCGGCGGGCCCGGCGGGCGACGGACTCGCCCGCCAGAACTACATCCGGCATTGCGCCGGCTGTCATCGCTTCGACGGGGGCGGGAATGCGCTGGGGGGAATTCCGAGCATGAAGGGCGCCGTAGGGCATTTCCTGCGCCTGCCCGAAGGCCGGGCGTTCCTGGTGCAGGTGCCCGGCACCTCCCAGGCGCCGCTCGGCGATGCCGAGATCGCGGAATTGCTCAACTGGATCCTCGTAAATTTCAGTTCCGGCGAGATTCCTCCCGGTTTCTCGCCGTACTCGCCGGGGGAGGTGGCGCATTACCGTGAGTCCCGGCTCGATGACGTGGCCGGCACGCGGCAGCGGATTGTCGGGAAGCTGAAGGCGATGGGGGTGCGAATCGAATGACCGGCCGGGAAATGAATCGACCGCAAGCCCCGGAACCGGAACATCGAGCAGTGTTGCAGGCAAATCGTGTCATGGCCAAGGAGGGGGAAAGATGGGCAAGCTGAACAGACTGGCACTTGCGGTGGCGCTCGCCGTGGGAGCGGGGGGCGCCGGGGCGGCCGCCACCGACCAGGAGATTGCGCGATTGGGCAAAGACCTGACGCCGGTCGGCGCGGAGCGCGCGGGCAACAAGGATGGATCGATCCCGGAATGGACCGGCGGCGTGACCAAGGCGCCTGCCGGATGGAAGCCCGGGCAAAAACGCACGGATCCGTTCGCCGGGGACAAGCCCCTGTTTTCCATCGACGCGAGCAACGTGGACCGCTACAAGGACAGGCTCTCCGAGGGGCAGATCACCGTGGTGAAGACGCTCAAGGGCTACCGGATGGACGTATATCCCACGCGCCGCAGCTGCGGATTCCCCGACTTCGTGTACGAGCGCTCCAAGGTCAACGCCAGGGAGGCGCGGCTGGGATCGAACGGCTGGGGCCTGGAGAAAGCGATCGGCGCGGCGATCATGTTTCCGATCCCCAAGACCGGTGCAGAGGCCATGTGGAATCACAAGCTGCGCTACATGGGCGAGGGGCGCATCGAGTACTACTCGACCATCTTTTCGGACAAGGCCGGAAACTTCACGCCGCTGATGCAGGACCAGTGGACCTGGGTTCCGATCCACAATCCGAAGAACAAGGGGGGTGACGAGGTGAAAGGGGTGGAAATGAAACTCCTGAACGAGGTCGTGTCGCCTCCTGCGCGCACCGGCGAGCTGATCCTGGTCCACTGGTTCTTCAACGAGCTGTCGGATGCGTGGCTGTATTTCCCCGGGCAGAGGCGGGTACGGCGGGCGCCGACCTTCGCCTACGACAATCCGATCCCCGGCTACGAAAACCTGGAGACGGTGGACCAGTATCCGATGTACGCGGGGGTCATGGACCGCTATGACTGGAAGCTGGTGGGGAAGCAGGAGCTGTATATGCCCTACAACAGCTTCAAACTGATCGACAAGAGCCGCAAGTACAAGGACGTCTATCTGCCCGATTTCGTGAACCGGGACCTCCTGCGCTACGAACTGCACCGGGTGTGGAAGGTAGAGGCAACCCTCAAGCCGGGCATGCGCCACAGCTTCGCCAAGCGGGTGTTCTACCTGGACGAGGACAGCTGGGCCATCATGGTTGCCGACCAGTATGACGCCCAGGGCAAGATCTGGCGGGTGCAGGAGAGCAGCATTTATCCGGCGCCGGAAATTCCGGCCTGCGTGGGGCAGGAGTTCGCGTCCTACGACCTGAACGTCGGGCGCTACATTGCCGAGAATGCCACCCAGGAGCGTCCGGAGACCGACTGGCTGGCCGGCAAGGAAGGCCGCATCGATCCGCGGAAGTTCAGCCCGGACGAACTGCGCCGGCACGGCGAGCGCTAACCCACACAGAGGCATTCCGAAGAGGAGGAAAATCATGAGGCAGAATACAAGGGCAGGACACCTGGGCGGGTTAGCGCTTTCGGTCCTGGCGGCGGCCGGATTTTTGGCCCTCGCCCCCACCGAGGCGCAGGCATTCCGGTTCAAGGGGGAGACGGTCCAGGGCAGCTTCGACTCGACCATCTCGTTCGGCGTCCAGGCCCGGATGTCGGGCCGCGATTGCGGCATTATCAGCAACGACAACGGCGGTTGCGTTCCTACAACCGGCCGGCTCGGCGAGCTGGTCAACGGCCCCGGCTTCGGATTTACCAGCAATCCGGACTTCAACTATCTGCAGGCCGATGACGGAAACCTGAACTACGACCGGGGCGACATCGTTTCCGCCGCGCTGAAGGGCACCCACGAGCTTGCCCTGAAGTGGCCCGGCGGATGGAGTGCGCTGGTGCGGGCGACCTGGGTGAAGGACTTCAAGGCCGATGACACCAACCGTACACCGCTGACGGACGACGCCAAGGACCTGGCGGTGGAGAACTGGACCTGGCTCGACGCCTACGTTGCCAAGGAATTCGACCTCGGGGGCCGCCCCGCCAAGCTGCGGCTGGGCAACCAGGTGATTTCCTGGGGCGAGGACATCTTCATCTACGGCGGCGTCAACGTCGTCAACGCCATCGACCTCAGGAAATTCCACACGCCGGGCACCCAGCTCAAGGAGATTTTCCGCCCTGCGCCCATGGCCTCTGTGAACTTCGGGCTTTCGGACAGCGTGAGCCTGGAAGCTTACTACCAGTTCCGCTGGAACGCCTTCCAGTTCGATCCCGTGGGCACCTTCTTCTCCGGGGCCGACGTGGTGGGCAAGGGGCAGCAGGACGCCTTCATTCCGAGTTCAATACTTGGCGCGCCACCCGGAAGCGTGGGCGACGTCGGCACGGTGGCGGCAGCCGGCAACTTTGCCGGGATTCCGGCGGGAAGCCGCTTCACCCTTGCCGACCTGCTGGCGGTGGGCACGGTGGTGCCGCAGCAGGACGACCGCACGCCCAGGAACGGCGGGCAGTACGGCCTGGCGGTGCGCATCAAGCCGGAGAGCAGCCGCACCGAGTGGGGTCTTTACTACCTGCGCTACCACGACAAGATTCCGTTCATCACTTTCGTCAACGACCCGGCCACGATCACGGCGAACCCCTTCGGGTTGGGCTACCTCGTGGACTACGGCGAGGACCGGGACCTGTTCGGGGTATCCATGAACACCAAGCTGGGTAACTGGGCGGTGGGCGCCGAACTGTCGTACCGGCCGCGGGACAGCGTCGGGATCGATCCCACGGTGCCGCTGGCGGGGGCCATGTGCGCGTTCTGCGCGCCAGGCACCTACCGCGGCTTCGTGACCGAGAAGAAGTGGCAGGGGCACCTCACCGGGTTCTACTTGCTGGGACCGAGCGACTGGGGCGGCCTGGTACGCGGACTGGGGGCAGGGGAAGGTTTCTTCCTCGGCGAGCTGGTGGCGGCGCACTACCCGGATCTGAGGCTGGACGGGACGATTCCCTATTTCCTGCCCGACTACGATCTGCCCGACAAGACCTCGGCAGGATACGTGCTCGAGCTCGGAATGACCTATCCCAATGCCTGGGGCAGCGGAATCAACGTCACGCCGCAGATCGATTTCGCCCATGATTTCAGCGGCACCAGCCCCAACACGATTCCGTTCGTGAAGGACCGCAGGGCGCTCACCCTGTCCCTGTTCTTCAATTACCAGGACACCTGGAAGGCCGGGGTGCAGTACACCAATTTCTGGGGCGGGGGCGGCAACAACCTGCTCAAGGACCGGGATTTCCTGTCGGTGAGCCTGTCGTACTCGTTCTAGTCCGAAACCCATGCCGGGCGCCGGCCGATGCATGAACCGGCGCCTGACGGGCGCACCCCGATTCCCCGCGGCTTGCGCCGGGAAGGGTCGCCCGGGGCACCCATGACGCCATCCGCGATTTTCCGATGATCTCCCGATTCGTAGCAGGGCTGGAACGCCTTTTTTTCACGCACCGGGTTGCGACGCTCCTGGCGCTCGCGGCATTTACCGCGGTGATGGCCGCGTTCGCGCTCCAGTTGCGGATGTCGGCCGGGTTCGACAAGCAGCTGCCCCACGGGCACGAATACATCCAGACCTTCTTCCAGTACCGGGACCAGGTGTTTGGCGCGAACCGCATCTTGGTGGTGGTGCATCCGCGCAAGGGGGATGTCTGGAACGCCCCCGCGCTGAGGAAGCTGCACGAGGTCACGCAGGCGGTGTTCTTCCTGCCGGGCATCGACCGGCGCACGGTCGCTTCCCTGTGGACGCCGAATACCCGCGTCCTGGAAATTACCGAGGAGGGATTCCGCGCCGAGGACGTGATCGGCGGAGACATCACTCCGGAGGGCCTCAACGCGGAAAAGATCTCCCGCATCCGCAACAACGTCATCGCCGGCGGCTACATCGGCAACCTGGTCGCCAACGACAGTTCGGGGGCCATGGTGGTCGCGGACCTGCTGGAAGAAGACCCGAAGACCAGAAAGAAGCTGGATTACCTGGAATTCAGCGCGAAGCTCGAATCCGAAGTCCGCGCCAAGTTCGAGGATTCGGCCTTCGAAGTGCAGATCATCGGCTTTGCCAAGCAGATCGGCGACATTGCCGATGGCGCCAAGAGCGTGGTGCAGTTCTTCGCGCTCGCGTTCCTGCTCACGGCGGCGGCGGTGTACCTCTACTCGCGCTCGGCCGTCCTCACCTTGCTGCCGCTCGCCTGCTCGCTGGTGTCGCTGGTGTGGCAGTTCGGCACGCTGGCGCTGCTGGGATACGGGCTCGACCCGCTGGCGATCCTGGTGCCGTTCCTGGTGTTCGCCATCGGGGTCTCCCACGGCGTGCAGCAGATCAACTACATCTCGAAGGAGGTGTGCGCCGGCGCCGATACCATGACCGCCGCCCGGCGCAGCTTCTCGGGCCTGCTGATCCCCGGGTCCATGGCGCTGGTCACCGCCTTCGTGGGCTTTGCCACCCTCACGATCATCCAGATTCCGATGATCCGGGAGCTGGGCATTACCGCATCGATCGGCGTGGCCTACAAGATCGTCACCAACCTCATCATGCTGCCGGTGAGCGCGTCGTTTTTCCGCTTCGACGAGCGCTACGTGGCGCGGGTCAACCGCATGCGGGAGATGCGGAAAAAGCTCATGGGATTCCTGGGGCGGATCGCGCAGACCCGCAACGCGGCGGTCGGCACCGTGATCTGCGCGGTACTTTTCGGCGCCGCCTATTTCCAGAGCCAGGGGCGCCACATCGGGCACCTCAAGGCCGGCGCCCCGGAGCTGCACGAGGACTCGCGCTACAACCGCGACGCGGCCGACATCGTGGCCAAGTTCGACCTCGGCCTCGACGTGCTCACGGTGGTGTTCGAGACGCCCAAGGACGGCTGCTACGACTTCCCCATCATGGAATACGTGGACCAGTTCAGCTGGCAGATGGCGAACGTGCCCGGGGTGATTTCGGTGGCCTCGGTGTCGCTGCTCGCCAAGCAGGCCTATGCGGGAACCAACGAGGGCAACCCCAGGTGGGCGGCGCTGGCGCGGGACCCCCGGTCGTTGGCCAACTCGGTTGGGCTGATTCCCGAGGGGACCGGGCTGTTCAATACCGGATGCACGGTGCTGCCGGTCAACCTGTACCTGGCGGACCACAAGGCCCCGACCATCAAGCAGGTGGTGGGAGCGGTCAAGGCATTCCGGGAGAAGAACCCGACGGAGGGCGTGAAAATCCGGCTCGCGAGCGGCAGCGTCGGGGTGCAGGCCGCCACCAACGAGGTGCTGGAAACCACCGAGCTGCCGATGATGCTCTACGTTTACGCCACCATCATCGCCCTGGTGTACCTCACCTACCGCGACTGGCGCGCCATGGTGGCCTGCTGCCTGCCGCTCACGCTCGCCACCTTCCTCGGCTACTGGTTCATGAAG
>JACOUN010000040.1 GCA_016177805.1 Rhodocyclales bacterium
CGCGATGAGAAGAGCGGTAGCACCACGACCCTGTCCAGGCTCGATCTCGGCACCGGGCGCGTGCAGGCCGACAGCGGCAGGCAGACCCTGTCGGTCGATGCGCTGGCGCTGGCCGCCAGAGGCAAGAGCGGCAGCGATGCGTTTGAGCTGAAGCTCGATGCGCCGAAGCTTGCGCTGTCGCCCGCCAAGGCCGGCGGCGAAACCCTGAACCTCAGCGCGACGCTGGCCGGCAGCGGCCGCAGCGTCGCCGCAAAGCTGGTGCTGTCGGGCGTCGAAGGCAATGCCAAGGCGCTGAAGATCGGCAAGCTGGCGCTCGAGCTCGATGCGAAGTCGGGCGAAACCGCGGTCAAGGCCCACCTCGATTCGCCGCTGGCGGCCAACCTCGCGGCGCAGACCGTGGCACTGGATAAGCTAGTCGGCAGCATCGACCTGGCCAATCCGCAGATGCCGATGAAGCAGCTCAAGCTGCCGCTGGCGGGCAGCCTGCGCGCCGATCTGGCCAAGCAGAACGCGGCGCTCGAGCTCGGCACCCGTTTCGACGAATCGAAAATCGCACTGCAGCTCAAGCTGGCGAAATTCGCTCCGCTGGCCATCGTCTTCGACCTCGACATCGACCAGCTCAACGTGGACCAGTACCTGCCGCCCAAGGCCGCCGCGGACAAATCCGCCAAGGAAGGCAAGCTGGACTTCTCCGCACTCAAGGGCCACGACGTCAGGGGCGGCATCCGCATCGGTGCGCTGCAGGTGTCGAAGCTGAAGCTGGCGAAGCTGAACGCGCAGCTCAAGCTCGTCGGCGGGCGGCTGGACATTGCGCCGCTGAGCCTGAATCTCTACGAAGGCTCGGCCAGCGGCAGCCTGACGCTGAATGCCGCGGGCAATCAGGTCGGACTCAAACAGCACCTCACCGGCATCAGCATCAACCCGCTGATGCAGGATCTCGCCGACAAGGATCTGCTGGAAGGGCGCGGCAACGTCGCGCTCGACCTCAGTAGCCGCGGCGACAGCGTCACGGCGATGAAAAAG
>JACOUN010000046.1 GCA_016177805.1 Rhodocyclales bacterium
CACGACGCTGCAGAAGTCCGGGTCGACGACCTATGCGCGCTGGCAGCAGGCGGTGCGCGACTACTATGGCGAGGAGCGGCCGAAGCAGGGCGCGGTGTGGCTCACCTACTACCCGAACATCATGGTCGAGTGGTACCCGCATGTGCTGGTGGTGTCGACGCTGATCCCGCGCGACGTGGACAAGACGACCAACGTCGTCGAGTTCTACTACCCCGAGGACATCGCGCTGTTCGAGCGCGAGTTCGTCGAGGCCGAGCAGGCGGCCTACATGGAGACGGCGATCGAAGACGACGACATCGGCGAGCGCATGGACCGCGGCCGCCGCGCGCTGATGAAGGAAGGGAAGAACGAGGTCGGCCCCTACCAGTCGCCGATGGAGGACGGGATGCGGCACTTCCACGAGTTCTATCGCCGCATCATGGGCGAACATCTGCGCTGAACCGATCAAGTGCTTCGATACGGCGGCGCCGCCTACTCAGCACGAACGGGATGCAGATGGTGTTCCGCGCATCCTGAGTAGCGCGCAGCGCGTATCGAAGGACGCTTTTCTTTTCGAACATGCAAGCCCTGTGGATGGTCGTCGCCAGCCTGCTCTTCGCCGCCATGGGGGTGTGCGTCAAGCTGGCTGCCGACAGCTTCTCGGCGGCGGAGATCGTCTTCTACCGCAGTGCCATCTCGCTCGTGCTGATGACCGCGCTGGTGCGCGCGCGCGGCATCGCCTTCGCCACCCCCTACTGGCGCCTGCAGCTGTTCCGCGGCGCCAGCGGCTTCGTCTCGCTGCTGATGTACTTCTACGCGATCGCCATGCTGCCGCTGGCGACCGCGGTGACGCTGAACTACACCTCGCCGCTGTTCCTCGCCGTCTATTTCGCCGCCTTTGCCGGCATTCGCCTGCGCGCCGGGATGATCGTCGCGCTGGTGATCGGCTTCGTCGGCGTCGTACTGCTGCTGAAGCCGACGCTGGCCGCCGACCAGCTGCTCGGCGGCCTGATCGCGCTCGGTTCCGGCATCATTTCCGGGCTGGCCTACTTCAACGTGCGCGAACTCGGCACCCGCGGTGAGCCGGAGTCGCGCACGGTGTTCTACTTCTCGCTGCTGGCCACGCTGTGCAGCGCGCTGTGGATGCTGGCCAACGAATTCCATCCGGTCGACCTGCGCGGCGGCCTGCTGCTGTTCGGCGTCGGCGGCCTGGCGACGCTGGCCCAGCTCTGCATGACCCGCGCCTACAAGCGCGGCAAGCCGATCGTCGCCGCCAGCCTGGCCTATACCGCG